>NZ_JBIRXG010000001.1:0-938065 GCF_044388685.1 Streptomyces sp. NPDC020192 | reverse complement strand
ACCCCCCCCAGCCGGCGGCGCCGGCCCGGGCGGGGCCACAACCCCCCCCGGGGCCCCCCCCCCCCCGGGGGGGGGGGGGGGCCCCGGGGGGGGGGGGGGGGGGGGGGGGGCCCCGCCCCCACAGCGGTGGGGCCGGCCGTGCGCCGTTCCCGCGTGACCGCCCCCACACCCCCCAGGCCCGGTTTGACCCCCTCGGCCGGGCCCCGTAACCTTGACCGTCGGCGTGTCACTGAGCGCGCCACATCCCCGTAAACCTCTTCCTCCCGGACGCAAGGCTGGCCGGGAGAGGTCGCCCCGTGTGTTGTGGGCGGCTGGCCTGCGGGGGTGCCGGTTCTGAACGAGCGAAAGAGAGATCCGCGTGTACGCCATCGTGCGCAGCGGTGGTCGCCAGCACAAAGTTGCTGTCGGCGACATCGTTGAGGTTGACAAGATTTCCACTGCCAAGGTTGGCGACACGGTCGAGCTCTCGACCCTGCTCGTTGTCGACGGCGACGCCGTGACGAGCGACCCGTGGGTGCTCGCCGGCATCAAGGTCCAGGCCGAGGTCGTGGACCACCACAAGGGCCAGAAGATCGACATTCTGCGCTACAAGAACAAGACCGGCTACCGCCGTCGCCAGGGTCACCGTCAGCAGTACACGGCGATCAAGGTCACGTCCATCCCGACGGCCGCGAAGTAAAGAGGGACTGAGCAATGGCACACAAGAAGGGCGCATCGTCCACCCGGAACGGTCGCGACTCCAACGCCCAGCGGCTCGGCGTGAAGCGCTTCGGCGGTCAGGTCGTCAACGCGGGTGAGATCCTGGTCCGCCAGCGCGGCACCCACTTCCACCCTGGCGCCGGTGTCGGCCGTGGCGGCGACGACACGCTGTTCGCCCTCCAGGCCGGTGCGGTGGAGTTCGGTACCCACCGCGGCCGCAAGGTCGTGAACATCGTTCCGGTCGCCTGATCAAGGCTTAGACCGAACGTTCACTTCGCGAGGCGGACCTCACTTCCCGGTCGGGAAGGCGGGTCCGCCTCTCGCGTGTTAAGCGTGTTGAAGAGAAACACCCGTAACTCCCCCGGCCTTCGGCCGGGGGGACCCTCAGGAGGCACTGAACCATGACCACCTTCGTGGACCGCGTCGAACTGCACGTCGCCGCGGGTAACGGAGGCCACGGCTGTGCCTCCGTCCACCGTGAGAAGTTCAAGCCGCTCGGCGGCCCGGACGGCGGCAACGGCGGGCGCGGCGGCGACGTCATCCTCACCGTCGACCAGTCCGTGACCACGCTGCTCGACTACCACTACTCGCCGCACCGCAAAGCCACCAACGGCAAGCCCGGCGAGGGCGGCAACCGCTCCGGCAAGGACGGCGAGGACCTGGTCCTGCCGGTGCCGGACGGCACGGTCGTCCTCGACAAGGCGGGCAACGTGCTCGCCGACCTCGTCGGCCACGGCACGTCGTACATCGCCGCGCAGGGCGGCCGCGGCGGCCTCGGCAACGCGGCGCTCGCCTCCGCCCGCCGCAAGGCGCCCGGCTTCGCACTGCTGGGCGTGCCCGGGGACCTGCAGGACATCGTCCTGGAGCTGAAGACGGTCGCCGACGTGGCCCTGGTGGGCTACCCGAGCGCCGGCAAGTCCTCGCTGATCTCCGTGCTCAGCGCGGCCAAGCCGAAGATCGCCGACTACCCGTTCACGACCCTCGTGCCCAACCTCGGTGTCGTCACGGCCGGTTCGACCGTGTACACCATCGCCGACGTGCCCGGTCTGATCCCGGGCGCCAGCCAGGGCAAGGGCCTGGGGCTGGAGTTCCTGCGGCACGTGGAGCGGTGCAGTGTGCTGGTGCACGTGCTGGACACCGCGACCCTGGAGTCCGACCGTGACCCGCTCTCCGACCTCGACGTCATCGAGGAGGAGCTGCGCCAGTACGGCGGCCTCGGCAACCGGCCCCGGATCGTCGTCCTGAACAAGGTCGACGTGCCGGACGGCAAGGATCTCGCCGAGATGGTGCGCCCCGACCTGGAGGCGCGCGGCTACCGCGTCTTCGAGGTGTCGGCCGTCGCCCACATCGGGCTGCGCGAGCTGTCCTTCGCGCTCGGTGAGCTGGTCGGCACGGCGCGTGCCGCGAAGCCGAAGGAGGAGGCGACGCGGATCGTCATCCGGCCCAAGGCCGTGGACGACGCGGGCTTCACCGTCACCCGCGAGGAGGTCGGCGGCGAGCCGCTGTTCCGGGTGCGCGGCGAGAAGCCCGAACGCTGGGTCCGGCAGACCGACTTCAACAACGACGAGGCCGTCGGCTACCTCGCCGACCGGCTCAACCGCCTCGGTGTGGAAGAGCGGTTGATGAAGGCGGGCGCCCGGTCCGGCGACGGCGTCGCCATCGGTCCCGAGGAGAACGCGGTCGTCTTCGACTGGGAGCCGTCGGTCATGGCCGGCGCCGAGATGCTCGGCCGCCGTGGCGAGGACCACCGCTTCGACGCGCCCCGGCCGGCGACGCAGCGCCGCAAGGACAAGCAGGCCGAGCGGGACGAGGCGTCCCGCGAGTACGACGAGTTCGACCCGTTCGAGTAAGGCCCGGTCCGCCGCTGTCACGGTCTGGGGGCCACCGCCCCCGGACCCCCGCCTCGCCCTCGAACCGTGGGACTCGTCCCCGTCCCACCGCCGCGCGGTGCCCAGGCGCGGCGGCCCCCGCAACGTCGGCCGCGGCCGTACCGACGCCCGCTCTGCACCGGCGAGGACGCCTTCTTCATTCCGTGAGCGAATGGCTACCCTGCGCCTGTCCGGAGGCTGGACCGGGGCGCGCGGGGTGCGGTGCTTCGCGTAGATTGCCTGGCAGGCAGCCGGAACCGTGCGTGGGACCAGAGGGAACAGAGGGCAAGGTGGCAAGGGCAAGGCAGGCCGTGGGCGAGGCCCGCAGGATCGTCGTCAAGGTGGGCTCCTCGTCGCTGACCACCGCCGCCGGCGGCCTGGACGCCGACCGTGTCGACGCGCTGGTGGACGTACTCGCCAAGATCCGCAGCGGGGGAGAGCGGGAGATCGTCCTCGTCTCCTCCGGCGCCATCGCCGCCGGCCTCGCGCCGCTCGGTCTGCGCCGTCGGCCGAAGGACCTGGCCCGCCAGCAGGCCGCCGCCAGCGTCGGCCAGGGCCTGCTCGTCGCCCGCTACACCGCCTCCTTCGCCCGCTACGGCGTCCGCGTCGGCCAAGTCCTGCTGACGTCCGACGACATGAGCCGCCGCGCCCACCACCGCAACGCCTCCCGCACCCTCGACAAACTGCTCGCGATGGGCGCCTTCCCGATCGTCAACGAGAACGACACCGTCGCCACCGACGAGATCCGCTTCGGCGACAACGACCGCCTGGCCGCCCTCGTCGCCCACCTCGTCCACGCCGACCTGCTGGTTCTGCTGTCCGACATCGACGGTGTCTACGACGGCGACCCCAGCAAGCCCGGCACCTCGCGGATAGCGGAGGTGAAGGGTCCGCAGGACCTCGCGGGCGTGGAGATCGGCAGCGCGGGCAAGGCCGGCGTCGGCACCGGCGGCATGGTCACCAAGGTCGAGGCCGCCCGGATCGCGGCCGCCGCCGGCATCCCCGTCGTCCTCACCAGCGCCGTGCACGCGGCGGAGGCCCTGAGCGGCGGCGACACCGGCACCTTCTTCCACCCCACCGGCAAACGCTCCGGCGGCCGGCTGCTCTGGCTCCAGCACGCCTCCGCCCCGCAGGGCGCGCTGACCCTGGACGACGGCGCTGTCGAGGCCGTGGTCAAGGGCCGCAAGTCGCTGCTGCCTGCCGGGATCGCCGCCGTGGAGGGCGAGTTCAGCGCCGGTGACCCCGTCGAGCTGCGCGACACGGCGGGCCGCGCGGTGGCCCGGGGACTCGTCAACTTCGACGCCAAGGAGATCCCCCGGCTGATCGGGCGTTCGACCCGGGAGCTGGCCCGCGACCTGGGCCCGGCGTACGAACGCGAGGTCGTACACAGGGACGACCTGGTGCTGCTGCACTCGTAAAACAGGGCAGAACGACAGCCCCCGGTGGGGGACGTTCCGTAAAACCGCCCCGCAGAGCGATACGGCCTGCTCAACTTTGTCTCGGAGGCATGTTTTCGAGCGCTGGGTGAAGGAGGCCGTCGTGAGACGAGTGCGCCCTGGGGTGACAACCCGCGGTGCTCTGACGAGCGTCGCGGCCGGGGACGCCTACGAGGAGCCCAAGGACCTGCCCCGGCTGTGGCATGTCACCCTCAGCGTCTCCGGGCAGCAGGTCCCCCTGCCCGATCTGCGCCGGGCCCTGGAACAGCTGGCCCACGACCACCCCTTCCTTCTGACCAGCAGATACGCGACCGACCACGCCGAGATCCGGTACTGGGAGGAGGCCCGCGACCTGCACGACGCCGCGGCCGTCGCCCTGCGGCTGTGGGGCGAGCACCGGCAGAGCGCGGGCCTGCCGCCCTGGGAGATCGTCGGCCTGGAGGTCATCGACCGCGAGACCTACCACCACCGCATCGCCGAGGGCTACGGTCCGCCGCCCGCGACACCCGTAGGGGTCCACCCCTTCTGATCCCTCACAGGGATCCCTTATGGGTGTCTCTGTGGGCGTTTCATCTCGCGGTGTGGGACGTACGCTGAACCGCTCCGCACCGCGCACTACCCTTCCTGCATGACCACGCTCTCGCCGTACGACTCGATGTCCCCGGTCACCCAGGCCGCCTACCGGGCCAAGGCCGCCGCCGCCGACCTCGCGCCGCTGCCGCGCGCCGTGAAGGACGACGCGCTGCTCGCCATCGCCGACGCCCTGGAGGTCCGGACCGCCGAGATCGTCGAGGCCAACGCCAAGGACGTGGCCAAGGCCCGCGAGAACGGCACCAGCGAGTCCGTCGTCGACCGGCTCACCCTCACCCCCGAGCGGGTCCGCGCCATCGCCTCCGACGTCCGCGACGTCGCGAAGCTGCCCGACCCGGTCGGCGAGATCGTCCGCGGTTCCACCCTCCCCAACGGCATCGACCTGCGCCAGGTCCGCGTCCCGCTCGGCGTCGTCGGCATCATCTACGAGGCCCGGCCGAACGTGACCGTCGACGCCGCCGCCCTCTGCCTGAAGTCCGGCAACGCGGTGCTGCTGCGCGGCTCCGCCTCCGCCTACGAGTCCAACACCGCCCTCGTCCGCGTCATCCGCGACGCCGTCGGCGGCGCCGGGCTGCCCGCCGACGCCGTACAGCTCGTGCCCGGCGAGAGCCGCGACTCCGTGCGCGAGCTGATGCGCGCCCGCGGCCTGGTCGACGTCCTCATCCCGCGCGGCGGCGCCTCCCTGATCCAGACCGTGGTCAGCGAGTCCACCGTGCCCGTCATCGAGACCGGCACCGGCAACTGCCACGTCTACGTCGACGCCCACGCCGACATCGACATGGCGATCGACATCCTGATCAACTCCAAGGCCCAGCGGGTCAGCGTCTGCAACGCCGCCGAGACCCTCCTGGTCCACCAGGACATCGCCGCCGAGTTCCTGCCGCGCGCCCTGGACGCCCTCGCCGAGGCCGGCGTCACCGTGCACGCCGACGAGCGGGTCATGGCCTATGCCAAGGACTCCAAGGCGACGATCGTGGAGGCCGTGGCCGAGGACTGGGAGACCGAGTACCTCTCGTACGACATCGCCGCCGCCGTCGTCGACTCCCTCGACAAGGCCGTCGAGCACATCCGGCTGTGGACCTCCGGCCACACCGAGGCGATCGTCACCACCTCCCAGCAGGCCGCCCGCCGCTTCACCCAGCTGGTCGACTCCACCACCGTCGCCGTGAACGCCTCAACCCGCTTCACCGACGGCGGCCAGTTCGGCTTCGGCGCCGAGATCGGCATCTCCACCCAGAAGCTGCACGCCCGCGGCCCGATGGGCCTGCCGGAGCTGACCAGCACGAAGTACATCGTCACCGGCGACGGGCACGTACGCCCCTGAGACCGCCTCCAAGGTTCACCCGTTCGGCTGAACACCCCGGCTGCGGCCGTGTGTTCGGAACAGCCTCCTGAAGCGACGTCCGGACGGCGTCCGGAAACCGTCTCAACAGGCGGATGAATTTCCATACCGTCTGCCCAAATTGACCCCCCAGGTCTACTCTGGATGCGTGCCGGAGGACGTGGGGGGCACGCCGTTCCCTGACGGCTGGGAGCCCGACGACGACCACGACCACGGGGTGTCGGACGAAGAGTTCGCCTCCGTGGTCTTCGACGAGGCCTTCGTACAGGCGGCCACGGTCCATGAACCGACCGCCGTGGAACGCCTCCTGGCGGCCGCACAGGCCAGAGCCGAGGCCTCCGAGGCGGAGGCCCGCCGCGCCCGCGCCCGAGGCGAGCGCTACGACGACAAGTACGCCCCCGAGGGGACCGATCTCGGCCAAGATCGGGACGGCGACGAGCTGGACGGCACCTACGTCCTCGACGACGGTCACGGCCCCTTCGGCGGCCACGGCAGACAGGTCCGCTGGCACCGCCCCGTGGCCTGGGTGCTCGCCGTCGTGATGGGCATAGGCATGGTCGCCCTCGCCTTCGCCGCCGTCTACCGCGGCGGTTCCTCCGGCACCCGCGACCGAGTGCCCGCACCCGCCTCGACCGGCGTGGAACAGGGCAGCTCCGCCGTCCCCTCCCTCTCCGCCGACACGGCCCAGCCGGTCGCCTCCGCCGTCCCGCGCACCCCCTGAACGCGCCCGCCCGCGTCTTGGTGAGCACCTGTCAGAAGTTGTCGTGTACCAGGGCGTTTACCTGAGGCCCCTGAGACCTACTCTGAAAGTATGGGCGGGCCAGGAGACCCACCGGAGGGGACACCCGAGGGCGGCCCCGCAGGTGGCGAGGACGAGTACCGATCCGTCGTGTTCGACGAGTCGTTCGTCCGCGCTGCCCGTCTCCAGGAGTACTCCGCCGAGGAGCGGATGGCCGACCACGCGCCGGCCGTACGCCGCCGCCCCTCCGTGCAGCGCGGACTGACCCGGCAACTGCTGGTCCTCGTCGTGCTGTTCGCCGTCGCCCTGGGCACCGCGGTCTATCTGAGCGTCCACCACCCCTACGACACCCCGCAGGCCCGGCGCCCCGTGGACCCTCTGCGGATGACGGTGATCCCGCTCACCCCGACCGGCGCCGTGCCCGGCGCCGCCGACGCCGAGAGCCTGTACGCGCACAGCCCCGCCGCCCAGTTCGACATCGGCGCCGAGGGGATACCGCTGCCGGCGGCGCGCGGCACCGAGCACTTCTCCGACAGCCAGGTCGTGACCGCGCTCACCACCGCCAAGGACTACATCGTCCGCTCCGCGCTCTACCCCGAGGTGCTGACCGGCCGCCAGCTCAGCCCCGCCCGGGCGCTTCTCGACGCCGCCCAGCTCGACCAGTTCGACCAGAGCTTCGCCCACCCGGCGGCCGACGGCCGGCACGCCCCCACCGGCTGGCTGGTCCGCCTCGACCCCGCCCACGCCCAGCTCGCCGACGACCGCATCCGCGTCCAGGGCGACCTGCAGGCCGTCGAGACGGACCCGGACGCGCTGGAGGTCACCGCCGACCACACCCTGGTCTACGCCCTGCGCCCCGCCGGCAGCCCGTCCGGCGCGCAGATCTCCCTCTTCACCGTCCGCCGCGAGCTGACCTTCCGCTTCACCCACGACGACCTGCGCATCCACCAGGTCCAGTTGCTCACGTCCTACGTCCAGGCAGGGCCTCTCACCTGCGCCGAGGACTCCACGTCGTACCTGCGGCCGCTGCTGGCCGGGCAGACGGCCCGCAGCGGCGGACCGGCGGGCACCGATCCGTTCGCCACGGACAGCCCGGCCGCGCTGTGCGGGACGCTGGCCATGGGGGCTCAGCCCAAGGTGTGAGGGGCCGACGACTCGGGGCACCTACTCCGTGTCCTGCGGCCCCTCATGCGCCGGAGGCGGGCCGCTCCTGAAGCCGTCGAAGCCGCGCCGCACCCGGCCGCCCAGGTCGCCCGCGCCGCCCGCGAGGTCCGAGACCAGCTTCATCAGCGGGTCCTTGGAGCTCTTCACATCGCTGGCGTAGCTGGACGCCGACTCGCGGAAGGAGTCGCTGACCGAGGTGTCCTTGTCCTCGTCGCGCCGCGGATAGTGGCCGTCCATGATCCGCTGGAAGTCCCGGGACTCGGACCACTTCTTCAGCTCGGCCGCCCGGATCGCCGCGAAGGGGTGCGAGCGGGGCAGCACGTTCAGGATCTTCAGCACCGAGTCGCGCAGATCGCCCGCGGCGTCGTACTCCTCGGCCTGCTCCAGGAAGGCGTCCACGTTCATCTCGTGCAGATGGTTGCCACCCGCGATCTTCATCAGGCCGCGCATCGAGGCCTGCGCGTCCTGGCCCACCAGCAGACCCGCGCGGTCCGCGGACAGCTCCGACTTGCGGAACCACTCCCGCAGCGCCGTGATGATCGCCATGATCGCGAAGTTGCCCAGCGGGATCCAGGCGACCTTCAGCGCGAGGCTGGTCAGGAACAGCAGGATCGTGCGGTACACCGCGTGGCCGGACAGCGCGTGGCCCACCTCGTGGCCGACGACCGCGCGCATCTCCTCCTCGTCGAGGAGTTCCACGAGGCCCGTGGTGACCACGATGATCGGCTCGTCCAGGCCGATGCACATCGCGTTGGGCTGCGGGTCCTGGTTGACGTACATCGGCGGGACCTTCTCCAGGTCCAGGATGTAACAGGCGTCCAGGAGCATGTCGTGCAGGTGCTGGAACTGCCGCTCGGAGACGCGCACCGAGTCGGACAGGAACAGCAGCCTCAGGCTGCGCTCCGGAAGCAGCCCGCTGAGCGCCTTGAAGACCGTGTCGAATCCGCTCAGCTTGCGCAGCGCGACCAGGGCGGAGCGGTCGGCCGGATGCTCATAGGCACGCGAGGAGATCCCCGGGAAGCGCCTGCGCTGCCTGCTCGGCACGCGCTCGTGCCCCGTGTCCTGCTGGCCGTCGTCGGACATGTCTTCCCCCATGTACGTGTGAGTGCCACTGTGCCCCCGAGGCAGGGCCCAGCCTAGGCGGAGATACGGTGGACGGGCAGTACAGCCGAAGGAGTCCACCGATGGATCACCACCCCGCAGCCGCCTGGCTGACCGAGGCCGCCGCGAGCGCCGTCCAGCAGCACGGGTCGGGGAATCTGCTCCGCATCGTGCTGGTCGTGATGGTGCTGGGCTGCGCGCTGACCGCCTGGTTCCTGCTGCGCGGCTACAAGCGGAAGGACGACTGACGGCCGGCGAAAGTTCCCCGCCGGGCCCCGACGGACCTTCCCCCCGACCCCAACGGCGGAGTCGGCGTGATCGCCGCCGGGCCGCCCGCATACGATGAGCCGACATCTTTATCCCGCCCACACGCGTTAGGTCCTGCCGAAGATGAGCCTTCACAGCGCCGCAGCCCAGATGGTCACCCTCGCCGAAGCCGAGGGCGGCCACCACGACAGCCTCAACCCGCTGGTCACCGGCGGCGGCGCCTTCATCATCCTGCTGCTCCTGCTGTGGATCACCACCCGCTTCAACCGCGACCGCTGAGCCCGGACCCCGTCCCCGGCGGGAGGCTCCAGGCCGGGCCGGTAGGGTCTGCACGCATGGGAGAGCAGGACATGCCTACCGGTCCGGCGCACAAGAGCGACGAGAGCACCGGCGACACGGTGCAGCACCCGTCGTACCGGCCCTTCGGCGGCCCCGTGCGCACGGGCAAGCGACGCCTGGGCGTCATGGGCGGAACGTTTGACCCGATCCACCACGGGCACCTCGTGGCGGCCAGTGAGGTCGCCGCGCAGTTCCAGCTGGACGAGGTGGTGTTCGTGCCCACCGGCCAGCCGTGGCAGAAGTCCCACCGCAAGGTCTCCCCGGCCGAGGACCGCTATCTGATGACGGTCATCGCGACCGCCGAGAACCCCCAGTTCTCCGTCAGCCGCATCGACATCGACCGCGGCGGCCCCACCTACACTGTGGACACCCTGCGCGACCTGCGGGCCCTCAACCCCGACACCGACCTGTTCTTCATCACCGGCGCCGACGCCCTGGCCCAGCTGCTGACCTGGCGCGACAGCGAGGAGCTGTTCTCGCTCGCGCACTTCATCGGCGTCACCCGGCCCGGCCACCACTTGACCGACCCCGGCCTGCCGGAGGGCGGTGTCTCACTGGTCGAGGTGCCGGCGCTCGCCATCTCCTCCACGGACTGCCGCGCGAGAGTCGCCAAGGGAGACCCCATCTGGTACATGGTGCCGGACGGAGTCGTGCGCTACATCGACAAGCGCGAGCTGTACCGCGGCGAGTGAGCCGAGAGGGGCACCGGTGAACGACCGATACGACGCGGGTGACACCGGCTACGGTGCCGGCCCGTACGAGATCGTCGGCTACGACGAGTACGGCCGGCCCGTGTACCGGCAGATACCGGCACAGCCGTCTCCACAGTCACAGCAGTCACAGCAGGCTTCGCAGGCGACCTACGACCCGTACGCCCAGCAGCAGGGCTACGGCTACGACCCGTACGCCACCGGCCAGCAGCCGCCGGTGCCCTCCTACGACTCCGGGCAGCAGCAGGCGTACGACCCCTACGCCGCCCAGACCCCGTACGACCCCTACGGGACGACCGGCACCCAGCCCGTCGTCGGCTACGACCCCTACGGGCAGGCCGCGACCAGCGGGCAGCAGCCCCGGGTCGCCGGGCAGACCGCCTACATCCCGCAGCAGGCCGGCCCGGCGCAGCAGCCGAAGGCGGCCGACGAGCCCCGGGACGAGGGCGAACGGGACTACCGCACCGAGCAGTTCGCCTTCGTCGAGGACCCGGAGGGCGACTCCGAGGACGTCATCGACTGGCTGAACTTCACCGAGAACCGCACCGAGCGCCGCGAGGAGGCCAAACGCCGCGCCCGCAGCCGGCTGATCGCCCTGGTCGTCGTCCTCGCACTGGTCGCCGTCGGCGGCGTCGGCTACCTCTGGTACGCCGGAAAGCTGCCCGGCCTGTCCTCCGCCGGCTCCAAGCCCGGCGCGGCCACGCCCGTCGGCGCCCAGAAACGCGACGTGATCGTCGTCCACCTGCACAACACCGGCAAGGGCGGCACCTCCACGGCACTGCTGGTCGACAACACCACCACCAAGCAGGGCAGCACCGTGCTGCTGCCCAACAACCTCGCCCTGAGCGGCGACTCGGGCGCCACCACGACCCTCGCCAAGTCGGTGGACGGCGACGGCTCCTCGGGCACCCGCGACCAGCTCGGCACCGTGCTCGGCACCAACATCCAGGGCACCTGGCGCCTCGACACCCCCTATCTGCAGAACCTCGTCGACCTGGTCGGCAACATCGACATCGACACCAACGCCGACGTGCCCGACCCGGACGCCAAGAAGAAGGGCACCGAGCCGCTCGTCCACAAGGGCAGCCAGCAGACCCTCAGCGGCAAGATGGCCGTCGCCTACGCCACCTACCGCGCCTCCGGAGAGTCCGAGAACGCCCAGCTGGAGCGGTTCGGGCAGGTCATGCAGGGCGTGCTGCGCAAGCTGTCCTCCGACCCGTCGTCGGCGATCACCACCGTGCAGACCCTGGCGCAGATCCTCGACCCGCCGCTCACCGACAAGGACCTCGGGACCTTCCTCGCCAGGCTCGCCGACCTCGCCAAGAGCGGCGAGTACAAGACCGCCCTGCTGCCCGTGCAGACCGACGGCACGCTGAGCGCGCAGACCAGTGGCAGCGTGGTGAAGGACATCCTCGGCGGCACCGCGAAGAGCCCCGACGCCGGATCCGCGGTCCGGGTCTCGGTGCAGAACGCCACCGGTGTGAAGGACGACACCGAGAAGGCCCGCGTGGTGCTCCTCAACGGCGGCTTCACCTTCCTGGAGGGCGGCACCGCCGCCGGCACCCAGGCCGTCTCGAAGGTGCTCTACGCGGACGCCTCCGACAAGGAGAACGCCACCGAGGTCGCCAAGACCCTCGGTCTGCCGGCCGGCTCCGTGGCCAAGGGCACGGTCTCCTCGGGCGCCGACGTCTCGGTGGTCCTCGGCCAGGACTACAAGCCGTCCGCCTCCTGACTTCGGCGGGGGCACCCTGCGCGATCCGATAATCACGTGGGGTGCTCCGGGCGGTCCGTGAGACCCTTGATGTCAAACGACCGCCGAAGGAAAGCCGCGTAGTGACCGCCACCGACCGTTCCCTTGAGCTCATCAACAGCGCCGCCCAGGCGGCGGCCGACAAGCTCGCCCACGATGTCATCGCCTACGACGTCAGCGACGTGCTGTCGATCACGGACGCCTTCCTGCTGGCCTCCGCCCCGAACGACCGCCAGGTCAAGGCCATCGTCGACGAGATCGAGGAGCGCCTGCTGAAGGAACTCGGCGCCAAGCCGGTGCGCCGCGAGGGCGACCGCGAGGCCCGCTGGGTGCTGCTCGACTACGTCGACATCGTCGTCCACGTCCAGCACAGCGAGGAGCGGGTCTTCTACGCCCTGGAGCGGCTGTGGAAGGACTGCCCCGAGCTCGAGCTGCCCGCCGACGCCAGGGCCACCCGCGGCAAGGCCGAGGAGCACGCCAAGCTGCAGGCCGAGGAGGCCGCCGTGGAGCCGGGCGGGGAGTGGTGATGAGCGCCACCGGTGAGGTGACCGACCGCAGGAGCCGGGGCCGGCGCGTCATCCTGTGGCGGCACGGCCAGACGGCCTGGAACGTCGAGCGGCGCTTCCAGGGCAGCACGGACGTCGCGCTGACCGAGACCGGCCTCGGCCAGGCCCGCCGCGCCGCCCGGCTGCTGGCCTCCCTGAAGCCGGACGCGATCGTCTCCTCCGACCTGCGGCGGGCGGCGGACACGGCCGCCGAGCTGGCCACCCTCACCGGCCTCGACATCACCCGCGAGGAGGCCCTGCGCGAGACGTACGCGGGCGTGTGGCAAGGACTGACGCACGAGGAGATCATCGCCCGCCACGGCGAGGAGTACGCCGCCTGGAAGCGCGGCGAGCCGGTCCGCCGCGGCGGCGGCGAGCTGGAGACCGAGGTCGCCGACCGCGCCGCACCCGTCGTCCTGCGGCACGCCGAGAAGCTGCCCGAGGACGGCACGCTCGTCGTCGTCAGCCACGGCGGCACCATCCGCACCACCATCGGCCGGCTCCTCGGCCTGGAGGCCCAGCACTGGGAGAGCCTCGGCGGTCTGTCCAACTGCTGCTGGTCCGTGCTCGGCGAGGGCGCCCGCGGCTGGCGCCTGCTGGAGCACAACGCGGGCACCCTTCCGGAGCCCGTGCTCGGCGACGACACCTGAGCCGCCGTCGCCCCACCCCGACCCCGGATTTCACTTTCTGGCAGGTCACAGGCTAGAGTTCTTCTTGTTCGCCCCGCCGAGCGGGAAGAACGTAAGGGGCTATAGCTCAGTTGGTAGAGCGCCTGCATGGCATGCAGGAGGTCAGGAGTTCAATTCTCCTTAGCTCCACTGATCGACACTCTGTCGAGTGATCAAGATCGGTGATGAAGATCCCGTCCCCACCAGGGGGCGGGATCTTCTGCGTGCGGCTTGAGTCAGTCGGGGTCCCGCGCGCGTATACCTCTGCGGAGGCGCATCTCGGCAGCCGTGTCCGGACTGGTACTGAGGCGTCGCTGACCGTATTGCTCCAGCCGTGGCAGAATCAAACGGCCGGAAGGGGACGCGGCCCGACGGGAGGGAGTAGCGATGCCTGCGAGCATCCTCGAGGAGGGCGGCCACCTCCTCGGTGCGGCGTTGATACGGAACACGACCACCCGGCTCCTCTGCCCTTCCTGCGGTTCCGCGCATGTGGCCCAGGTCCTCGGCGACAACGGCGGAATCTCCTACGTGTGCACGGCCTGCGGCCACAGCTGGAGCTGATCGATGGGTGCACACAGGCGAAAGTGCGACTGGTGCGGGAGCGGTACGCCGATCGTCCGCGACATGGAGCCGATCAATCCCGACTACCAGTACTGGTGCGAGGAATGCGCGCGGGCGCTGATCATAAAAGGCGACCCGATCGAGACGTACCGGGAATTGGAGGGCGAGCCGATCTACGGCCGCCTTCTCGAAGAACACTGCACGCTCAAGCGGTTCTACTCCTTCGTGACGGCCTGACAGCTCCAGTGTCAAAACCGGACATAAGTACGCGTACGGGTGTGAACCTGAAACCGATTTTGCGCTACGGCCCTGGCCCTGTAATGTTTACGACGTCGCCGGGGAACCGGGCGAAACAACAAAACAAGGGGCTATAGCTCAGTTGGTAGAGCGCCTGCATGGCATGCAGGAGGTCAGGAGTTCAATTCTCCTTAGCTCCACAGAAGTCGAAGGCGGATCATCCGAAGGATGGTCCGCCTTCGGCGTGTTGTGCCGAACGCAGGGGGCGCCCCCACCCGGTCACAGGTGGGGGCGCCCCCTGCGTGTGCTCAGCGGCCGAGCGCCCGCCGGCCGCGGCCCTGGGAGAGGACCGGCAGGTTGCGCGACGGCGCCTGCCCGCGCGTGTCCTCCTCGAGGCGCAGGGCCAGCGCCGGGCAGCGGCGCACCGCGCGCAGCGCCTTGGCCTCCGCGTAACGCGGCACATTCGCCTGGGCGACGGTCGGGAAACCGTCGGCGCCGAGCTCGAACACCTCCGGCAGGATGTCGGCGCACAGCCCGTGGCCCCGGCACAGCGTCCAGTCGACGTAGATCTTCTGGCGGCTGCCGCCGGTCTCCTCGGGCTCCGCGCCGCCCGGGATGCCCGTAGGGGCCCTGCCCCCCTCGAAGAGCGGCAGAACGCCCTCCACGGGCCGTCCGCAGCCGTTTCCGAGCACATGGGCGGCCAGGTCGTCGGTGAACGCCTTGATGGTCGACTCCAGGAACATCGCCGAGCCGTCCGGATGTGAACAGGCGCCCCGGCGCTTGACGTTCTTCGCGACCTGCTTCAGCGCCTCCAGGGCGGCCGGCCCGCCGCCGTTGAGGATGTCCTCCATGCCGCGCGCGGCGGCGGGCAGTCCGAGGTAGCAGGGGCCGCACTGGCCGGCGCTCTCCTCGGCCAGCCACTGCGCCACCCGCAGCGACTCACCCAGCGGGCAGGTCTCCTGGCTGATCGGCAGGATCGCGCCCGCGCCCAGCGAACCGCCCACCGCGTCCAGCGAGTTGCGCGAGACGATCGCCTCGTTGACGGTCGCCGCGTCGATCCACTTGCCGTGGTAGCCGCCGGTCAGCACGCCCTGCGGCACCGGCGGGGCGCCCGCCAGCTGCAGCACGTAGCGCAGCGGCACGCCCGTGGGGACCTCGATCACCATCGGGCGGGCCACCGCGCCGGACACGGTGAGCATGACGGTGCCCGGCTCGTCGTACAGGCCGGTGTTGCCGTAGCGCTCGGGGCCGATGCGGGCGGCGATGGCCAGCTGCGCGAACGTCTCCGCGTTCGACAGCAGCGTGGGCGCGCCGCCGACACCGCTCTGCGAGGCGCTGATCTTGCGGCCGGGCGGGATCGCGGGGCCGCCGTCGACCGAGCGGATCAGCGACGCGGCGGCGCCGGTGACCATGCGCACCGGGTTGCGCTGCACCCACGCGCGTAGCGCCGATCTACGGCTGTTGCTCAGCCCGCGTTCGGCGAGCGCGGCCTCCATGGAGCGCTGCGTGGACTCGCGCGTGACGCCGATCACGAGGGTGCGCGCGCCGAGCGCCTCCGCGCACAGCAGCGCGCCGTCCAGGATCAGGTGCGGGGCGCGGTTGATCAGCACCGTGTCCTTGCGGCAGGCCGGTTCGTCCTCGCTGCCGTTGACCACGACGACCGGCCGCACCCCACGCTTGATCGCCGCCTCGGCGACCGAGCGCAGCTTCTTGTGGAAGGGGAAGCCGGCGCCGCCGCGGCCCTTGAGGTTGATGTTCTCGGCGAGCTGTGCGAGCTGTTCGCCGCCCAGAGGGTCGAGCGGCCCGTGCACCTTCAGGTGCATGGGCAGGTCGAGTCGTTCCACAAGGTCGAAGCCCGACGTGAGCTGGGGAAGGCCGACGACGCGGACTTCGGGGACGTCGGGCAGGGCCTCGTTCACTTAAAGCCTCCGGACGGCGTGTTCCAGGACTCGCCCGAACCCGGTGCGTCGAAGGACGCGCCGGGCAGCGTTTCGGTAGCGGGACCGTTGTTGTACGTGTCACTGGCGTTGTACGTGGCATAGCGGCCGTTTGTCTCACCGGTGTCGTACATGTCACTTCCGCCGTATCCGGACGTGCCGGGATTGCCATAGACGGGGATGGTGTGTCCGGTGTCCTGGAGCGGGTCGTACGCGGACGGTGGGGCCTCGCCGACCGGCGGCGGGGACGGGATCGGCCAGCTGCCCGAGGTGCTGGACGGGCCGTCCATGCGCGGGATGGCCTCCGTGGCCTGCAGGTCGAGGGGCAGGTCCATGCGGGCGGTCTGGCCGGCCGCGAACGGCTGCTGGGCGCCGCCGCGCGGGGACACCGCGCGGTAGGCGGCGGCGAAGCCGGACGCGGGCTGTGCGGCGGGGGCCGCGGGGGACTGGTACAGCGGCGCGGTGGGGGCGGCGGCCGCCTCGGGTTCGCGCCGGCGCTCGAAGCCCGGGAGCGTCGACTCGGCCACCCGGGAGCGGCTCGCGTCCAGTTCGTCGAGTCCGGGCCGCTCCGAGCTGCCGAACAGCGATACCAGGCGGTCGGCGACCCTGCGCTTGACCGGGCGCGGGGCGGAGCGCAGGGCGAGGGCCGCCATGACCCCGATCAGTGACAGCGCGTACAGGTAGGTGAAGAGCGGGCTCTTCACCGAGCGGCCCGCGTACAGGCCGTGGATCAGCGCCGCGCACCAGGACGGGTAGGCCAGCATGTGCATCGCGCGCCAGCGGGCGGCGACCGGGGCCGGGGTGGCGAAATTGCTGCGCAGGGCGCCGGTGACACCCACGAAGATCATCAGCAGGCCCGCCAGCGAGCCCAGTCCGATCAGGCCGCCGATTCCGGTGACACCGAGCGAAAACGGGATGATCGCGGCGATCAGCTGCGTGTGGCCGAGGGCGACCTTCGTGGTGATGTGCAGCAGGAGGAACGCGATCGAGGCGATGCCCAGCGTGCGGTGTACCGCCTGGCCGACGATCCGCTGGCGGATGTTCAGGAAGATCCGGTCCTGGGCGAACAGGCCCCAGATCACCGAGCAGCTGAGCGAGACCAGGGACATCACGCCCGCGCCGAAGTTCAGGAAATCTACGTACTGGTTGCCTCCGACCAGCACGCTCACGGGTATCAGCAGCAGGACGACGGCGGTCGCCACCCCATAGGCCGAGCGGCCCGGTTTGGGGAGGGAGCTGGTACTACGACGAGGGTTCATGGGGGCAACTCCGAGCAGTTTCGGGAAAGCGGTCCCGCTGCCGAACTCTAAGTGGTGCCATACCGATCGGTACGGGGTTTGAGTTATTGCGTTGTTATCAACCGGCAATATGACTTGGGCGGTGTCCCTTAGGGGACAGTACGCGATGTATTTTCTTGACCTTGGTTCAGTTTCGGCGGGCTTCCTGGCATGTCCACTAGGGATACGGACGCGCGTCGCGGCTTGCTCAAGGCCGTCGCGGCTCGCTCAGGGCCTGCGGTACCCTAGCGCCATGCGTGCCGTACGCCTTCTGCTTAGCGGGCCGCGCTGATCAGTACCGACCCCGGTCGAACCCCGTGGGGTCGGCATCGGCGCGGCGTCCCCTCCTGTGTGAGGGGTTTTTTCGTTTCTTTGGATGTCACAGCCGCAGGCAGAGACGATCGATGGAGCTTTGAGGATCATGAGCGAGACGAACCCCGCTGCCACGTCCGAGGTGGCAGCGCCGCACCGCTACACGGCCGCCCTGGCGGCCGAGATCGAGGCACGCTGGCAGGACTTCTGGGACGCCGACGGCACCTACGCGGCGCCGAACCCCGAGGGTGACCTGGCGGGCGACCCCGAGGTGGTCGCCCGGCCCAAGAAGTTCATCATGGACATGTTCCCGTACCCCTCCGGCGCGGGCCTGCACGTCGGCCACCCGCTGGGCTACATCGCGACCGACGTCTTCGCCCGCTTCCAGCGCATGACCGGGCACAACGTCCTGCACACCCTGGGCTTCGACGCCTTCGGCCTGCCTGCCGAGCAGTACGCCGTGCAGACCGGCACGCACCCGCGTGTCTCCACCGAGGCCAACATCGAGAACATGAAGGCCCAGCTGCGCCGGCTGGGCCTGGGCCACGACAAGCGCCGGTCCTTCGCCACGATCGACCCGGACTACTACAAGTGGACCCAGTGGATCTTCCTGCAGATCTTCAACTCCTGGTACGACGACGAGGCCCGCAAGGCCCGGCCGATCTCCGAGCTGATCGCCCGGTTCGAGTCCGGTGAGCGCGCGATTCCGGGCACCACGCGCGCGTGGAGCGAGCTGAGCGCCGCCGAGCGTGCCGACGTCCTGAGCGAGTACCGCCTGGCCTACGCCTCCGACGCGCCCGTCAACTGGTGCCCCGGCCTGGGCACCGTGCTGGCCAACGAGGAGGTCACCGCCGACGGCCGCTCCGAGCGCGGCAACTTCCCGGTCTTCAAGGCCAAGCTGCGTCAGTGGAACATGCGCATCACCGCCTACGCCGACCGGCTGCTGGAGGACCTGGAGGAGCTGGACTGGCCCGAGGCCATCAAGCTGCAGCAGCGCAACTGGATCGGCCGCAGCGAGGGCGCCCGCGTCGACTTCCCGATCGACGGCGAGAAGATCACGGTCTTCACCACCCGCCCCGACACCCTGTTCGGCGCGACCTACATGGTGCTGGCGCCCGAGCACCCGCTGGTCGAGAAGTTCACCCCGGCCGCCTGGCCCGAGGGCACGCACGCGGTGTGGACCGGCGGCCACGCGACCCCGGCCGAGGCCGTCGCCGCGTACCGCGCGCAGGCCGGCGCCAAGTCCGACGTGGAGCGGCAGGCCGAGGCCAAGGACAAGACCGGCGTGTTCACGGGCGCGTACGCGACCAACCCGGTCAACGGCGAGCGGATCCCGGTCTTCATCGCCGACTACGTGCTGATGGGCTACGGCACCGGCGCGATCATGGCCGTCCCCGCGGGCGACCAGCGCGACTTCGAGTTCGCGCGCGCCTTCGAGCTGCCGGTCCACTGCATCGTCGAGCCGACCGACGGCCGCGGCACCGACACCTCGACCTGGGAGACCGCCTTCGGGTCGTACGACGCGAAGATCATCAACTCCGCCAACGACGCCATCTCCCTGGACGGCCTGGGCGTCGCCGAGGCCAAGGCCCGCATCGCCGAGTGGCTGGCGGCGAACGGCATCGGCGAGGGCACCGTCAACTTCCGCCTGCGCGACTGGCTGTTCAGCCGCCAGCGCTACTGGGGCGAACCCTTCCCGATCGTCTACGACGAGGACGGCGTCGCCCACGCGCTGCCCGAGTCGATGCTGCCGCTGGAGCTGCCCGAGGTCGAGGACTACAGCCCGCGCACCTTCGACCCGGACGACGCGAACACCCAGCCCGAGACGCCGCTGTCGCGCAACGAGGAATGGGTCAACGTCACGCTGGACCTGGGCGACGGACCGAAGAAGTACCGCCGCGAGACCAACACGATGCCCAACTGGGCCGGTTCCTGCTGGTACGAGTTCCGCTACCTGGACCCGCACAACGACGGGCAGCTGGTCGCCCCCGGGATCGAGCAGTACTGGATGGGCCCGCGTGAGGGCCGCCCGCACGGCGGTGTCGACCTGTACGTCGGCGGCGCCGAGCACGCCGTGCTGCACCTGCTGTACGCGCGCTTCTGGTCCAAGGTCCTGTACGACCTGGGGCACGTCTCCTCCGCGGAGCCGTTCCACAAGCTGTTCAACCAGGGCATGATCCAGGCCTACGTCTACCGCGACAGTCGCGGCTTCCCGGTGCCCGCCGCCGAGGTCGAGGAGCTGGGCGGCGAGTACTTCTACCAGGGCGAGAAGGTCAGCCGCCTGCTGGGCAAGATGGGCAAGTCCCTGAAGAACGCGGTGACCCCGGACGAGATCTGCGCCGAGTACGGCGCCGACACCCTGCGCCTGTACGAGATGGCCATGGGCCCGCTGGACGTGTCCCGCCCGTGGGACACGCGCGCGGTGGTCGGCCAGTTCCGGCTGCTGCAGCGGCTGTGGCGCAACATCGTCGACGAGAACACCGGCGGGGTGACCGTGGTGGACGCGGCGCCCGACGAGGACACGCTGCGTGCCCTGCACAAGGCCATCGACGGCGTCCGCCAGGACCTGGAGAGCCTGCGCTTCAACACCGCCATCGCCAAGGTCACCGAGCTGAACAACCACCTGACCAAGGCCGGCACAGCGCTGCCGCGTTCGGTGGCCGAGCCGCTGGTGCTGATGGTGGCTCCGCTGGCCCCGCACATCGCCGAGGAGCTGTGGCGCAAGCTGGGCCACACCGACTCCGTCGTGCACCGGGACTTCCCGGTCGCCGACCCGGCCTACGTCGTGGACGAGACCGTGACCTGCGTCGTGCAGATCAAGGGCAAGGTCAAGGCCCGCCTGGAGGTGCCGCCGGCCATCTCCGAGGAGGAGCTGGAGAAGGTGGCGCTGGCCGACGAGGGCGTCGTCCGGGCGCTGGGCGGCGCGGACATCCGCAAGGTGATCGTGCGCGCGCCGAAGCTGGTGAACATCGTCACGGTGTGAATGACCACGGTCTGACGGCCACGGCCTGACGACCGGATGCCTGCCGTGGCGGGCATCGGCGTGGTCCCCTACGGGCAGACTCGGGGCAGGCTCGGGGTTCTTCCGGAACTCCGGGCCTGCCCGCTGCGTTTACCGTGGAAAGCGCAGCGGCGAGTGCCGCACCGGCCCGAGGAGGAGCGTCGTGGAAGCAGTCATCGCCGTGTTCGCCCTGCTCTTCCTGCTGTTCGTCGGCTTCGGCGTGTACGCCACGGTGAAGGCGGTCGGCGCGGCCAAGCGTGGAGTGGACCGCACGATCGAGCAGGCCCGGCGCACGGTCGAGGACCACACCCTGCGCGCGAAGTCCTTCGCCAAGGTAGGCCCCGCCGCCGAGATCGCCCAGCTGAGGCTCTCGCTGCGCACATCGATGCGCGCCACCCAGGAAGCGCTGCACACCGGTGTTGCCGAGGACGAGTCGCTGAAGGAGTCCCTCGGCCTCTTCGAGCGGCTCAGCGCCCACGGACACCAGTTGGACGCCGACCTCAGGCGCCTGGAGTCCGAGCCCGACCGGGCCGAGGTCAGAGAGCGGCTGGCCGAGCTGCGCAGCCGCACCGAGCGCATCACCAAGTCCGCCGACTCCCTGCGCTGGGCCGTCCGCGACCGGGCCCGCCGTTTCAACGACGACGACCTCGGCGCGCTCAGCGACCAGATCGGCATCGAGGCGGACGCCCTGCGTCACTGGACCCCGGCCGGTCCCGCCCCCGCCCCCGCCGAGGAGCCCGCTCCGCAGGCGATCACCCCGCCGTCGCCGCGCCCCGCCTACCCCTGGCAGAAGAAGCCCCGCCCCGAGAGCACCGCCTGAGCGGACCGCTCCGCTGCCGGACCTCAGGGGCCGGGCTGCCGCGCGCGAGCTACGGCAGGTAACCTCCAGCTCATGTCCCGCCATGTCGCGATCGTGACCGATTCAACGGCCTACCTGCCGCCACGGACGATGGAGCGTCATGACATCACCGCGGTACCGCTGACCGTGGTCCTCGGCGACGAGGCGCTCGAAGAGGGCACCGAGATCTCCACCCGCTCGCTGGCCCAGGCGTTGCAGAAGCGCCGTCCCGTCACAACGTCCCGGCCGAGCCCCGAGATGTTCGCGGAGACCTACCGCAGGGTCGCCGAGTCCGGCGCGAGCGGCATCGTCTCGCTGCATCTGTCCGCCGAGTTGTCCGGCACCTACGACGCGGCGGTCCTCGCGGCGCGCGAGGCACCGGTGCCGGTGCGGGTCGTGGACACCGGGATGGTCGCGATGGCCCTCGGCTTCTGCGCGCTCGCCGCGGCCGAGACGGCGGAGGCCGGCGGCACGGTGGACGAGGCCGTCACGGCCGCCGAGAAGCGCGCCGCGGGCACCTCCGCCTACTTCTACGTCGACACCCTCGACTATCTGCGCCGCGGCGGCCGCATCGGAGCCGCCCAGGCCCTCCTCGGCTCCGCACTCGCCGTCAAACCCCTGCTTCAGCTGGACGGTGGCCGTATCGAGCTGCTGGAGAAGGTCCGTACGGCGTCCAAGGCCATCGCACGCCTGGAGGAGCTGACGGCCGAACGGGCGGGCAGCGCCGAGGTCGACATCGCCGTCCACCATCTCGCCGCCCCCGAGCGCGCGGGCGCACTTGCCGACCGGCTGCGGGCACGGGTGCCGGGCCTGGCCGAGCTGCATGTGAGCGAGGTCGGAGCGGTGATCGGGGCGCACACGGGGCCGGGGCTGCTGGGAGCGGTGGTTTCGCCGCGCTGAGTCCTCACTCGTGTGGGTGGCGGAGTTTTCCACAACCGGGCGGTAGTACCCGGGAATTGACCGAGATCATCACGAATCGGCGAGGCGTTCCATCCTCGTCGCATGGCACTTCGATCACGTACACGCATTGCCTCCGCAAGCAGTGGCCCCGGGCGTGGGCCGGCCTCGGACGGACGCGTCCGGGGCCGTCGCGGCACGGAACACGACCGGGCCCGTCGTCGCCCGCCCGCGCAGGCCGAGGAACTGCGCCGGCGGGCGGAACTCCTCTTCGGTGAACGAGGCGTTCGGCGGCGGGAGTCGGACAACGGGCCGCCGGAGGCGGAGCGGTGCGCCGCGATGGCGACGGCGGCCACGGCTGCGACCGCGACGGTCACGGGTCCGGCGCACGGGCTGAGCCCGGCGAGCATCACCACGGCCGCCGACCCCGAACCGACCGTTTCCGCAGGCCCGTTGGAGCCGCCGGGCGGCGGCCCTGTCAGTACCGGCCGGCGGGAACGGGCCGGGCTGGCGTTGCGGGAGCGGATGCCGGTGTGGCTGCAGGCGCGGTGCGGGGTGGAACGGCGGGGAGTCGTGGCGCTCGCCGTGGTGCTCGTGATCGCCGCCGTGTTCGCGGTACAGCACTTCTGGGCGGGGCGGACCGAGTCCCTGAAGGCTCCTCAAGTGGTGCGTGCCGAGGCACCGTACGCCAAGAAGGGGCAGGACGCGAAGGCCGGGGCGAGTGCGCGTGCCTCGGCGCCGCCGGGCGGGGAGATCGTCGTGGACGTCAGCGGCAAGGTCCGCGCACCGGGGATCCGGCGGCTGCCGGCCGGTTCCCGGGTGGCCGACGCGCTGCGTGCCGCCGGCGGTGTCCGTCCGGGCGTGAGCACCGAGGGCCTCAACCGGGCCCGCTTCCTGGTCGACGGCGAACAGGTCGTCGTCGGCGCACCCGCCGGAGCGCCGGTCCCACCCGGGTCGGCGGACGGCACGGCCTCCGGGGCGGTGGGCGCGGGCCCCCGGGCCCCGGTCTCCCTCAACACGGCCACGGTGGACCAGCTCGACGCCCTGCCCGGAGTCGGTCCGGTGCTGGCCCGGCACATCATCGACTACCGCACGCAGCACGGCGGTTTCCGCTCGGTGGACGAGCTGCGTGAGGTCAACGGCATCGGTGACCGCCGCTTCGGCGATCTGCGCGAGCTGGTACGGCCATGAGCCACGCGACCGACCTGGGACCGCCCGGGGCTGCCGCAGGCGGTGGGCCCGAGGGGCGGGAGGCTTCGCGCGAGGTGCGGGGGACTTCGCACGGCGACCGCGCGGGACCGCTGGACCTGCGCCTGGTGCCACCCGCGCTCGCGGCCTGGGCCACGGCGGCCCTTACGCTGGACACACCGGCCGGCTGGACCGCCGCGTTGGCGGTGGTCTGCCTGGTGGGCGGGGTTGTGCTGCTGTCGGTACGGAAGTTCGGACGGGGCACCCGGGCCGGAGGGCCGGGACGGTCCGCGCGGGTGCTCGGGCGGTTCGCGTGGGCGCGGGCTTCGGTCGCCGCCGTGCTGCTCTGTGTCGCGGCGGCCGCCGCCTCCGCCGGGCTGCACGGGGCTGATGTGCGGCGCGGGCCGGTGCCCGAGCTGGCCCGGCGGTTCGCGACCGTGACCGCTGAGGTCGAGGTGAGCGATGATCCCTGGCTCAGCCGGCCGCGGGTGCGCGGCGATCACTCGGCGCCCGTGGCGGTGCTGGCACGGGCGGAGGTGCGGAGCGTCGAGGAGAGAGACGGCAGCCGGGTGCGGACGCGGAGCCCGGTGCTGCTGGTGGTCGACGGGGACGTCCCGGCACCGGAGGGAGCCGCCACACCGAACGGGGCTGCCCGTGCGGGCTCGGCGCGGAGCGCCTGGCTCGGGCTGTTGCCGTCCACACGGCTTCGGGTGGAGGGGCGGCTGGCGCCCGCGCTGACGGGTGGTGACCGGACCGCGGCCGTGTTGCGGGTGCGGCGGCGGCCGGGGCCGCGGGTCGTGGCGGGGCCCAGCGGGCCGCAGCGACTGGCGGGGCGGCTCAGGGCCGGGCTGCGGGAGGCGACGGACGGCCTGCCGGGGGACGCGCGGGCGCTGCTGCCCGGGCTGGTCGTCGGGGACACCGCGCGGATCACCCCCGAGCTGGACGAGGCGTTCAAGGAGACGGACCTGGCGCACACGCTCGCGGTGTCCGGCAGCAACCTCACGGTGCTGCTCGCGCTGCTCATCGGGCCGCCCGGGCTGGCCCAGCGGGCCGAGCGGCGCGGTCTGGCCCCGCGCCTCGGGCTCTCGCTGCGGGCGACCGCACTGACCGCCGGGGTGCTCACGCTGGGGTTCGTGATCGTCTGCCGGCCCGACCCCAGTGTGCTGCGGGCCGCCGCCTGTGGCGCGGTCGCGCTGCTCGCGCTGGCCACCGGGCGCCGCAGATCCCTGGTCCCGGCCCTGGCCACGGCCGTCCTGCTGCTGGTGCTTTACGACCCGTGGCTCGCCCGGAGTTACGGCTTCCTGCTCTCCGTGCTGGCCACCGGCGCGCTGCTCCTCCTGGCGCCGGGCTGGTGCGAGGCGCTGCACCGGCGCGGGCTGCCGCCGAGGCTCGCGGAGGGGCTGGCGGCCGCCGCCGCGGCGCAGGCGGTGTGCGCGCCGGTCGTGGCGGTGCTGTCGGCCCGGGTGAGCCTGGTCGCGGTGCCGTGCAACCTGCTGGCCGAGGCGGCGGTGGCACCGGCGACGGTGCTGGGATTCGCTGCGCTGGTGACGGCGCCCGTGGTGATGCCGGTGGCCAAGATGCTGGCCTGGTGCGCGAGTTGGCCCGCGGGGTGGATCGCCGGGGTCGCCCGGACCGGGGCGGCGCTGCCGGGTGCGGGCGTGGACTGGCCGGGAAGCTGGCCGGGCGCGCTGCTGCTCGCGACGGTCACCGTGGCCGTCGTTCTGGCCGGGCGGCGGTTGTCGCGGCACCCGTGGTGGTGCGGGCTGCTCGGGCTGCTGCTTCTGCTGGCGGTGGTGCGGCCGGCGCCGCTGACCCGGGTGATCACGGGCTGGCCGCCGCCGGGCTGGCGGTTCGCGATGTGCGATGTCGGGCAGGGCGACGCGACCGTGCTCGCGGCGGGCGACGGCGCCGGGGTGGTCGTGGACGCCGGACCCGATCCGGCGCCGGTCGACCGCTGTCTGCGGCAACTGGGCATCACACGCATCCCGCTGCTCGTCCTGACCCACTTCCACGCCGACCATGTGGCGGGACTGCCCGGTGTGCTGCGGGGCCGTTCGGTGGCCGCGATCGAGACGACCGGCTTCGAAGAGCCCGCCGACGAGGCCGAGTTCGTCAGAAAGGAGGCGGCGGCGCGGCACATCCCGGTCACCCGGGCCGTGGCCGGGGAGGAACGGCGTACCGGACCGCTCGCCTGGCGGGTGCTGTGGCCCCCACCGAGCGGCGGGGTGCCGTCGCCCCCGGGCGTCCCGGCGTGGCCGGGCCCGGCGCCGGAGCCGGACGGTCCGAACGACGCCAGCGTGGCGATGCTGGTCCGCACGGGCGGGCTGCGGCTGCTGCTGCTCGGCGACCTCGAACCCCCGGCTCAGCAGGCGCTGTTGCGGTCCCCGGCAGCGGCCGAGCTGGCCGGGGTGGACGTGCTGAAGGTGGCCCACCATGGCTCGGCCTACCAGGACCCGGAGCTGATCCGGCTCGCCGCTCCCCGGGTGGCCCTGATCTCCGTCGGCGCCGGCAACACCTACGGCCACCCGGCACCGGCGACCGTGGCCGCGCTGCGGGCGGGCGGCGCGCTGGTGCTGCGCACCGACCGGGACGGCGGGCTGGCGGTCGGCGGGACAGGCGGGGAGATGCGGGTGACGAGAGACTGAACGCATGAACCCACGCCAGGTCGACGCCTACCTCGACCGGATCGGGGCCGCGCGCCCACAGAGGCCCACCAGCGAGGCGCTGCGCGAGCTGCACCTGTGTCATCTGCGGACCGTCCCCTTCGAGAACCTGTCCATCCACCTCGGCGAGGAGATCGTGCTGGCGGAGGACCGGCTGCTGGACAAGGTGATCGGGGCCCGCCGGGGCGGCTTCTGCTACGAACTCAACGGCAGCTTCGGCGCGTTGCTCGCCGCGCTCGGCTACGAGGTCAAGCTCCTCGCGGCACGCGTCTACGGCGACGAGGGGCGGCTCGGCATCCCGTACGACCATCTCGCGCTGCGAGTGCGGACGGTGGAGGGGGACACCTGGCTCGTCGACGTCGGGTTCGGGGCGAACAGCCACTGTCCGCTGAGGTACGGGGAGCGCGGGGAGCAGGCCGACCCGGCCGGGGTGTTCCGGATCGTGGTCGCCGGACCGGATGCGGCGGGGGTGCGCGGCGACGGCCCGGCGGACGCCGGGGACCTGGACGTCGTACGCGACGGCGCACCGCAGTACCGGCTGGAGCCGCGGCCCCGGGTGCTCGGGGACTTCAGGGCCGGTGCCTGGTGGCACAGCACCTCGCCGCTGTCGCACTTCACAGGGTCGCTGGTGTGCTCACGGGTCGCCGAGGACGGAGGGAGGATCACGCTCAGCGGGCGCGCGCTGACGACGACGGCCGCCGACGGTACGCGCGAGACACGGGAGTTGGAGACGGACGAGGAGGTGCTGTCCGCGTACCGGGAGCGGTTCGGGATCGAGCTGGGCTGTGTTCCGACTGTGCGAAACCGGAACGCGGCCCGCTAATTCGACTCAGTTCCGGCGCATGTGCTGGATTCCCGCGATGTGGTCCCGTGTTGCCTCGAAAGCCGCATCGGTGATCGAATGAATCTTCGGCAACGGATGATGTCGAGACGTACAGGGGTGTCGTAGATGTTCGGCCGCTGGCTGGGTAACCGGACGAACCAGAAGCAACGGACGAGTTCCCTGGTGGCGGTCCAGACGCCCCCCGGTGCCGGAGTGCTCAGCTGCCGGGTGGTCGATCCGGTCAACGAGCCGGTCTCGGGCGCCGAGTGCACCGTCAGCGACACCATGGGCCGCAAGGTCATGTGCGGTGGCACGGACCCCTACGGGACGTTCATGGCGACGGTTCCGGCGGGGGAGTACCGGCTCGCCCTGTCGGCCGAGGGCTACACCCCCTACCGGACCACCGCGCTGGTCGGCGAGAACTCCCTCTCCTCGCTGGGCGACGTGACCCTCCAGGTGTCCCAGCCGCCCGAGCCGCCGGCGCCGGGCGACTGGGAGATCGAGCCCACGCACTCCTCGATCGGCTTCACCGCGCGGCACATCGGACTGGCCCGGATCCACGGACAGTTCACCTCCTTCGCCGGAGCGGTGCGGATCGGTGAGCGGGTGGAGCGGTCGGCGATGCACGTCGTGATCGACGCCGCGTCCATCGACACCGGGGTGCGGATGCGGGACGACCATCTGCGCTCGGCGGACTTCCTGGACGTGGAGCGGTTCCCGACGCTGGAGTTCTACAGCGACCGGTTCGTGCACAAGGGCGGCACCCGGTGGGCGGTCACCGGTGCGCTGTCGCTGCACGGGGTGACGCGCACGGTCACGCTCGACACCGAGTACCTCGGGCTCGGCAACGGCATGGAGGGCGAGGTCCGGGCCGCCTGCCGGGCCACCACCGAACTGCACCGGGACGACTTCACGGTCAGCTGGCAGTCCATGCTGGCGCGCGGCATCGCGGTCGTCGGGTCGAGCGTCCGGGTCGACCTCGACGTGCAGCTCGTGGCCAAGGGCTGACCTGGCGGTTCGCTTCCCGTGCGGTGCCGGAGAATGGCCGCGTGAGCGATGTGAGACATGTGCTGGTGCTGCCCGACCGGGATGCCGCCGAGGAGGCGGCCGAGGCGCTCGGCGAGCGGTTCGGCCTGGCCGAGGAGCCCCAGCTGGTCCGGGACGCCCTGGCCGGCGAGGACGACGCCGAGGACGCCCAGTGGCTGGTGGTCGTGCGGGACGAGGACGACCGGCTGGACCCGGCCGAACTGGACGCGTTCGCCGGGGAGTGGGACGGCTGGCGCGAGGAGCCGTGACCCCGACACCGATTCCGAGCCCCTGACCCCGAGACGGGCTCCGGGTCGGTTCGGGGACCGCTCAGGGTGCGCGGGACGCTTCGGTGTCAGTGCCGCGTGGGATGCTGTAAGCGATGGCCAGGAAGACTGCGAATGACGACCCTCTCGCCCCGGTGACCCTTGCCGTGGGCCAGGAGGACCTCCTGCTCGACCGTGCCGTGCAGGAGGTGGTGGCCGCCGCCAGGGCCGCCGACGCCGACACGGACGTACGCGACCTCACCCCGGACCAGTTGCAGCCCGGCACGCTTGCCGAGCTGACCAGTCCGTCGCTCTTCGCGGAGCGGAAAGTCGTGGTCGTACGCAACGCACAGGATCTTTCGGCCGACACCGTCAAGGACGTGAAGGCCTATCTGGGGTCCCCGGCCGAGGAGATCACGCTCGTGCTGCTGCACGCGGGCGGGGCCAAGGGCAAGGGCCTGCTGGACGCCGCGCGCAAGGCGGGGGCGCGGGAGGTGGCCTGCCCGAAGATGACCAAGCCGGCGGACCGGCTGGCCTTCGTGCGGCAGGAGTTCCGGGCGGTCGGGCGGTCGGCGACGCCCGAGGCGTGCCAGGTGCTGTGCGACGCCATCGGCAGCGATCTGCGCGAGCTGGCCTCGGCGGTGTCCCAGTTGGTCGCCGACGTGGAGGGGACGATCGACGAGGCGGTCGTCGGGCGGTACTACACCGGGCGGGCCGAGGCCTCCAGCTTCACGGTCGCCGACCGGGCCGTGGAGGGGCGTACGGCGGAGGCACTGGAGGCGCTGCGCTGGTCGCTGGCGACCGGGGTGGCGCCGGTGATGATCACCAGCGCGCTGGCGCAGGGCGTGCGGGCCATCGGAAAGCTCTCCTCCGCACGCGGGGGGCGGCCGGCGGACCTGGCTCGTGAGCTGGGGATGCCGCCGTGGAAGATCGACCGGGTGCGGCAGCAGATGAGGGGGTGGACGCCGGATGGAGTGGCCGTCGCGATGCGGGCTGTCGCCGAGGCCGACGCCGGGGTGAAGGGGGGCGGGGACGATCCCGAGTACGCGCTGGAGAAAGCGGTCGTGACCATCGCGCGTGCCGCCCGGTCGCGCGGGCGCGGGTAGGCGCCCGACACACCAAGAACCCCGCCACCCGCCCTGGGGAAGGGAAAGGTGTCGGGGTCCTGGGTTCAATCTGGTGAGCCCGTACCCGCGTGGCGAACGCAGGCCGCGTACAGGCTCGGGAGTGCCGGACGGGAGCGGATGAGAGAGGGCCCGCTCTGGGTCCTTCCGGCGGTCAGATCAAAGGGAAAGCTCAGCCCTTGAGGGACGTGACCTTGGAAGCAAGCGCCGACTTCTTGTTGGCGGCCTGGTTCTTGTGGATGACGCCCTTGGAGACGGCCTTGTCGAGCGCACGCGCGGCAGCGCGCTGCAGCTCGGTGGCCTTCTCGACGTCACCCGCGGCAGCGGCCTCGCGGGCCTTGCGGATCGCGGTCTTCAGGGAGGACTTGACGGCCTTGTTGCGCAGCCGAGCCTTCTCGTTGGTCTTGATCCGCTTGATCTGGGACTTGATGTTCGCCACGAAGGAGCCTTTTCAGGTTCTGGTGCGGGGCCGCACGGGTCCCGTACCGGTGATCCAAAATTTCTCTGACGTGCCTCGCGCCGAGAGGGCATGAGGCACAGCCATCTACAGTACCAGCGGCCCTGGTGGCGGCCCAAAACGGTCCCCGGTCCCTCCGCGTGGGACCATGGAGACTACGTATCGATCCGACCCGAGGCATAAGGCGCCTCAAGAGACAGGACCCTGCGTGCCCGCGACCCCTAACCATGTGCCCGAGCCGAGCCGTACCGCCCCGGCTCTGATCCGCAATTTCTGCATCATCGCGCACATCGACCACGGCAAGTCCACGCTCGCCGACCGGATGCTCCAGCTGACCGGTGTGGTCGAGCAGCGGCAGATGCGTGCTCAGTACCTCGACCGGATGGACATCGAGCGCGAGCGCGGCATCACGATCAAGTCCCAGGCGGTGCGTCTGCCCTGGGCCCCCACCGAGGGCCCCGACCAGGGCACGACCCACATCCTCAACATGATCGACACCCCGGGGCACGTCGACTTCACCTACGAGGTCTCGCGGTCGCTGGCCGCCTGCGAGGGGACCATCCTCCTCGTCGACGCCGCCCAGGGCATCGAGGCGCAGACCCTCGCCAACCTCTACCTGGCGATGGAGAACGACCTCACGATCATCCCCGTGCTGAACAAGATCGACCTCCCGGCCGCCCAGCCGGAGAAGTTCGCCGAGGAGCTGGCGAACCTGGTCGGCTGCGACCCGGAGGACGTCCTCAAGGTCTCCGCCAAGACCGGTCTCGGCGTCGACGCGCTGCTGAACAAGGTCGTCAAGGAGATCCCGGCGCCGGTCGGTGTCGCCGACGCGCCCGCCCGCGCGATGATCTTCGACTCCGTCTACGACTCCTACCGCGGTGTCGTGACGTACGTCCGTGTCATCGACGGCCAGCTCAACAAGCGCGAGCGCATCAAGATGATGTCCACCGGCGCCACCCACGAACTGCTGGAGATCGGCACCAACTCGCCCGAGATGCTCCCGGCCGACGGCCTCGGCGTCGGCGAGGTGGGCTACCTGATCACCGGCGTGAAGGACGTCCGCCAGTCCAAGGTCGGTGACACCGTCACCAGCCAGGTCAAGGGCGCCACGGAGGCCCTCGGCGGCTACAAGGACCCGAAGCCGATGGTCTTCTCGGGTCTGTATCCGCTCGACGGCTCCGACTACCCGGAGCTGCGCGAGGCCCTCGACAAGCTGCAGCTCAACGACGCCGCGCTGGTCTACGAGCCGGAGACCTCCGCCGCCCTCGGCTTCGGCTTCCGCGTCGGCTTCCTCGGCCTGCTGCACCTGGACGTGATCCGGGAGCGGCTGGAGCGCGAGTTCGGGCTCGACCTCATCGCCACCGCGCCCAACGTGGTCTACCGCGTGGTCATGGAGGACCGCAGCGAGCACATCGTCACCAACCCGAGCGAGTTCCCCGAGGGGAAGATCGGCGAGGTGTACGAGCCGGTCGTGCGCGCCACCATCCTGGCGCCCACCGAGTTCATCGGTTCGATCATGGAGCTGTGCCAGACCCGGCGCGGCACCCTGCTCGGCATGGACTACCTCTCCGAGGACCGGGTCGAGATCCGCTACACCCTCCCGCTCGCGGAGATCGTCTTCGACTTCTTCGACCAGCTGAAGTCCAAGACGCGCGGCTACGCCTCCCTCGACTACGAGCCCACCGGCGAGCAGACCTCCAGCCTGGTCAAGGTCGACATCCTGCTGCACGGTGACAAGGTGGACGCCTTCTCGGCGATCACCCACAAGGACGCCGCGTACGCGTACGGGGTGCGGCTCGTCGCCAAGCTGCGCGAGCTCATCCCGCGGCAGGCCTTCGAGGTGCCGATCCAGGCCGCCATCGGCTCCCGGGTCATCGCCCGCGAGACCATCCGCGCCATCCGCAAGGACGTCCTCGCCAAGTGCTACGGCGGTGACATCTCCCGTAAGCGGAAGCTGCTGGAGAAGCAGAAGGAAGGCAAGAAGCGGATGAAGATGGTGGGTTCCGTGGAGGTTCCGCAGGAGGCCTTCATCGCCGTCCTCTCCAGCGATGACAGCGCGGGGTCGGCCAAGGGCAAGAAGTAACCAGCGGTAACAACGGGTTACGTCCGCAAACCGGGCATGAAGGGGCTCGCCGTGCGAAAGCGCGGCGGGCCCCTACGCGTGCGTAGCGTCGCTCTGCGTGGACCGTCCCGGGAAACAGACAGGCCGATGCCCCTTACGCAGCGGCCGGTCGCGGCTTACTCTGATCCCTGCTCGATAGTTACTCGCGAGTTAAACAACAAGCGTGAGCCCCACCGTGAGTCAACCCAGCCGCACGTGAGCCAGCCGCACCGTCGCGGGCCCCGGAGGATGTCGTGAGCGACACACAGACCCTGATCGAGAACCGTCCGCCGTCCGTGGCGGCCCTCTTCCTGGAGCGCGTGGCGGCCACACCGGAGGCCGAGGCCTACCGCTATCCGGTGCCCGCCGCCTCCGGTCAGGGCCCCGACGAATGGAAGTCGCTGAGCTGGGCCCAGGCGGCCGAGCGGGTGTACGCGATCGCGGCCGGACTCATCGAACTGGGCCTGGAGCCCGAGCAGCGGGTGGCGCTCGCCTCGTCCACCCGCGCCGAGTGGATCCTCGCCGACCTCGGCATCATGTGCGCGGGCGGTGCGACGACCACCATCTACCCGCAGACCAACGCCGACGAGTCGGCCTTCATCCTCTCCGACTCCGAGAGCCGGGTGCTGATCGCCGAGGACGCCGCCCAGGTCGCCAAGGCCGTCGAGAAGCGCGCCGAGCTGCCCGAGCTGACCAAGGTCGTCGTCATCGACCCGGCCGGCGTCGAGACGGACGACTGGGTGACCACCCTCGCCGAGCTGGAGCAGCGCGGCGCCGCCTACCTGGAGACCCACCCCGAGCTGATCAAGGAGCGGGTCGGCGCGATCACCAAGGGCCAGCTCGCCACCCTCATCTACACCTCCGGCACCACTGGCCGCCCCAAGGGCGTCAGGCTCCCGCACGACAACTGGGCGTACATGGCGAAGGCGATCGCCGCGACCGGCCTGATCAGCGGCGAGGACGTGCAGTACCTGTGGCTGCCGCTCGCCCACGTTTTCGGCAAGGTCCTCACCTCCGGGCAGATCGAGGTCGGGCACGTCACCGCCGTCGACGGCCGCGTGGACAAGATCATCGAGAACCTGCCAGTGGTGCAGCCGACGTACATGGCGGCCGTGCCGCGCATCTTCGAGAAGGTCTACAACGGCGTCGCCGCCAAGGCCCGCGAGGGCGGCCCGGCCAAGTACAAGATCTTCCAGTGGGCCGCCGAGGTCTCCCGCGAGTACGCCAAGGTCAGCCAGGACAACTTCCGTCGCACCGGCAACCACGCCGTGCCCTTCGGCCTGGCCGCCAAGCACAAGGTCGCCGACACCCTCGTCTACGCCAAGCTCCGCGAGGCCTTCGGCGGCCGGCTGCGCGCCTGCGTCTCCGGCGCCTCCGCGCTCTCCCCCGAGATCGGCTACTTCTTCGCCGGCGCCGGCATCCACATCCTGGAGGGCTACGGCCTCACCGAGTCCTCCGCGGCCTCCTTCGTCAACCCCGGCGAGGCCTACCGCACCGGCACGGTCGGCAAGCCGCTGCCCGGCACCGAGGTGCGCATCGCCGACGACGGCGAGATCCTGCTGCGCGGCCCCGGGATCATGGAGGGCTACCACGGGCTGCCCGAGAAGAGCGCCGAGGTGCTGGAGTCCGACGGCTGGTTCCACACCGGCGACATCGGCGAGCTGTCGCCCGACGGCTATCTGCGCATCACCGACCGCAAGAAGGACCTCATCAAGACCTCCGGCGGCAAGTACGTCGCCCCGGCCGAGGTCGAGGGCCAGTTCAAGGCGGTCTGCCCGTACGTCTCCAACATCCTGGTGCACGGCGCCGACCGGAACTACTGCACCGCCCTCATCGCCCTCGACGAGATCGCCATCCTGGACTGGGCGAAGGAGAACGGGCTGGAGGGCAAGCCGTACGCCGAGATCGTCGCGGCGCCGCAGACCGTCGAGATGGTCGACGGGTATGTGCGGCAGCTCAACTCCGGGCTCCAGAAGTGGCAGACGATCAAGAAGTTCCGGCTGCTGCCCAGGGATCTCGACGTCGAGCACGGTGAGATCACGCCGAGCCTGAAGCTGAAGCGGCCCGTCGTGGAGCGGGAGTACAAGCACCTCATCGACGAGATGTACGCCGGGACGAGGGAGAAGTAGCGCGACAGTCACGGGCGTTCAAAAGTCGCCCCATTCTGGCCACTTCGATAACCCAGCGCGTCTGATCGCCCCCTGTCTGTCACCCTGGCCGCATGGACATGGCGGCCATACCCACGCAGCGGGAGAGCGAGCCCCGGCCCCGGGAGGGGCGGGGGCGGGCCGTGCTGCCCGGGAGTCCGCTGGCGCCCGGGGCGGCCCGGGCGCTGGTGCGGACCGCGCTGGGGCAGGTGCCCGAGGTCTCGCCCCGGCTGGTCGACGATGCCATGGCCGTCGTCAGTGAGCTGGTCACCAACGCCGTCGTGCACGCCGGTACGGATGTGGAGGTCGACTGGCGGACGGAGGAGACCGGCGCGTTCGTCGTGGAGGTGCGCGACCGGCATCCCTCGCGCCCCCCGCGCGACTCCGTCCGCGGCGAGGGGTCGTACGACGCGCACGAGCACGGGCGCGGGCTGCGGCTGGTCGCCACCCTCGCCGAGTCCTGGGGCGTGACGTACCGCGCCGGGACCAAGACCGTCTGGGCGCGGCTGCCCCCGGGCGGTGTCGACGACCCCGACGGACCGGCCCCCGGTCCCGCCCTGGAGGTCGCCGAGGATCTGGCCCCGCAGCCGCTGCGGGGCGACGGCGACGCCGACTGGCTCGGCCGGGGCGCGCTGTCCTTCCTGGCCGAGGCCTCCGACCTGCTCGCCGGACAGCTGGACGAGGGCCTCGTCACCGCCCTCACCGGCCAGCTCCTCGTGCCCCGGCTCGCCGACTGGTGCGCGGTGTGGCTGGAGGACGAGGCGAGCGCGCGCGGCGGCGCCGGCGGCGGGCCCGCCCGGGTCTGGCACACCTGCGAGGCCCGCGTCGAGGAACTGCACCGCACCCTCGAGAAGGAGCCGCCCGCCCGGAGCGACGGACCGCGCTCCGGCCCCGTGCCGTACCCCTGGCCCGGCGACGCGCTCGGCCCGCGCGGCGCCGACGGCACGGCGCTGGCGTACCGGCTGATCGCGGGCGGCCGGCCGCTCGGCACGCTGGTCATCGGCCGGTGCGGGCCCGCCGGGTTCCCCGACGAGGTCACCGGGCTCGTCGAGGACCTCGGCCGACGGGTGGCGCTCGCCATCGGCGCGGCCCGCCAGTACGCCCGCCAGGCCACGATCAGCGCCGTACTGCAACGCGGTCTGCTGCCCGGCGCGGTCGCCGAGATCCCCGGGATGACCAGCGCCCTCGTCTACGAGCCCTGCGACACGGGCGGACCCAGCGGCGACTTCTACGACGTGTTCCCCGCGGGTGACGGCCGCTGGTGCTTCGCCGTGGGCGACGTCCAGGGCAAGGGCCCGGAGGCGGCGGTCGTGATCGGCCTCGCCCGGCCCTGGCTCCGCCTCCTCGCCCGCGAGGGCTACCGCGTCGCCGACGTCCTCGACCGCCTCAACCAGCTCCTCCTGGACGACGCCACCGAGGCCGCCGACGCCGCCGCCCGCGCGCTGGTGGCGGTGGGCGGCCGCCCCGTGGCCGCAGGGGACGGCCCGCAGACCCGCTTCCTGTCCCTTCTGTACGGCGAGCTCACCCCCCACGAGGCCGGGGTCCGCTGCACGCTCGCCTCCGCCGGGCATCCGCTGCCGCTCGTCCTCGCCCCCGACGGCACGGTGCGTACGGCGGCCCGGCCGCAGACCCTGCTCGGCGTGATCGAGGACGAGACCTACACCAGCGAGACCCTCGAGCTGCGGCCCGGCGACAGCCTGCTGTGCGTCACCGACGGGGTGACCGAGCGGCGCTGCGGCTCCCGCCAGTTCGACGACGGCGACGGGCTCGCCCACGCCCTGTCCGGCTGCGCGGGCCTGAGCGCCGAGCGGATCGCGGACAGGATCCGCCGCCTGGTGCACGACTTCGGCGGCGGCCAGCCCGAGGACGATCTGGCGCTGCTGGTGCTCCAGGCCGAGTAACCGTCGTCGTACGGGACAATGGGGACATGCCTTCCGCACTCCCCGACGGCGAGCCCGTCCCCGCCGACGGCGCGCTTCCCGCGTCCGCGCTCGCCGGGGCCGCCGAGCGCCCCCTCGGCTTCTATCTGCACGTGCCGTACTGCGCGACCCGTTGCGGTTACTGCGACTTCAACACCTACACCGCGACCGAGCTGCGCGGCACGGGCGGGGTGCTGGCGTCCCGCGACAACTACGCGGACACCCTGACGGACGAGATCCGCCTCGCCCGGAAGGTGCTCGGCGACGACCCGCGCGAGGTCCGTACGGTCTTCGTCGGGGGCGGTACGCCGACGCTGCTGGCCGCCGAGGATCTCGTACGGATGCTGGGCGCGATCCGCGACGAGTTCGGCCTGGCGGCGGACGCGGAGGTGACGACGGAGGCGAACCCGGAGTCGGTGGACCCCGCGTACCTGTCGACGCTCCGGGAGGGCGGCTTCAACCGGATCTCCTTCGGCATGCAGAGCGCCAGGCAGCACGTGCTGAGGATCCTCGACCGGACCCACACCCCGGGCCGCCCCGAGGCGTGTGTGGCGGAGGCGAAGGCCGCGGGCTTCGAGCACGTCAACCTCGACCTGATCTACGGCACGCCGGGGGAGAGCGACGACGACTGGCGGGCCTCGCTGGAGGCGGCGATCGGCGCCGGGCCGGATCACATCAGCGCGTATGCCCTGATCGTCGAGGAGGGCACGCAGCTGGCTCGTCGTATCCGCCGGGGCGAGGTCCCGATGACCGACGACGACGTGCACGCCGACCGCTACCTGATCGCGGAGTCGGCGCTGTCGGAGGCGGGCTTCGACTGGTACGAGGTCTCCAACTGGGCCACCTCGGAGGCGGGCCGCTGCCTGCACAACGAGCTGTACTGGCGGGGGGCCGACTGGTGGGGGGCCGGTCCCGGGGCGCACTCGCACGTGGGTGGGGTGCGCTGGTGGAACGTCAAGCATCCCGGGGCGTACGCGGCGGCTCTCGCCTCCGGCCGCTCACCGGGGGCTGGCCGCGAGCTGCTGTCGGAGGAGGACCGGCGGGTGGAGCGGATCCTGCTGGAGCTGCGGCTGCGGGAGGGGGTTCCGCTGTCCCTGCTGAAGGAGGAGGGTCTGGCGGCTTCCCGGCGGGCGCTGGGGGAGGGGCTGCTCCAGGAAGGGCCGTACGAGGAGGGTCGGGCCGTGCTGACGCTGCGGGGGCGGTTGTTGGCGGATGCGGTGGTACGGGACCTGGTGGACTGATCACTCCGGCGAGTGCATCGCCCCGGAACTCCGGTTCGGTCCCTAACCTGGTTCGTAGGCTGCCGCTGACAGGACGCGGTGGACGTGGAGGCCACGGAGATGACCGTTGTGGACGAGCGTGGAATGGCTAAGTACCTCGACCAGTTCGAGCCTCCCGAGGGCGTCAAAGCTGAGCTTCTCCGGGGGGTAATCGTGATGATGGCCAGCCCCGATCTGGTGCACAACCTGATCGTGCTGCACACCGTACGGCAGATTCCGATGGACCGCTGGTATCCCATCCAGACCCAGGACGTCGACATTGTCGGAGAGGAGAGTGTGCCTATCCCGGACCTGATTGTCGCGGCGCCGGACGTGCTGCCCACCTCGGGGCATCTGCTGCCGTCAGGATTGGTCACGGCGGTCGTCGAGGTCGTCTCCAAGTCCAGCGTCCACCAGGACTACGTGGTCAAGCGCTCCATCTACGCGGCAGGAAAGATCCCCGCCTACCTCATCCTGGACCCGATCATGGCGCACTGCGTCCTGCTGACGAAGCCTGCGGGCCAGGGCGAGGACGCCGACTATCAGAGCCAGGAGATCGTCAAGTTCGGCGATCCGATCCCGCTGGAGATTCTGGGACTCGAACTGGACACCACCGAGTTCGGAACCTTCCCCAACGTCAGGCCCCACCGCTACCCGTGACGAAGTCGATCAGCTCCTCCACCCGCCCCAGCAGCTCCGGCTCCAGGTCCTTGTAGGAGCCCACCCGCTTCAGGATCGCCTGCCACACCGCCCCGGTGTTCTCAGAGGGCCAGCCCAGGGCGCGGCACACGCCCGTCTTCCAGTCCTGGCCGTGCGGGACCCTGGGCCACCCCGCGATCCCCAGGGACGACGGCTTCACCGCCGCCCAGATGTCGATGTACGGGTGGCCGACGACCAGCGCGTGTTCGCTCGTCACCGACTCGGCGATCCGCCACTCCTTCGTGCCCGGCACCAGGTGGTCCACGAGCACTCCCAACCGCGCGTCCGGTCCCGGCGCGAAGTCCGCGACGATCGACGGCAGATCGTCCACGCCCTCCAGGTACTCCACCACCACGCCCTCGACGCGCAGGTCGTCGCCCCAGACCTTCTCGACCAGTTCGGCGTCGTGCCGGCCCTCGACATAAATGCGGCCGGCGCGAGCTACACGCGCGCGTGCGCCGGGGACGGCGAGCGAGCCGGAGGCGGTACGGGCGGGTCGTACCGGACCAGCGGACGACGGTCGTACGAGCGTCACGACCCTGCCCTCCAGCAGGAAGCCGCGTGGCTCCAGTGGGAACACCCTGTGCTTGCCGAAGCGGTCCTCCAGGGTCACCGTGCCCGCCTCGCAGCGGATCACCGCCCCGCAGAAGCCGGTGCCGGGCTCCTCCACCACCAGGCCCGGCTCCGCCGGTACCTCCGGCGCAGGCTGCTGCTTCTTCCACGGCGGGGTCAGATCGGCGGAGTACTGGCGCATTCGGATGACCATAGGAGAAGTCACCTCCCCTCGCTCACGACACGCCGAAACGGGTCGCCAGCCGATCGCGTTGCCGGCGTACGAACCCCGCGTCCACCACCGCTCCGTGACCCGGCACGTACAGAGCGTCCTCACCGCCCAGCGACAGGAGCCGGTCGAGGGCGTCGGGCCAGCGGGACGGGACCGCGTCCGGGCCCGCCTGGGGTTCGCCGGACTCCTCGACCAGGTCGCCGCAGAAGACCACCTCCCGGTCGCCGGGGACGAGGACCGCCAGGTCGTTCGCCGTGTGACCCGGGCCCACGTTGGCCAGCAGGGCCTGGCGGGCGCCGCCCAGGTCCAGCGTCCACTCGCCGGAGACCTGGTGGCCGGGCGGCACCAGGGCGTCCGCCGCCTCGTCGGCCTCCCGCACCGGCAGACCGTTTCTGATCGCGTCCAGGCGCAGCTCCTCGCGCTCGTGGGTGATCACCGCGTCCACACCGACCGCCGCGTAGATCTCCGTCCCGGCGAACGCCGGCGCCCCGAAGACGTGGTCGAAATGGGGGTGTGTGAGCGCGAGATGGGTCACACGGCCGCCGGCCAGTTCCTCCGCCTGCGCCCGCAGCCGCGCGCCTTCGGCCAGACTCGAGCCGGCGTCCACCATGAGCGCCGTACCCTCGCCGAGGACCAGTCCCACAGTGCAGTCCCAGCCGGGCAGCCGACACCGGCCCACCCCGGCGGCCAGCCGCTCCCAGCCCAGCTCTTCCCAAGTCACCGTCATACCGCGACGCTAGCCTCACGAGCTGCCGGGACCGCACCGACCTTGCCCTGGGTGTACCCGACAGCCGTACACTGGGGCCGGGAATGCTGGCACTCGCATGGGAAGAGTGCCAGGCGGCCGGCCCGACGGACGAGCGGGGCGAGGGGACGACGTGCTGGAGGTGCGCGCGCATGCTGAGTGAACGCAGGCTTCAGGTGCTGCGCGCCATCGTCCAGGACTACGTCGGGACCGAGGAGCCGGTCGGGTCGAAGGCCCTGACCGAGCGGCACAACCTCGGGGTGTCCCCGGCGACCGTCCGCAACGACATGGCGGCCCTGGAGGACGAGGGGTTCATCGCCCAGCCGCACACCAGCGCCGGGCGGATCCCCACCGACAAGGGCTACCGGCTGTTCGTCGACAAGCTCGCGGGCGTGAAGCCGATGACGGCCCCCGAGCGACGGGCCATCCAGAACTTCCTCGAGGGCGCCGTCGATCTCGACGACGTCGTGGCCCGTACCGTACGGCTGCTCGCGCAGCTCACGCGGCAGGTCGCCGTCGTGCAGTACCCGTCCCTGACCCGGTCCACCGTCCGGCACGTGGAGCTGCTCTCGCTCGCCCCGGCGCGCGTGATGCTCGTGCTGATCACGGACACCGGCCGGGTCGAGCAGCGGATGGTGGACTGCCCGGCGCCGTTCGGCGAGGCCTCGCTGGCGGATCTGCGGGCGCGGCTGAACAGCAGGGTCGCGGGCCGCCGGTTCACGGACGTGCCGAGGCTGGTCGAGGACCTGCCGGAGGCTTTCGACCCCGAGGACCGCGGTACGGTCTCTATTGTGCTCTCCACTCTGCTGGAGACACTGGTCGAGGAGAACGAGGAGCGGCTGATGATCGGCGGCACCGCCAATCTCACCCGCTTCGGGCATGACTTTCCCCTCATGATCCGGCCGGTGCTCGAGGCGCTGGAGGAGCAGGTCGTGCTCCTCAAGCTGCTCGGCGAGGCGAAGGATCCGGGCGTGACCGTGCGCATCGGGCACGAGAACGCCCACGAGGGACTCAACTCCACCTCCGTCGTGTCGGTCGGCTACGGTTCGGGCGGCGAGGCGGTTGCCAAGCTCGGCGTGGTCGGACCGACCCGCATGGACTACCCGGGAACGATGGGAGCGGTACGCGCAGTGGCACGGTACGTCGGACAGATCCTGGCGGAGTCGTAAGTGGCCACGGACTACTACGCCGTTCTCGGCGTGCGCCGCGACGCGTCGCAGGATGAGATCAAGAAGGCGTTCCGTCGGCTCGCGCGCGAGCTGCACCCGGACGTCAACCCGGATCCGAAGACCCAGGAGCGGTTCAAGGAGATCAACGCCGCTTACGAGGTGCTGTCGGACCCGCAGAAGAAGCAGGTCTACGACCTCGGCGGCGACCCGCTCTCCGCGGCGGGCGGTGCGGGCGCGGGCGGTTTCGGGGCCGGTGGCTTCGGCAACTTCTCCGACATCATGGACGCGTTCTTCGGTACGGCGTCGCAGCGCGGGCCGCGCTCGCGCACCCGGCGCGGCCAGGACGCGATGATCCGCATCGAGGTCGAGCTGGACGAGGCGGCCTTCGGGACCACCAAGGACATCCAGGTCGACACCGCGGTCGTCTGCAACACCTGTAACGGTGAGGGCGCGGCGCCCGGTACGACCGCTCAGACGTGTGACATGTGCCGCGGCCGCGGTGAGGTGTCCCAGGTCACGCGGTCCTTCCTCGGTCAGGTCATGACCTCGCGGCCCTGCCCCCAGTGCCAGGGCTTCGGCACCGTCGTGCCGACCCCGTGCCCGGAGTGCGCCGGAGACGGCCGGGTCCGCTCACGGCGGACGCTGACCGTGAAGATCCCGGCCGGTGTCGACAACGGCACCCGGATCCAGCTCGCCGGTGAGGGCGAGGTCGGGCCGGGCGGCGGTCCCGCCGGTGACCTGTACGTCGAGATCCACGAGCTGCCGCACCCGATGTTCCAGCGGCGTGGTGACGACCTGCACTGCACGGTCACGATCCCGATGACCGCGGCCGCGCTCGGTACGAAGGTCCCGCTGGAGACCCTGGACGGCATGGAGGAGGTCGACATCCGGCCCGGCACCCAGTCCGGCCAGTCGATCCCGCTGCACAACCGGGGCGTCACGCATCTGCGCGGCGGCGGCCGGGGCGACCTGATCGTCCACGTCGAGGTACAGACCCCGACCAAGCTGGACCCCGAGCAGGAGCGGCTGCTGCGCGAGCTGGCCAAGCTGCGCGGCGAGGAGCGACCGCAGGGGCAGTTCCAGCCGGGGCAGCAGGGGTTGTTCTCGCGGCTGAAGGACGCGTTCAACGGGCGCTGACGCGCGGTGCTGCGGGGCGGCCGGGGGTCCGGGGGTTGGCCCCCCGGGCAGACACAGTCAGCCGGGGCAGCAGGGGTTGTTCTCGCGGCTGAAGGACGCGTTCAACGGGCGCTGAGCCATCGGCGGACAGGGGCGTACGGGGTGCACCGACACCCTGTATGCCCCTGTCCTATGCCATGGGAAGCCCGGATTCGGACTTGTTCGGAGGACGTGACAACATGCGGTCATGTCCTCCGCGCTGACCGATCTCTTCCCCCACCCGATCGTGCAGGCCCCCATGGCGGGCGGTGTCTCCGTCCCGCAGCTCGCCGCCGCCGTCTCCGAGGCCGGTGGTCTCGGGTTCCTCGCCGCCGGTTACAAGACCGCCGACGGGATGTACCAGGAGATCAAGCAGCTGAGGGGGCTCACGAGCCGGCCGTTCGGCGTGAACGTGTTCATGCCGCAGCCCGAGTACGCCGAGTCGGGCGCCGTCGAGATCTACGCCCACCAGCTGGCCGGCGAGGCCGCCTGGTACGAGACCGAGCTGGGCGACCCCGACAGCGGCCGGGACGACGGCTACGACGCCAAGCTCGCCGTACTCCTCGACAACCCGGTGCCGGTCGTCTCCTTCCACTTCGGCGTGCCGGGCCGCGACGTCCTCGACCGGCTGCGCCGGGCCGGCACCGTCACCCTGGTCACCGCCACCACCGCCGAGGAGGCCCGCGCGGTCGAGCGGGCCGGGGCGGACGCGGTGATCGCGCAGGGCGTGGAGGCCGGCGGTCATCAGGGGACGCACCGGGACCTGCCCGAGAACGACGGCTCCGGAACAGGCCTGCTGTCGCTGGTCGCGCAGCTCCGCGAGGCCGTGGGCATCCCGATCGTCGCCGCCGGCGGCATCATGCGCGGCAGTCAGATCGCCGCCGTCCTCGCGGCGGGCGCGAGCGCGGCCCAGCTGGGCACCGCCTTCCTCGCCACCCCCGAGTCCGGCGCCCACGCCCTGCACAAGCAGGCGCTGACCAACCCCCTGTTCGCACGCACCGAGTTGACCCGCGCCTTCTCCGGCCGGCCGGCGCGCGGACTGGTCAACCGCTTCCTGCGCGAGCACGGCCCGTACGCCCCCGCCGCCTACCCGGAGATCCACCACCTCACCTCGCCGCTGCGCAAGGCCGCCGCCAAGGCCGGGGACGCGCAGGGCATGGCACTGTGGGCGGGCCAGGGCCACCGGCTCGCCCGGGAGCAGCCGGCCGGGGAGCTGGTGGAGGTACTGGCGGCCGAACTCGCCGCCGCCCGGACAGCGTTGTCGGCCGGGGGTGACGGGCGATGACGGCACCGGTCTTCGTCGTCGACCAACTCGAGCGCGTGGGGCCGGAGTTCGTGCTCGAGGGCGCCGAGGGGCGGCACGCCGTGTCCGTGAAGCGGCTGCGCCCGGGTGAGGACGTGGTCCTCACCGACGGATACGGCCGCTGGGCCGAGGGCGTCGTCAAGGCCGCCGAGGGCAAGGACCGCCTCGTCGTGACGGTGGCGTCGGTCCACGAGGAGCCGGCCGTGGCCCCGCGTATCACCGTCGTCCAGGCCCTCCCCAAGGGTGACCGGGGCGAGGTCGCCGTCGAGACGATGACCGAGGTCGGCGTCGACGCGATCGTGCCCTGGCAGGCGTCGCGCTGCATCACCCAGTGGAAGGGCGAGCGCGGGCTGAAGGCGCTCGGCAAGTGGCGGGCCACCGCCCGCGAGGCCGGCAAGCAGTCCCGCCGGGTCCGCTTCCCGGAGGTCGCGGACGCGGCAACGACCAAGCAGGTCGGGGCACTTCTGGCCACGGCCGACTTCGCCGCCGTACTCCACGAGAGCGGCGAGGAGCGCCTCGCCACCGCCGAACTCCCCACGGACGGCGAGATCGTGCTGGTCGTCGGTCCCGAAGGGGGCGTCTCCCCGGAGGAGTTGGCGCTGTTCGCGGGGGCGGGTGCGAAGCCGTACGTCCTCGGCCCTACTGTGTTGCGTACATCCACCGCCGGTACCGCCGCCGCGGCCCTGCTGCTGGGCCGCACCGGCCGCTGGTCCTGACACACCTGGGGGGGAACACCGTGGAACTCGCCCAAGTCCGGCTCCTGGTCACCGACTTCGCCGCGTGCTACCGCTTCTACGCCGACGTCCTCGGCCTGAAGCCGCAGTCCGGCGCGACCGAGGGCCCGTACGAGAAGTTCAGCCCCCACGTGGGCTCCGCCGGGATCGCCCTGCAGGACCGGGTGATGATGGCCGAGATCCTGGACGAGCTGGGCGAGACGGCAACCGGCCACCGCTCCCTGGTCGTCCTGCGGGTCGACGACCTCGACGCCTACGTCTCGGAGATCACCTCCCGAGGCGCGGTCCTGGTTCACGGCCCGGCCCCCATGACCGAGCGCATGCGCGTGGCCCACCTCAAGGACCCGGAGGGCAACCTGGTGGAACTCCAGCAGTGGCTGCTGCTGCGGGGCTGACGGCTGAGCACCTCGCGGCGCCGGCCGCACATCAAACACGCCTTGGTCGGCTGTCAGCCCAGCGATCTCAACTCCTCCACCGCCGCCTGCACCACCGGTACGACCGCGACCGCCGCGCTGAAACGGCAGCATGTGGACGTCGGTTGGCTCTCCTGTACCGGCGGATGCGGCAAGGGGGCCTCGGCCGGCGGGACGCCGTCGCCGACCGAGACCACCGTCGTCTCCGTCCACTGTCAGGGGGAGACCAAGGACCGGCGGAAGATCGTCGTCGCCGGGGTGGTCACCAAGGCCGTCGACGGGGCCTGTGTGCGGGGGGACTTGACCGGCAGGGTCGGCGGGCGGCAGGTGTTCCATGTCAGCGGGCTCGGCGACTGCGATGCGACGGCCGTGCCCGGGCCCACCCACGAGCAGCCCACCGTCACGGTCACCGTCACACCAACCAGAGCCTCCCCTCCCCGCAAGGGCGACCCCACCTGCTGGCCCGCCCGGGGCAAGTGATCGAAACCCGGGCGGGGCGCGCCGGTCGCTGCGTACAGTGATGGGGTGACTCAGGGTGCTTCGACGGGCTATCTCCGATTCCCCCATCTGCGCGGCGACTTGATCGCGTTCGTCGCCGAGGACGACGTATGGCTCGCGCCCCTCGACGGCGGCCGCGCCTGGCGGGTCAGTGCCGACAACCGGCCCGTGACCCAGCCCCGGATATCCCCGGACGGGCGGTTCCTCGCCTGGACCTCCACCCGGGACGGCGCGCCCGAGGTGCATGTCGCCCCCGTCGACGGCGGCCCCGCCGAGCGGCTGACGTACTGGGGCAACCGCGCCACCGAGGTGCGCGGTTGGACCGCCGACGGACGCGTGCTCGCGCTCGGTGCGCAGGGCCGACCCAGTTCCCGTCACACCTGGGCGTACGCCGTCCCGCTGGACGGCGGCCCCGCCGAGATGCTGCCGTACGGCCCGGTCGGCGACGTGGCGTTCGGGCCGGCCACCGTGCTGCTGTCCGCGCCGATGGGCCTCGAGGCCGCGTACTGGAAGCGCTACCGGGGCGGTACGGCGGGCAAGCTGTGGATCGACCGGGAGGGGAGCGGGGAGTTCGTCCGGCTGCACGAGGACGTCGACGGGAACATCGAGTGTCCGGTGTGGGCGGGGACGGGGGTCCCCCCGCTCGAGCGAAGCCGAGAGTGGGGGAGGATCGCCTTTCTCTCCGACCACGAGGGCACCGGCGCCCTGTACTCCTCCCTCGCCGACGGCTCCGACCTGCGCCGCCACACGCCCCTCGAAGGCTTCTACGCCCGGCACGCGGCCGGTGACGGCACCCGGGTCGTCTACAGCGCGGCCGGTGAACTGTGGCTCCTGGACGACCTGGAGGGCGCCGAGCCGCGCCGGCTGGACGTGCGACTCGGCGGGCCTCGCGTCGATCTGCGGCCCCGTCCGGTCGACGCCACCCGTTGGTTCGGCGCGGCCTCCCCCGATCACACCGCGCGCGGCAGCGCCGTGTGCGTACGCGGCGGGATCCACTGGGTCACCCACCGCTCCGGTCCCGCCCGCGCCCTCGCCGCCACCCCCGGCGTCCGCTCCCGGAAGCCGCGCACCTTCCGTGCCGAGGGCGAGCAGTGGGTGGTGTGGGTGACGGACGCCGAGGGCGACGACGCCCTGGAGTTCGCCCCCGCGTCCGGCAACGTCCCCGGCGCCACCCCGCGCCGCCTCGCCGCCGGACAGCTCGGCCGGGTGCTGGAGCTGGCCGTGGCACCCGACGGCAGCCGGGCCGCCGTGGCCGCGCACGACGGCCGGCTGCTGCTGGTCGAGCGGGAGACCGGCGAGGTCCGCGAGGTCGACCGCTGCGACGACGGCGAGGTGGGCGGCCTCGCCTTCTCGCCCGACTCCGCCTGGCTCGCCTGGTCCCACCCCGGCCCCCGCCCGCTCTCCCAGCTCCGCCTCGCCCACACCACCGACCTGTCCGTCACCGAGGCGACCCCGCTCCGCTTCATGGACTACGCCCCCGCCTTCACCCTCGACGGCAAACACCTGGCGTTCCTGTCCAACCGCGCCTTCGACCCGGTCTACGACGAGCACGTCTTCGACCTGGCCTTCGTGGTCGGCGCCCGCCCGCACCTGATCACCCTGGCCGCCACCACCCCCTCGCCGTTCGGCCCGCAACGCCACGGCCGCCCCTTCGAGACCCCGGACAAGGACGAGACCCCCGACAGCGAGGGCACCCCCGCCACCCGCATCGACCTCGAGGGCCTCGCCGACCGCATCGTCCCCTTCCCGGTGGAAGCCGGCCGGTACGACACCCTCCGCGCCGCCAAGGACGGCGTCCTCTGGCTGCGCCACCCCGTGCACGGCGTCCTCGGCAGCGCCCGCGCCCACCCCGAGGACCCCGACCCGCACACCGAGCTGGAGCGCTACGACCTCGCCCAGCGGCGCCTGGAGCATCTCGCCTCCGACGCGGACCACTTCGAGGTCAGCGGCGACGGCAAACGCGTCCTGCTGTGGAGCGACGGCCGGCTCCGGGTCGTCCCCAGCGACCGCCGTACCGGCACCGACGACGACGGCGACAACAGCGTCACCGTCGACCTCGCCCGCGTCCGGCAGACCCTCGACCCGGCCGCCGAGTGGCGCCAGATGTACGACGAGACCGGCCGCCTCATGCGCGACCACTTCTGGCGCCCCGACCTGGGCGGCGCCGACTGGACGGGCGTCCTCGCCCGCTACCGCCCCCTCCTCTCCCGCCTGGCCACCCACAGCGACCTGACCGACCTCCTGTGGGAGGTGCAGGGCGAACTCGGCACCTCGCACGCCTACGTCGTCCCCTCCGGCGGCCGCGGCCGCGGCCGCGGCGCCCGGCACGGACTGCTCGGCGCCGACATCTCCCGCCATCCGGACGGCAGTTGGCGCGTCGACCGCATCCTCCCTTCGGAGACCTCCGACCCCGAAGCCCGCTCCCCGCTCGCCGCCCCCGGCGTCGCCGTCCGCCCGGGAGACGCGATCATCGCGGTGGCCGGCCACTCCGTCGACCCGGTCACGGGCCCCGGCCCGCTCCTCGTCGGCACGGCGGGCCACCCGGTGGAACTGACCATCTCCCCGGCGGGCGGCGGCGAACCCCGCCACACGGTCGTCGTCCCCATCGCCGACGAGGAACCCCTGCGCTACCACGACTGGGTCACAGGCCGCCGCGCCCACGTCCACACGGCCTCCGGCGGCCGCCTCGGCTACCTCCACATCCCCGACATGCAGGCCCCCGGCTGGGCCCAGATCCACCGGGACCTGCGTGTCGAGGTCGCCCGCGAGGGCCTGGTGGTCGACGTCCGCGAGAACCGCGGCGGCCACACCTCCCAGCTCGTGGTCGAGAAACTGGCCCGCCGTGTCATCGGCTGGGACGTCCCCCGCGGCATGCGCCCCACCAGCTACCCCCTCGACGCCCCGCGCGGCCCGGTCGTCGCCGTCGCCGACGAGTTCTCCGGCTCCGACGGCGACATCGTCAACGCGGCGATCAAGGCCCTCGGCATCGGCCCGGTCGTCGGCACCCGTACCTGGGGCGGAGTGATCGGCATCGACAGCCGCTACCACCTGATCGACGGCACCCTCGTCACTCAGCCGAAGTACGCGATGTGGCTGGAGGGTTACGGCTGGGACGTGGAGAACCGCGGGGTGGAGCCGGATGTGGAGGTCGTGCAGAGGCCACAGGACTGGGTGGCGGGGAGGGACGTCCAGCTGGACGAGGCGATCCGACTCGCGCTGGAGGCACTCGAGGAGCGGCCCGCGAAAACTCCGCCGGGAATGCGCACCTGATACGACTACGATGCACCGGTACTGATCACCAGCGTGGAGGAGGCACACGCATGGCCGGCGAACCGCAGGACGACTGCCTGTTCTGCAAGATCGTCGAAGGGCACATCCCCGCGACGATCGTCCGCGAGACGGAGACAACTGTCGCCTTCCGGGACATAAACCCCCAGGCGCCGACCCACATCCTGGTGATCCCCAAGGTTCACTACAAGAACGCGGCCGAGCTCGCCGCAGGCGCCCCGCAGGTGGCGGCCGATGTCCTGGCCGAGACCCAGGCCGTCGCCGACGAGGAAAAGCTCGAGAGCTACCGCGTCGTCTTCAACACCGGCAGCGGCGCCGGCCAGACCGTCTGGCACGCCCACGCGCACGTCCTCGGCGGCCGTGGCATGGAATGGCCTCCCGGGTAAACCACCGTGTCCGTACGTGAATTGGTGGTCCTCGGCACCGCCAGCCAGGTCCCGACCCGGCACCGCAACCACAACGGCTACCTGCTGCGGTGGGACGGCGAGGGCATCCTGTTCGACCCCGGCGAGGGCACACAGCGCCAGATGGTGCGCGCCGGGGTCGCCGCCCACGACCTGAACCGGATCTGCGTCACGCACTTCCACGGCGACCACTCCCTCGGCCTCGCCGGAGTCATCCAGCGGATCAACCTCGACCAGGTGCCGCACGAGGTCACCGCGCACTACCCGCGCTCCGGCCGGCGCTTCTTCGACCGCCTGCGGTACGCGACGGCCTACCGGGAGACGGTCGGCATCACCGAGGCACCGGTCGCCGCCGACGGCATCCTCGCGGTGACCCCGTCGTACACCCTGGAGGCCCGCAGGCTGTCGCACCCCGTGGAGTCCTACGGCTATCGCCTCATCGAGCCCGACGGCCGCCGCATGCTGCCCGACCGGCTCGCCGCGCACGGGATCAAGGGGCCGGACGTCGGCCGGCTGCAGCGCGACGGGCGGCTCGGGAGCGTGACGCTGGAGGACGTCAGCGAGGTCCGGCGCGGGCAGCGGTTCGCGTTCGTCATGGACACCCGGCTCTGCGACGGCGTCCACGCGCTCGCGGAGGGCTGCGACCTGCTCGTCATCGAGTCCACCTTCCTGGACGAGGACATCGAACTGGCCGTGGAACACGGTCACCTGACCGCCGGACAGGCCGCCGCCGTCGCCCGGGACGCGGGGGTGCGACACCTCGTGCTCACCCACTTCAGCCAGCGCTACTCCGAGCCGGAGGAGTTCGAGCGGCAGGCGCGGGCGGCAGGATTCGAGGGCGAGCTGACCGTGGCGCACGATCTGCTGCGGGTGCCGGTTCCGAAACGACGATAAAACCCCCGTACGATGCTTCGATGCCCCTCCCGAAAGCAGAACTGCACCTCCACATCGAAGGCACCCTGGAGCCGGAGCTGGCGTTCGAGCTCGCCGCCCGCAACGGTGTGACCCTCCCGTACGCGGACACGGACGAGCTTCGCAAGGCGTACGACTTCGAGGATCTCCAGTCCTTCCTGAACCTGTACTACGAGCTGATGGCCGTCCTGCGCACCGAGCAGGACTTCGCGGACCTGGCGAACGCCTACCTGGCCCGCGCCGCCGCGCAGGGCGTCCGGCACGCGGAGATCTTCTTCGACCCGCAGGCCCATCTCGCCCGGGGCGTGTCCATGGGCACGGTCGTGGAGGGGCTGTGGCGGGCGCTCGGCGACAGCGAGCGGAACCACGGGATCTCGACCAAGCTGATCCTGTGCTTCCTGCGTGACGAGTCCGCCGAGTCGGCCCTGGAGACACTGGAAGCCGCGGGGCCGTACCTCGACCGGATCACCGGCGTCGGGCTCGACTCCGCCGAGGTCGGGCATCCGCCGGTGAAGTTCCGCGAGGTGTACGAGGCGGCCGCCGCGCTCGGGCTGCGCCGCGTGGCGCACGCCGGTGAGGAGGGGCCGGCGGAGTACATCACCGAGGCGCTGGACGTGCTCGGCGTCGAGCGCGTCGACCACGGGCTGCGCTGCATGGAGGACCCGGCGCTGGTCGAGCGGCTGGTCCGGGAGCGGATCCCGCTCACCCTGTGCCCGCTGTCCAACGTCCGCCTGCGCACCGTCGGCACACTGGCCGACCACCCGCTGCCGGCCATGCTCGACGCCGGCCTCATGTGCACGGTCAACTCCGACGACCCGGCCTACTTCGGCGGCTACGCGGGCGACAACTTCACCGCCGTGCACCGGACCCTGGGCCTCACCGAGGACCGGCTGCGCGAGCTGGCCCGCAACTCCTTCCTCGCCTCCTTCCTGGAGGACGACGAGGAGCGCCGGGCCCGCTACCTCGCCGAGGTCGACGCGTACGAGTTCGGCGACGCGGTGTCGTAAGCGCGCTGTGCGGGTACGGCGGGCGTCTCCACCGGGAGTTCCACGACCGGCAGGGGGCGCCTGCCCGTCCGCAGCGCGACCGCCGTCATCGGTACGGCGATCAGCAGCAGCCCGGCGGCCAGCAGCTCGCCCATGACCGGGAAGCCGACCCCGGACGCCAGCACGCTCCCGGTCAGCGGGCCCGCCGCCGTGCCCAGCGAGGACGCCGAGCCGACCAGGACCGCCCAGCGGCCGCGCGGGTCGAGGGAGGCGGCGAGGCCGAGGACGTACGACAGCACGACCGGGTAGAGCAGGTTCCAGGAGATCTCGCCGGCCGCGAAGGACGGCAGGTCCCGCGCCGACGCGCTGAGCGCGACACAGCCCGCGATCAGGGCCGTACCGGCACCGATGGGCAGCGCCCGGCCCAGGCGCTGTCCGAGCACGCCCGCGCCCAGCACCCCGAGCAGCCCGACACCGAGCGCGACCGCGAACACCGCGCCGACGGTGACCTCGCTCAGGTGGGCCTGGGCGAGGCCGATACGGCCGCTCACGCCCCACAGGGAGTTCTGGACCAGGGACCAGCAGGGCATGGCGGCGGCCAGCAGCAGTCCGGCGCGGAGGTGGGGGAGCCGGCCGTACCCGGGGGCGGACGTGCGGGCCGGGGCCGTACGACCGGACAGGCGGCCGGTGAGCGGCCAGACGGCGAGCGCGGTGAGTGCGATCGCGGCCGGCGGCAGGCCGTGGCCGGCGCCGAGGTGGGGGATCGTCAGATACAGGGCGCCGGCGAGCGCGGAGACGCCGAGCAGGCCGAGCGTGGTGACCCGGTGCGGATCGCGTTGGGCCGCGATGCCGCTCGCCGCGACCGCGGTGATCGTGCCCGAGCCGAAGCCGCCGACCACCGCGCCCGCGACGACGGCCGGTACGACGCCGGTGAGGGCGGCGCCGCCGTAGCCGAGGAAGGCGAGCGCGAGGCCCGCGCGGGCGAGGGTGCGGGCGCCGATCCGCTCGACCCGGGACGCCAGCAGGAAGCCCGCCGCCGCCGAACTCAGCAGCAGAGCACTGCCGATGGCCCCGGCCTGGGTGGTGGTGAGCGGAAGCCCGCTGTTCAGTCTGCCGACGGTGGTCGGCAGCAGATAGGGGGCGAGATACCCCGCCGTGAACAGGGCGACGAGGGGCGGGGTGCGGCGGGCGGACACGGGCATTCCAGGCAGGAGGACAGGAGGAGAGAGGGGAGGCGAGCCAAGTTGTATCAAGCGGAAGGTTCGCGAAGAAAAGCGAGGTCGCGTGATCCGAGTCACTCTTTGGTTTGCCGGGTGTCGACGGGGGTAGCTGCTTTCTTCGGTAGCTGTTCTCATATGTAGACAGCATTCAGAAGGGGAGATGATGGCCATGGATGGCGATTCCGGTCCGCAGAACGGGGCACGGCGGCTGCGCGAGGGTATGGCGCAGGGTGTGCTGTCCATGTCGCCGGACGGTCGTCTCCATCGCCGTCGAAGAGGCGGCCGGGAAGGTGCCCGTCGTGGCCGGGACCGGGTACGGCTGGGCGCACGGCTTCCTCTTCTTCAACGGCGCCGCCACCGCCGAGATCCAGGCCCGCTCCCCCACGCTCGAACACGCTCGCGCGGGGGGACCCCCATCGCCACCGTCGGCGTCCCCGCCTACTCCTCCGCCGTCCACGCCTTCGCCCCCGAGATCGCCGGCGCCTTCTTCACCGCGCTCCAGGGCGAAGACCAGGGAACGGTTGAGAAACTGCTGCGGGAGTTCTACGTCCCCTTCATCGAACTGCGCGACCGCGTGCCCGGGTACGCCGTGTCCCTGGTGACCCGTCCGTGCCCCGCTCACCGACCCCGCGCCCGCCGACCTCGCCGACCTCAAGGCCCTGCTCACCGCCGGACTCGACCTCGTAGGAGCCGCCCTGTGACGACCCGTGACCTGACCATCACCGAGGTACGCCTGACACCGATCCTCGTGGCCGACCCGCCGCTGCTCAACACCCAGGGGGTGCACCAGCCGTACACCCCTCGCCTGATCGTGGAGATCGTCACCGCCGACGGGATCACCGGGCTCGGCGAGACCTACGGCGACACCAAGTACCTGGAACTGGCCCGCCCGCTGGCCGAGCGGCTCCCCGGCCGGTCGGTCATGGATGTGAACGGGCTGTTCACCCTCGACCTCGGTGTGGACGCGTCCAGGGTCGAGGGGCAGGTGGACGCGGGCGGACTGCGCGGGGTGCAGAGCGCCGACAAACTGCGGCTGTCCGTGCTCTCCGCCTTCGAGGTCGCCTGCCTCGATGCCCAGGGCAAGGCGCTCGGGCTGCCCGTGCACGCGCTGCTCGGCGGCAGGCTGCGCGACTCCGTCGAGTACAGCGCCTACCTGTTCTACAAGTGGGCCGGGCACCCGGCGGGCGTCCCGGCCGAGCCCGACGACTGGGGAGCCGCCCTCGACCCGGCCGGGGTGGTGGAGCAGGCCCGGCGGTTCAAGGAGCGCTACGGGTTCACCTCCTTCAAGCTCAAGGGCGGTGTCTTCCCGCCCGACGAGGAGATCGCGGCCGTACGCGCCCTCGCGGAGGCCTTCCCCGGACACCCGCTGCGCCTCGACCCCAACGGCGCCTGGTCCGTCGAGACCTCGCTGAAGGTGGCGAAGGAACTCGGCGACGTCCTCGAGTACCTGGAGGACCCGACGCTGGGCACCCCGGCGATGGCCGAGGTGTCCGCGGGGACGGACATTCCGCTGGCCACCAACATGTGCGTGACCACCTTCGGGGAGATCAAGGAGGCGTTCACGAAGGACGCCGTCCAGGTGGTCCTCTCCGACCACCACTACTGGGGCGGGCTGCGCAACACCCAGAAGCTCGCCGCGATCTGCGCGGCCTTCGGGGTCGGGGTGTCCATGCACTCCAACACCCACCTCGGCATCAGCCTCGCCGCGATGACCCAGGTCGCCGCCACCGTCCCGGGCCTGCACCACGCCTGCGACTCCCACTACCCGTGGCAGTCCGAGGACGTCCTCACCGAGCGGCCCGTCTTCGACGGCGGCCGGGTCGCGGTGACCGACGCGCCCGGACTCGGCGTCGAACTCGACCGGGACGAACTGGCCCGGCTGCACCGCCGGTGGGCCGAGGACGACGGCGCGCTGCGCGACCGGGACGACGCGGCGGCGATGCGCGTGGGTGAACCGGGGTGGCGGCAACCGGTGATGCCACGCTGGTAAGCCCTCGTACGCCCCTTGTACGGAGCGCTCCCTGGTGCACACTGGCCAGATCCGCACCACGTCAGGGAGCGCACCGTGACCGCCTCGCACACCCTCACCGGAGAGGAACCGGAACACCTCACCAGGGCAGCGCGCTGTCAGGCCCAGGTCGACCCGCTCGCCGGGCTGCGCACACCCGGCGACCCGCCCTGGGACGTCTACCTCACGGGCACGGTCTTCCTCGACATCATCTTCACCGGCCTGGACTCGGCGCCCGTGCGCGGCACCGAGTCCTGGGCCCGGGGCATGGGCTCCAGCCCCGGCGGGGTCGCCAACATGGCCACCGCGCTGGCCCGGCTCGGGCTGCGGACCTCCCTCGCCGCGGCCTTCGGTGACGACCACTACGGCGAGTACTGCTGGGACGCGCTCGCCCAGGGCGAGGGCATCGACCTGTCGGCCTCACGGACCGTGCCCGGCTGGCACTCGCCGGTGACGGTGTCGATGGCGTACGAGGGTGAGCGGACGATGGTGTCCCACGGGCACGAGCCGCCCCCCGAGGCCGCATTGATCCAAGAGGGCGCACCGGACTGCCCGCCTCACGCGCGTGCCGCCGTCGCCTCGCTGACGCCGGGTACGCGCGCGCCCTGGATCGCGCAGGCCGCCCGGAAGGGCACCCGGATCTTCGCCGACGTCGGCTGGGACGACACCGGGGCGTGGGATCTGGCGGGCCTCGCCGATCTGGAGCACTGCGAGGCGTTCCTGCCGAACGCGGAGGAGGCGAAGCGGTACACCGGGGCCGACTGTCCGCGGCTCGCCGCGCACGCCCTGACCGAGTACGTGCCGGTGGCCGTCGTGACGCTCGGGTCGGAGGGGGCGTACGCGGTGGACCGGCGGACCGGGGAGGCGGCCGAGGTGCCCGCGATCGCCGTGGAGGCGCTGGATCCGACCGGGGCGGGGGACGTCTTCGTCGCCGGGTTCGTGACCGGATCCCTGGCGGGGTGGCCGCTGGCCGACCGGCTGGCCTTCGCGGGGCTCACGGCGGCCCTGTCGGTGCAGGAGTTCGGGGGGTCCCTGTCGGCGCCGGGGTGGTCGGAGATCGGGGCGTGGTGGCGGCGCGTACAGGCCCTGCCGGGGCAGGACCCGGCGGCCTTGGAGAGGTACGCGTTTCTCGAGGGCCTGGTGCCGGAGGAGCTGGACCGGGCCTGGCCGCTGCGGCGGGCGGTGCCGACGATCGGGTTCCGTCGCTCGGGGTGACGGACGGGTGGGGTTGCCGCCGGCCGTGGAGGTCTGTGAAAAGCCCTACGGGCTTGTCAGCCCCCCGTCGTACCCTTGAATCGCGAGGCCGCCCTCAGCCAGGTGGCCGTGACGAGGAGGAAGCGCAGGCCTTCAGCGCCGGCCCATGACACAGACATCCACAGCTCACACCCCTTCGCAGGAGCAGGCGAGAGCGCAGTTCACGGTCCCCGCCCAGCACCCCATGGTGACCGTGCTGGGTTCCGGCGACTCTCTCCTGCGTGTGATCGAGAGGGCCTTCCCGGGGGCCGACATACACGTCCGGGGCAATGAGATCAGCGCGGCCGGCGACCCCAGCGACGTCGCCCTCATTTCGCGCGTGTTCGACGAGATGATGCTGGTGCTCCGCACCGGGCAGCCGATGACGGAGGACGCAGTGGAACGCTCGATCGCCATGCTCAAGGCGAGCGAGAACGGGACGAGCGACGGCCCGGAGACCCCGGCCCAGGTGCTGACGCAGAACATCCTGTCCTCGCGAGGCCGCACGATCCGCCCGAAGACCCTCAACCAGAAGCGGTACGTCGACGCGATCGACAAGCACACGATCGTCTTCGGCATCGGCCCCGCCGGTACCGGAAAGACCTACCTGGCCATGGCCAAGGCCGTCCAGGCCCTGCAGTCCAAGCAGGTGAACCGGATCATCCTGACCCGTCCCGCGGTCGAGGCCGGCGAGCGCCTCGGCTTCCTGCCGGGCACGCTCTACGAGAAGATCGACCCCTATCTGCGCCCGCTGTACGACGCGCTGCACGACATGCTCGACCCGGACTCCATCCCGCGGCTCATGGCCGCCGGGACCATCGAGGTCGCGCCGCTCGCGTACATGCGTGGTCGCACGCTCAACGACGCCTTCATCATCCTGGACGAGGCCCAGAACACGAGCCCCGAGCAGATGAAGATGTTCCTCACCCGCCTCGGCTTCGACTCGAAGATCGTCATCACCGGTGACGTGACCCAGGTCGACCTGCCGAACGGCACCAGGTCCGGTCTGCGGCAGGTGCAGGAGATCCTCGACGGCGTCGAGGACGTCCACTTCTCCCGGCTGTCCTCGCAGGACGTCGTACGGCACAAGCTGGTGGGCCGTATCGTCGACGCGTACGAGAAGTACGACGACTCGCACGGGACCCAGAACGGCATGCAGAAGAGCCGGGGCAAGTCCGGGCACAAGGGGAAGTAGACCAGCACGACCATGTCGATCGACGTCAACAACGAGTCCGGTACCGAGGTCGACGAGCAGGCGATCCTCGACATCGCCCGCTACGCGCTCGCGCGGATGCGCATCCACCCGCTCTCCGAGCTCTCGGTGATCGTCGTGGACGCCGACGCCATGGAGCAGCTGCACATCCAGTGGATGGACCTGCCGGGTCCGACCGATGTCATGTCGTTCCCGATGGACGAGCTGCGGCCGCCGTCGAAGGACGACGAGGAGCCGCCGCAGGGGCTGCTCGGCGACATCGTGCTGTGCCCGGAGGTCGCCGCCAAGCAGGGGGCGGAAGCCCCGACGCAGCACTCCATGGACGAGGAGCTCCAACTGCTCACCGTCCATGGCGTGCTGCACCTGCTCGGGTACGACCACGAGGAGCCCGACGAGAAGGCCGAGATGTTCGGGCTCCAGGCCGCCATCGTCGACGGATGGCGGGCCGAGCACGGGTTGACCGGCCCGTCGCCGGCGCCGACGGTCTCGTAAGCGGATCGGTCGTCCCATGTCCCCGCAGATCGTGATCGGCGCGATCGCGCTGGTCGTCGTCGCCTGGCTCGCCGCCTGCGCGGAGGCGGGCCTCGCGCGGGTGTCCACCTTCCGCGCCGAGGAGGCCGTCAAGTCCGGCCGGCGCGGCAGCGGCAAGCTCGCCCAGGTCGCCGCCGACCCCACCCGCTATCTCAACGTCGCCCTGCTGGTCCGCGTCGCCTGCGAGATGGCGGCCGCCGCCCTGGTGACGTACGCCTGCCTCCAGGAGTTCACCGCCACCTGGGAGGCGCTGCTGGTCGCCATCGGGGTCATGGTGCTCGTGTCGTACGTCGCCGTCGGCGTGTCGCCCCGCACCATCGGCCGCCAGCACCCCCTCAACACGGCGACCGTGGCGGCGTACGTGCTGCTGCCGCTCGCCCGCGTGATGGGCCCGATCCCGTCCCTGCTCATCCTCCTCGGTAACGCGCTGACGCCCGGCAAGGGCTTCCGGCGCGGCCCGTTCGCCTCCGAGGCGGAGCTGCGCGCGCTGGTCGACCTCGCCGAGAAGGAGTCGCTGATCGAGGACGAGGAGCGCCGCATGGTGCACTCGGTCTTCGAGCTCGGCGACACGCTCGTGCGCGAGGTGATGGTGCCGAGGACGGACCTCGTCGTCATCGAGCGGTACAAGACCATCCGGCAGGCGCTGACGCTGGCCCTGCGCTCGGGCTTCTCCCGGATACCGGTCACCGGCGAGAGCGAGGACGACATCGTCGGGATCGTGTACCTGAAGGACCTGGTCCGCAAGACGCACATCAGCCGGGACACCGAGAGCGACCTGGTCTCCACCGCCATGCGGCCCGCCGTCTTCGTGCCCGACACCAAGAACGCCGGCGACCTGCTGCGCGAGATGCAGAAGGAACGCAACCACGTCGCCGTCGTCATCGACGAGTACGGCGGCACCGCCGGCATCGTCACCATCGAGGACATCCTCGAGGAGATCGTCGGCGAGATCACCGACGAGTACGACCGTGAACTCCCGCCGGTCGAGGACCTCGGCGACGACCGCTTCCGGGTGACGGCCCGCCTCGACATCACCGACCTCGGCGAGCTGTACGGCCTGGAGGAGTACGACGACGAGGACGTGGAGACCGTCGGCGGACTGCTCGCCAAGGCCCTCGGCCGCGTCCCCATCGCGGGCGCGTCCGCGATGGTCGAACTGCCCGACGAACGCCGCCTGAAGCTCACCGCGGAGGCCGCCGCCGGCCGCCGGAACAAGATCGTGACGGTCCTGGTCGAGCCCACCGAGGAGGAGAAGTCCGAGTGAGCCCCGAGCAGTTGCGTGCCTTCTGTCTGTCCTTCAACGCGGCCGTGGAGGACTTCCCGTTCAACCCGGAGACCTCGGTGTTCAAGGTGCTGGGCAAGATGTTCGCGCTGACGAACCTGGGCGCGCGGCCCCTGACGATCAATCTCAAGTGCGACCCCGAGGACGCCGTACGGCTGCGGGACGAGCACGAGGGGCTGATCGTCCCCGGGTGGCACATGAACAAGCGGCACTGGAACACCGTGACGGTCGACGGGAAGCTCCCGGACCGGCTGGTCCGGGAGCTGATCGAGGACTCGTACGACCTGGTCGTCGCCGGTCTACCGCGAGCCGAGCGGCTGCGGCTCGACCGTCCGTGACCCGGTCCGTGACCTGAGGCCCAGGCCGACCAGGACGGCGGCCGCGAGGACCACGCCCGCGTCCAGGGCCAGGACCGTGTGGACGCCGCTCAGCAGGTCGTGGGACGTGGTGGCCAGCACGCCCAGCAGCGGGATGCCGATCGTGATGCCGACCTGCTGGGTGGAGGTCACCAGACCCGTGGCCAGGCCCTGCTCCTCGTCCGGGACGCCGGAGGTGACGGTCAGGCCGTACGAGATGATCGCGCCCAGGTGGAACATGCTGGCCAGGGACACCGCGGCCGTGGCCAGCCACACCGACCAGACGTGGGAGTTGAGCGGGAGCAGCGCCGCGATCAGCGCGCCCTGGCCGGTCAGCGAGCCCACCAGGGTACGGCGGGCGCCGAAACGGCCGATCACCTTCGGGGCGAGCGCGCCGGCGACGGCCGACAGCACGCCCTGGACACCGAAGACCAGGCCCGTCTCGAACGCCGACAGGCGCAGGATGTCCTGGAGGTACAGGGTCAGCACGAAGATCACCGTCGACATCATCGAGAAGGTGACCAGACCGCCCGCGTTGCCCCACGCCACCGTGCGCCGGCGCAGCATCGGCAGCGAGACCAGGGGCGACTGGCTGCGGGATTCGACGACCGTGAACGCGGCCAGCAGGAGCACACCCGCGATCAGCGTCGTGATGACGTCCGGGCGGGCGAAGCCGTGGTCGGCGGCCGTGGACAGGGCGTAGATCAGCGACAGCAGACCGGTGGTGACGGTGACCGCGCCGGGCACGTCCAGGCGCGGCCGCTGCGGGGTGCGCGACTCCGGCAGCAGACCCGGCGCCAGCGGCAGCACGACCAGCGCGGACAGGGTGAGCAGGGCCATCGTGGAGCGCCAGCCGAGTGCGTCGGTCAGCATCCCGCCCGCGACCATGCCGACCGTGTAGCCCAGCGACATCACCGTGCCGGCGATACCGAGGGCACGGTCGCGGGCCGGACCCTCCGGGAAGGTGGTGGTCAGCAGGGACATCGCGGTCGGGACGATCGCCGCGGCGCCGAGGCCCTGCAGGGCGCGTCCGGCGAGGAACGACGCCGGGTCCCAGGCCAGGGTCGCCAGCAGCGAGGCCGCGCCGAACACGGCGAGGCCGGTCAGGAACAGCTTGCGGCGGCCGTACAGGTCGCCGATCCGGCCGAAGAGGAGAAGGAAACCGCCGGACGGCAGCGCGAACGCGGTGACCGCCCACTGCAGCGCCGAGCGGCTCATGCCGAGGTCGGTGCCGAGCTCGGGCAGGGCCACGTTCAGGACGGAGAAGTCCAGCGCGACCATGAACTGGGCCGCGCACAGCACGAACAGGACGAGCTTGTCACGCGTCGACAACCGGGGCGGCCGGGGGGTGTCGAGCGGAGTGCCCGTGGTGGAGGTGGGTTGGGTGGTGGTGTCGATCGCCATGCCTAGAGCTTCGGGCCGGCGGAATACGGGTGGGGAGTCGGAACTTATGGTGGTGGTGGCACCACCAGACACGACGTGACGGGGGAGTGGCCGTACGTGCCTGCTGTTGAGGCGATGAGGAGTCATCGGCGCGACGAACTGCGGGAGTTCCTGATGAGCCGGCGCGCCCGGGTCAGCCCCGAGGAGGCCGGGCTGCCGGCGGGCGGGGGCCGGCGCCGTACGCCCGGACTGCGCCGCGAGGAGGTCGCCGTACTGGCCGGGGTGGGCGCCTCCTGGTACCAGTGGCTGGAGCAGGGGCGGGAGATCTCCGTCTCGCCGTCGGTGCTCGACGCCGTGGCCCGGGTGCTGCGGCTGAGCGACGCCGAGCGCCGGCATCTGTACCTGCTGGCCGGGATGAACCCGCCGACGCCCGAAGTGGCGCCGGAGAAGCGGCACATGTGCGACGGGCTGCGGCGGCTGATCGACGCCTGGATGCCATTCCCGGCGCACATCATGGACCTGTACTACAACTGCGTGATGTACAACGACGCGGCCGCGATCGTGCTCGGCATGCGGTCGGACATCACACAGAACTGCCTCATCGACTTCTTCACCGACCCGCTGTACCGCTCGCGCAGCCACAGCTGGGAGCGGAACGCGCGTACGGTCGTGGCGCAGTTCCGGGCCGCGTGTGCGGCGCGGCCGGACGATGAGGGGTTCCAGGCGGTGCTGGCCGAGGTGAGCGCGGCGAGCCCGGAGTTCGTGGCGCTGTGGGCCGAGCGGGACATCGAGGACCAGGGGCAGATCCGCAAGGAGCTGGACCATCCGCTGGCCGGGCTGCTGGTCGTGGAGTCCACGGCGCTGAAGGTCCCGGTCCGCCCGGATCTGTCGATCGTCCTGCACACCCCGCTGGACGAGGCGAACACCGCGGAGAAGCTGGAGTGGCTGGCGTCTCCGGAGGGGCGGCGGGGCGCGATGTACCCCGTGGCGGGGTGAACGGGGCCCGGCTTCGTATGCTCTGGGCATGACCGAGAGCAACGCGCTTGACCCCGAGGACCGCAAGATCGTCACCCTGGCCCGTTCCGCACGGGCCCGCAACGGTGTGCCGGAGGGGGCGGCCGTACGGGACGAGACGGGGCGTACCTATGTCGCCGGGTCGGTGGAACTGGCCTCGCTGCGGCTGAGCGCGCTGCGTACCGCCGTGGCCATGGCGGTGGCGTCCGGGGCCACGTCGCTGGAGGCGGCGGCGGTCGTGAGCGAGGCGGAGTCCGTGCCGACGGAGGATCTCGCCGCCGTTTCCGACCTCGGTGGGCCGCAGACGCCGGTGCTGCTCGCCGGGCTGGACGGCGAGGTCCGACGGACGGTCTCCGCAGGCTGAACCACCCACTTCGCCCAGCCGCCCACCCGACTCGGCCGGCCGTGGTGGTTGATCACTTCCGGGTCAGCGAGTCCAGGAGTTCACGGCCGTACTGCCACGCCCCCAGGCCGCTGGCGGAGTTGATGTGTCCGCACGTGCCCGCCAGGTGCCACTGTGCCGCCCACCGCGCGGCAAAGCCGGCGGCTGCCTCGGGGGTGCAGTACGGGTCGTCGGTGCTGCCCACCACCAGAGCCGGGCACGGCAAGGGCTGTGCGGAGACCTCCAGGAACGTCGCGGCCGCCTGCCGCGGGAACGCCGGTCCGTGCGGGTCGGGCGGCGCGACCAGGAACGCGCCGCCCGCCGGGCTCGAGGGGTTCCTGTTCAGCCAGGCGGACACCGCCCAGCAGCCCAGGCTGTGGGCCACCAGCACCACACGGCTGTCCTGCCGGCAAGCGTCGTCGTACGCCTCCTGGACGGCGTCGACCCAGTCATCCAGGTCGGGGGCGGACCACGAGGCGGGGGAGATCCGCAGCGCCGAGGCACCCCACTGCCGCTCCCACAAGGACTGCCAGTGCTGCCCGTCCGAGCCGTCGATACCGGGGATGACGACGTACGCGACCACTGCCCACCACCTTTTCACTCGTCGCTCCCCGCGATCACGGGGGCGCCCGGCACAGATTCTGTGGGAAGCATCAGGACCGCGGCAGAGGGACAAGTGATCTCAAAGAAAGTGGTGCGGACAACGATGGAATCACTCGACCGAACGGACCGGGACATCCTGGCCCTGCTCCAGACCGACGGCCGGCTGACCGGCGCGGAGGTGGGGCGCCGCGTCGGACTCTCGCAGCCCGCGGCCGCCGCGCGCATCCAACGGCTGGAGAAGAACGGCGTCATCACCGGCTACCGAGCCGTGGTCGACCCCGCGGCCCTCGGGCTGAACATCCACGCGGTCATCCGGCTGCGCACCACACACGCCCAGCTCGCGCGCGCCCTGGACCTCGCCTCCCGGACCCCCGAGATCGTCTCCACGCTCAGAGTCACCGGGGAGGACTGCCTGATCTTCGACGTCCACTGCCCGCAGGCAGGACGACTCGAGGAAGTCGTCGACGCACTCGCCCGTTACGGCCCTGTCACCACGTCCCTCGTGCTCCGCGCCTACCCGCGGAAGCCGCTGACCGACGCCACGTCGGCAACGTCATGACCCGCGAGCAGCACCATCACGCCAACAACTCGCCGAACTCCGACGCCGTCTCCCCGTACCGGACGTTCCAGCCCTCGACCACGGCCGCCTCCAGGACGGCCGTGTCCACGTCCTCCAGGAGACGCGGCGACGGCTTCCCCGGCGAGTTCTCGTAGTTGAACGCGATGACGTCCAGGAACACCGGACGCTTCAACCGTGTGCTGTCCAGCCTCAGCAGCAGCGACTGGGCGAACGCCGGGTAAGGGGTGAACCCGGGGTTCCGGAGCCAGTCGGTGAGGTCCGCCTCCGGCACGCTGTAGTCGACGGCCGCCTCCCCCAGCGCGTCGATGAACGCGGTGGGCGGCGCCTGCACCTGGAGGAGCCGGCTCAGCGCGCCACGGCCGGTGGCGTCGAGGTCCGGCGGCTCGGCGATCAGCCGGAACGCCTGCCTCAGCCAGGCCTCTTCGGCCAGCCGACGCGTCGCCAGGTCGCTCCACGGCGGCTCGGGCGTCGGCCTGCGGAACGGCGCGGGCATCCGCCGGAACCGCTGCGTGATCCGGAGCAGGCAGTCACCGAACTTCTGCGCGTCGTCGGGATCGATTCCCTCGACCCACCCCTGCGCCGTGAACACGGCGGTGGCGGACGCCGTCGTCCCGTCCCCGCTGACCGTCACCACCGCGGGCGTCTCGTAGCGCTCCCCGCCCCGGGAGGTGAGCGTGAGCTCGAACATGACCGGGTCGATCGTGTAGTCGAGCGTGAACGCCGTCCCGTCCGCTTGAACTCCGACGTTCCCGCTCGGCGCGCTCAGCGGCACGCCTCCGACGGTCCAGGCGATCGAGGGCTGCGGGTCGACGGGCTCGCCGCTGCCGCCGAAGCCCGTGCTGCGCACACCGAGGCGGGCGGTCGTCGAGGTGGCGAAGGTCCCCCGGCGGACGGTGTCGCCGCACGGTGTCGTGGTCTCCTGGACCTCACCGACGGGGCCGACCACGTCGTCGGTCTGGAGTCCCCGGACGATCTCGACCGCCTTCGCCGCGCCCGCCGTGACCGACAGGTCCACCCACTGCCGCTCGGGATCGACGGCTACGGCGCGTACGACGAGCGGTGTCATGGCGACGGCGACATCGGTGTCCGGCGACTCCGTCGGTACCGATCCCCGGTACCACGCGCGCGGCCCCTTGTTGGCGACGTCGACGATCGAGTGGACGACCACCCCTTCCCGCGAAAGGCTCGGCCCCAGTGGGTCCATGCCGGCGTCCCAGCCCGCCGGGACGCGGTACTCGACGTAGACCCGGCCCACCCCGTTGGCCGGCTCGCCGGGCGGGTGCAGCGCGAGCAGGCACGTGCCGTTCGACGCGGACGCCGGCACGATGCGTGCGGTGACCGGTGCGCCCGGCTGCGGGAAGGACGCCTCGGCCACCCGGCCGGCCAGCGCGTCCGGCATGAACAGGTGCAGGTTCGCGCGCGCGAGGTGCGGGCCCATGCCGTAGGCGCCGGCGTACGGCCAGTCGGTGACCGTCGGCCCGGTGAAGGTCGGCTGGCCGGAGTAGAACGGCCCCGGGCCGAGGAAGAGGGCCGCGAAGGTGGCCGACGACATCAGGTCGTAGGGGGAGCCGTACTCCTGGCCGACGATGATGGTGGCGTCGGTCGGATCCCAGTCGGTGCCGTTGTTGTCGAGCCCGAAGGTGTGGTCCAGGCCGAGGCCGTGGCCGACCTCGTGGCACATGAAGGTGAGGTCGCTCGACATCACCGGAAGCACGGCGACCGGCAACCCGTCGACACCGGACGAGCCGCCGTCGAAGGTCTGTGTGACCGTGGCAGGCTGGCCCGGCTGCCCCGCCTTGGGGTTCGGCATGGTCCGCCGTCCCGGGTGGGTGACGACGATCAGGCCGTTGAGGCCGGGCCACTCCGGGGGGTTGGGGAACCGGGCGCGCAGCGCGTCGACGGCGGCGCGGGCCTGGGCGCCCCGGGAGGTGTCGGCCCCGATGGTCATGTCGACCCACGGGAACATCGTCGAGTCGACGAAGTCGAGGTAACCCCGGGTGGTCTCCTCCCAGAACCGCAGCAGGGCGTGGTCGCCGGTCATGAGCATGGCGATGCAGGCGGGATCGGGGATGACGGGCACGGTGGTGTCGTGCCGGGCCCGGATGATGCCGAGGCGGACGGACTTGGGCATGATGTTCGGCTCCTTGTCGAGAGGGCCGACGCGCCTGTACCCGGTGGAAATCCGCCACCACGCCCGTTCCTCAATTTACCGCCCGGCCCCGCACCTCGCAGCCGCGCACAGACCGGTGGGCGGGCCGACACCGCCGAACGAAAGGTCGGCCGGATTTCAACCTTGTTGGGTTCTCGCCCTTGCGCGTCAATGGAGCCGTAACTTTCCGACGGACCGTCAGATCCGCACCGCCGCGCAGTGTGCCCGCACCCGCCTGCTCAGGCCTCCTCGTCCGTCGGCCCCCCACATGGCACTCCCCACCATAGGGAAGGGAAGCGGATCTCCATGAGAGGCAAGCGCACGGCAATGGGTGCGGCACTGGCCGCCGGGGCCCTCGCGGTCACCGGTCTCGCCTTCGCGCCCTCCGCGGCCGCCGTCACCCCACAGTCGGCGACCATCACCGCGAGCTGCGGCATCTTCGGCGGCGGTTCGGCCACGCTCACCGCCACCCAGAGCGGCACCTCGGCCACCATCACCCTCACCTCCTCCGCGATCACGGCGCCGGTCGCGGTCGCCAAGGACTCCATCTCCTCCACCCTCACCCTGGCCAAGTCCGGTGGCGGATCAGTGGCGTTCAGCGGGACGAAGAACCCCGCCATGAACACCGGCGACGCCGTCAGCGTCGGCCCGCTCCCCGGCACCGTCGCCTCCGGTGACAGCCTCGACGCCTACGGCGGCTCCCTGAAGATGGTCATCTTCGGGATCACCGTGACCTGTACCGCCAGTGGTCCGCAGTCGCCCGGCCCCTTCGTCTTCGACTGATCCGTCCAACTGACCGAGCTGAGCGATCTGTTCCGGATGCCGCAGAAACTGATGATCCGTCAGATTTCTGCGGCATCTCCATTGACTTCTCACCCCCGCTCCACATCAATGCCCCCTGTCGGCGCAGACGAGCCGCTGCGCCCGCGACCCTCAGGAGGGGGCCCATGGGTGCCACACCCCCAAGACCACGGAGATCCCTACGGTGGCGCTGGATCTCACTGTTCGGGGCGACCGCCCTCGCGGTCACCGCGGGCGGCGCGCTGGCCTGTCCGGCCGGTGCCGCCGGTACGAACGTGAACTTCGCCACGCACTGCATCCCGCCCGCCGTCGCCGGCATCCCGCCGATCGACGGCACCACGACCGCCGGCATCTCGGTGGACAACGTCAGTCCGAAGGTCGGCGACACCGTCACCGTGACCTACACCGTGGTCACCGCGGCCGCGAGCAACCCCACCGACCTCGCCCTGCCCGCCGACATCATGACCCCGACCGGCAAGGTCACCCTCGGCGGGGCCCAGACCGGGGACGTCACCGTCGCGGGGCCCAAGAAGAATCCGCCGGTCCCCGGGAAGGCCGCCTTCCCGTCCTTCTCCATGACCGGCACGTTCACCGTCACCAAGCCCGGCCAGATCACCCTCTCGCCCGGTGACTACAACATCCACACCAGCTACATCCTGGAGCTGGACACCCCCTGCACGGTCACCAGTCCGCCCGCCCCGGTGTCCGAGACCGTCACGGCGACCTCCGGCACCCCGGCCAACACCCGTACCATCACGCTGAGTTCGGCCTCCGGTAACCCGGGTGCCGGTGTCACCGTCAGCGGCGGCAACTTCACTCCGGGGGCGACCGTCACCCTCGCCGGACGGTCCGGGGACAAGCAGACCGCCGACACCGCCACCGTCACCGCCAACGCGCAGGGCTCCTTCAGCGGTTCCCTCGTCGTCAACGACAAGACGACCACCGGGATCGTGGCCTACGAGGGCGGCTCCTGGAGCGCGGACAAGGGGGCCGGGCCCGCCGCCTACGTCGTCAACGACACGACGCCCGTTCCACCGGGCAGTCAGAAGCTGACGACCACCGTCAAGGCGGGCACGCTGTCCATGTCCCAGGCCGGGGACTCCGTCGCGCTGTCGTCGGTCGACTTCGGCCAGGGCGGGGCCTCCACCGGCAAGCTCCAGACCGTCACCGTCAAGGACTTCCGTGGCGGACCGGCCGGCTGGTCGCTCACCGGCAAGGTCACCGACATCTCCGGTCCCGGCGCCAAGATCGACGCCGGGAAGCTCGGCTGGACTCCCGCCTGCGCGACCAAGGCGGGCAGCCCCAGCACCTGCAAGGCCGGTTCGGCGGGCACCGTGGGCAGCTCGGGAGCGACCCTCGCGTCGACGTCCGACGGCACGCTCACCGGCGGTGAGTTCACCGTCGACGCCGGACTCTCCCTGGACGTACCGGCGTTCACGCCTCCGGGCTCGTACTCCGGTGTGCTCACGCTGACGCTCACCTGAATCCGAGCGTACGGGCGTCCGCACCCGCCCGTCTCCCCTTCTCTCACCGGGGGTCCGCACCCATGCGCAAGCCGTACGCCCTCCTCCTGAGCCTCCTCGGCCTCCTGCTCGCCTGGCAGGCCACGCCCGCGCACGCCGCCGACAACGGCAGCTGGTCCGTCTACCCCGTCGCCTCGAAGATCGCGGCGCGCCCGTACTTCTATCTCTCCGCCGACCCCGGCCAGACCCTCACCGACCAGGTCGCCGTCCAGAACAAGACCGGCGGCCCGCTCACCTTCCGCCTCTACGCCGCCGACGCCTACAACACCGCCCGCGACGGCGGCTTCGCCGTGCGCGGCCTGACGGAACGGATGAGCGGCGTGGGCGCCTGGGCGAAGCCCGCGAAGTCCCGGATCACCGTGCCGGGGCACACGACCGTCACCGTGCCCTTCACCCTGCGGGTGCCCGACGGGGCCGAACCCGGTGACCATCCCGGTGCCGTCGTCGCCCTCGACGTGGGGGTCCACCCGCTCGAGCGAAGCCGAGAGTGGGGGAGGATCGACCCCGGCAGCGGCTCGCTCGCCCTCGGTGTGCAGCGGGCCGTCGGCGCCCGCGTCTATCTCCGGGTCAGCGGGCCCACGCTCCCGGCGGTCTCGGTCGAGCACGTGCGGATCAGCCATCATCAGCCGCTGATTCCCGGCCTCGGCGCCAGTACGGCGACCATCTCGTACACCCTGCGCAACACCGGCAACGTCACCGTCGACCCGAAGGTGGAGCTGAAGGCACGCGGGCTGTTCGGCCGTACGCTGCTCGACCGCACCCTCACCCGGGTCCCCTCCCAGCTGCTGCCGGGACAGCGGGTACGCCTCACCGAGACATGGTCCGGGGCGCCCCAACTCGACTGGGGGGACGTGACGTTGACCGCCCGCGCGCCCGGCACCCGGCAGTCGGCGAGCGCCTCGTTCCTCGCGCTGCCGTGGCTGTTCGCCGGGCTCGTGTTCGCGGCGGGCCTGACGGCCGGGGTGCTGCTGGTCAGAGCGCGTCGGGGCCGTGCTCGCCGGTCCGCACCCGTACGACCGTCTCCACGGGCACGGACCACACCTTCCCGTCCCCGATCTTCCCCGTCCGCGCGGCCCTGACGATCGCGTCGATCACGGCGTCGGCGTCCGCGTCCTCCACGACGACCTCGATGCGCACCTTCGGCACCAGGTCGACCCGGTACTCGGCGCCCCGGTACACCTCGGTGTGGCCGCGCTGCCGGCCGTAGCCGCTGGCCTCGGTCACGGTCAGCCCGTGCACGCCCAGCTCCTGCAGGGAGGTCTTGACCTCGTCGAGGCGGTACGGCTTGACGATGGCGGTGATGAGCTTCATGCCTGCGGCTTGACCTTCTGGACGGAGGGGACGACGGACGCGCTGACCGGGGCGCCGTGGCCCAGGACGCCGTGATCGTATGCCGTCTCCGCGTGCACCGTAAGGTCCAGGCCGGTGTGCTCCTGCTCCTCGCTCGCCCGGAAGCCCATAGCCTTGTCGAGCAGCTTGCCCAGGCCGTACGTCACCGCGAAGGCGTACGCCGCCACGACGACCACGGCCAGCGCCTGCCTGCCGAGCGGGGCGAGTCCGCCGCCGTAGAAGAGGCCCTCGGTGCCGCCGGTCATCGCCTTCTCGGCGAACAGGCCGATCAGCAGGGTGCCGATGACGCCGCCGACCAGGTGGACGCCGACGACGTCCAGGGAGTCGTCGTAGTTCAGCCTGAACTTCCAGCTCACCGCGTAACTGCAGACGACACCGGCCGCCAGGCCCACGACGAGGGCGCCGAGCAGGGAGACCGTGCCGCAGGACGGGGTGATCGCGACCAGGCCGGCGACCGCGCCGGAGGCGGCGCCGAGCGTGGTGGGGTGGCCGTCCCTCTTCTGCTCCACGAAGAGCCAGCCGAGCAGTCCGGTGCAGCCGGCGGCCATGGTGTTGAGGAAGGCGGCCGCGGCGAGGCCGTTCGCGCCGAGGGCGCTGCCCGCGTTGAAACCGAACCAGCCGAACCAGAGCAGACCGGCGCCGAGGATCACCATGGGGAGGTTGTGGGGCCGCATGGCGTCCTTCTTGAACCCGAGCCGGGGCCCGAGGACCAGGCAGAGGGCGAGACCGGAGGCGCCGGAGGTGATCTCGACGGGCAGACCGCCCGCGAAGTCGAGCGCGCCGAGCTTGTCCAGAATCCAGCCACCGGGGCCCCACACCCAGTGGGTGACGGGGACGTATACGACCAGGGTCCACACCGGGACGAAGACCAGCCACGCCGAGAACTTCGTACGGTCGGCGACCGCGCCGCTGATCAGGGCGGCCGTGATGATCGCGAAGGTCAGCTGGAAGGTGGCGAAGAGGAGGGTCGGGACCGTGCCGTGGACGCTGCTCGGCGTGATGTGCGCCATGCCGGCGTGGCCGAGGCCGCCGATCAGTCCGCCGCCGATGTCGTCGCCGAAGGCGAGGGAGTAGCCGGCGGCCAGCCAGACCACCGTGACCAGGGCGATCGACACGAAGCTCATCATCAGCATGTTGAGGACGCTCTTCGTGCGGACCATGCCGCCGTAGAACAGGGCCAGGCCCGGCGTCATCAGCAGGACGAGGGCGGTCGCGGCGAGGAGCCAGGCGGTGTCGCCGGTGTTCACTCGGGGCGCGGCGGCGAGGGTCACGGGCGTCTCCAACGGTGTCAGGGCTGCGTCAGAGAGTCACCGGTGTGCGTTTCCGGTTGCGTACGGGTGTGTTTCCGTGACGTTTCATTGCCTGAGGGTTACCGAAAACTCACGGTGCGGCCGGGGGTCGTGGATCAGGGACAATGAACGGCATGAGCGTGCGTACCCAGTCATCCGAGCAGTCGGCCGAGGCCGTCCACCGTGCCGGCTTCGCCTGCTTCGTGGGCCGTCCCAACGCGGGCAAGTCCACCCTCACGAACGCTCTGGTCGGGCAGAAGGTGGCGATCACCGCGGACCAGCCGCAGACGACGCGGCACACGGTACGCGGGATCGTGCACCGGCCCGACGCGCAGTTGATCCTCGTGGACACCCCCGGGCTCCACAAGCCGCGCACGCTGCTCGGCGAGCGGCTCAACGACGTCGTACGGACGACGTGGGCCGAGGTCGACGTGATCGGCTTCTGCCTCCCGGCGAACGAGAAGATCGGCCCCGGTGACCGCTTCATCGCGAAGGAGCTGGCCGGGATCAGGAAGGCCCCGAAGGTCGCGATCGTCACCAAGACCGACCTGGTCGACTCCAAGGCCCTCGCCGCGCAGCTGATCGCGATCGACCAGCTGGGCAAGGAGCTGGGTATCGAGTGGGCGGAGATCGTCCCGGTGTCGGCGGTGGGGGCCAAGCAGGTGGATCTGCTGGCCGACCTCCTGATCCCGCTCCTCCCCGAGGGCCCGGCCCTCTACCCCGAGGGCGACCTCACGGACGAGCCCGAGCAGGTCATGATCGCGGAACTCATCCGCGAGGCGGCGCTGGAGGGCGTCCGCGACGAGCTGCCGCACTCCATCGCCGTGGTCGTCGAGGAGATGCTCCCGCGCGAGGACCGCCCGGCGGACCGCCCTCTGCTGGACATCCACGCCAATGTCTACATCGAGCGCCCCAGCCAGAAGGGCATCATCATCGGCCCCAAGGGCAAGCGCCTGAAGGAGGTCGGCATCAAGTCCCGCAAGCAGATCGAGGCCCTTCTGGGTACGCCCGTCTTCCTCGACCTGCACGTGAAGGTGGCCAAGGACTGGCAGCGCGACCCCAAGCAGCTGAGGAAGCTCGGCTTCTGAGGGCTGGGCTCCGGCCCTGGACGTGGGTATCAAGTCCCGCAAGCGGATCGAGGCCCCTCTGGGCACGCCGGCCGCGCGGCGGTAGCCGCATGTCGATGCAGCCTCGACCTGCACGTGAAGGTGGCCAAGGACTGGCAGCGCGACCCCAAGCAGCTCCGCAAGCTCGGGTTCTAGCCGAGGGTCCTCTGCGGGGTCATGTCCTGCAAGCCCACCACTCTCAGCAGCTGAAGCCGTTCGTAGGACTCCGTTCCCGGGCGGGCCGTGTGGACGATGAGGAGGTGGTGGTGTTCGTGGCTGAGCATGACCTCGCAGTCCAGTTCCAGGAGGCCGACCAGCGGGTGCTGGAAGCGCTTGGTCGCCCGGTGGCGCAGGGACACCTCGTGTTCGTCCCACAGGAGCGCGAACTCCTCGCTCAGTGAACGGAGTTCGGCGACCAGCCCGGCCGGTTCCGGGTCGCCGGGGCGGGCGGCGGTCACCGCGCGCAGGTTGGCCACGTGGGCGCGCGCGTGCGGCTCGTGGTCGTTCTCCGGGAAGAGCGAGCGCGCGGTCGGGTCCAGGAAGAAGCGGCGGACCAGGTTCCGTTCGTGCCGGGGGCGGGACATCACGTCGCCGACCAGCGCCTTGGCCATCGCGTTCTGGGCCAGGACCTCACCGCAGTCGTTCACCAGCTGCGCCGGAGTGTCGTACAGGCGGTCCAGGATCAGCAGTAGACCGGGCCGGACATGCGCCGACGCCGTCTCGCGGCGCGGCGGCTCCTCGCCGGCCAGGTGGAACAGGTGGTCGTGTTCGGCGTCGGTGAGGCGCAGCGCACGCGCCAGCGCCGTCAGCATCTGGCGGGACGGGCGCGGACCCCGGGACTGTTCCAGCCGCGTGTAGTAGTCCACCGACATGCCCGCCAGCGCCGCCACCTCCTCCCGGCGCAGGCCCGGTGTACGGCGGCGCGCGCCGGGCGCGAGGCCCACGTCGGCGGGGTCCAGGCGGGCACGGCCACGGCGAAGGAAGTCGGCGAGTTCGGTCCGGTTCACCCCCCAAGCCTGTGCCATCACGCCCGGCTTATCCAGGGACTGCCGATCCCCCGATCGGGAGGTCTCTCCCGGTCCCCTCCGCCCTGGCCGAGGGTGGTGTCGGACAGACCGTGAGGAGAAGATCATGCTGACACTGGTGACAGGGACGACCGGGCAGGTCGGGCGGCGCTTCGTGCCGAGGCTCATCGCACAGGCCCAGCCGGGCGAGGACGTGCGGGTGCTCGTCCGGGACGCGTCACGCGGGGAACCGTTCGCCGCGCTGGGCGCCGAGGTCGTCACAGGCGATCTCCGGGACGAGGACGCGCTCGGCAAGGCCGTCGCCGGGGTGGACGCCGTCGTGAACGTCGCCGCCTCCTTCCGCGGGGTGCCCGACGAGGAGGCCTGGGCCGTCAACCACGACGCGGCCGTGGCCCTGGGCCGGGCCGCGCTGGCATCCGGCGTACGGCGGTTCGTGCAGGTCAGCACGGGCATCGTGTACGGCACCGGGCGCGGCCGCCCACTGGTCGAGGAGGACGAGATCCGGCCGGGCGGGGCGATGTGGGGCGCCTACGGCGAGTCCAAGGCGGCGGCCGAGCGCGAACTGCTCGCACTGGACGGGGACATGGAGGTGCGCATCGCCCGCCTCCCCTTCGTCTACGGCGAAGGCGACCCGCACCTCGCCGATTCCCTGCGCTGGGCCACGCACTGGGCCTCGACCCAGCGGTTGCACATGGGCCACCACGCCGACGTCGCCCAGGGACTCCTGCGCCTGCTGTACGCACCGGCGGTGAACGGCCCCCTCCACAACATCGCCGACGACGCCCCCGTCACGGCCGTCGAACTGCACCAGCTCAACGGCGTCGAGGTGCCCGCCGACATGCACACCCGCACCGACCCCGACCCGTGGTTCGGCATCATGTCCACCCAGAAGATCCGCCGGGACCTCGGCTTCCGGCCGATCTACCCGACCGTCTGGTCCGCCCGCGACGCCGGCGCGCTGTAACCGACAACCGGCAACCGGCTAGTCCACGCCCCTGATCCGCCCCACCAGCACCGCCCCCGCCAGCCCGATCACCGCCGCCACCAGGTACAGCACCCGGTAGCCGCCCAGGTAGGTCACGATCGGCGCGGCCAACGCCGGAGCGGCCACCTGGGGCAGGGCGTTGGCCACGTTGATGACGCCCAGGTCCTTGCCCCGGTCCAGCGCCGTCGGCAGGACGTCCGTCATCAGCGCGAAGTCGACCGAGGTGAACACGCCGAAGCCGACCCCGAGGACCGCCGACGCGACGATCGCGCCCGGCCAGGTCTGCCACCCGGCGAGCGCCGCCGTCGCCACCGCCATCAGCACCCCGGACCAGACCACGAACGGCTTGCGCCGGCCCAGCCGGTCCGACCACACCCCGCCCGCCACGACGGTCGCCACCAGCGTCAGGCTGTTGACGGCCGTCAGGATCAGCACCCCCTGGTCGGGGTCGTGATAGCGCAGGCGGTCCCGCAGGTAGTAGAGGAGGTACAGCAGCACCAGCGAGTTGCTGAGGTTGATCAGGAACCGGGTCAGCCACGCCCAGCCGAGATCCGGATAGCGGCGCGGGCTCAGCCAGAAGCCCGCCAGAAACGCCCGCCAGGACCACGGCGGGCGGTCCTCCCGCGCCAGCCGCAGATCCGGATACCTCAGCACGTACGGCAGCACCCCCGCCACCGTGCACACCGCGCACGCCACATACCCGGCGCCGACCCCGCCTGCCGCCGTCGCCAGGCCCGTGCCGCCGACCACGCCCAGGATCTGCGCGGCCCCCAACCAGCCGCCCACCGCGCCCCGTTGGCGCCTCGGCACCCGGTCCGGCACGGCCGCCGTCACCGCCGCGAACGCCGCGTTCAGCGTGAGCTGCACCAGGCACCAGCCCGCCGCCATGGACCACACCCCGCCCGCCCGCGCGAGCAGCAGCAGGGACAGCGCGCCGCCGGCCGTCCCGGCCACGATCCACGGCGTACGGCGGCCCCGACGGGAGGCCGTACGGTCCGACAGGGCGCCGAAGACCGGGTTCGCCGCCAACGACACCACCGCACCGGCTCCCGTGACCCAGGCCAGCATGGTCTCCTTGGACATCCCGGAGCCGGGCGCGAAGTCCTTGGCCTGGGAGGCGAGCAGGATCTGCAGCGGGCCGAACCAGCCCACCCAGATCGCCCCGTTGGCCAGCGACAACGCGACCGTCCAGCCCCGGCCGACCGGTTCGACCGGCTCGGACAGCGCGGCCGGGGGCCGAACCGTGGTCATCTCTGGGCCCGGAGCATGTCCCGGAACCAGTGGTAGGAGGCCTTCGGGGTGCGCTCCAGGGTGGCGGGGTCGTCGAAGTTCACGTGCACCAGCCCGAAGCGGCGCGCGTAGCCCTCGGCCCACTCGAAGTTGTCCAGCAGGGACCACACGAAGTAGCCGCGCACGTCCACCCCGGCCGCCATGGCCGCGTGCAGGGCGCGGACATGGGCGTCCAGGTAGGCGATGCGGTCCTGGTCGTCCAGGCCCTCGTACGAGCAGCCGTTCTCGGTGATGACGATCGGCGGGAGCTTCTCGCCGTACCGTTCGCGGAAGCCGGTCAGCAGCTCGGTCAGGCCCTCCGGGACGACCGGCCAGCCGAAGTCGGTCGTCGGCCTGCCCTCGATCTCCCTTACGGAGAAGGGGAGTTCGGCGGGAAGGGTCAGACCGCCGTACTCGCTGTCCGTGCCGCCGGGCGCGCCCACCCGGGTCGGCGCGTAGTAGTTGATCCCGTACCAGTCGACGGGCTCCCCGATGACCTTCAGGTCGGCCGAGACGTCCCCGGGCATCAACTCGCCCATTCCCTCCGGGTATTCGCCGAGGATGACCGGCTCGGCGAACAGGCGGTTGAGGAGGAGGTCGTAGAAGCCCGCTGCCTCCGCGTCCGCCGGTTCGCCGGACGCGGGCCAGGTGGGGCCGTGGGAGTTGGCGATGCCGATGTCCGCCGCCCCGGCCGCACGCAGGGCCCGTACCGCGAGACCGTGGCCGAGGAGCTGGTGGTGGGCGACCGGGAGCGCGTCGAAGAGGAGCTGCTTGCCGGGGGCGTGGGCGCCGAGGGCGTGCCCCAACAGGGTGTGTTCGGCGGGCTCGTTGAGGGTGATCCACTTCTTCACCCGGTCGCCCAGGCGCTCGGCCACCACCGTCACATGGTCTGCGAACCGGGCCGCCGTGTCCCGCTGGAGCCAGTCCAGGGAGGCCGGCAGGTCCCAGTGGAAGAGAGTCGGCACGGGGCGTACGCCCGCCGCGCACAGCTCGTCCACCAGGCGGTCGTAGAAGTCCAGTCCGCCGGGGGAGTTCACCCGGGGCCAGGAGACGGAGAAGCGGTACGCGTCGACGCCGAGGCCGGCGAGGAGGGCCACGTCCTCCCGGTAGCGGTGGTAGTGGTCGCAGGCCACCGCCGCCGTCGAGCCGTCCTTCACCCGCCCCGGTTCGGCCGTGAACACGTCCCACACGGATGCCTCGCGCTCGTCGGCCGCGCCCTCGATCTGATGGGCGGAGGTCGAGACACCCCACAGGAAGCCGTCCGGGAACCGGGGTGTCGGGGGCGCCGGGTCGCCTGCGTCAGTCGCCATGGCCGGGATCATCCTTACCCCCGGTAACGGAAGTCAATGCCCCGGCGGCAAACCGGTGGTCAGGCACCCTCCTTCAGGACTCGGGAGATCAACTCCCTTTGCTCCTCGGTGAGTCGGGGATCCGCCGCGTACACCGTGCGGCCGTCCACCGTGATCTCGTACGCGAAGCCGTCCGGGACGCCTGGCGGCGCTGTGCCCTGGCCGGACGCGAGGACGCGTTCGGCCAGGGCCTGCAGGGACGGGGCGTCGGGCCGGGCCGAGGTGTCCACCTCGGCCCGGCGCTCGATCCCCGCGAAACCGCCCGTACGCCGTACCTGAATCCGCATGGGTCCCTGTCTAGTACGGAACTACGACGTCCGCACCCCGACCTGTTCCCACGCCTTCCGCACGGCCTCGGACTCGGCCCCGCCGCCGTACCGCGTCTGGGCCGCCTTCGCCGTCAGCGTGGCGAACGCCGCGAAGTCCGCGTCCGACGGGAGCTCGCCGCCGGTGAGCACGTCGTACCAGATCTGCCCGGCCCGCTCCCAGGCGTGCCCGCCGATGGCCGAGGCCACCAGGTAGAAGGCGTGGTTCGGGATGCCGGAGTTGGTGTGCACGCCGCCGTTGTCGCGGTTGGTGTGCACGTAGTGCGCCATGGTCGCGGGCTGCGGGTCCTTGCCGAGCCGGGGGTCGTCGTACGCCGTGCCCGGGGCCTTCATCGAGCGCAGCGCGGTGCCGTGGACGCCGGGGGCGAGCAGGCCCTGGCCGATCAGCCAGTCGGCCTGGTCGGCGGTCTGGCCGAGCGAGTACTGCTTGATCAGGGAGCCGAACACGTCGGAGACCGACTCGTTGAGGGCGCCGGACTGGCCGTAGTACTCCAGGTTCGCGGTGTACTGGGTGACGCCGTGGGTGAGTTCGTGGCCGATGACGTCGACGGAGCTGGTGAAGTCGACGAAGATCTGGCCGTCGCCGTCCCCGAAGACCATCTGCTCGCCGTTCCAGAAGGCGTTGTCGTAGTTGGTCTCGTAGTGCACGGACGCGTTGAGCGGCAGCCCGTTGCCGTCGATGGAGTCCCGCTCGTACGCCTTCAGGTACAGCTCGAAGGTGGCGCCGAGGCCGGCGTAGGCGTGGTTGACGCTGGTGTCCTGGACCGGGTCCTGGGCCTCGGTGAGGACCTCGGTGCCGGGCAGGTCGCTGCCGTGCTGGGCGTCGTAGATCGTGCGCTTCGGCTGGCTGGTGGCGGGCGCCGCGGCGGCGAGGGCGGCCTGGGTGCGGACCGCGGTGACGCGGCGGCGCGTGCGCAGCGCGGCGTCGTGCTGGAGGGTGCGCAGTGCGGAGTCGGCGATCGCGGAGTCCTCGTGCTGGGCGAGCCGGTCGAGGATGTGCGGCGGCACGATCGTGCAGAAGACGGGCTTCAAGCCCCCGTTGGTCGTCATGGCTCAGCACCATGGCACTGTGTGATGACGGTGTCACCACCCGCAACCGTGATTGGTGAAATACGGTGACAATAGGGTGACGTCTCCCGTGCGCTCCGTAGTCAAAGTGGTATAGCGCACTTTTTGTCCCTTTTGTTCTCGCGGTCCCGCATACTGATACAGGCCCTCGTGCCCGGCGCGGCTCGGCTAGGCTGCGCAGCATCATGCGTTTCGGGCTGCTTCTTCTTAGCTGCCGCGGCGAGGGCCTGTAGTCGAGGCCGACTCCCTCCCCGCGGAGCTTGGCGTTGCGTCGTCGGCCGTCCTTCCGGACATCTTCCAAGGAGCCCACGCCATCATGGCCAACCGCCAGCAGCCCAGCACCATGCCGATCCACAAGTACGGCCGCTACGAGCAGGTCGACATCCCGGACCGCACCTGGCCCCAGAAGCGGATCACCGCCGCCCCCCGCTGGCTCTCCACCGACCTGCGCGACGGCAACCAGGCCCTGATCGACCCGATGTCGCCCGAGCGCAAGCGCCGGATGTTCGACCAGCTGGTCAAGATGGGCTACAAGGAGATCGAGGTCGGCTTCCCCGCCTCCGGCCAGACCGACTTCGACTTCGTGCGCTCGATCATCGAGGAGGAGGGCGCGATCCCCGAGGACGTGACCATCTCCGTGCTGACCCAGGCCCGCGAGGACCTGATCGAGCGGACGGTCGAGTCCCTGAAGGGCGCCCGCCGGGCCACCGTCCACCTGTACAACGCCACCGCGCCCGTCTTCCGGCGCGTGGTCTTCCGCGGCTCCAAGGACGACATCAAGCAGATCGCCGTCGACGGCACCCGCCTGGTGATGGAGTACGCCGAGAAGCTGCTGGGCCCGGAGACGGAGTTCGGCTACCAGTACAGCCCCGAGATCTTCACCGACACCGAGCTGGACTTCGCGCTGGAGGTCTGCGAGGCGGTCATGGACGTCTACCAGCCCGGCCCGGGCCGCGAGATCATCCTCAACCTGCCCGCCACGGTGGAGCGTTCGACCCCGTCCACCCACGCGGACCGCTTCGAGTGGATGCACCGCAACCTCTCCCGCCGCGAGCACGTCTGCATCTCCGTCCACCCGCACAACGACCGCGGTACGGCCGTGGCGGCGGCCGAGCTGGCGCTGATGGCCGGCGCTGACCGCGTCGAGGGCTGCCTGTTCGGGCAGGGCGAGCGCACCGGCAACGTCGACCTGGTCACCCTGGGCATGAACCTGTTCTCCCAGGGCGTCGACCCGCAGATCGACTTCTCCGACATCGACGAGATCCGTCGTACGTGGGAGTACTGCAACCAGATGGAGGTCCACCCGCGCCACCCGTACGTGGGCGACCTGGTCTACACGTCCTTCTCCGGCTCCCACCAGGACGCCATCAAGAAGGGCTTCGACGCCATGGAGGCCGACGCCAAGGCCAAGGGCGTCACCGTCGACGACATCGAGTGGGCGGTGCCGTACCTGCCGATCGACCCGAAGGACGTCGGCCGCTCCTACGAGGCCGTCATCCGCGTCAACTCGCAGTCCGGCAAGGGCGGTATCTCCTACGTCCTGAAGAACGACCACAAGCTGGACCTGCCGCGCCGGATGCAGATCGAGTTCTCGAAGCTCATCCAGGCGAAGACGGACGCCGAGGGCGGCGAGATCACGCCGAAGGAGATCTGGGCGGTCTTCCAGGACGAGTACCTGCCGAACCCCGAGAACCCCTGGGGTCGTATTCAGGTCAAGACCGGCCAGTCGACCACGGACACGGACGGCGTCGACGCCCTGACCGTCGAGGCGACGGTGGACGGCGAGGACACGGTCCTGACCGGTACCGGCAACGGTCCGATCTCGGCCTTCTTCGACGCCCTGGAGTCCGTCGGCATCGACGTACGCCTGCTGGACTACCAGGAGCACACGATGAGCGAGGGTGCCTCCGCGCAGGCCGCCTCCTACATCGAATGCGCGATCGACGGCAAGGTCCTGTGGGGGATCGGCATCGACGCGAACACGACGCGTGCGTCGCTGAAGGCGGTCGTCTCGGCCGTCAACCGCGCGGCCCGCTGACCATCCTGACCGGGCGTTTCGGGGCCCCGACCGCTGTATACGGCGGCCGGGGCCCCGTCGTTTATCGGCCATGACGCCGGTCAGGTCACAGAAAGGTCTCTTCCGGGGTACTGACTCAGCCTCACCGATGTGGCTAACATCACGCCAGCGCTGCGATGTTGCCGCGCGGTTACGGAGGTGCGACGTGCTGCCAGTACGGGGACGAAACGGCCGGGCCCTGCGTTTTCTGGGTGCGCGCACCGCATGGACACCCGTGGGCGACGGAGAGTTCTACTGCCCCGGCTGCGGCGGGGACCGCAACTACCAGCGGCTCACCGGCCGCCGCCGGCTCACCCTGCTCGGGGTGCCCCTGCTGCGGCGCGGGACGGCCGGACCGGTCGTGGAGTGCGCCGCCTGCCGCCACCACTACGGCACCGACGTCCTCGACCACCCCACCACCCGCCGCTTCGCCGCGATGGTCCGCGACGCCGTGCACACCATCGCCCTCGCCGTGCTCGCCGCGGGCGGCACGTGTTCCCGTACGGCCCTGGAGACGGCCGCCACCGCGGTCCGCGCGGCCGGCTTCGACGACTGCACCGAGGAGCAGCTCGCCGCGCTGGTCGAGGCCCTGGCCGCCGACACCGGGCGGGTCTTCGAGCAGCCGTGCGGCGCGAGCCTGACGATAGAGCTGCACGAGGCTCTGGACCCGCTCGCCCCGCACCTCGCCCCCGCCGGCCGCGAGTCCCTCCTCCTCCAGGCCGCCCGCATCGCCCTCGCCGACGGCCCCTACACCCCCGCCGAACGCGACGCGCTCACCACGGTCGGCGCGGCGCTGACGATCTCCGCCGCCGATGTCACCCGCCTGCTGGCGGCGGCCCGCACCGTCAGCGGCGGATGAGCCCGAGGTCGGTGGCGGCGGCGACGGCGGCGGTACGGGAGTCGACGCCGAGCTTGGCGTAGACACGGGCCAGGTGGGACTTCACGGTGCCCTCGGTGAGGTGGAGCCGCCGGCCGACGGCCTGGTTGGACAGCCCCTCGGCGACCAGGGCGAGCACCTCGGTCTCACGCCGGGTCAGTGAGGTACCCGGGGCACGCAGTCTGCTCATCAGCCGGTCCGCGACCGCGGGCGCCAACGTGGTACGCCCGCCGGCCGCCGAGCGCACGGCCGCGGCCAGCTCCTCCGGAGGGGCGTCCTTGAGCAGGTAACCGGTGGCACCGGCCTCGATGGCCGGGAGGGTGTCGGCGTCGGAGTCGTAGGTGGTGACGACCACGACCCGAGGGGCACCCGGCCGCGCGGTGATCGCGGCCGTGGCCTCGGCACCGCCCATCCCCTTGCCGAACTGCAGATCCATCAGCACGACGTCGATCCCGCCCGCGGCGGCGAGGGCGACGGCATCCTCGGCCGTGGCCGCCTCGGCCACGACGACCAGCCCCGGCTCGGTCTCCAGCACGGCCCGCAACCCGGCGCGGACCACGGGGTGGTCGTCGGCGAGGAGGAGACGGATGGGGTGATCGGGGTGGTCGGGGTGGTGGGTCACGGGTGGGCCTTCGTTGTGGTGGGGAGGGGTGGCGGGGGCTTGACGGGGGTGGGCAGGGGCCCGGTGTCGGCCGGTGAGGTGAGGGGGAGTCGGGCGGTCAGGGTGGTGCCGTGGGTGGGGGCCGAGTCGATGGTCAGGGTGCCGCCCAGGGCGCGGATGCGGGCCTGCATGGCGGGCAGGCCGAAGCCGCCGGTCTCCGGGTCGGGCAGCGGCAGGCGGCCGGGGTCGAAGCCGGTGCCGTCGTCGGCCACCGTGAGGGTGACCTGGTCGGCGACGCGGCCGAGGGTGACCTCCACCGTCGTAGCCCGTGCGTGGCGGACGGTGTTGGCCAGCGCGGACTGGGCGACGCGCAGCAGGGCGACCTCGTGCGCGGTCGGCAGGGCGGCCGGGTCGCCGGTGCGGTGGAAGCGGGCCGTGAGGTGGTGCCGGGTGCCGGTGGTGGTGCACAGGCGCTCCAGCGCGTCCGCCAGGGTGCTGCCCTCCAGGGCGGGCGGGGCGAGGGCGGCGACGAAGCGGCGGGCCTCGGCGAGGCTGTCGACGGCGGCCTGGCGGGCCTGGCCGACATGGCGCGCGGCGTTCTCCGGGGCGCCGGGCAGGGTCCGTTCGGCGGCGCGCAGCAGCAGCTGGATGCTGGACAGACCCTGCGCGAGCGTGTCGTGGATCTCGCGGGCCAGCCGCTCGCGTTCGGCCAGCACCCCCGCCGTGTGCTGGGCCTCGGCCAGGTCGGCGCGGGTGGCGGTGAGTTCCTCGATCAGGCGCCGGCGCCGCTCGCTCTCCCGGTACAGCGCCTGGTACCCCCACACCACCGCGACCGCGACGGCGCCCCCGAGCGCCGGCCCGATCGCCATGGCCGGGCTGAAGGAGCCCTGATGGGCGGCGAACGCGACGACCGCCGCGAGCGCGGTCGCGGCCACGGCGGCCGGTCCGGCCCGGCGGGGCAGCAGATGGAGCTGGAGGAAGTACAGCGGGAAGGCCACCCACACCCCGTCGGCGGACAGCGCCAGCAGCACCAGCCACACCGCGCCGACGGCGGCCAGCCACCACCAGGCGGCCCGCCGGTCGCCGCGGATCCGGGGCAGCAGCGGACCCACCGCGTACACCAGCCCGCACCCGGCCGCCACGGCGACGGTCGCCCCGGCATGAGGCTCGGGGCCGGTCACGGCCCGTACGGCGGCCAGCGCGAGCAGGCCGACGACCAGCAGGTGCAGACACCAGGACAGGGCCCGGGTGGTCGAGGTCAGGGCGGGAGCGGCGGTTCCAGGGGCGTTCACAGTCCTCCCAGCCTAAGGAAACGATCCACGGCCCGGCCTCTGCCGAAAGGTGCAATCCGTGCGCCGTCCTTCGATCCGCGAAGTGCCCTCGGCCGCCAGATGCCCGGGCGGGGCAAGGACGGCGACCGTGGAGGCACTCACCTTCACCTTCGCAGGAAGCAGCCGAAGCCGTGTTCGTCGCCTGGAGAGACCTGAGGTTCGCCAAGGGCAGGTTCGCCCTGATGGGAACCGTCATCACCCTGATCACCCTGCTGGTCGGCCTGTTGTCCGGGCTGACCGCCGGTCTGGGCCGGCAGAACATCTCCGCGATCACCGGCCTGCCCGCCGACAGGATCGCCTTCGCCGCGCCGGGCCACGGGCAGAGCCTGTCGTACGCCGACTCGACCGTCACCGCCCGGCAGTGGGAACGGTGGGCCGAGATGCCCGGCGTCACCCGTGCCGAACCGCTCGGGATCACCACCACCAAGGCCACCGCGGGCGACCGGAGCACCGCGGTCTCCGCCTTCGGCGTCCGGCCCGGCTCCCGCCTGGCCCCCGACGGCGGCACGATCCACGGACGTACGGCGGTGCTGTCCACCACGGCCGCCCACGACCTCGGCGGCCTCGAGCCGGGCGACACCTTCGCCCTCGCCGGCCGCAAGCTGACGGTGGCCGCCGTGCGCGGGGACGCCTCCTTCAGCCACACCCCGGTGATCTGGACCAGCCTCACCGCCTGGCAACAACTGGCACCTCCCACCGGCAGCGGCGACGCCCCGACGGCGACCGTGATCGCCCTGGACACCACCGCCGGCGCCGATGTCCCGGCCGCCGACCGGGCCCTCGGCACCAGGACCGTCGCCAAGGACGCCTCGCTGTCCGCGATCGGCTCCTACACCTCCGAGAACGGCTCGCTGCAGCTGATGCGCGGCTTCCTGTTCGCCATCTCAGCGCTCGTCGTCGGCGCCTTCTTCACCGTCTGGACCATCCAGCGCGCCGGCGACATCGCCGTACTCAAGGCGCTCGGCGCGTCCACCGCGCACCTGCTCAGGGACGCCCTCGGCCAGGCCGCCGTGCTGCTCGTCGGGGGCACTCTCCTCGGCACCGGCATCGCCGCCGCACTCGGCGCGCTCGTCGGCAAGGGTGCGGTGCCGTTCCTCCTCACCCCCGCCACCGTCCTCGTTCCCGCCGCCGTGCTGGTCCTGCTCGGCACGCTCGGGGCGGCCCTGTCCGTCCGCCGTATCACCTCCGTGGACCCGCTGACCGCCCTGGGGAGCGCCCGATGAGCCTCAACCTGTCCGAGATCACCCTCACCTACCCCGACGGCGAGGGCCGCCTGACCGCCCTCGACCGGGTCGGCCTCGACGTGCCCCGGGGCACGCTGACCGCCGTGGTCGGCCCCTCCGGCTCCGGCAAGTCCAGCCTCCTCGCCGTCGCCGCCACGCTCGTCACCCCCGACGCCGGCACGGTCACCGTCGACGGCGTCACCACGACCGGCATGAGCCGCGCGGAACTGACCGAGCTGCGCCGCCGCAGGATCGGCATCGTCTTCCAGCAGCCCCATCTGCTGCCCGCTCTCACCGCGGCCGAGCAGCTGCAGCTCATGGCCTCGATCGACGGGCGCTCACCGGGCAGGGCCCGCGCCCGGGCCATGGAACTGCTCGACGCGGTGGGCCTGGCCGACCGGGCCGGACGGCGCCCCCACCAGCTCTCCGGCGGCCAGCGCCAGCGGATCGGCATCGCCCGCGCCCTGATGAACGACCCCACCCTCCTCCTGGTCGACGAGCCGACCAGTGCCCTCGACCACGAACGCGGCGCCGCCGTCATCGACCTGATCACCCGTCTGACCCACGAACGGGCCACCGCCACCGTCCTGGTCACGCACGACCGCACCCACCTCACCGCCGCCGACCGCATCGCCGAGGTCCACGACGGCCGCCTCCGCCTCCCCGTGCCGGCCCCTTGACGGGCCGGGTCAGGTGCTGGGGGCGGGTGCGTGGGCGTGGGCCGGGTGCCGAGGCGGGCGGGTGGTCGTGCCGGCGGAGCCCCGGCCGTCCGCGCCGCCGGTGTCACCCGCCTGCCCGGCCGTGACGTGGACGCCGTCCCGGACACTCCGGACGGAGTAAGGGCGCCCCGGTGATTCCGGGCAGCATCACGGCGTGACCCCGCTCCACCGCACCCTGCTCACCACCCTGGCCCTCCTCACCTCCCTCACCACCCCGCTGCCGGCCCACGCGACCCCCGGCTGTGTCTCCTCCGTGCCGTACGTCTCGGGCCAGGGCGGCTACCACACGTACCGGATCCCCGCGGTCGTCCGCACCCGGCACGGCGCGGTGCTCGCCTTCGCCGAGGGACGGCGGAACGGTGCCGGGGACTCGGGCGCCATCGATGTGGTCCTGCGCCGGTCGGGCGACGGCGGCTGCACCTGGGGCCCGCTGACCGTCGTGGCCGCCGGGCACGGGGACACCCGGGGCAACCCGGCGCCGGTCGTGGATCCGCGCACCGGGGCTGTCGTCCTGGTGACCTGCGGCAACAGCGGCAAGGCGACGGAGGAGCAGATCACGCGCGGCGAGGCGGACCGCAGGGTGTACGTGCAGCGCAGCTGGGACGAGGGCCGCCACTTCTCACCCCCGGCGGACATCACGGCCCAGGTGAAGCGGCCCGGCTGGCACTGGTACGCCACCGGCCCCGGCCACGCGCCGGCCCTCACCCGGGGCCCGCACCAGGGCCGTCTCCTCATCCCCGCGAACCACTCCGCCACCCCGCCCGCCGGCTCCTCCGGCCCCGCCCCCCGGTGCGACGGCGGCCACGCGCTCTACAGCGACGACGGCGGCCACACCTGGCACCTGGGCTTCGTGACGGCCGCCCACGACGGCGCGACCCACGTCAACGAGACGACGGCGGCCCAACTCCCCGACGGCAGGCTCTACTTCAACGCCCGCAACCAGTACGGCACCGCCCCCGGCCACCGCCTGGACACCTACTCCGGGGACGGCGGCCAGTCCCTCGACCGCCCCTACGCCGCGCAGCCCACCCTGAACGACGTCCCCGTGGTCCAGGGCAGCGTTCTCCAACTCCTGGGCAAGGGAACCCCGTTGCTCTTCTCGGCCCCCTCCGTGCCGACCGCCCGCCGCGCCCTGGCGCTCTGGTCGAGCACGGACGCCGGCCGCACCTTCACCAGGCTCCTCACCCTCACGAACCACCCGTCCGCCTACTCCGACCTGGTCCAACTGGGCCCCACGACGGTCGGCGTCCTGTACGAGACGGGCGCCGAACACAGCTATGACACCCTGGAGTTCCGCAGACTCACCCTGGCGCGCTAGAGAAGCCCCGCCGCCGCGAGGTACTTGGCGACCTTCTCGGTCTCCTCGCCGGACAGCGGCACCTGCGGCTCGGCCGTCACCGGGCAGTCGATGATGCCGCGCAGATGCAGTGCCGCCTTGAACGCGCCCAGCGCCGAGGAGCTTCCGCCCATCCGCGCCGGGTCGCCGACGCCGACCATGCCGAACAGGGCGCACAGCCGCTCCTGTTCGGCCCGCGCCCCTTCCCGGTCGCCCGCCCGGCACAGGCGGTAGAGGCGGACGTAGCCGTGCGGGTCGACGTTGCCCAGTCCCGGCACGCAGCCGTCGGCGCCCAGGGCCAGCGCGGAGTCCACGATCAGCTCGGAGCCGGTCAGCACGCTGAACCCGGGGTGCGCGCGGGCCCCGGTGACGACCTCACGGAAGGCCCCCAGGTCCCCGCTGGAGTCCTTGAGCCCCGCCAGCACCCCGTCGCCGGCCAGACCCAGCACCACATCGGCGGGGAGCTTGGTGTGCACGGCCATCGGGATGTCGTACGCGATGACCGGCACCGGGCTCGCGGCCGCGATCCGGCGGTAGTGGTGGACGATCTCCGAGCGGTGGGTGCGGGCGTAGAAGGGGGCGGTGACGACCACGGCCTCCGCGCCGGCCGCCGTCACCGCCGCGACGTGGTCCAGGACGCGGGGCGTGGTCATGTCGATCGCGCCGACCAGCAGGGGCAGTTGACCGCCCACATGACCGACGACCGCCTCCACCACCAGCCGGCGCTGCCGGTCCGTCAGAAACGCCGCCTCGGAGGTGGACCCGAGCAGGAACAGCCCGTGCACCCCGCCCTCCACCAGATGGTCGACGAGCCTGAGCAGCGAGGGAACGTCCACCTCGCGGTCCGGCGGCAGGGGCGTGCAGACGGGCGGAACGACACCGGTGAGCGGGGCGGGGAACGTCATTCAGGGCTCCTGAGGCAGGCTCTGTCGGGCCGGATCGCGGGTCGGCTGATCCTCCTGCACAGGATGGTGGCAGCGGTAGCGGTGTCCAGGGCGTGACGCGGCCGAGAAATCCGGCATCGACTCGGCGCACACCCCGTCACCAGCGCCTGACACGACTCGAGGAGTTGCTCTGAACGCCTGATTGGCCCGCCGTCAGGTCCGGGCGCCGTAAGATAGAGAAAGTTCTTTATTGTTGGGGTGCGTTGACTTCGGAGGGCTGTCGATGGCCGAGCTGACGGGCATGCGGGAGGTCAAGCAGGAGCGTGCGCTCCGGACCCGGGCGCTCGTCGCGCGTGCCGCCGCCGAGGTGTTCGCGGAGTGCGGCTTCGCCGGTGCGAGCGTCACGAAGATCACGCAGCGCGCCGGGCTGACGCTGGGGGCGATGTACTTCCACTTCGAGAACAAGGAGGCCCTGGCGCGGGAGGTCGTGCGCAGCCAGCCGGCGCGTGTGTCGCCGCCGCGCGAGTCCCGGGGCCTTCAGCGGGCGATCGACATCACCCTCACGTGGGCTCATCAGCTCCTCGACGACCCCTTCCTGCTGGCCGGCGCTCGCCTGGTCATGGAACAGTGCCTGTTCATCGGTCCGGAGGAGAGCTCCCACCAGCAGTGGACCGAGGCGATGGCACAGGACCTGGCCCTCGCCCAGAGCGAGCGTGAGGTGCGCGCCGGCGTCGACGTCGACGCGGTGGCACGGCTGATCGTCAACGCGAGTACCGGTGCGCAGATGCACGCCCATCTGGAGAGCGGCCGTCGCGACCTGCCGCACCAGGTGATGGAGATGTGGAACGTGCTGCTGCCCACCATCGCCACGCCGAGCGCGCTGAACCGGGTGGTGATCGACGCCTCGCGAGGGAAGTCCGCATGACCGCGCATGGGTGAGAATGGCTCCATGAGTCTGTTCCGCGACGACGGCATCGTGCTGCGCACCCAGAAGCTGGGTGAGGCGGACCGGATCATCACCATCCTCACGCGCGGTCACGGGCGGGTACGGGCCGTGGCGCGCGGGGTGCGGCGGACCAAGTCGAAGTTCGGGGCGCGGCTGGAGCCCTTCTCCCATGTCGACGTGCAGTTCTTCGCGCGCGGGAGTGAGCTGGTCGGGCGCGGGCTGCCGCTGTGCACGCAGAGTGAGACCATCGCCGCCTACGGTGGCGGCATCGTCACCGACTACGCCCGCTACACCGCCGGTACGGCCATGCTGGAGACCGCCGAGCGGTTCACCGATCATGAGGGCGAGCCCGCCGTACAGCAGTATCTGCTGCTGGTCGGGGCCCTGCGGACGCTCGCCCGGGGTGAGCACGCGCCCCATCTCGTCCTCGACGCCTTCCTGCTGCGGTCCCTCGCCGTCAACGGGTACGCGCCCAGCTTCGGCGATTGCGCGAAGTGCGGTATGCCCGGTCCCAACCGGTTCTTCTCCGTGGCCTCCGGCGGCTCCGTCTGCGTCGACTGCCGGGTGCCCGGCAGCGTCGTACCCTCGCCGCAGACCCTGGTTCTGCTGGGGGCGCTTCTTACGGGAGACTGGGAGACGGCCGACGCGTGCGAGGCGCGGTACGTCCGCGAGGGCAGCGGGCTGGTGTCCGCCTACCTGCACTGGCACCTGGAGCGCGGACTGCGGTCGCTGCGGTACGTGGAAAAGTAAGAGGGAAGCGAGAAGCACATGGTCGTACGCGGGATCCTGGGGCGTCAGCGCCGCGAGTACAGGGCGCCGGAGCCGCACCCGTCGGGTGCCCGCGCGCCGAAGCTCCCCGGCGAGCTGGTCCCGAACCACGTGGCCATCGTCATGGACGGCAACGGCCGGTGGGCGAAGGAGCGGGGGCTGCCGCGCACCGAGGGGCACAAGGTCGGCGCCGAGCGGGTGCTGGACGTGCTGCAGGGCTCCATCGAGATCGGTGTCCGCAACATCTCCCTGTACGCCTTCTCGACGGAGAACTGGAAGCGCTCGCCCGACGAGGTCCGCTTCCTGATGAACTTCAACCGCGACTTCATCCGGAAGACGAGGGACCAGCTCGACGCGCTCGGGATCCGGGTGCGCTGGGTGGGGCGTATGCCCAAGCTGTGGAAGTCGGTCGCCAAGGAGCTCCAGGTCGCCCAGGAGCAGACCAAGGACAACGACCTGCTCACGCTGTACTTCTGCATGAACTACGGCGGCCGTGCCGAACTGGCCGATGCGGCGAAGGCGATGGCGGAGGACGTACGGGCGGGGCGCCTCGACCCGGCCAAGGTCAGCGAGAAGACCATCCAGAAGTACCTGTACTACCCCGACATGCCGGACGTGGACCTCTTCCTGCGGCCCAGCGGCGAGCAGCGCACCTCCAACTACCTGCTCTGGCAGAGCGCTTACGCCGAGATGGTCTTCCAGCACGTGCTGTGGCCGGACTTCGACCGGCGCGACCTGTGGCGGGCCTGCATCGAGTTCGCCTCCCGCGACCGCCGCTTCGGCGGGGCCGTCCCGAACGAGCAACTCCTCGCCATGGAAGCCGCCATGGAGGGCTCCATGGAGGGCGAGTCCCACTCCTAGACATCCAGCTCCTGGACACCGGCGGTTCACACGGGCTGCCGAGGATGCGGGACCATGAGACGCCTCACCCCCCTCCTCGCCCTCGGCGCCCTGCTGCTCACCGCGCTGCCCGCGCACGCCGCCAACGGGCCCGCGCGCCTTGGGAGTTACGGCACGAAGGCGCCGTACGCGCCACAGCGGAACCCGCGCGGCTACGAGCAGCCCCCGGCCGGCTTCGAGCCCGTCTTCACCGAGAACGTCTCCCGGCACGGCTCCCGCGCCGCCACGGACGGCGAGGACGGTGAGCTGATCCTCGCCCTGTGGGACAAGGCCCGGGCCGAGGGTCAACTCACCAGCAGGGGTGAGGAGTTCGGGCCGACCGTGCGCGCACTGACGGCAGCCATGGCCAAGGTCGGGTACGGCAACCTCAGCGGGCGCGGCCGGCAGGAGATGCGGGACACCGCCACGCGCATGGAGCAGCGGCTGCCGTCCCTCTTCGCGAAGATCGCCGTACAGCAGGTCCTTGTCGGTGCGCGTCGGACCGATCAGGGGCTTCAGCGCCGGCCCGGCCCTGCCCGGAGCTGACCACGTCGTCCTCCCTCACCGACCGGCCCCGGACGCACCAGGCCGCCCACAGCGTCCTGCGCACGCTCTTCAAGGAGCCGTTCGTCGACCGGATCGGCGACAGCGACCAGGTCGCCGCCTGGTTCGGCTATCTGTCGGACGTGGCGGACTTCTACGAGAAGGGCCCCGGCTTCTCCGACAGCGACATCACCTACGAGATGGCGGGCGTGCTGCTGGACGACTTCTTCCGGCAGGTCGAGGCCAAGCGGGCCGGCACCAGCGACCTCGGCGCCGAGCTGCGCTTCACCCACGCCGAGGAGATCATCCCGCTGGCCGCGCTGCTGCGACTCCCGGGCAGCACGAGGCCGACGACCCCGGGAGAGCCGTACACCTACGCCGACAACCCCTGGCGCGGCGCGCAGGTGGCTCCCCTCGGCGTGAACATCCAGTGGGACGCGACCTGGACGAACTGGAACGCTGCTTCGGGCGGGCATGAGCGCGGGCGCCCGGTGATCAGGGCCTGTTCCGGGTGACGGTGACCGAGTCCGGTGTCACGGTGGCAACCGACAACACCACGGCCTCCGTCAACTGGGCCGCCCAGCCCCGTTACCGGGAGACGGCGGCCTCGCCGGCCCGGCGGACACCGGACCGGCTGCGGGCGGTCCTGGACCGGCACCTCGCCCGTGTCTGAGTGAGCGTCAGTCGGCCTGGGTCGCGCAGTCCGCGCACGTGCCGAAGATCTCCACCGTGTGGGCCACGTTGACGTAGCCGTGCTCGGCGGCGATCGCCTCGGCCCACTTCTCCACGGCCGGACCCTCCACCTCCACGGCCTTGCCGCAGACGCGGCAGACGAGGTGGTGGTGGTGTTCGCCGGTGCTGCAGCGGCGGTACACGGACTCGCCGTCCGACGTGCGCAGCACGTCGACCTCGCCGGCGTCGGCGAGGGTCTGGAGGGTGCGGTACACCGTGGTCAGCCCGACCGAGTCGCCCTTGTGCTTGAGCATGTCGTGCAGTTCCTGCGCGCTGCGGAACTCGTCGACCTCGTCCAGGGCCGCCGCCACGGCTGCACGCTGTCGGGTCGCGCGGCCCTTCACGGGCGGTCCAGCGGTCGTCACCGTTGTCTCCTCACGTCTCGCTTCTGCCCGGGCGGCCATTGTGCCAGCCCGGACTGTCAGCGGTCAGACGCCGACCTCGTCCCCGGCTCCTCTCGCGGTCGGGAGCGTGGCCGGAATCGTGCACTCCGCCGGGTCCCCGGCGGGCCCGGCCTGGGCCGCCGCGCGGGCGCGCCGCCGGGCCAGCGGGGTGGCCAGGGTGGTCAGCGCGACGAACGCGGCGATGGTCAGCAGGACGATCGTGGCACCGGGCGGAACGTCCTGGTAGTACGAGGTGATCGTGCCGCTGACGGTCACGGCCACCCCGATCGCGACGGCGATCACGAACGTGGCGGTGAAGCTGCGGGTGAGCTGCTGGGCCGCCGCCACCGGCACCACCATCAGCGCGGACACCAGCAGCAGGCCGACCACGCGCATCGCGACCGTCACCGTCACCGCCGCCGTCACGGCCGTGAGGAGGTTCAGGGCGCGCACCGGCAGGCCCGTGACCCGGGCGAACTCCTCGTCCTGGCTGACCGCGAACAGCTGGCGGCGCAGGCCGAGCGTGACCAGCACCACGAACGCGGCCAGCAGACAGATCGAGACGACGTCCGCCTGCGACACCGTCGACAACGAGCCGAACAGGTACGACGTCAGGTTTGCGTTGGAGCCGCCGGGCGCGAGGTTGATGAACATCACGCCGCCCGCCATACCGCCGTAGAAGAGCATGGCGAGGGCGATGTCGCCGCGTGTCTTGCCGTACCAGCGGATCAGCTCCATCAGGACCGCGCCGAGCACCGAGACCGCCGTCGCCATCCACACGGGGGACGTCGACAACAGGAAGCCCAGTCCCACACCCGTCATCGCCACGTGCCCGATGCCGTCGCCCATCAGGGCCTGGCGGCGCTGGACCAGGTAGATGCCGACGGCGGGGGCGGTGATGCCGACCAGGACGGCGGCGAGCAGCGCCCGCTGCATGAAGGCGTAGTTCAGGAAGTCCATCAGCTCAGCAGTCCCGTGCGGATCGGTTCGGCGCCCGCTGCGTGCGGGTGTACGTGGTCGTGGCCGGGCAGGGCGTGCTGGCCGACGGCGCGCGGCGGCGGGCCGTCGTGGAGCACGCAGCCGTCCCTGAGGACGACCGCCCGGTCGATCAGTGGCTCGAGCGGGCCCAGCTCGTGCAGGACGAGCAGGACCGTCGTACCGGACTCGACCTGCTGCCTCAGGGTGCGGGCGAGCACCTCCTGGCTGGCCAGGTCGACGCCCGCCATCGGCTCGTCCATGATCAGCAGTTCGGGCTCGGCGACGAGGGCGCGGGCGATCAGGACGCGCTGGTGCTGGCCGCCGGACAGAGCGTTCACCGAGTCCTTGGCGCGGTCGGCCATGCCGACCAGCTCCAGGGCCCGGTGCACGGCCTGCCGGTCCGTCGTGCGGAAGACGCCGAAGCGGGTGCGGGACAGGCGGCCCGAGGAGACGATCTCGGTCACCGTCGCCGGGACTCCGCCGGCGGCCGTCGTGCGCTGCGGTACGTAGCCCACGCGCGACCACTCCCGGAAGGCGCGGCGCGGGGTGCCGAACAGCTCGATCGTGCCGCCGCTGACCGGGACCTGGCCGATGATCGTGCGGATCGCGGTGGACTTGCCGGAGCCGTTCGCGCCGAGCAGCGCGACGACCTCGCCGCGCCCGACGGTGAGGTCGATGCCGCGCAGCACGGGGCGGGCGCCGAGTTCGGCGGTGACTCCGCGCAGGGCTATGACGGGCTCGCTGGTCATCTGGTCCCCTCTCATTTCGCGCTCAGCGCCTGCTGGAGGGCCTTGAGGTTGGCGTCCTGGACGGAGAAGTAGTCCGTGCCGCGGGACTTGGCGGTGATGCCCTCGAGGGGGTCCAGCACGTCGGTCTTCAGGCCCGCGTCGCCCGCGATGGTCTTGGCGGTCTTGTCGCTGACGAGCGTCTCGTAGAAGACGGTGCTGACGCCGTCGGCCTTGGCCATGCTCTCCAGGTCCTTCACGCGCGCGGCGCTGGGCTCCGACTCGGGGTCGAGGCCGTTGATGGCCTCCTCGGTCAGGCCGTAGCGCTCGGCGAGGTAGCCGAAGGCGGCGTGCGTGGTGATGAAGACCTTGGTCTTCGTGTGCGCCAGGCCGTCCTTGAACTTCTTGTCCAGGTCGTTCAGCTTCTGGACCAGGGCGGTGGTGTTCTTCTCGTAGTCGGCGGCGTTCTTGGGGTCGGCCTTCTCGAAGGCCTTGCCGACGCCCTCGGCGACCTGGGCGTAGCGCACCGGGTCGAGCCAGATGTGCGGGTCCTTGCCGCCGGCCTCCTCGCCCTGGTGGGTGTCGTGCACGGCGGAGTGGCCGCCGACCTCGTTGCCGTGCTCCTCCAGCGTGGTCAGGGAGGCCGCGTCGATCTTCGCCTTGACCTCGGACTGGGCCACCGCGTCGTCGACGGAGGGCTGGAGGTTCTTCAGGTAGAGGACCGCGTCGGAGTCCTGGAGCAGCGCGATCTGCTTGGGGCTGATCTCCAGGTCGTGGGGTTCCTGGCCGGGGGAGGTGAGACTGGTGACGTGGACGTGCCCGCCACCGATCTGCTCGGCCAGGAAGGCCATGGGGTAGAAGGACGCTACGACGTCGAACCTGCCGGTGTTCGCCGCCTCCGCCGTGTCGCTGGAGCAGGCGGTGAGGGTGCCGAGGCCGAGGGCGGTGACCGCGGTGATCGCGGCGGCGGGTATGAGGCGTCGTCGTACGTTCATGACAGTCATTTTCAACAAATATGGAAACCGTTGTCAACAAGCCTCGTCAGGGGCTTTCGGCGGGGGGCCGATTTGGCCGAGGGGGAGCCTGCGCCGGTAACCTGAATCATTCGCTGGAAGCATCTCGCTTCAACGCCCGTCGTCGTTAATGAAGAGAGCACCGTGGCCGCCGACAAGATCGACACCATCGTCAGCCTGAGCAAGCGCCGTGGCTTCGTTTTCCCGTGCAGTGAGATCTACGGCGGACAGCGTGCCGCCTGGGACTACGGACCGCTGGGTGTCGAGCTCAAGGAGAACATCAAGCGCCAGTGGTGGCGCTACATGGTGACGTCGCGCGAGGACGTGGTCGGTATCGACTCGTCCGTCATCCTGGCCTCCGAGGTCTGGGTCGCCTCCGGCCACGTCGCCACCTTCACGGACCCGCTGACCGAGTGCACCTCGTGTCACAAGCGGTTCCGCGCGGACCACCTGGAAGAGGCGTACGAGGAGAAGAAGGGCCACGCCCCGGCGAACGGCCTCGCCGACATCAACTGCCCGAACTGCGGCAACAAGGGCCAGTTCACCGAGCCCAAGCAGTTCTCGGGTCTCCTCTCCACCCACCTCGGCCCGACACAGGACTCCGGCTCCGTCGCCTACCTGCGTCCCGAGACCGCCCAGGGCATCTTCACCAACTTCGCCCAGGTGCAGATCGCTTCGCGCAAGAAGCCCCCGTTCGGCATCGCGCAGATGGGCAAGTCCTTCCGCAACGAGATCACGCCCGGCAACTTCATCTTCCGCACCCGCGAGTTCGAGCAGATGGAGATGGAGTTCTTCGTCAAGCCGGGCGAGGACGAGCAGTGGCAGGAATACTGGATGGAGCAGCGCTGGAACTGGTACCGCGGCCTGGGTCTCCGTGAGGAGAACATGCGCTGGTACGAGCACCCCAAGGAGAAGCTCTCCCACTACTCCAAGCGCACCGCCGACATCGAGTACCGCTTCCAGTTCGGCGGCAGCGAGTGGGGTGAGCTGGAGGGTGTCGCCAACCGCACCGACTACGACCTCGGCGCGCACTCCAAGGCCTCCGGCCAGGACCTCTCCTACTTCGACCAGGAGGCCGGCGAGCGCTGGACGCCGTACGTCATCGAGCCGGCGGCGGGTGTCGGCCGGACGATGCTGGCCTTCCTGCTCGACGCCTACGTCGAGGACGAGGCGCCGAACGCCAAGGGCAAGATGGAGAAGCGGACGGTGCTCCGCCTGGACCACCGTCTGGCCCCGGTGAAGGTCGCCGTGCTGCCCCTGTCCCGCAACCCCGAGCTGTCCCCGAAGGCCAAGGGTCTCGCCCAGGCGCTGCGGCAGAACTGGAACATCGAGTTCGACGACGCCGGCGCCATCGGCCGCCGTTACCGCCGCCAGGACGAGATCGGTACGCCGTACTGCGTGACCGTCGACTTCGACACGCTCGAGGACAACGCCGTGACGGTGCGTGAGCGCGACTCGATGAAGCAGGAGCGCGTGTCGCTGGACCAGATCGAGGGGTACCTGGCTCAGCGCCTGCTCGGCTGCTGAGGCCGGCCGCGGCTTTTCGCCCACCCACCTGTCCGAAACTCTCGGCTGGTGGGTGGGCCTTTTTTCGTCACAGGTCCAGGTCCACGTGCAGCGCCGCGTGGTCCGAGGCCTCCGTGAGTTTCGAGGTCACCGTGTCGAAGTGCTCGGTGTGCAGGAAGATCCCCCGCGTCTCCAGGCCGACCTGTTGCACCCGGTCCCACAGCGTGGGCGGGAGCAGGATGTAGTCGAGCTTGTCCCGTGCCTGGCGGCAGGTGCCGTGGGTGCCGGGCTCGCCCTGGTAGGAGGGGTGGCTCATCACGTCGCGCAGGCCGGTGTCCAGCAGCACGCCGACCGGCTTGCTGTCCGGCTGTCGTTGAGGTCTCCGGCGACCACGGCGTTCGGGGTGCGCTCCAGCGCGGCCCGGTAGATCTCCGCGACCCGTTCCGCCTGGGCCAGGCGCAGCGCCGGGTCGTCGTTGAACGTGCTCTTGAGGTGGTTGCCGAGGACCACCAGGGTCGTGTCCCCGAGCTGGATCTCGTACTCGGGCAGTCGCGGCTGAACAGGGGCCTCGTCGGGTGCGCCGGGTCCGGGTCGAAGAGGTGCGGCCGGACGGACGTGATCGGGTGGCGGCTGAGGATCCCGATGTCGATGCCGCGCGGGTCGTTGCCGTCGATGAGCAGGTTGAAGGGGTACGGCTGCCCGCCCAGTGCCTCGCCCAGGACGTGCTGGTTGAAGCGGTCCAGGGTGGGCCGGTCCTCGACCTCGGCCACCAGCAGGACGTCGGCGCCGACCTCGGCGACCACCCGGCCGGTGTTCCGGACCGCGTCCATGTCCAGGTCGTCCTGCCCGAGTTCGGCCCAGCTGGCCCATGCGCCGCGGCCGCCGGCGCGGATCGTGAGCTGCGTGGGGTGGGTCCCCGGCGCAGGCGTGTCGAAGAGCCCGATCGCCGAGATGTCCTGCTTGTCCGCGTCGGTGTACGTCGGCTTGTCCAGCAGGGCGACCACCGCACGGCGTCGCCTGACATCTATGGAATGACAGATATTGAAATCTGTCAGCTGTCATGGCACAGTGAACGGCATGACGATGCGAACCCGAAACCTCGGAACCACCGGACCTGCCGTCTCCGCCCTCGGCCTCGGCTGCATGGGCATGTCCGCGCTCTACGGCGACGCCGACCGCGCGGAGTCCATCGCGACCGTCCACGCCGCCCTGGAGGCGGGCGTCACGCTCCTCGACACCGGCGACTTCTACGCCATGGGGCACAACGAGATGCTGATCGGCGAGGCCCTGCGCACGGCGCCCGCCGCCCTCCGCGAGCAGGCCCTGACCAGCGTGAAGTTCGGCGCCCTGCGCGACCCGGAGGGCAACTGGGTCGGCTACGACGGCCGCCCGGCCGCCGTGAAGAACTTCGCCGCCTACTCCCTGCAGCGCCTCGGCGTCGACCACATCGACGTCTACCGGATCGCCCGCCTCGACCCCGACGTGCCGGTCGAGGAGACCGTCGGCGCGATCGCCGAACTGATCGAGAAGGGGTACGTCCGGCACATCGGCCTCAGCGAGGTCGGCGCCGAGACGATCCGCCGGGCCGCCGCCACCGCTCCGATCGCCGACCTCCAGATCGAGTACTCGCTGATCAGCCGGGGCATCGAGCGGGACATCCTGCCGACCACCCGCGAGCTGGGCATCGCGGTCACGGCGTACGGCGTGCTCTCCCGTGGTCTGATCTCCGGCCACTTCACCCGGGACCGGCAGCTCGCCGCGAACGACTTCCGCGCCCACTCGCCCCGCTTCCAGGGCGAGAACCTCCAGCACAACCTGAACCTGGTCGAGGCCCTGCGTAAGATCGCCGAGCAGAAGGGCGCGACGGTCGCCCAGGTCGCCATCGCCTGGGTGCTCGCCCAGAGCCCTCGGCACAACACGGACATCGTGCCGCTGGTCGGCGCCCGTACCCGCGTGCGGCTGGCCGAGTCCCTCGGCGCGCTGGACGTCGCCCTGGACGCGGCCGATCTGGCGGCGATCGAGGAGGCCGTACCGGCGGACGCGGCGGCGGGCGACCGCTACCCGACCGCGCAGATGGCCCACCTCGACAGCGAGCGCTGACCGGGCAGCCGGCCCCGGACCATGACGTACGGTCTATGACATGGCACCGCCCACCGAGACCCTGACCGCCGAGCGCATCCTCGAAGCCACCGAGGATGTGCTGCGCCGGTACGGCCCGGCCAAGGCCACCGTGGTCGACGTGGCCCGCGCGCTCGGCGTCAGCCACGGCAGTGTCTACCGGCACTTCCGTACCAAGGCGGCGCTGCGCGAGGCGGTCACCAAACGCTGGCTGGACCGCACGTGTCAGCAGCTCGCCGGGATCGTGGACTCCGGCGGCGGCCCGGAGGAGCGGCTGCGGGCGTGGCTGGCAGCGCTGTTCGAGGCCAAGCGGCACAAGGCGGGGGACGATCCCGAGCTGTTCGCGACGTACACGGTGCTGACCGACGAGAACGTCGCGGCGGTCGCCGAGCACATCGCCGACCTGAGCGGACAACTGACCCGGATCATCACGGCAGGAGCCGGGTCGGGCACCTTTCCGGTACCCGACCCGGCCGCCGCGGCCCGCGCCGTCTTCCAGGCCACCGGCCGCTTCCACGATCCCTGTTACGCCCGGGAGTGGACTCGGCCCGGCATCGACGAGGAGTTCACGGCTGTGGTGGACCTGCTGGTGAGAGGGCTCAGCTCACCGTCACCGTGACGGTGTTCGAGACGACCTTGCCGACCTTGCCGGACCTGGTCAGGCTCGCGATCCGCACCGTCTGGGTGCCCTTGGTCTTGAACGTGGTGGAGACGGCGAACGAACTGCCGGTCTTCACCTTGCCGGTGGCGCCCAGGGCGACCCACTTGCCGTTCTTCAGGTGCTGGAGCACCAGCGGGGAGCCGACCTTCAGGCCCTTGGTGCGTCCGGCGAACACCACGGTCTGTCCGACCTTCGCCGAAGTCGGTTTCGCGGTGAGGGAGATCGACGCCATGCCCGTGGTGGGGCTGGCCGTCGGCCTGATCGACGGCGTGACCGACGGCGTGGCCGACGTGGTCATCGTGGGCGTGGGACTGGGACTGGGCTTGTCGTTCGCCGCGAAGGCTCCGGCCGTACCGGCCGACAGCAGGGCGGCGGACAGGGTGCCGGCGGTGAGCGCTCGGACGCTGCGGCTCCGGGTGAAGCTCATGTGGGTCTCCTGTTGTGTGGGAGTTCCCCCCTGGTCGCGAGCGAGCCCCGCGGGGGCCGCTCGCGACATCCAGGCTCGCCCGAACGAGGCGGGACGGCATGTCGAACCGGCCCCCGGAGACGTTGAAACGTCTACGGCTTTCCGTAAAGCCGCAGGTTGGACAACGTTTTCCCAGATGCCTTCTTTGCCCGTTTCTTACCTCTGAGGTCATCAGAGGTCACGGAGAGTCACCGGGCCGGGGCCGCCGGGTCGACCGTCGCCTGATGAGCCTCGGCCAGATGCTCCTCCGCCTTCAGCCACGGCAGGAACTGCGCGCTCCGGCGCCAGCCGCAGGTGTCGCAGCGGATCAGTCGCTGCACCCCCGTACGCTCCACCCGTACGACGTGCTCCCGGCCGTGCCCGTCCCAGCGGCTGACCTTGCTCGTACTGCTGCCGTCCCGCGCCATCACGCCTCCCCGCGCCGCAACTCACCCCGACCGGAGGGAGTGTGCAGCACGACGAACATCAACAGGGGGCGATTCACGGGGCATTGGCCAAGTCGTGGCCGGGTCTCAGCCGATCTCGCGGGGCAGCCGCAGGCTGAGCAGACCCGTCAGCACGATCCCGGCCAGCTGCACCAGCAGGGTGATGACCAGCGCGTCCCGCATGCCGTGCCGCGGTACGAGGGTCATGAAGAGGGTGCCGAGAGTGGCGACTCCCAGCGCCAGCGCGGACTGCTGCGTGGTCACCATCACACCGCTGCCGACCCCGGCCCGGGCCGCCGGTACCTCGGACAGCACGATCCGGAAGATGTTGGGCAGTTGGAGCGCCTGCCCGGCACCGGCCACGGCCGTGCCCGGCAGCAGCGAGACGAAGTCCAGGTGCGGCCAGTCCCGCCAGGCGGCCAGCACGATCAGCAGCACGCCCACGCCCTGGACCACGGCCCCGACCGTGATCACCCGGGTGCCGTGCCGGGCGATGAGCCGAGGTCCGGCGAGCGAGACGAACAGGAACACCACGGCCATCGGCACGAGCGTGAGCCCGGCCGCCACCGGACCGAGCCGGGCGCCCTGTTGCAGCGCCAGCGCGATGACGAACATGAACCCGCTGAAACCGATCGAGAACGGCAGGATCAGCACCAGACCGCGCCGCAGCGAGTCCAGCGCCAGCAGGCTCGGCGGCACCAGCGGGGTCCGGCCCGCCCGGTCGGCCCGCCGCTCCACGGCCCAGAACGCACCGGCGGCGAACGGGAACGCGGCCAGCGACAGCCACGTCCACAGCGGCCAGCCGGCCGCCCGGCCCTCGGTCAGCGGGGCGAGCAGCGCCAGCAGGGAGACCGCGAGCAGGACGGTGCCGGGCCCGTCGACGGGCTCGGGGTGCTGCGACCGGGTCTCGGGTACGACGCGCAGGGCGAGCACCAACCCGAGTGCGACCACGGGCACGTTGACGAGGAACACGGACCGCCACCCGGTTCCGGCGACATCGGCGGCGACGAGCACGCCACCGAGTATCTGCCCGGCCACCATGGCGAGCCCGGCGGTGGCGCCGTACAGACTCATGGCGCGCGCCCGCCGCGTACCGCTCGTGGTGGCCTGGATGGTGGCGAGCACCTGCGGCAGCATCGCGGCGGCGGAGGCGCCCTGCGCGATCCGCGCCGCCACCAGGCTCCAGGCGTCGGGCGCCAGCCCGCAGGCCAGCGAGGTCAGCCCGAACGCGGCCATCCCGCCGAGGAACAGCCGGCGCCGACCGAACAGGTCCCCGAGCCGCCCGCCCAGGACGAGCAGCACGGCGTACGCGACGCCGTACCCGGCGACGACGAGCTCCAGCACGGCCTCGCTCGCGGCGAGATCACGGCCGATGGTGGGCAGGGCGACGTTGACGATGAAGAAGTCGATCAGCGGCAGCGCCGCGGCCAGCAGGACGGTGAACAGCCCGAGCCCGCCGAGCGCGGGCGGCGCGGCCGTCGTACGGACGGCCCGGGTGGTGACGGTCTCACTCATGTCCTCGAGCCTGCGCCGCCGCGCAGACTGGTACCAGAGTGTCTTCATCCTGGTAGAAGAAGTACCTGGCAACAGGATGACGGGAACGGCACCCTGGGAACATGACGACCATGGCCCAGGACAGCACAGCGGACGCGGCGGGCGCCGTACAGCCCGCCGGCGGTGCGGCGATCCGGCGGCACGAGCTGGCCGCGTTCCTGCGCAGCCGCCGTGAGCGCATCGCTCCCGAGCAGGCCGGCCTGCCGCGCGGGGCCCGGCGCCGGACGCCCGGACTGCGCCGGGAGGAGGTCGCCCAGCTGTCCGCGGTCGGGGTGACCTGGTACACGTGGCTGGAGCAGGCCCGCAACATCCAGGTCTCCGTCCAGGTCCTCGACGCCCTGGCCCGCACCCTGATGCTGGACGCCAGCGAGCGCGCCCACCTCTTCCAGCTGGCCGGCGCCACCGATCCGACCCCCGCCGCGAGCTGCGCGAGCGTCACCCCGGCGCTGCGCGAACTGCTGCGCCGGCTGGAGCCGGTCCCGGCCTGCATCCAGAACAGCCGCTACGACATCCTCGCCTACAACCGCACCTACGGCCGTCTCTTCGGTGACCTGGACGCGATCCCGCCCGAGGACCGCAACTGCATGCTCCTCGTCCACACGAACCAGGACTGGCAGGACGCGGTCGTCCACCTGGAGGAGACCCAGCGCCTGATGGCCGCCCGTCTGCGCGCCGCCCTCGCCGGCCACCTCGGCGAACCGGCCTGGAAGATGCTCCTCAAACGCCTGAAGACCGCGTCCCCCGAGTTCCGCGAGAACTGGGAGCGGTACGAGGTGGTCGGCACCCGCACCAAGACCAAGGAGTTCCGCAACGCGTACGTGGGTCACCTCACGCTGGAACACACCGACCTGTGGCTCGGCCCCGAGGTCGGCGCCCGCATGGTGACGTACACCCCGAAGGACGAGGAGACGCGGGAGCGGCTGGAGAAGCTCCTCGAGCTGGCCTGCGGGGCCGCACCGGTGCGCTGAGCAGGCCGTGCGAAGTCGGCTGCGGTTCGGCAGCGCCCTGAAGGGGCGCGGGGAACTGCGCGACCAGCCACGATGGTGCCGCAGATGATCGACGGCCCAGCACGGCACTTCCAGCGGAGCGCTTAGCCGGCGTTCACCGGCTCGCGGATCTCCGGTGCCTGCAGGGTCTCCGCCGCACGGGCCGCCGTCGCGCGGGCCCACCGCCCGCTCGTGACCAGCCCGAGGACGAGCACGGCCAGGCCGCACACCGTGAGGATCCACCAGCCGGGGCGGGCCGCCGGGACGAAGGCCTGGTGGTACGAGGACGCGCCGATGCCCGAGGCCAGGACGGAGCCGATCACCGCGACGCCGAGCGTCTGGCCCAGCTGCCTGCTGGTGGAGGCGACCGCGGCGGCGACCCCGGCCTGGGTGCGGGGCATGCCCGACACGGCCGTGTTGGTGATCGGCGCGTTCACGAAGCCGAAGCCGATGCCGAACAGGACGTAGCCGAGGACGAGGGTGACGTTCGACGTCTTCGCCTCGAAGGCCGCGAAGAGCAGGGCGCTCGCCGTCATCGCCGTACCGGCGATCACGAGCGGCACGCGGGGACCGCGGCTGCCGACCAGGCGGCCGGAGACCGGCGCGCACAGGAAGGCCGGTGCGGCCATCGGCAGCATCCACAGGCCCGCGTGCAGGGCGTCCAGGCCGCGCACGTTCTGCAGATACAGCGTCGACAGGAACAGGAAGCCGCCCAGCGCCGCGAACGCGCTGACCGCGATCACCGTGGCCCCGCTGAACGGCGCCGAACGGAAGAACCGCAGGTCGATGAGGGGTTCGGCGTGGCGGGATTCGTACCGGAGGAGCACCACGAGGGCCACGGCGGCGATCGCCACGAAGGGCGCCACCACGGCCGCGCCCGAGTCCGGCGCCTCGATGATCGAGTACGTCAGCGAGCCGAACAGGGCGATGACCAGGAGCTGGCCGACCGGGTCGGGCCGGCGGCCCTTGGGCGCGCGGGACTCCGGGACGAAGCGGAGGGTGAGCAGGAGGGCGGCGAGGCCGACCGGGAGGTTGATCCAGAAGATCGAGCGCCAGCTCACCGACTGCACCAGCAGACCGCCGACCAGCGGGCCGGCCGCCATGGATATGCCGACCACCGCGCCCCACACGCCGATCGCGCGGGCCCGCTCGCGGGCGTCCGTGAAGGTGTTGGTGATGATCGACATGGCGACCGGGTTGAGCATCGAGCCGCCGACCGCCTGCATCATCCGGAACACGATCAGCAGGGCCAGGTTCGGCGCCAGTGAGCAGAGCACCGAGCCGATGGTGAAGATCACCAGGCCCGCCATGAAGACCCGCTTGCGGCCGATCCGGTCGGCCGTCGAGCCCGCGAGCATCAGCAGCGAGGCGAGCACCAGCGTGTAGGCGTCGATCGTCCACTGCAGGCCGGAGGTCGTGGCGTGCAGATCGCGCTGCATGGAGGGCAGTGCCACGTTCAGCACGGTGTTGTCGAGGCTCACGATCAGCAGGCTCATGCAGCAGATCGCGAGTACGAGCAGGCGGCGGCGGTGGCTGGGCTGGGGCATGGGTCTCACCGTACGCCGATTTTAATAGTGTGTCTAACTAATGACTTGTGGGCCGAGCTGCCGGGGGAGTGAGGGACAATGGGTGCTTGCCCTGTGTCCCCGTGTCGTAGATCCGTCCCGGAGTCGTCTGATGTCCCACCCGCTCTCCATCGGCCCGCACACCGTGACGCCGCCGGTCGTGCTCGCACCCATGGCGGGCATCACCAACGCGCCCTTCCGCACGCTGTGCAGGGAGTTCAGCGGGGGCAAGGGGCTGTTCGTCAGCGAGATGATCACGACCCGGGCGCTGGTCGAGCGCAACGACAAGACCATGCAGCTGATCAGGTTCGACGCGAGCGAGCGGCCGCGCTCGATCCAGCTGTACGGCGTCGACCCGGCGACCGTCGGCAAGGCCGTCCGCATGATCGCGGAGGAGGACCTGGCCGACCACATCGACCTGAACTTCGGCTGCCCGGTCCCGAAGGTCACCAGGAAGGGCGGCGGGTCCGCGCTGCCGTACAAGCGGAACCTGCTGCGGGCGATTCTCCGGGAGGCCGTGAGCGGCGCCGGTGACCTGCCGGTGACGATGAAGATGCGCAAGGGCATCGACGACGACCACATCACCTACCTCGACGCCGGCCGCATCGCCGTCGAGGAGGGGGTGACGGCCATCGCCCTGCACGGCCGTACGGCCGCCCAGCACTACGGCGGCACCGCGGACTGGGAGGCCATCGCCCGCCTCAAGGAGCACGTCCCGGAGATCCCCGTCCTCGGCAACGGCGACATCTGGTCGGCGGAGGACGCGCTGCGGATGGTCCGCGAGACCGGCTGCGACGGTGTGGTCGTGGGGCGCGGGTGCCTGGGGCGGCCGTGGCTGTTCGCGGACCTGGTGGCGGCGTTCGAGGGGCGCCTGGATGCCCGTGCCGGGGGCACTGATGGATACAGTGCCCGGCCGTCGCTCCGGGAGGTGGCCGACGTCATGGTCCGGCACGCCACGCTGCTCGGCGAGTGGCTCGGGGACGAGTCCAAGGGCGTGGTCGACTTCCGCAAGCACGTCGCCTGGTATCTGAAGGGCTTCGCGGTCGGCTCCGAGATGCGCAAGCGTCTCGCGATCACGTCGTCCCTGGAGGAGCTGAGGGCCGGACTGGACGAGCTGGACCTCGACCAGGCCTGGCCGCTCGGCGCCGACGGTCCGCGTGGCCGGACGTCCGGCAACAACAGGGTGGTGCTGCCGGACGGGTGGCTGAAGGACCCGTACGACTGCGTGGGCGTGAGCGAGGAAGCGGAGCTGGACACGTCGGGCGGCTGAGCGGTTTCCCGCCCACCCGACTCGGTGGGCTGAGGGGTGGCCGCCACGGGGCTCCGCCCCGGGCCCCGGCGCCGTCCGCCCGGCTCGGTGGGCAGGGCCGGGGTCGCTCGGTCGGCTGGAAAGGGCCTCAGTTCTTCTTCGGGTGCGGTGTCGAGCCGAAGGCTGTCAGGAAGCGGTCGCGGAAGGCGCTCATCTTCCAGACCGGGGCGTTGTGGGCGGGGCGCAGGCCGTCGGTCCAGCCCCAACTGGTGATCTTCTCCAAGACCTTCGGGTCCTTGGCGACGATCGAGATCGGTACGTCACGGCTGGCGTGGTCGCCGCTGACGTGGGAGTTCGCCTGGTGGTCGCCGAGGAAGACGAGCACGGTGTCGTCGTTGCCGTACCGCTCCAGCCACTGGGTCAGGGCCGTCACCGAGTACTGGACGGACTTGCCGTACTCCTCCCTGGAGTGGGTGTCGCTGGTCAGGGTGTAGGAGGCCGGGTTGCCCGCCTTCTCGACGGAGTCGAACACCGAGCCGTCGCCCAGCTGGTTCCAGGGGACCATCTTGGGGATCGGTGCCCAGGGCGTGTGGCTGGAGGTCAGGATGACGAACGACATCAGGGACTTGCCGTCGGCACGCTTCTTGCCGTGCACCCGCTGCTGGAACTGTTCGAGGGTGTACTGGTCCGGCATGGTCGACCAGCTGAACTTCGGTCCCTTGTAGCCGAGTTGGAAGGCGTTGTACACCTTGTCCAGGCCGTAGTACTTCTGCTCCGGCCACGCCTTCTGCACACCCGGCATCACCCCGACCGTGTCCCAGGCGCCGGTCTTCTTGAACGCCTCGGTCAGGCTCATGTGGTCGCTCGCCATGACCGTGCGGTAGCGCTGCTGGTTGCTGATCCACAGGCCCGACATGGTGGTGGAGTGCCCGAGCCAGCTGCTGCCGCCGTAGGTCGCCGAGGTGAGCCAGCCGCTCTTGGCGTGGAACCCGGCCTTGGCCAGCGCCGCGGTGCGGGCGTCCAGGGTCGCGTCGACGCCGGGTGCCATGAGCGGGTCCTCGATCGCGCTGCGGCCGTAACTCTCGATGAACGTGAAGACCATGTCCTTGCCGCGCAGGCCGGGGACCAGCTGGCTGCCCGGGGTGTTTCCGAAGGCGTCGACCTTCGCGACCTTCCGGAACTCCGCCTCGTCCTTGAGCGTGTCCGAGATCCGGTGGGCCTGCGCCTTCAGCGCGGTGGCGGTGCCGGCGGAGGCGAGCGGCACGCCGGACATCTGGAGGCCGAGGGAGGAACAGGTGATCCACACGACCCCGGCGACCAGCGTGCCCCGGGTCGCGGTGCCGGGGTGCCGGGCGAGCAGATTGCTCAGCCGGACCATGGACAGGGCCGGCAGCGCGAGGAGGAGGAGCACGAGGATGATCACCCCGGCCAGGGCGACGAGGGTGGCCGTATGACCGTAGGAGTCCTCCAGATACGACTCCGCGTCGCTGAACAGGCTCCAGTCGAGTACGACGTTGAACGGGCGGCCGAGATACTGGTTGAAGCCGATGTCGAGTAGGTTCAGGACGGTCATCGCGCCCAGCGCGACCCCGGACACGGCCGCCAGCACGATCCGCGGCCGGCGCGGCAGCGCGATCAGCACGGCCGCGCCGATCACGCCTTCCGCCGGTATCCGCAGATACTTCGAGGGCTCCTCCAGCGCGGCGAGGGAGTTGGGCATCACGAGCGCGGCGACGACGAGGGCGGCCGCCAGCAGGGTGACACCGACGGACAGCGCCTGGCCGGCGGCCGGATGCGCCGCCCGCCACCGCCGTACCCACGCGGCCGCCGCGGCCCAGGGCCGGGGGAGAGATCTGGGGAAGGGCCGGGATGCGAGCACGGGCGCGGGTATCTCCTCTTCGGCACCCTCGGCCGTGCCCGTTGCCTGCCGCGTACTCATGTCCTGGGACAACCCGAAGGTCCTTCCGTGCGAGACCCGTATCGCAGTCTCGTACGGCGACCGGAAGGCCCCTGTTCAGGGAACTGAGCAAACACCGGGCAAATACAACGCCCTGCATCCCCTCACGCGCTACACCCCACCCACCGCCGTGAGCAGAGCCAGCGGCGCCGCGGCCGACCGGGACTCCCTCACACACGCATGCGGATACGGAACCGGCTCCGGATGCGTGTCCCTGCCGTACCCCGCCAGAACCTCCGGCAGCCGGTACCCCGCCGCCACCGCCGCGTCGACCAGCGCGTGCGCCACCGTCCGCGCCTCGTCATGCAGCCCGTACCGCGCCAGCCCCAGCGTGATCAGCGCGTTGTCATGGGGCCAGACGGACCCCCGGTGATACGACAGCGGATGGTACGCGGGCTGTCCGGCGGCCACCGTGCGCACACCCCAGCCGGAGAAGAAGTCCGGCTCCAGCAGCCGTCGGCCCACCACCTCGCCGTACTCCTTGTCCAGCAGCCCCGACCACAGCAGATGCCCGGCGTCGGAGGCGAGCGCGTCGACACGGCGGCCGTCGCCGTCGAGCGCGAGGGCCGGGAAGGAGTGCTCCGGCATCCAGAAGTCCCGCTGGAACCGGTCCCGGAGATCGGCCGCCGCCTGCTCCAGCAGCGCCGCGTACGTCTCGTCGGCCCACACCGTGCGCGCCACCCACGCCGTGCGGCGCAACGCGTCGTACGCGTAGCCCTGCGCGCCCGCCGCCATCACCGCGCCGGTGGGCCGGGTGCCGTCGGCGGAGCAGATCGCGCCGGGGGAGTCCTTCCAGTTCTGGTTGGCGAGACCGCCCTCGTCGGCGCGGTAGACGAGGTAGCCGCGCGAGGTCAGCCCGCCGTGGTCCAGCATCCAGCCGACGGCGGCACGCGCGTGCGTCTCCAGGCGGCGGGCCAGATCCGCGTCCCCGGTCTGCTCGACGTACGCGCCGAGCAGGATCAGGAACAGCGGGGTCGCGTCGACGGAGCCGTAGTACCGCCCGAACGGCACCTGCCCGAAGTGGGCCAGCTCGCCGTGCCGTACCTCGTGCACGATCTTGCCGGGCTGGGCGACCGGGGACAGGGCGGAGCCGGTCGCCTGGCTCGCGGCCAGGGCGAGGAGGGTGGCGGAGGCCGGCCGTGGCCGGTACGGCAGCGCGAACAGGGAGGTGAGCAGGGCGTCCCGGCCCAGCAGCGTCAGGTACCAGGGGGCGCCGGCGGCCGGGACGCGCAGTTCCTCGCCGTCCGGTCCGGTGGCCGGCACCTGGAGCGCGGCCAGGTCCGCGAGGCCGCGCGCACAGGCGGCCGACAGCTCCGGCCAGCCGGTCGGGAAGGCCACGCCCTCCATGAACTCGGCTTCCAGAGCGCGCTGTTGCTCATGTACGGCGGCCGGGTCGCGCGGCACCCGCAGGGCCCGCTTCGCGCCGTGCGGGCGGGCGATCACGCGCAGCACCAGCTCGGCCGTGCCGTGCGCCGGAAGGTCGAGGGTCCACACCAGACGGCGGGCGCCCGTGCCGGTCTCCTCCACGGCGTCGGGCGCCGGGTCGGCCGTGATCGCCGTACAGGAGTGCCATTCGGCGCGCCGGTAGGTGAACTCGATGCCGTCGTCCAGGATCTGGCGGGAGCGTACGGCGCCGGGTTTGCCGTAGGTGCGGTGGTCGGAGCGCAGCTCGAACTGGTCGGTGAAGTCGGCGTCGGCGGTGAGGGCGAGCCGGACCGTGGTCGGTACCGGGCGGTTGCTGGTGACCCGCAGGGACTCCACGAACGAGCTGTCCCCGACGGCCTGTTCACGGAAGACGGTGTGCGCCGGGGGCTCCTGCCGGCCACCGCGCGGGACCAGGACGCAGCGGGCCGCGTCCCCGTCGGCGACCGGGGTGAGTACCTCGGGTACGGCGCCGTCGACGGTGAGCTGCCAGCGGCTGAGGTGCCGGGCGTCGCGTACGAACAACCCGTCCGGGGCGCCGCTGCCCCGGACCCCGCTGATGTCGCCCCGGTCGCCCACGGCGGCGAACGTCGCTCCGTGCACGAGCAGATGATGCCGGTCCGTCATCGCCGGTCTCCTCCTTTGTCACTCGTGTCGAACGCGCCGGTGCCCGGACCGGACACGCCCTGTCCGCGGTGCTTGAGAAGCTCTTGGTGCAGCTCTTGGTGCAGCTCTTGGTGCAGCTCTTGGTGCAGGTCGTGGTGCAGGTCGAGGGCGAGCGCGGCGGTCCAGCCGAAGCCGGTCGCGCCGCACGCCTCGCCGGTGTACGGGTCGACGTACTCCGCGAAGCCGGTGACGTCGGCGAGGTGCAGCACCGCCGCGCGCAGGGCGTCGGCCCGGTGCAGCTCCCCGTGGGCGCGCAGGCCCCGCTCCAGCAGCCAGTTCGTGTTGAACCAGGCGGGGCCGCGCCAGTACCGGTGCGGATCGAAGGCCTCGCCGAGGAGGTCGTGACTGGGGACGAGCCGGGTGCGGTCGCCGAGCGCGAAGTGGGGGCCGTACAGGGTGCGTACGAGGGCCGCGGCGATGTCCCTCGGCAGGCCGGGGAGCAGGAGCGGGACGAGGCCGGAGACGCCTCTCTCACGGATCAGGCCACCGCCCTTCAGATCCCGGCACAGGAACATCTCCGTCTCCGGGTCCCACAGCCGCTCCACCAGCGCCGCCGTCAGGCGTTCCGCGCGGGCGTGCCGGGCGGTGCCGGGTGCGCCCAGCTCCTCGGCGATCCGGGCGAGCGCGTGCTCGGAGGCGATGAGCAGGGCGTTGAAGGCGGGGTCCTCGACCGCGAACTCCCCGTCCCCGTCGGCGTACCCGGCGTCCCGGTAGTCGGCGGCCAGCCGGACGTACCGCCCGTAGTCCAGGTCCGTCGGCCGGTCCTCCGCCGCCCCGTGCTCGAGGTCGGCGCGGCGGAAGGAGCGGGCCGGGGCCGGGGTGATCCGGGCCAGCGGGGCGTCCCAGCAGGGGCTGTTGTCCATGCCCTGCTCCCAGGGGTGGACGACCGACACCAGCCCGCCGCCGCCCAGGTCGCGCCGGTGCAGCAGATAGCGGTGCCAGGCGGCCAGCCGCGGGTAGACCCGGGCCAGGAAGCCGCGGGTGCGCGAGAGCACGGGGTCGGCGCGGTGCACCAGCCAGGCCGCGAGCGCGTGCACCGGTGGCTGGACGATGCCCGAGGTCTGTACGGTGCGCGGGGCGCCCGCGGTGCGTCCCGCGGTGGAGGAGCGCCAGAAGTCGGGGCTCGGGAAGTAGGCGTCGAGCGGTACGGAGGGGTTGAAGACGATGTGCGGGACGCGCCCGTCGGCCCACTGGGCGGCCAGCAGCGTCTCCAGCTCGGTCTGCGCCCGCAGCGGCGAGACGTGCCGCAGTCCGATCGCGATGAACGCCGAGTCCCAGGACCACTGGTGCGGATACAGGCTCCGGGAGGGGACCGTGGATCCGCCCGTCCAGTTCGCCTCCAGTACGCGGGCTGCCCTGACGTGCAGAGAACCACCGGAGGCGGGGGGATCGTATGCGATCTCGTACTCCGTGGAACGGGTGGTGAGCTGGGCAGTGCGGTCCACTCGGGGCTCCCCGAAGACGAAGACGCCCGGCCGGGCCGACCGGGTTTGGTTGTGTCTACCGTAGGGTTACGTCTATTTAACACGCAAAACTCACTATGTAATGCAGAGTTGGAAAACACAAGGGGGTGCGCATGACCGGACGTCCGGGAAGAGCCGTCAGGAGCGGCGGCCAGGCGGGCGCCGGGGAGCTGCTCGAACTGGTGCGCAGCGGCCGGGCGGTGACACGGGGTGCGCTGCAACAGGTCACCGGGCTCTCCCGGGCCACCGTCGGCCAGCGCCTGGACCGGCTGTTCCGGGCCGGCTGGCTGCGCGAGGGCGCCGGCGGCCCGGTCGACTCGCCGCTCGGCGGCCGCCCCTCCATCACCCTGGAGTTCGACGGCTCCCACGCCGTCGTCCTCTCCGCCGACCTCGACACCCGGCACGCCCGCGCGGCCGTCCTCTCCCTGACCGGCGAGATACTCGCCGAGCACTCGGGCACGCTGGCCGTCGAGGACGGCCCGGAGGCCGTCCTGGCCGAACTCGGCCGCTGGTTCGCCGAGTTGCTGGAGAAGGCCGGGCACCTGGCCGCGGAGGTCTGCGGCATCGGGATCGCGGTGCCCGGCCCGGTGGACAGCGAGACCGGCCGCGTGGTGCAGCCGCCGATGATGCCGGGCTGGGACGGTTACGACATAAGGGGCCGCCTCTCCCGCGCCTTCGCGGAACACACCGGGACCCCGGCCGCCGTCCCGGTCCTGGTCGACAACGACGCGAACCTCATGGCGTACGGCGAACAGCGCGCCGGACACCCCGACTGCCGGGCGTTCGTCCTGGTCAAGGTCTCGACGGGCATCGGCGCCGGCGTGGTCGTGGACGGCTCCGTCTACCGGGGCATAGACGGCGGCGCGGGCGACATCGGGCACATCCGGGTCGGCGCGGACGCGCTGTGCCGGTGCGGCTCGTACGGCTGTCTCGCCGCCGTCGCGAGCGGCGGCGCCGTGGCCCGGCGGCTGGCGGAGTCCGGCGTCCCGGCCGCCTCCGGCTCGGACGTGCGGGACCTGCTGGCGGCCGGGCATCCCGAGGCGGCGGCGCTGGCCCGGGAGGCGGGGCGCCGGGTCGGGGACGTACTGGCGACGGTGGTGACCCTGCTGAACCCCGGGGTGCTGATGATCGCGGGCGACCTCGCCGGCACCCCCTTCCTCACCGGCGTACGCGAACTGCTCTACCAGCGGGCGCTGCCCCGCTCCACGGCCCGCCTGGACGTCGTTACCTCCCGGCTCGGCGAGCGGGCCGCGCTCATCGGAGCGGGGGCGCTGGTCGTGGAACACCTCTACGCGCCGGAGCGGGTGGAGGAGCGGTTGCTGGCGCTGGGGGTGTGACATGGGTGTTTCCGGGTACTTGAAGCCGTCCGCATGGTGAAATCCGGCGGGCTGTGGCAGCGTGATTCTCGCCACCCTTGATAAGGGTTGCGCTCAGATGAGCGGATCATGGGCGACTGCACTTCTCCAAGGGGTGGCACTGGGTGCCACCCCTTGATCGTTCATCGATCGAAATCAGACGTGCATAGAGTCCGCTCATCTGAGCGAAAATCCACCCCTGCGGCGGGTCTTGCGTTCAAGAAGTGAAAACATACTCCCGCCATGGCTTGCCAAGCTTTGACTTTCGATCCGCTGGCGGACGAGTGGTTACGGGCGCATGACGCGCAAGTGGACATACCCATGCGCCTTCGATCTGGGTATGTTCCTGGCCGTCAGGGCAGCCACCGTGGCCTCAAGGAGTCGAGACCCGTGTCGGAAAACAAAGAACCCCGCGCAGAGAAGTTCGTTTACGACTTCACCGAGGGAAACAAGGACCTCAAGGACCTCCTCGGCGGCAAGGGTGCCAACCTCGCCGAGATGACCAACCTCGGTCTGCCGGTCCCTCCCGGCTTCACCATCACCACGGAGGCCTGCAAGGTCTACCTGGAGAGCGGCGAGGAGCCCACGGCACTGCGTGACGAGGTGAGTGCGCACCTCGACGCCCTCGAGAACCGCATGGGCAAGAAGCTCGGCCAGCCCGACAACCCGCTGCTGGTCTCCGTCCGCTCCGGCGCGAAGTTCTCCATGCCCGGCATGATGGACACGGTCCTGAACATCGGCCTCTCCGACAAGTCCGTGCAGGGCCTGGCCAAGCAGGCCGGCGACGACCGCTTCGCCTGGGACTCCTACCGCCGCCTCATCCAGATGTTCGGCAAGACCGTCCTCGGCGTCGACGGCGAACTCTTCGAGGAGGCCCTCGACAAGGCCAAGGAGGCCAAGAAGGTCACGGTCGACACCGACCTCGAGGCCGCCGACCTGAAGAAGCTGGTCACCACCTTCAAGAAGATCGTCAAGAAGGAGGCCGGCCGGGACTTCCCGCAGGACCCGCGCGAGCAGATGGACCTCGCCATCAAGGCGGTCTTCGACTCGTGGAACGGCGACCGCGCGAAGCTGTACCGCCGCCAGGAGCGCATCCCCGGCGACCTCGGCACCGCCGTGAACATCTGCTCCATGGTCTTCGGCAACCTGGGCCCGGACTCCGGCACGGGCGTCGCCTTCACCCGCGACCCCGCCTCGGGCCACCAGGGCGTCTACGGCGACTACCTGCAGAACGCCCAGGGCGAGGACGTGGTCGCGGGCATCCGCAACACCGTCCCGCTGGCGGAGCTGGAGTCGATCGACAAGAAGTCGTACGACCAGCTCATGCAGATCATGGAGACCCTGGAGAACCACTACAAGGACCTCTGCGACATCGAGTTCACGATCGAGCGCGGTCAGCTGTGGATGCTCCAGACCCGGGTCGGCAAGCGCACGGCGGGCGCGGCCTTCCGTATCGCCACTCAGCTGGTCGACCAGGGCCTGATCGACGAGACGGAGGCCCTCCAGCGCGTCACCGGCGCCCAGCTGGCCCAGCTGATGTTCCCGCGCTTCGACGAGCACGCCAAGGTCGACCAGGTCGCGCGGGGCATCGCGGCCTCCCCGGGCGCGGCGGTCGGCAAGGCGGTCTTCGACTCCTACACGGCCGTCAAGTGGTCCCGCTCGGGCGAGAAGGTCATCCTGGTCCGCCGTGAGACGAACCCCGACGACCTGGACGGCATGATCGCGGCCGAGGGCATCCTGACGTCGCGCGGCGGCAAGACGTCCCACGCGGCCGTGGTGGCCCGGGGCATGGGCAAGACGTGCGTGTGCGGCGCGGAGGAGTTGGAGGTCGACACCAAGCGCCGCCGTATGACGGTCCCGGGCGGACACGTTGTGGAAGAAGGCGACCTGATCTCCATCGACGGTTCGTCGGGCAAGGTCTACCTGGGCGAGGTACCGGTCGTCCCGTCCCCGGTGGTGGAGTACTTCGAGGGCCGGATGCACGCGGGCGCCCACGACGCCGACGAACTGGTCGAGGCCGTGCACCGCATCATGGCCTTCGCCGACCGCAAGCGTCGGCTGCGGGTGCGGGCCAACGCGGACAACGCCGAGGACGCGCTGCGGGCCCGCCGCTTCGGCGCCCAGGGCATCGGCCTGTGCCGTACGGAGCACATGTTCCTCGGCGACCGCCGCGAGCTGGTCGAGCGCCTCATCCTGGCCGACACGGAGGACGAGCGCGAGGAGAGCCTGAAGGCCCTTCTCCCCCTCCAGAAGCAGGACTTCGTTGACCTGTTCTCGGCGATGGACGGCCTGCCGGTCACGGTCCGTCTCCTCGACCCCCCGCTGCACGAGTTCCTGCCGGACATCACGGAGCTGTCGGTCCGGGTGGCCCTGGCCGAGTCCCGCCAGGAGCCCCACGAGAACGAACTGCGCCTGCTCCAGGCGGTCCACCGCCTGCACGAGCAGAACCCGATGCTGGGCCTGCGCGGCGTACGCCTCGGCCTGGTGATCCCCGGCCTGTTCACCATGCAGGTGCGCGCGATCGCGGAAGCGGCGGCCGAACGCAAGAACGCCAAGGGCGACCCGCGGGCCGAGATCATGATCCCGCTCGTCGGCACGGTCCAGGAGCTGGAGATCGTCCGCGAGGAGGCCGACAAGGTCATCGCGGAGGTCGAGGCGGCGACCGGCACGGAGCTGAAGCTGGCGATCGGCACGATGATCGAGCTGCCGCGAGCCGCGCTCACGGCGGGCCAGATCGCGGAGGCGGCGGAGTTCTTCAGCTTCGGCACGAACGACCTCACGCAGACGGTCTGGGGCTTCTCCCGGGACGACGTGGAGGCTTCGTTCTTCACGGCATACCTGGAGCGGGGCATCTTCGGCGTCTCCCCCTTCGAGACGATCGACAAGGACGGCGTGGGCTCCCTGGTGAAGCTGGCGGTGGAAGCGGGCCGCCGCACCCGCCCCGACCTCAAGCTCGGCGTCTGCGGCGAACACGGCGGCGACCCGGAGTCGGTCCACTTCTTCCACGAGGCCGGCCTGGACTACGTCTCCTGCTCCCCGTTCCGCATCCCGGTCGCCCGTCTGGAAGCGGGCCGCGCTGCCACGCAGTCGGCGGGCAGCGACCACCGATAGGCCCTTGCGGGCCGGTTGAACCCCGGAGCCGCCGCTGGTCCCCGACCCTCACCGATCGGCGGCGGCTCCGGCGCACGAAAGAGGAGAGGCGACACCCTGTGCGGGGGTGTCGCCTCTCCGGCGTTCCGGCAACCATTCTTCGGGCTTCACTACCGTGGTGTGCATGAAGCTCTCACCGCCCGTCGCCCGGGACCGATTCGTCTCGTCACCCGTCGCCCGGCTGGCGACCGTTGACGGCGCCGGGGTGCCTCATGCGGTTCCCGTGACCTTCGTCGTCCAGGACGACGTCCTGTACTTCGCGGTCGATCACAAGCCCAAGAGCACCTGGGACCTACGGCGCCTGCGCAATATCAGGGAGAACCCCGCAGTGACCGTGCTGGCCGACCACTACGACGACGACTGGTCGCAGCTGTGGTGGGCGCGCGCCGACGGCCGCGGGGAAGTCCTGGAGGAAGGCGAAGAGCGCTTGCGCGCGGTGAGGTTGCTGTGCGACAAGTACGCCCAGTACAAGCAGTCCCCGCCGCAGGGCCCCGCGGTCGCCGTCCGGGTCGGGCGGTGGAGCGGCTGGGCCTTTACATAGCCCTGCCGGGACAGCCGAACCCGAGGGTGACGTTCATGTCGGGCCGGGACCTTCCCCTTGCGCGCGGGCGAGGGCGTCGGGAATTGGGCTCATAGCCGGATTTTCTCCGCATCTTCTCGTGCCCGTAGGCTCGCAGGGTGATTGAGACCATCGTGTTCGACGTCGGCGAGACGATCACCCGGGACGACCGTTACTGGGCGTCCTGGGCCGATTGGCTGAACGTCCCCCGCCATACTCTCTCTGCTCTCGTCGGTGCCGTCGTCGCCCAGGGGCGGGACAACGCCGACGCGCTCCGCCTCGTGAGACCTGGCGTGGATGTCGTGGCCGAGTACAAGGCCCGGGAGGCCGCCGGCCGTGGTGAGCACCTGGATGAGGCCGATCTGTATGAGGATGTCCGGCCGGCGTTGTCGGCGCTTCGGGCTCAAGGCGTGCGCGTGATCATTGCAGGGAACCAGACCGCTCGTGTGGGAGAACTGCTGCGTGGCCTGGCCCTCCCGGCAGACCTGATCGTCACGTCTGGGGAGTGGGGGGTCGCTAAGAACTCCTAACAGAATGGACCGCCCTCCAAGCCGCGCGGGGTGAGTCAAGGCGAGCACGAAGGTAGATCACTACTCTGCAGGAGTGCTTTCATACGACGAGTTGACTTCCTCGGAGCGTGAGTTGTGGGACGCGTTCCCCGAGGGACGCCGCGTGGACTTGCGCACGGGTGCGCCCGAGGACGATCGTGTCGCCGCGGGTGGGCAATGGGGCCCCGGGCGGGCGGTTCGGGCTGCCGTGATCGTGGCGCTCCTCCTGGGCGCGAACACCACGCAACCGGGCGCCGTCGCATGCCTGAGGCTCACCGGGGCTCGGATATCGGGCCACCTCAACCTGGCCGGCGCACAGATCGGTCACTCCCTATGGATCGAGGACTGCTGGTTCGATGAGCCGGTGAACCTTCTCGGGGCGTCGACGCAGACGCTCGTGATCACGGGCAGCCGGGTGCCCGGCATCGAAGCCGGGTCGGCCCGCATCGAGGGAAACCTCGACCTGCGGCGCTCGCTCGTGGAGAGCGGCGCTCCCGGACCTTTCCACCACGACATTACCGCTTTGTCGCTCACCAACGCCCGCGTGACCGGCGGCGTGGTCCTCAACAAGGCTGAGATCAACGCGCCCGGAGGGTGGGCCGTGGCCGCCGGTGGCCTGGTTATGGAAGGAGGCGTCTTCTGCAAGGGCGGGTTTGTCGCGCGAGGTGAAGTGCGCCTGCTGGGGGCACAGTTGCCGGGTGGGCTGTTCATGCAGGGCGCGCGCTTGGAACAGCCCGGCCCGCGCGGAGTGGCCCTCGCCCTGGACAACGCCGTGGCCTCGTCGATCAACCTCTCCGGCGGGTTCACCGCGAACGGGACCGTACGGCTGCGGGGTGTACGGATCTCGGACAATCTGACCTTCGAAGGGGCCGTCCTGAACGGGCCGCCCGACGGCAGCGGCCCCTCTTTGGTCGCCCTGTTGATGCAGGCCGTCGACTTCGACTTCATCCTCGCCCGGCCACCGTCCGGCATCGTGGACCTGCGGGGTGCGCAGGTGTCCTACCTCCACGACAGCGAGCACAGCTGGCCGGACGTGGTGGAGCTGGACGGCTTTGTCTACGGCTCCATCAAGGTGGACGAGGCCGGCGAGCGGCGGGAGGCAGTGGGGCGGCGGGATTCCGTGGCCCACCGTGTGGCGTGGATACGACGCAGCCCGGGCTACAACCCCCAGCCCTATGAGCAGTTGGCGAGCTGGTATCGGAAGGCCGGCCACGACGACGACGCCCGCCGTGTACTCCTGGCCAAGCAGCGCCATCGGCGTCAAACTCTTCACCCGGCCGCGCGCGTGTGGGGGCACCTGCTCGACGCGACTGTCGGCTATGGCTACCGCCCCTGGCTGGCCGGCGTCTGGCTCCTCGCGCTGACCTTGCTGGGCACGCTGTCCTTCGGTACTCACTCCCCCGACCCGGTCCAACGAGGCCAAGGCGCCCCGTTCCAGCCCCTCGTCTACACACTCGACCTCTTGATCCCCATCGGCGGTCTGGGCCAGCGCACGGCCTGGTTCTGGCCGAACGACAGCCTCCAATGGCTGGCCTACCTGCTGATCGCCTTCGGCTGGGTGCTGACGACCGCCGTCATCGCGGGTGTCACGCGCGCCCTGCAGAAAAACTAGCGAGCGACACCTGCGTTCAGGCGTCGCCAGCAGATCAGCGCGCAGCCGAGGGTGAGGAAGGCTTCGTGGATGTCGTCGCGTATCTCCCAGCGGATCCGCAGGCGGCGGAACCAGTGCAGGTGGGCGAACGCGCGCTCCACGACCCAGCGGTGGGTGCCGAGTCCGGAGCCGTGCTCGGCGCCCCGGCGGGCGATCAGCGGCTTCACGCCGAGATCCCAGACCAAACGGCGGTACTTGTCGTGGTCGTAGCCGCGGTCGCCCAGCACCACGTCCGGGCGACGGCGGGGCCGGCCGCGCTTGCCCCGCACCGGCGGCACCGCTTCAAGCAGTGGGATCAGCTGGGTGACGTCGTTGCGGTTGCCGCCGGTCAAGGTAACGGCGAGCGGGATGCCGGTGGCGTCGGTGATGAGGTGGTGTTTGCTGCCTGTTCTGCCCCGGTCGACGGGGCTTCGTCCGGTCTTGGAGCCCCCCTTTAGCGCCCGGATGTGTGAGCCGTCGACGGCCGCCCAGGAGAAGTCAAGGGCGTTCGCGCTGCGGAGCTTGGCGAGGAAGACCTCGTGCAGCCGGGGCCATACGTCAGCTTCGGTCCACTCGGCCAGGCGCCGCCAGCAGGTCATGCCGGAACCGAAACCGAGTTCCTGTGGCAGGTGTTCCCAGGCGATCCCGGTGTGCAGGACGAACAGGATGCCCTGGAACACCAGCCGGTCCGGATGCCGCCTGCGCCCGGGGTGCCGGGGCCGACGCTCGACCCTGGGCAGCACCGGCTCGATCACCGCCCACAGCTTGTCGTCGACTTCCCATGGCTTCGGCCGCGCCACCCCGCACCCCCAGATCACCAAGCCCGGAGCAATCCAACTACCGCGAAGATCATTTCGTTAGGAGTTCTAAGCCGCAGCCGGAATTCTTCCAGCGCGTGATCGAAGTGGCGGAGTCTGCGCCGGACGCGACTCTGTACGTTGGCGACCATCCCGCGAACGACGTGTTTCCGGCCAAGGCGGCGGGCCTGCGTACCGCGCACCTCCGCCGCGGCCCGTGGGGGCACCTGTGGGCGCAGGACGCCGACGTCGTCGCAGCTGCCGACTGGCGAATCGACAGCCTCACCCAGCTCGCAGCCATCCTCGGCGGCTGAGCAGCAACCAGCCCTGTCAGCAGAGCAGTTGGTGGGGCGCTTGTGTGCGCACGGAGTCTCGGCGTGGGTACTGTTTGGAGCGGTTGCATCGAGCTGGAGCCAAAATGCCCGCACGCCCCCGCGGCGGGGTAGGCGCCCGAATCGCCTACTACCGCAGTGTCATGCGCCCGAAGTTGACACAGCAACAGCTCGCCGAAGCTTCCTGCGTAGCCCTTGGCACCATCCGGAAGATCGAACGCGGCGAGCGCGGAGTAAGCGACAGCACGCTCGAAGCCATCGCGGACGCCCTCGGCATTGATCCAGCACGGCTCCGCTCGGATCGGGAGTCCGTGCAAACGCGGGTCCACGACGCACTGCCCGCACTGTCCGCCGCGTACGACGTTCCCGACGACGGACCGGTCCGTCCCCTCCACGAGCTGCGCGCGGTGGTGGCTGCGGCTGTCAGCTGGCGGCTCGCAGCCCAGTAAACGCGAATCGCACGTGAGCTGCCAGACCTGCTCGCCGAACTCGCCCGCGGCTACCACCAGGCCCCGGCTGCGGAACAGGCTGAACTGGCCGGACTCCTCGTCCGGGCCTACCGCACGCAGTCCGGCAGGGACTCGCCGAGTTGCATCGCGCCGCCGGGCAGGGCCCACATGCCGTTGTCGGCGCGCCGCTGGAGCAAGATGCGCCCCGCGGCGTTGACGACGACGGCGGAGGCCGCCGGAACCAGACTGTTCGCAGACGGGGCGTCCGGGTCGTCTTCGTAGTCACGCCGCGCCATCGGGGGTCCCCTCCCATACCGGGGTCCCCCGGCTCCACAGCTCCTCGGCGTGGTCGCGGAAGCGGTCGAACATGCCGCCCTCGCCCTGGCGCCGCATGTGCAGAAGCGGCGAGTCGTGGCCGACCAGCCGGGCGAGGTGGGGCGTGACCAGGGCATCGTCGTCGAAGCGGAAGACGGACAGGGAGACATGGTTCACGGCATCCTCAGGAGCGCTGTAGCGCGTCTTGAGGCCTTCGAGCGGGCCGAGGCGCTCCAGATGCTCAATGGTGATCCTGATCCGGGTGGAAACGCTCAGTGCCGTGTCCTCGATGGCCTCACGCTGTCTGGTCACCTCACCCTCAGGATCCCCGAGGAGGAACCGCACTCTGACGCCTGACTCGACCTTGCGACGCAGGAGGTCGGCGAACGCGGGGACTGACGTGAAGAAGAAGTAGTTCGTGTACCCGCTCAGGAAGATCTCTCTCGTGGCAGCCCCCGTCAGCTCTGCCCACAGCACGGACGGCGCCGCCGACCGGTACGGGTAGCTGTGGATGATCTCGCGGTCGCTTCCGGTTTTGATGCGGTCCTTGACCACCTGAGGCCAGATCATTTCCTCGTCCACTCCCAGCGCGCGGGCGGCATCTTCGCGGTTTCTGGCATGCGGCGTTAACGCCTCGTTCGACACCCATCGTTCCACTTGCTTTGGCGATACCCCCACCCGGTACGCCAGTTGCCGCGGGGAGAGCCCTGCCCCATCCATCGCGGAACGAAGTCTGACGTTCAAGTCAACCCCCTCGGCGCAGACTTTTGAGCCTTCTTGAGACCCTATCGCCACAGAGCCCAACTGTCCTCGCATACAGGGATATACGTCCCGGGCGGCAGGCCACGATCGGGAGACAGGAAGACCCCCGCGACCGCGCGAACGGCCCGGGGGCATGGCCAACGCTGCTGAGGAGCGTCAACATCATGGAACCTACCGCCGTACCCGGGACCGCCGCACTCCGGCCCGTCGAATCGGAGTCAGGCGTACTGGTGCACTCCAGCGCCGACCGGCGGCTGGCCACCGAGCACTGGCTGATGGCGACCTGTCCCCCGGCGAGTCACGAGCGGATCCGCATGGAGTGGCAGGAGAACAGCGTGGCGCTGCTGCCGCTGGGAACCCTGTTCTCCGCCGTGCGGATCCCGGGCCGCCTGATCTCCTCGATGGCCCTGGCGGAAGACCTCGAAGGGGTTGACGCCTTCCTGGAGGACGCTCTGAGGGGCGGTCCGGTCATCTGTGCCCCGCACGGGCGCCGCTACTACGCCTTGGTGCCGGGGAGCGTGGCCCGCACCTGGAGTGAGGCCGCCGAGGAGTGGCGGCGGGCGGGCGTCGAGGTCCTCGGCAACGGCTCCTACCTCGGTGTGCCGCGGGTGGACGCCACGCAGTGCGACCCGCAGACGGTCTCGTACTGGTCGGTGCCGATGGAGTCGGCAGCCGTACTGTGCACGCCGCTCGCGGTGGCCCGGCTGATCGCGGCCGGGCTGCATGCGATGGCCGACGACTCCGAGTAGCCCCCTGCGCCTGCCCCGGCAGAAGGGGCCCCATGGCGACCGCAGGGTCAGGGTCGCGCCGACAGAACACCCGTCGCGCCGGTGTCCCGGAAGACGCCGGCGGGACGGGTCACGTCAGCTTCGCCATCCGCAACCGAGCCAAGGAGAGACAAGCCATGACCGTCGTAGACGTGCGGGAAGCGTTCCCGCTCGCGCCCGAAGGCGGGCGCATCCCCCGCAGCACGGAGCCGCCCACCGGCCCCGACAGTCGTCCGTGGATCTTGCGCTTCGCCCGGGTCCCCGACGCGTCCCAGGCGACCGTGTTGCCGCTTGCCGTCTACGACGAGGAGTCGCAGGTGTCCGTCGGTCTGTACGACGGCCCGCTGCCCTACATGGCAACGCACACCCCGACGGTCCCGGACGGCAACGTGAAGAACCCGCCGCCGCTCGACGAGGGCACGAAGGACTGATGCCACGATGACCGCCGTTCTCGTGATCGCGGCCCGTGACGACTGGCCGACCGACCGGATCGTCACGGCGCTCACCGACGGCGGCGCGGAGGTGTTCCGCATGGACACCGCGGAGTTCCCGATGGACCTGACCCTCGCCGGGCGCATCGACGCCCGGCGGGGCTGGTCCGGCAGCCTCACCACTCCGTTCCGAGCCGTCGACCTCGCCGACATCACCGCCGTGTACTACCGCGCCCCGAACGCCTTCGCGCTGCCGCCCACCATGTCGGAGCCGGAGCGGCGGTTCGCCGCCGCGCAGGCCCGCTCCGGCCTCGGCGGCATCATCACCGCGCTCGACTGCCGGTGGGTCAGCCACCCTGCCGCGATGTCCCGCGCCGAGTACAAGCCCCTCCAACTGGCCACCGCGCGCGCCTGCGGTCTCGCGATCCCGCCCACCCTCGTCACCAACAGCGCCGACGCCGTAGGCGAGTTCGTCGACGACATCGCGGAGCTCGGCGGCCAGGTCATCTGCAAGCCGGTCGCCAGCCCGGTCCTGATCGAGGACGACCAGCTGAAGACCGTCTACACCCGCCTGCTGACCGAAGCCGACCTCGACGACCTGCGAGGCATCGACACCACCGCCCACCTGTTCCAGGCCTGGATGCCCAAGCTTCACGAGGTGCGGCTGACCGTCGTGGGGCACCGGCTGCTGGCGGCAGAGATCCACGCGGAAAGCGACGCGGCGGTCATCGACTGGCGCAGCGACTACGCGAACCTCGTGTACGAGGTCACGGACGTCCCTGATGCCGTCGCTGCCGGGGTGCGAAGCTACATGGACCGGCTCAGCCTGCGCTTCGCCGCCATGGACTTCATCGTCGGCCTCTCCGGCGCCTGGACGTTCCTGGAAGCGAACCCCTGCGGGCAATGGGACTGGATCGAGCACGCCACCGGCCTGCCCATCGCCCAGGCCATCGCCGACGAACTCCAAGGAGTCACCTCATGAGCCTTCCCGACTGGTGCGTGGCCCACCCGCACATGGCCGCACTCGCCGGGGAACTCAAGCGAGCCGGCGCGATCCGCACCCGAGCGTGGGCCGACGCATTCGCCACCGTTCCGCGCCATGTGTTCGTGCCGCACTGGTTCGAGCAGGAGACCGACGAGCGTGGCATCACTGTGTGGCGTCAGCGGAGCGTCGACGGCGAGGGAGCCCTCACGGCCGTCTACCGGGACGTGACGCTCGTGACCGGCCTGGACCCGGCGACGGCCGAACAGGTCGACGCGGATGCCTGGACCGGCATTCCCACGTCATCCAGCACGCTGCCCAGCCTGATGGCCGGGATGCTCGAAGACCTGGGCGTCCAGGACGGGCACCGGGTCCTGGAGATCGGCACCGGCACCGGCTACAACTCCGCTCTGCTGTGCGCACGCCTGGGGGGCGAACGCGTGCACTCCGTGGACGTCGACCAGGCCCTCGTCGACGCCGCCCGGGACCGTCTTCGCGGTGTCGGATTCGACCCGCAGCTGCTGCCCGGAGACGGAACGCAGGGCTACCCGGACGCAGGGTTCTTCGACCGGATCATCTCCACCTGCTCCGTGCCCTCCGTCCCCACCGCGTGGATCGACCAGCTGCGGTCCGGCGGCGTTCTGCTGACGGACGTGGCGCTCGGGATCGAGGGCGGACTGGTGCGGCTCTCCGTCGACGCCGAGGGCCGGGCCCGCGGCTTCTTCACCACCACGGCGGGCCGCTTCATGGCCGCCCGGAGCGACGCCCGTACCTACCCCTCGGCGGAGCGACCGGAGCGGCCGTCGGCCACCGGTGCACGGCCGACCGCGCTCACGGCGCCGGAGATCCGGAGTAACTACCCGCTGCGGCTCGTGCTCGCGTTCCAGCTGCCCGCCACGGAACTCGTGTACTACGTCGACGACATGACGGGGGAGATGGCGCTCCAGCTCCAGCGTGGCGACGGCTCGTGGGCCCGCGTCCCGCTCACCGGCGACAACCAGGGCATGGTGACCTTCGGCGGCGACGAGGGGCTGTGGAAGCAGGCCGAGGAAGCCTGGGCGTGGTGGAGCGGTGTCGGCCGCCCGACGCATGACAGGTTCGGCTATGCGCGGGAGACCGACGGCAGCGCCTACGTCTGGCACCTGCACGACGGGACACGGTGGAACCTGCCCGGCTGAGCCCCTGACCGGCCCCGCTCATCCGCTTCCCCCGTGGCGGATGGGCGGGGCCTTCCCGCGCCCGGGGTCAGCGGAATCAGCGATCTTGGCCAGCTCGGTCAGAAACAGCGCCCCGTGACACACGCCCCCAGTGACACACGGCCGCAACGCCCCCTTCGTAATCATCCCGCAGGGTTGATCGTTGGGCCGTGCATCGATGACCGACGTCAGGGGGCACAGACGATGACCATGAGCCGTAGGGCACTGCTAGCCGCGGGTGCCGGGGCCGGGGTGGCGGGGTTGATCGCCGCTTGTGGGTCCAACACCGGGCGCGGGGGCGGGGGTTCGGGGACGGAGTTGTCGCAGTGGTACCACCAGTACGGCGAGGCGGGTACCCAGCAGGCGGTCCAGCGGTATGCCGCCGCGTACAAGAAGGCGCACGTCACGGTGCAGTGGCGGCCCGGGAACTACGATCAGCAGACGGCCGCCGCCCTGCTCACCGATTCCGGGCCGGACGTGTTCGAGGGCAGCCCGACCCTCGACCAGATTCAGGGTGGCCAGGTCGTCGACCTCACCGACCTGCTGGACGGCGTCAAGGACGACTTCAATCCCGCCGTGCTCACGCCCAAGACGTACGACGGGCGGATCTGGGGCATCCCGCAGACCATTGACATGCAGGTGCTCTACTACCGGAAGAGTCTTCTCAAGGACGCCGGGGTCACCCCGCCCACCACGCTCGACGCCCTCGTGGACGCCGCCCGCAAGCTCAGCGACAGCAAGGTCAAGGGGCTGTTCCTCGGGAACGACGGAGGGGCCGGGGTGCTCGGCGGAACTCCCCTCTACGCCACCGGACTTCAGCTCGTCACCGAGGACGGCAAGGTCGGCTTCGACGACCCCGCGGCCGCCCGCACCCTGGGCAAACTGCATCAGCTGTACGCCGACAAGTCCCTCCTCCTCGGCGCCCCCGCCGACTGGTCCGACCCGTCCGCCTTCATCCAGGGGCTGACCGCGATGCAGTGGTCGGGGCTGTGGGCCCTGCCCCAGGTGCAGAAGGAGTTGGGGGACGACTTCGGCGTCCTGCCGTTTCCGGGAGACGGCAGTGCCGGCCGTCCGTCTGTGCCCGTCGGGGCGTACGGCGCCGCCGCCAGCGCGCGGGGCAGGCACAAGGAGGCCGCCAAGGAGTACGTGAAGTGGCTGTGGGTCGAACGGACCGACTATCAGGAGGACTTCGCCCTCTCCTACGGGTTCCACATCCCCGCCCGGATCTCCCTCGCCAAGAGGGCCACCAAGCTGAAGTCCGGTCCTGCCGCCGACGCCGTGCGCTTCACCACCGACCACGGCTACGCCCAGCCCCTGCTGTGGACGCCGACCGCGCAGACCGCCTACCAGGACGCGCTCAGCCGGATCATCAGGAGCGGGGCGAGTCCGGAGAGTGAACTGCGGGACGTCGTACGGAAGGTGTCGAGCGAACTCCAGCGTGTGAAGAAGAAGTCGTGAGGCGGCGCGGAGCGCTCTGGTTCTGGGTGTTCGTCGGGCCGTTCGCCGCCGGGCTCGCGCTCTTCACCTACGTCCCGCTGCTGTGGAGCGTGGGCCTGAGTTTCTTCGACGCGCACAACACCGTCACGCCCACGCGCTTCGTCGGCCTGGACAACTACACGGCGATGCTGCGGGACGACGCGTTCGTCGGCAGCCTGAGGACGTTCCTCGTCTTCACCGCCTTCATCGTGCCCGTCACCTACCTCCTCTCCCTCTCGCTCGCCCTCATGGTCAACCGTGTCCGCCGGGCGCGCGCCTTCTTCCGGTCCGTGTTCTTCCTTCCGGCCGCGTGCAGTTACGTCGTCGCCGCCCTGGTCTGGAAGATGTCGATCTTCAACGGGGTGCGGTTCGGGCTGGCGAACACCGTGCTGGGCTGGTTCGACGGCGATCCCGTCGCCTGGCTGTCGAGCGCCGATCCGCCCTGGTACTGGCTGGTCATCGTCACCGTACGGCTGTGGCTGCAAGCCGGTTTCTACATGATCCTCTTCCTGGCCGGGTTGCAGCGGATCGATCCGGTGCTCTACGAGGCGGCCGCCGTGGACGGGGCCCGGCCCGGCTGGACCGTGCTGCGGCACGTCACGCTGCCGCAGCTGCGCGCCACCTCGGTCGCCGTCGTCCTGCTGCTCGTTATCAACGCCTTCCAGGCCTTCGACGAGTTCTACAACCTGCTGTCGGACGCACGGGGTTACCCGCCGTACGCCCGGCCGCCGCTCGTCTATCTCTACTACACCGCGCTCGGTCAGGGGCAGAACCTCGGGCTCGGCAGCGCGGGCGCGGTGATCCTCGCGCTGGTCATCGCGGTCGTCACGGTGGGGCAGGCGCGGTGGCTGCGGCTGGGAAGGACGGACGCCGATGGATGACGCGCTGGTGCGGGTCGGGCGGGCCTTGCGACTGGTGCTGCTGATCGCGCTCGCGCTTCTCTTCCTCATCCCCTTCTATCTGCTCGTGCGCAACGGGCTGTCGAGTGAGCAGGACATCACCTCACCCCAATGGACCTTCTTCCCCGGTGAGTTGAAGTGGGGGAACGTCCGGGAGCTGTTCGACGATCCCTCCGTCCCCTTCGCCCGCTCCCTGCTCAACTCCGCGCTGATCGCCGTCGCCACGACCGTCGGCACCCTGCTCCTGGCCTCCCTCGCGGGCTACGGCCTGGCCCGCATCCCGTACCGCCACGCGAACAAGGTCTTCTACGGCATCCTCGGCACCCTCCTCGTCCCGGCCGCGGTGACCTTCGTACCGAGCTTCGTCCTGGTGTCGTCGCTCGGCTGGATCTCCACGCTGCGCGGACTGATCGTCCCGACTCTGTTCCCGGCGTTCGCCTGCTTCGTCTTCCGGCAGTATTTTCTCGGTTTTCCAAGGGAGTTGGAGGACGCGGCCCAGGTCGACGGGCTCGGCTACTGGCGCACGTACTGGCTGGTCGTCGTACCCAACGCGCGGCCGGTGTTCGCCGCCGTGGGGACCATCGTGTTCCTGGGGGCGTGGAACTCCTTCCTGTGGCCGCTGGTGATCGGGCAGGACCAGAACTCCTGGACCGTGCAGGTCGCGTTGTCGTCGTTCACGACGTCCCAGGTCGTCCGGCTGCATGAGCTGTTCGTCGCCGCCGTCGTGTCCGTCCTGCCGCTGCTGCTGGTCTTCCTGTGCTTCCAGCGGTGGATCGTGGCGGGGGTGGAGCGGTCGGGGATCGAGTGACGAGTCAGCCGGGTCAGAGTGTGGCCCCGCTGTCCACCACCAGGTCCGTGCCGACCGCCGACGCCGCGTCGTCCGAGGCCAGGTAGAGGACCGCGGCGGTGATTTCCCGCGTGGTGGCGATGCGGCCGAGGGGGAGGGTGGTGCGGGCGCGTTCGGCACGGGCCGCCTCCGTTTCGTCCGGGCGCAGGGACATGGACGTCTCGGTGGCGCCGGGGCTGACCACGTTGATGCGGATGCCGTCCCGGATGTGGTCCAGGGCGGCGCCCCGGCTGAGCGCGGTCACGGCGGCCTTGCTCGCAGCGTAGGCGGCGGCTCCGGGGGACGCGGCGTGCTGGCCGAAGGTGGAGGAGATGTTCACGATCGCGCCGCCCGCCGGCTGGGTGCGCATCTGCCGGATCTGGGCCTGGAGGGCCAGGTGGACACCGGTGACGTTGGTCGCGAGCTGGATGTGCCAGTCCTCCTCCGGGAGGTCCGCGAGGGGCTGCCCGCCGCGGAAGACGCCCGCGTTGTTGACGGCCACGTCGAGCGAGCCGAAGTTCTCGACGGCTGTGCGCACCAGCGTCTGAGCGTCGGCGGCGCGGGAGACGTCGGCGCTCACCGCGAGGGCCTTGCCGCCCTGCTCCTCGATCAGCCGAATCGTTTCGTCCAGCGGGTCCCGCCGCCGTCCGGCCACGACGACCTGCGCACCCTCCGCCGCGAGGGCGAGCGCGATGGCGCGTCCGATGCCGGAGCCGGCGCCGGTGACGAGCGCGGTCCTGCCGGTGAAACGTGTGGTGGTCATGATCTCCCCTTTTCTTGACCGATCGGTTCAGTTTGAAGGCGGGCGAGAGACCCTCGGTGGAGGGTCTCGTCAGTCGAGCAGGGCCAGGGCCTGTTCCGTCGCGTCCCGCACCCGGGCCGGGTCCGCGGAGGCCTTGCCGACCACGCGCAGGCCCTGCATCAGCACCAGCAGCATGCGGGCGAGGGCGAGCGGGTCGCGGTCGGCGGGCAGCTCGTCCTGGGCCTGGGCCCGGGTGAGCGCCGAGTGCAGCGCGGTCTCGACGTGGTCCCAGTTGCGCTCGACCTGCCGCGTGGCCGCCGGATCGTGCGGGGCCAGTTCGGACGCCGTGTTGGTGATCAGGCAGCCGCTTTGGCGCAGTTCGTCATGGGACGCCTCGGCCGCGTACCGCCGCAGGAGCGCGCGTACGGCGGGCAGGGCGGGGCCCGGCTGGGACAGCTCGCGCACGATCCGGGTCAGGCCCGAGCGTTCGTAGCGGTCCAATGCCTTCAGGTACAGCTCGTGCTTGCTGCCGAACGTCGCGTACAGGCTTGCCCGGCCGATGCCGAGGCGGTCGACCAGGTCGGCCATCGACGTCGCCTCGTAGCCGCGCCGCCAGAACAGCTCCAGGGCTGCCTGCAGCGCGGCGTCGGGGTCGAACTCCTTGGTCCTGGCCACGTAGCGCAGCCTAGGCTTTCTGGAACGATCGGTCAATCAAGGGGTGTGTGGCCGTTCCGGTCGGCGGCCCGTGTCAGGCGGCGCGGACCTCGTACGCCGTCACCCGTACCGTCTCGTCGTCCAGGCACTCCCCGCTCGCCAGGTCGAAGCGCTGCTTCAGCAGGGGGGAGGCCACGAACGGGCGGCCCTCGTGGGTGCCGGTCAGGCCGCGGGAGAGGACGGCCGCGCCGGTGAAGGGGTCGCGGTTGTCGATGGCGTAGAGGCGGTCGGCGCGGTCACGGAACAGGGCCACCTGGCGGCCGTCCGGCAGCAGGGCGGCAGCCCCGCGCCCGGGCGACAGCGCGTTCAGGTCGCAGGCCGTGAACCAGCCGTCCGCGAGCTGGAGCTGGACCTTCAGGGTCGTGGCCTCGACGGTCAGGGTCATCGCTGGGTGCTTCCTTCCAGGACGTCGGCGGCGGGCCGCATGCCGATGGCGAGCAGCGGCAGGTCGGGCTTGATCTGGTCGCGCTCGGGGACGAAGGCGACGACCGGGTCGGGGGTGTCCGGGGCGTTCACGAAGGACACGAACCGGGAGAGCTTCTCGGGGTCGTTGATGGTCTCGGCCCACTCGTCGCGGTAGTGGGCGACGTGGGCCCGCATCAGCGCCTCCAGTTCGTCGCAGATGCCGAGCTTGTCGTGCACCACCACGTCCCGTACGTGGTCCAGGCCGCCCGGGATCCGCTCCAGCCAGACCGAGGTGCGCTCCAGGCGGTCGGCCGTGCGGATGTAGAACATCAGGAACCGGTCGATCAGGCGGACCAGTTCGGCGTCGGACAGATCCTGGGCCAGGAGGTCCGCGTGGCGCGGGGTCGCGCCGCCGTTGCCGCCGACGTACAGGTTCCAGCCGCTCGCCGTGGCGATCACGCCGAAGTCCTTCGACTGGGCCTCGGCGCACTCACGCGCGCACCCGGAGACCGCCGACTTGAGCTTGTGCGGGGAGCGCAGGCCCCGGTAGCGCAGCTCCAGGTCGATCGCCATGCGGACCGAGTCCTGCACGCCGTAGCGGCACCAGGTGGAGCCCACGCAGGACTTCACCGTCCTGAGGGCCTTGCCGTAGGCGTGGCCGGACTCGAAGCCCGCGTCCACCAAACGGGCCCAGATCAGGGGGAGTTGCTCGGCACGCGCGCCGAACATGTCGATCCGCTGGCCGCCGGTGATCTTCGTGTAGAGGCCGAAGTCCCGGGCGATCTCACCGATCACGATCAGCTTCTCGGGCGCGATCTCGCCGCCGGGGATGCGTGGTACGACCGAGTACGAGCCGTTCTTCTGGAGGTTGGCGAGGTGGTGGTCGTTGGTGTCCTGCAGGGCGGCCTGCTCGCCGTCCAGGACGTAGCCGCTCGCGCCGATCGTCGGGGCGAGGGAGGCGATGATGGACGCCACCGCCGGCTTGCAGGTCTCGCAGCCCTCGCCGTCCCGGGCGCCGTCGCGGCCGTGGCGGTCGAGCAGTTCGCGGTACGACGTGATCCGCAGGGTCAGGACGATCTCGTACAGCTCCTCGCGGGTCTGGGCGAAGCAGCCGCACAGGCCCTTGTCGACCTCGATGCCGGACGCCTCCAGCTCGGCGTCGACCAGCTGGCCGAGGACCTTGACGCAACTGCCGCACGTCGTACCGGCCTTGGTGCACTTCTTGACCTCGGGAACGGTGGTGCACCGGTGTGCGGTGACCGCGCCGCGGATCGTGCCCTTGGTGACGTTGTTGCAGGAGCAGATGATTGCCTCGTCCGGCAGCGCGGTCGGGCCGAGCTGGGCCCCCGAGTCCGCTCCGGCGGGCAGGACGAGGGACTCGGGGGAGATCGGCGGCACCGAACCGGTCAGCGCGCGCAGGGTGCCGTAGGCCTCCGCGTCGCCGACCAGGATGCCGCCGAGCAGCGTGCCGTCCCGGCCGATGACCAGCTTCTTGTACAGGCCGGCGCGGGAGTCGGAGTAGACGACGTCCAGGCAGTCCTCGGTGGCGCCGTGCGCGTCGCCGAAGGACGCCACGTCCACGCCGAGCAGCTTCAGCTTGGTCGACAGGTCGGCGCCGGTGAAGGCCGACTCGTCCTGCGCGATCGTGGCCGCGGCCGTCTGTGCCTGCTCGTAGCCCGGCGCGACCAGGCCGTACACCCGGCCGTCCGCCGCCAGTGCGCACTCGCCGATGGCGAAGACGTGCGGGTCGGTGACCGTACGGCACTGCTCGTCCACGGTGATGCCGCCGCGCTCGCCGACGGCGAGCCCGCAGTCCCGGGCCAGCTGGTCGCGGGGCCGTACGCCGGCGCTGAACACCACTATGTCGACGGCGAGTTCGGAGCCGTCGGACAGCTTCATGCCGCTGACCGAGCCGTCCTCGGAGGTCAGGATCTCCTGCGTGCCCACGCCCGTGTGCACGGTCAGGCCCATGCCCTCGATGGTGCGCAGCAGCGCCGCGCCACCGCCCTCGTCGACCTGCACCGGCATCAGGCGCGGCGCGAACTCCACGATGTGGGAGGTCAGTCCGAGGCCCTTGAGCGCGCCGGCCGCCTCCAGTCCGAGCAGACCGCCGCCGACGACGGCACCCACCGTGGCCTTCGACTTCGCGTACTCCTCGATCGCGAGCAGGTCCTCGATCGTGCGGTAGACGAAGCAGCCGTCGGCGTCCTTGTTCGGGACGGGCGGCACGAAGGGGTAGGAACCGGTGGCCAGGACGAGCGTGTCGTAGGCGAAGACCTTGCCGGAGCGGGCCGTCACCTGCTTCGCCTCGCGGTCGATCGTCTGCGCCGGGTCGCCTACGTACAGCTCGATGCCGTGGTCGTCGATGAACTCCATGTCCGTCACGGAGAGGTCCTCGGGGGTCCTGCCCGAGAAGTACGAGGTGAGGGCGACGCGGTCGTAGGCCGGGCGCGGCTCCTCGCACAGCACGACCACGCGGTGCGTGGCGGTCAGGCCGCGCTCGGCGAGCGCCTCGAGGAAGCGCTGGCCGACCATGCCGTGGCCGACGAGCACGATCGTGGGGGCGGCCCCCAGGGTGTTGTCGGTCATTCAGGAGCCTCCGTCATGGGTGAGCAGGTGGAGCAGGGGGCCGTCGCCGGGGAGCGGCTCTGCTCCCTCCCAGGCGCGGGCGAGCGCGCCGACGGTGCCGAGTTCGCCGACGAGGACCCCGCCGACGAGGCGGTCGTCGCGGACGACGACCTTGCGGTAGGTGCCGCGGGTGGCGTCGGCGAGTCGTACGACGTCGTCGCCGGGGCGGGCCTCGGTCTCGCCGAACGCGGCGAGGTCGAACGGGGAGCCCGGCCCGGTCAGGGTCAGCCGGGTAAGAGAACGGGTGCCGGTGTAGCGGGCGTTGGTGTCACCCGCGAGCAACTCGGCGAGCAGGTCGGCCTGTTCGAGCGCGGGTGCGGCCAGGCCGTAGAACGTGCCGTCGTGCCGGGCGCAGTCGCCGAGGGCGTGGATGTGCGGGTCGGAGGTGCGCAGTTCGTCGTCGACGAGGACACCGTCGTGGACGGCGAGCCCGGCCTCCGCGGCCAGGCCGGTGCGCGGGCGCACTCCGCAGGCGAGGACCACGAGGTCGGCGTCGAGGACGTACCCGTCGGCCAGCTCCACCGAGCGGACCGCGCCGACCACGCAGCGCATGTCCCGCACCCGGCACTCGGTGTGCACCTCGACGCCCAGGTCACCGAGGTGCCGCCGCACCAGACGGGAGGCGTCCGGGTCGAGCCGGCGCTCCATGAGCCGCTCGGCCTGCTGGGCGAGGACCACCTTCGCACCCCGTGCGGCGAGCGCCCGGGCGGCGGAGACGCCGAGCAGCCCGCCGCCGATCACCACCGCGCGCGCCTCGGGCCGTACCGCCCGGGACAGCGCCAGGCAGTCGTCCAGGGTGCGGAACGCGTGCACGCCCTGCGGGAGTTGGTGGTCGGCGGTGAACAGGGCGCGCAGCGGTGGCAGTACCGGGTTGGCGCCGGTGGCCAGCACGAGCGTGTCGTAGGCGATCGGCGGGCCGTCGGCGCGGCTCACGGTCCGGGCGGCCCGGTCGATCCCGGTGATCCGGGCGCGCAGCAGCCGCTCGGGCTCCGGGAGGCTGATCACCTCAGGGGCGTACCGGCCGGCCAGGACCTCGGCGAGCAGGACCCGGTTGTACGGCGGGTGCTCCTCGTCGCCGACGAGCAGCGCGGGCACGCCCAGCTCGCCGAGCCGCCGCGCGAGCCGTACGCCCGCGAGGCCGGCGCCGATCACCACCACACGCGTATTCGAGGTCATGTCCCCGAGCCTGCGACGTGGACGTTACCCGGCCGCATCACCTCTGTTTCCCGCGCGGAACGCTGCCCTCAGCGGGCACGGCCGCCGGATGTGAGGGTCCCGTGCGCGCGCCGGAGCGGGCTGTGAGGTTAGGGTCGCGATCATGCCCGACATACCCATGACGACCGTGGCCCTGCTGTGTACAGCCTCACTCGCGGCCGGCTGGATCGACGCCGTGGTGGGCGGGGGCGGGCTGCTGCTCCTGCCGGCCCTGCTGCTCGGGCTGCCGTCGTCGACCCCGGCCGCGTGGGCGCTCGGCACCAACAAGGCGACCGCCATCGTCGGGACCACCGGCGCGGCCGTGACGTACGCCCGCAAGGCGTCGGTGGACGTCGGCACAGCCGTCCGCATCGGGCTCGCCGCGCTCGCCGGGTCCTCGGCGGGCGCCTTCTTCGCGGCCGGGATGAGCACGGACGTCCTCAAGCCGGTGATCATGGTCGTGCTGCTCGGGGTCGCCGCGTTCGTGATCCTCCGCCCGGCCTTCGGCAGGGCCTCGGCGGCCGGCCCGGTCACCCGGCGCCAGAGACTCGCCGCGATCGGCCTGGCCGGCCTGGGCATCGGCTTCTACGACGGCCTGATCGGCCCCGGCACCGGCACCTTCCTGGTCCTCGCGCTGACCGCCCTCCTCCGGCTGGACCTGGTCACCGCCTCCGCCACCGCGAAGATCGTCAACTGCTGCACCAACGCCGGCGCCCTCGCGATGTTCGCCTGGCAGGGCACGGTCCTGTGGGAGCTGGCGGCCCTGCTGGCCGCGTTCAACCTCGCGGGCGGCACACTGGGCGCCCGCACCGCGCTCAAGCAGGGCAGCGGGTTCGTCCGGGTGGTGCTGCTGACGGTGGTCTTCGCGTTGGTGGCGAATCTGGCGTACGAGCAGTGGATCGCCTAGGTTCAGCGACGTGCCGTCAGGTGCGCGAACACCACCACGTTGCCCTGATACCCGGTCGCCCTCGAGTAGCCGCCACCGCAGGTGATGACGCGCAGCTCGGGGCGGTGGGCCGCGCCGTAGACCTTCTCGTCGGGGAAGTCGCGTGCCGCGTACACCTCCACCGCGTCCACGGTGAACACGGCCACGGAGCCGTCCCGGCGGTCCACCTCGATACGGGCGCCCCGCTTGAGCGCGCCGAGGTCGAAGAAGACGGCGGGGCCCTCGGCGTTGTCGACGTGCCCGGCGACGATCGCGGTGCCGGTCTCGCCGGGCAGGGTGCCGGCCTCGTACCAGCCGGCCAGGTTCCTGTCCTGCGGGGGCGGCACGTCCAGGCTGCCGGCGGGGGTGAGGGCCAGGCCCATCAGGGGGGCGTTCACCCGGATCGCGGGGATGCGGATCCGCAGGGGCGGGGACGGAGCGAGGGCGGGCGCCGCGGACCGCACGCCGCCCGGCTCGAGGCGGCCCTCCGCGGCGGCGGGCTGCGGCGGCGTGTGCGTCCCGGCGCCCCCGCCGAGCAGCCACACGCCGGAACCGAGTGCCACGACGGTGACCCCGGCTATCGCGGCATCCCCGACCCTGGCACCCCGGCCGCGCCCACCACGCCCGGCACTTCCACGCATACCAACCCCTCTCCCGGAGACGAAGCCCCGAAGCCCCCTCCCCCTCCGGGCCGCGAGGGGCGTCTGACCCGGAGGGGGTGGGTTGTGCGGTACCGGACGGACAGCTGAGGGTGTCCGTCAGATCCTGTCGCCTCTCGCCCGGCGGTGCAGGAGCCAGGTACCGCCCGCGGCTGCGACGGCCAACGCCGCCACACCCACCGCGGTCTGCACGGGGCCGGGACCGAGCGCGCCGCCGACCCCCGTCTTCAGACTGCCTCGCGGCTGCACCTGTTCGTGCCCCGCGCTCAACGCCACCACCAGGTCGCCCGCCACCTGCCGGTTGCCCTCGGCGCACTTCGCGACGATCTCGTACGTCCCCGGCTGCGCGCTCTCCGGCACCTCGAACTGGCCGATCGCCTCGCCCTCGTGCGTGGTGGGCGCCAGCATGAAGGTGCCGGCGCCGACCGCACCCGCGTCCCCGGTCGCGCTGCCGCCCTTGTCCCCGCACGCGGCGGTGTTCACCGTGACGTGGCTGCCGGGCACCACGGTGGAGGGGTACACGTCCAGGCTGTCGGCGGTGCCGGCCCAGGCGGGTGCCGCGGCGGCACCGACGAGCGCGATGCCTGTCAGCAGACGGGCGGCGGTGCGGCGCATGGTGCTCCCCAGAGCTTCGCGAATCGGCGGTTCGTTATCGAGGTAAGCCGCAGCCGGGGAGTTCCGCCTCCTGAGAGTCCGCCAGGAATGCGGTGAACGGGTGTCCTCCCCGGCCCCCACACGGCCTAGCCCGTGTGACGTTTCAGCAGGTCACAGGCCTGCAGAGGAAACCGGTATGAAGAGAACACGAATGGCGCGGCGGGTGCCGTTGAACGGGTGACGGTGCGTCAGTGACCGTCGGCCACACCACCGGTTCGGCCGCCGCTGTGAGTCTGTGCCTGTCACCTGGCTGGACGGGTAACGTCTAGCCACGATCGAGACGGCCTGAAGGCGAGGGGCGGCGATGAGCGGGGGCGTCCTCGGGCTACTGCTGGGAGCTCTGGTGCTGGCGGGGGCGGCGATACCAGCAGTACGTGTTCTGGGCCGTCTCCTGCGGTTCGATCGTCGCTACCGACGGTTTCTCCGAAGCCGGTACAGCATCAGCAACCTCAACGGGATCACGATCCGAGGTGTGCGCAGCCCGCGTCTGGAGGACGTGTTCGTCGACGTCAGTCTGCAATCGCGGCCGCTGCACGAGGCGGCACGGGCGCGGCTGGCCGGGACCGACGTGGACCTGGGACACGGTGAACGTCTGTCGCTTCACCAGGTGCTCAGCGGCCAGGAACCATGCCGGACACGCTTCGCGAGAGCCTCGAACGCCTGTCGCATGCCGTGGGAAATCTGCCGCCGCTCTCCGTCTCCGAAGTGTTCGACCTGGAACGGGTCGGTCCCGACGCAGACCAGTTGATGCGGGTCTGGAAACGCATTCTCGTGCCCTGGGCCAATCGATGCGTACAGGAAGTGGCCTACCACGTACGCCACTTGGGGCTGGCCATGCTGGAGCGCCCCATGGTCCTGGACTCGCCCGCGGCGGCCGTACGCACCGCTGCCCTCATTCTCGCCGCGGCAGAAGTGGCAGGGACCAAGGACGGCGCCGGTGAGGTGGCCCGTCTCTGCCGCACCATCGCGGCCGGCGTCACCCTCCTCCAGGACCGCGCCGAGGGCCTGCTGCCCCCTCGCGAAGCCCTCATGCTCATACGAGCCTGACGATCTTCAGGGATGACACCGTCGGCCGCCCCGATGTCGTGATCGGGGCGGCCGCTGTCGCACGCTGCCAGGGCCGGTCAGTTGACGTTGACCGCACTCCAGGCGGCGGCCACCGCGTTGTACTCCGTACTCCCCGCACCGTACAGATCCTTGGCGGCGTTGAGAGTTGCCGTCCGCGCGCCCGCGTAGTTCGTCGAGGACGTCATGTAGACCGTCAGCGCCCGGTACCAGATCTTGCCGAGCTTGTCGCGGCCGATGCCGGTGACCGTGGAGCCGTTGTACGTGGGCGAGTTGTAGCTGACGCCGTTGATGGTCTTCGGCCCGCTGCCCTCCGCCAGCAGGTAGGCGAAGTGGTTGGCGACACCGGAGGAGTAGTGGACGTCGAGATTCCCGACCGAACTGCTCCAGTAGTCCGCCGAGTTGCCGTCCTTCGACGGCTGGTCCATGTACCGCAGGGCGGTCTTGCCGAAGCCGGACTTCACGATCTTCTCGCCGATGAGGTAGTCGCCGGGGTCGGAGGGGTTGTCGGCGTACCACTCGACCATCGTGCCGAGGATGTCGGAGGTGGCCTCGTTCAGTCCGCCGGACTCGCCGGAGTAGGTCAGCGCGGCCGTCTTGGACGTGACGCCGTGGGTCATCTCGTGCCCGGCGACGTCGAGCGCGACGAGCGGTCCGAAAGTGGTCCCGTCACCGTCGCCGTACGTCATGCAGAAGCACGTGTCGTCCCAGAAGGCGTTGTTGTAGTTGCTGCCGTAGTGGACGCGGTTGTACGAGCCCTTGCCGTCGCCGGCGATGCCGTTGCGGCCCTGGACGTTCTTGTAGTAGTCCCAGGTCACGTTGGTGCCGTACTGGGCGTCGACGGCGGCGGAGGCGCGGTCGGACGTCGTCCCCGTGCCCCAGTGGTTGTCGGAGTCCGTGAACACCGTCGAGGGCGCCCGGCTGATGCAGATGCCGAAGATGCACAGGTCGGTCTGGTTGGCCGCGTCACCGGTGTAGGTGTTGCCACGCGTCGGGTCGGTGAGCTGGTACGACGAGCCGGACTGGGTCGTCTGCAGCGGCACCGTCCCGCTGTACAGCGACTGGCCGTCGCCGGCGGCGGTCTCGATGCTGTCCCAGGCGTCGATCTGCCGGCCGGTGCGGGCGTCGGTGAGCACCGTGCGGGCGACCGGGTTGCCGAGCGAGTCCTGGCCGGCCGCGTTGGTGCGCCAGGCGAGCTTCGGCGTGCCGTGCAGGGCGTCGACGATCAGCTCGGGCTTGGCCTTGACCTGCTTCAGCGCGTTCCCGAGGTTCACCGCCCGCAGCGCGTTCACCGCGAGATCGGCGGCCTTGGGCGCGGATATGTCGGGGGTGAGGGAGGCGAGGGATATCGTGCTCCGGGTCGCCCGGTCGGCACCCCGGTAGCTGCCGTCCTTCTTCAGATGGACCACGAAGTCGCCGCCCAGCACCGGGAGTTGATGGTAGGTGCGGTCGTAGCGGACGTGCTGGGTGCCGTCCTTGTCCACGATCACGTCGCGGACGCTGGTGCTCTCGGCGGAGGTCAGGCCCAGGCTCGCGGCATGGGCCAGGAGTGCCGAGGCCGCGTTCTGGATCGCACCCGCCCTGGTCGGTCTCGCGTCGGCGTGGGCGGTGGGGGAGAGGGCCACGGTCAGCAGGGTCGCGGTGGTGACGGCGACACCGGCGGTGGTGGTGAGACGACGGGAACCTCGGACGTGCTGCCGTATCCGGCTCATCTGTCTCCTCGGGGAAGCGCCAGGCTAGGCGTGGGGTGGCGCGGATGCCGACAGAGATTCAAGAGCGCACGACATGTCATGTCCATACCGCATTCATGGAGGTGTGTGAGAAGTCGGCCAGATGTGTGACCGGCCGACGGGGGTACAGAATCGTTTCCGTGATCACTCCGGCCCCCGGGACCCCGCTGCCCTTCTTCGTCTACGGCACCCTGCGCCCCGGCGAGCCCAACCACGACCTGTACCTGCGGGGCCGCACGATCGCCGAGGAACCGGCGCGCCTCCCGAACGCGGCCCTCTACGACGGCCCCGGCTATCCCTACGCCGTGGAGCGGCCGGGCGGCGAGATCCGGGGCGAACTGGTCACCGCCCGCCCGGAGTCGTACGACGACCTGCTGGCTGCCCTGGACCGCCTGGAGGAGTACACCCCGGGCGACCCCCGCAACCTCTACGAACGCCTCGCCCGGCATGTCATCCGGGCCGACGGCAGCAGCGTCCCCGCCTGGGTCTATCTCGCGGCCCCGCGCATCGCCGCCGGGCTGCACGCCACCGGCGCACGCATCGAGAGCGGCGACTGGCTGACCCGCGGCTGAGTCAGGGACCTCCTCGGACCACGCCCTCGGCAACCTCTCCGAGACCGCCGCCGAGCCCGACGACGGCAAGGCTCCTACGGCGAATACGCCAACGCCGCCATCAGCAACGTCCAGCTCTACAACACCGCGCTCCCTGCATCCGAGGTCAGCGCGCTCGACTACGACCAGACCCCCTACACACAACTCAGCTGAAGCACCTACGCCAACGGGCCCCCAGCTCACCCAGAGCCGGGGGCCCCCTTTACTGCGGACGGTACTCCCGCTGAAGTCCGCGCCGCCTCACCGCCACCGCGTGTCCAAGCAGGAGATCACCCGCGCCCGGCTCTGCACTCACGCCGCGATGACCTGGATGCCGTGGGGGAGCCCATCCGCCAGGCTCAGCCCAGCAACCTCAGCCCCTCCGGCACGACGATCCCGAACTCCTCCTCCACCACCCGCCGCGCCTCCGCCTCGTCCGTCAGCTTGCGCTCGGTCACGGTCCCGTCGGCCCGGGTGTCGGTCAACAGGCCGCCGTCCAGGGCGAGATGACGCTCGGCGGTGGTCCGCTGGAGGTAGGGCCGCTTGGTGAAGGGGGAGCGGGGATTCGTGCCGACGTGCCAGTTGAAGACCTCGTAGTCCGGGGCGGCGAACGGCTCCAGGGTGAACGCGTACTGGCCGACCCAGTCCCGCCTCTGCCCGTCGTACGCCTGCAACTCCAGTAGCTCCAGCGGCCCTTCGGATGGCAGCGACGTGAGCCGGTGGCGGCGGCCGGCGCCCTCGGACTCGGTGCCGGTGAGCAGGGGGATCGGTGCCAGGAGGGAGCCGGACGCGCCGAAGCCGACGTCCGCCAGAAACGGGTACGGCTCGCCCGGGACCTCGACTCGCATCATCATGTGGGTGCGCGGGCGGCTCCACGGGGTCGGGGCGCCCAGTACCACCCGCGCGGCCAGGCCGCCGACCCGGAAGCCGAGCGCCTCCAGGGCGAGCCACAGGAGCGTGTTGTGCTCGTAGCAGTAGCCGCCGCGCGGGCCGTGGATCATCTTGGCCATGAGATCACCGGGCGCCAGCGAGGGTGCCCGGCCGCTCAGCGGGTCCAGGTTCTCGAACGGGAGAGACAGGGCGTGGGCAAGGTGGACGCCCCGCAGGGTGTCCAGGTCGGCCCGCCGACCGCCCTGCCACCCGATCCGCTCCAGGTAGGCGTCGAGGTCGAACTGCTCGCTATCAGCCATAACGGCAATCTACGTCAGCCGAGCACCTCCACCCGCACCGCGCACGACTTGAACTCCGGCATCCGGGACGTCGGGTCGAGCGCGGGGTTGGTCAGGGTGTTGGCGCGGCCCTCGCCCGGCCAGTGGAAGGGCATGAAGACGGTGTCCGGGCGGATGGCGGAGGTGATCCGGGCGGGCGCGGTGGCCCGGCCCCGGCGGGAGACCACGGTCACCGGGTCGCCCTCGGCCGCGCCGAGGCGGGCCGCGAGGCGCGGGTGCAGCTCCACGAACGGCCCCGGAGCGGCGGCATTCAGCTCGGCCACCCGCCGGGTCTGGGCGCCCGACTGGTACTGCGCGACCACCCGGCCGGTGGTCAGCAACAACGGGTATTCGGAGTCCGGTTCCTCAGCCGTGGGGCGGTGGGTCACGGCCGCGAAGCGGGCCCGGCCGTCGGCGTGCGCGAAGCGCTCGAGGAAGAGGCGGGGGGTGCCGGGGTGGATCACACCGCCGCCGGTCTCCGCGGGCTCCGGGCACGGCCAGAACACCCCGTTCTCCGCCGCCAGCCGACCATAGGTGATCCCCGAGTAGTCCGCCGGCCCGCCCGCGCTTGCCCGGCGCAGCTCGGTGAAGATCTCCTCCGGGTCGGTCGGGAAGCCCTTCTCCACGCCGAGGCGGGCCGCCAGCTCGTGCAGGACGTACAGGTCGGTGCGGACGTCCGCCGGTGGGGTAATCGCCTGCCGGCGCAGCAGCACCCGCCCCTCCAGGTTGGTCGTCGTGCCCGTCTCCTCCGCCCACTGCGTCACCGGTAGGACGACGTCCGCCAGCTCGGCCGCCTCCGACAGGACGACGTCACAAACGGCCAGGAAATCAAGGGACTTGATGCGCTCCTCGATGTGTGCCGCGCGGGGTGCCGACACCACCGGGTTGGAGCCCATCAGCAGCAGCGCCCGCACATCGGTGCCGAGGGCGTCGAGAAGCTCGTACGCACTGCGCCCCGGCCCCGGCAGGCTGTCCGGGTCGACGCCCCACACCTCGGCCACATGCCGCCGGGCCGCCGGGTCGTCCAGCTTGCGGTAGCCGGGCAACTGGTCGGCCTTCTGGCCGTGTTCGCGCCCACCCTGCCCGTTGCCCTGCCCGGTCAGACAGCCGTAGCCACTCAACGGCCGCCCCGCCCGGCCCGTCGCCAGGCACAGGTTGATCCAGGCGCCCACGGTGTCCGTCCCCTTGGACTGCTGCTCCGGCCCGCGCGCGGTGAGCACCATCGCCGCCTCCGGCTCGCAGAACAGCCGTACGGCCTCCCGGAGTTGGGGAACGGACACTCCCGTGATCCGCTCCACGTGCTCCGGCCAGTGCGCCATCGCCGCCGCCCGGGCCTCGGTCCAGCCGCTGGTCCGCTCCCGTATGTACGCCTCGTCCGTCCGCCCCTCGGCCACCACCAGGTGCAACAGGCCCAGCGCCAGGGCGAGATCGGTGCCGGGGCGGGGTGCGAGGTGCAGGTCGGCCTGCTCGGCGGTGCGGGTCCGGCGCGGGTCCACGACGATCAGCTTTCCGCCGTTCTCCCGTAGTTCACGGAAGAAGCGGAGCGACGGCGGCATGGTCTCGGCGAGGTTCGAGCCGACCAGGATCACGCACCCGGTCCTCGGGATGTCCTCCAGCGGGAACGGCAGCCCCCGGTCCAGCCCGAACGCCTTTGTGCCGGCCGCCGCGGCGGACGACATGCAGAAGCGGCCGTTGTAGTCGATCTGCGAGGTGCCGAGCACCACCCGCGCGAACTTGCCGAGCGCGTACGCCTTCTCGTTCGTCAGCCCGCCCCCGCCGAAGACGCCCAGCGCGTCGGCGCCGTACCGCCCCTTGACGCTCCGGAGCCGCTCGGCGACCAGGTCGAGAGCCTCGGCCCAGCTCGCCTCGACGAGCCGACCGTCCTTCCGCACCAGCGGCGCGGTCAGCCGCGCCCCCGGCGCCAGCACCTCGGCGGCCGTACGTCCCTTGCCGCACAGGGCGCCCTGATTGACGGGGAAGTCCACCCGCTCGGAGACCTCGACGCCACCCTCTGCCAGGGGCGTGAGGTTCATTCCGCACTGCAGGGCGCAGTACGGGCAGTGGGTGGGCGTCGAGGCGATCGGTTCCATACCGCCCAGCGTGCTTCGGGCGTGTTACGGCGCCGGGGCGCTCCTCGTTACACGCCCGGGACACCGACCTCCCCGCCCGGCCCGGCCCGCGGTGAGGATCACCGTGCGGCGAGCGCCCGCGCGACCCCCGGCTCCTTCGGCCCGAGGAACTGCGGATCTGGATGGAACACCGTGTCCAGCACCGCCTTGCCCGCCGCGAACACCTCACGGGTCCCGCCGTAGTACCAGGTCACGTCGTGCTTCTCGTCGACCCCGACCCCGTACGCGTCGATCCCCGCCGCCTCGCACAGGGCCACGGCCCGCCGGATGTGGAAGCCCTGGCTGATCAGCACGGCCCGGTGCACCCCGAAGATCCTCCGGGCCCGCACACAGGAGTCCCAGGTGTCGAACCCGGCGTAGTCGCGGACGATCCGGCCGCCCGGCACCCCGTGCCGGGTCAGATAGGTCCGCATGGCATCGGGCTCGTCGTAGTCCTTCCGGCTGTTGTCCCCGGTGACCAGGACGACCTTGACCCGCCCCTGCCGGTACAGGGTCGCGGCCGCGTCCAGCCGGTTCGCGAGGTACGGCGACGGCTCCCCGTTCCACAGCCCGGCCCCGAACACCACGGCGACCTTGGCCGACGGCACGTCCGCGACCGCCCGCAGCCGGTCGGCCGTGGACACGTACAGCCAGGTCACCGGCAGCAGCGCCAGCACACATCCGGCCATCACGGCCTGCACCAGCCGCCGCTGCCCGGTGCGCGTACGCGGCCAGCGCGGTCGACGGATCTTCATGAGGCCCCCAGCGATCTGTACCTGACTGATCGGTTACGACGACTGATCGGTTACGACCATGGAGGACGCCGGCGGCCCGGATCCGGTTTCGCCTCACACCGTGCGACCGTACGAGGTGAACCCGCGGAAAATCCCCGTGACGGCCAGGCAACGGCCACGCAACGTATCCCCGTCACCATCGGCCCATGACACCGTCGCACCCGTCGTTCGCCCCGTCCCCGCCGGCCCTGGTCCTGGTCGCCCACGGCAGCAGGGATCCGCGCGCGCTCACGACGGTGACGACACTCATGGACCGCATCCGCGAGCTGCGCCCCGGCCTCCCCGTCCACCTGGGCCACATCGAGCTGAACGAGCCCCTGCTCCCGGACACCCTCGCCGCCCTCGGCGACACCCCCGCCGTCCTGGTCCCGCTCCTGCTCAGCCGGGGCTACCACGTCAAGCACGACATCCCCGAGATGGCGGCCACGGCCCGGGTGCACGCACGCGTGGCACCCCCACTGGGCCCCCACCCCCTCCTGGCGGAGGCCCTGTACGACCGCCTCCTGGAGGCCGGCTGGCCCACGGTCCCCGACGACGCCGTGGACCGGGGAAGCGCGGTGATCCTCGCGGCAGCGGGCTCCCGCGACCCCGACTCGGCCACGGACCCCCGCCACACGGCCCGCCTCCTCGCGGCCCGCCTGGGCGTCCCGGTCCTCCCGGCCTACGCCTCGGCGGCGAGCCCGACCGTCCCGACGGCGCTGCGCGCATGGGCGGCACGCGGCCGGCACCGGGTGGCGATCGCGTCGTACTTCACAGCACCGGGGCGCTTCGCGACACAGTGCGCGCAGGCGGCGCCGTGGATCGCTTCGGCGCCATTGGGGGACCATCCGGCGATGGCGCGCTTGATCTTGAACCGATACGAGGAGTGCTTGTCAACGCCGGTGGCGCAAGCTGCCTGAGGGGCGCGGGGCTGTATCGATGTGCGGCTCCGCCGCGTGGGCGCGAGTCACCACATACGACCTGTAGCCGCCCGAAAACAGAACTCGGCAGATGAGTGGGCTTACTGTCGAGCCATGGAAGGCACCGCACCAAACGGAACCTACGGCTCAACCTCAGCGGAGCGCTACGCCCCCGAACCCGACAAACGCCCCGGCCGCACCGCCTTCCAACGCGACCGCGCCCGCATCCTCCACTCAGCCGCGCTCAGAAGACTCGCCGGTAAGACCCAGGTCGTCACCCCAGGCACCCGCAGCCAAGCATGGGACGCCAGCCCCCGCACCCGCCTCACCCACTCCCTCGAATGCGCCCAGGTAGGCCGGGAGCTGGGCGCAGCCCTCGGCTGTGACCCGGACCTCGTGGAGGCCGCCTGCCTGGCCCACGACCTGGGCCACCCACCCTTCGGCCACAACGGCGAACAGGCACTGAACGACTTCGCGGACGACTGCGGCGGCTTCGAGGGCAACGCCCAGTCCCTGAGACTCCTCACCCGCATCGAGCCCAAACGGTTCACCCCGGAGGGCTCCGTCGGGCTCAACCTCACCCGCGCCACCCTCGACGCCGCCACGAAGTACCCGTGGCCGCGCGGCGCGCACCCCACCGACCCGGGGTCGCGGAAGTTCGGCGTGTACGAGGACGACCGCCCGGTGTTCGAGTGGGTCCGCAAGACCGCCCCCGGCATCCGTACCTGCTTCGAGGCGCAGGTCATGGACTGGTCGGACGACGTGGCGTACTCGGTGCACGACGTCGAGGACGGTCTGCACGCCGGTCACATCGACCCCAACTGCCTGCACGCCGAGCCCGAGCGGCAGGCGGTGTTCGCGGTCGCCATCGGCCGCTACGTCCCGGCGGACACCGACCCGGCCGAACTGTCCGCCGCCCTCGACCGCCTCCAGGACGAGGAGTGGTGGCCGCACGGCTACGACGGCACGGCGGTCGCCCAGGCCCGCCTCAAGGACGCCACCAGCCAGCTCATCGGCCGGTTCTGTCTGGCCGCCGAGGGCGCCACGCGCGCCGCGTACGGCACCGGCCGGCTCACCCGCTACGACGCCGAACTCGTCGTACCGTCCGAGACCCGGACGGAGTGCGCGGTGCTCAAGGCGGTCGCGGACCGGTATGTGATGCAGCGCGCCGAGCAGGAGCGGCTGCGCGCGGACCAGCGGGTGATCGTCGCCGAGCTGGCGGAGGCGCTCACCGCTCGCGCGCCGGACGGTCTTGATCCGCAGTTTCGGGCCCTGTTCGACGGGGCAGGCGACGACCACGCGCGCAAGCGGGTGATCGTGGACCAGATCGCTTCCCTGACCGACGCCTCCGCACTCTCCCTGCACGCGAGACTTACGGGGCATATGTGAGCGGTACGTGACCTGTGGTGGCCTGATCGGGTCACTCCCTCTTCCCGCAGCACGCCGCGTGCGGGACGCTCGCCTATGGCGGCACCCTTACGAGGAGGCATCAAGTGGTCGACGCGGATCAGACATTCGTCATCGTCGGGGGCGGTCTCGCCGGCGCGAAGGCGGCCGAGACGCTCCGGGCGGAGGGCTTCACCGGCCGGGTGATACTGATCAGTGACGAGCGCGACCACCCCTATGAGCGCCCGCCGCTGTCCAAGGGCTATCTGCTCGGCAAGGAGGAGCGGGACAGCGTCTTCGTGCACGAGCCCGCCTGGTACGCGCAGAACGACATCGAGCTGCACCTCGGCCAGTTCGTGGACCGCATCGACCGTACGGCGAAGACGGTCCGCTTCGGCGACGACGGCACGCTCGTCCGCTACGACAAGCTGCTCCTGGTCACCGGCGCCGAACCGCGCCGCCTCGACATCCCCGGCACCGACCTCGCGGGCGTGCACCATCTGCGCCGGCTCGCGCACGCCGAGCGGCTCAAGGGCGTGCTGACCTCCCTCGGCCGGGACAACGGGCACCTGGTGATCGCGGGCGCCGGCTGGATCGGCCTGGAGATCGCGGCGGCGGCCCGGGAGTACGGCGCGGAGGTCACGGTGATCGACCCGTCGCCGACCCCGCTGCACCACGTCCTCGGCCCCGAGCTGGGCAACGTCTTCGCCGAGCTGCACCGCGAGCACGGCGTCCGCTTCCACTTCGGGCGGCAGCTGACCGAGATCGTCGGCCAGGACGGCATGGTCCTCGCGGCCCGCACCGACGACGGCGAGGAGCACCCGGCGCACGACGTGCTCGCGGCGATCGGCGCGGCCCCCCGCGTCGGCCTCGCGGAGGCGGCCGGCCTGGAGATCGCGGGCCGGGCGCTCGGCGGCGGCATCGTGGTCGACGAGCGGCTGCGCACCTCCGACCCCGACATCTACGCGGCCGGCGACGTGGCGAACTTCCCGCTCGCCCGGTTCGGCACCCGGGCGCGGGTGGAGCACTGGGCCAACGCCCTGAACGGCGGACCGGCCGCCGCGCGCTCGATGCTCGGCCAGGACGTGACGTACGACCGGGTGCCCTACTTCTTCACCGACCAGTACGACCTGGGGATGGAGTACAGCGGCTGGGCGCCGCCGGGGTCGTACGACCAGGTGGTGATCCGGGGCGACGCCGGCAAGCGGGAGTTCATCGCGTTCTGGCTGGCGGAGGGGCGCGTGCTGGCCGGGATGAACGTGAACGTGTGGGATGTCACAGAGCAGATCCAGAAACTGATCCGTTCCCAGGCCCAGGTGGACACGGAGGCGCTGGCCGACCCGCACGCACCGCTGGACGACCTGGTCTCCTGACGAACGGGAGTGTCAGCGGACCCCCGTAGAATTCACGCGTGGCAGGACGGATCAACGACGAGGACGTGAAGGCGGTACGGGACGCGGTCCCGATCGACGCCGTGGTCTCCGAGTACCTCCAGCTGCGGGGCGCGGGCGGTGGCAACCTCAAGGGCCTGTGCCCGTTCCATGACGAGAAGTCGCCGTCCTTCCAGGTCAGCCCGAGCAAGGGACTCTTCCACTGCTTCGGCTGCCAGGAGGGCGGCGACACCATCACCTTCGTGATGAAGGTGGACCACCTCTCCTTCTCGGAGGCGGTGGAGCGGCTCGCCGCCCAGGCGGGCATCACGCTGCGCTACGAGGAGGGCGGGTACAACCCGGCCCACCAGCGCGGCGAGCGGATCCGCCTGGTCGAGGCTCACAAGATCGCCGCGCAGTGGTACGCCGAGCAGCTGGCCACCAGCCCCGAGGCCGAGACCGGCCGGATCTTCCTCGCCGAGCGCGGCTTCGACCAGGCCGCCGCCGTCCACTTCTCCGTCGGCTACAGCCCCCAGGGCTGGGACCACCTCACCCGCTACCTGCGCGGCAAGGGCTTCAGCGACAAGGAGCTGGTCCTGTCCGGGCTGTCGCAGGAGGGCCGGCGCGGGCCGATCGACCGCTTCCGGGGCCGCCTGATGTGGCCGATCCGGGACATCGGCGGCGAGGTCGTCGGCTTCGGCGCGAGGAAGCTGTACGAGGCGGACAACGGCCCCAAGTACCTCAACACCCCCGACACGGCGATCTACAAGAAGTCGCAGGTCCTGTACGGCATCGACCTGGCCAAGCAGCACATCGCCAAGTCCAGCCGGGCCGTCGTCGTCGAGGGCTACACGGACGTCATGGCGTGCCACCTGGCCGGGGTGACGACGGCCATCGCGACCTGCGGTACGGCCTTCGGCGGCGAGCACATCAAGATCCTCCGCCGTCTCCTCATGGACAACGGATCGGCCCGGGTGATCTTCACCTTCGACGGCGACGCGGCCGGGCAGAAGGCCGCCCTGCGCGCCTTCGAGGACGACCAGAAGTTCGCCGCCGAGACCTACATCGCGATCGCGCCGGACGGCATGGACCCGTGCGAACTGCGCCTGGCGAAGGGCGACGAGGCGGTGGCCGACCTGGCCGAGCCGCGCACGCCGCTGTTCGAGTTCGCGCTGCGCCAGATCGTGGACCGCTACGACCTCGACACCCCCGCGGGCCGCGCCGCCGCCCTGGACGAGGCGGCACCGATCGTCGCCCGGATCAAGAACAGCGGCGCCCAGCACGAGGTCGCCGTCGAGCTGGCCGGCATGCTCGGCATCCTCGACACCCAGTTCGTGGTCAAGCGGGTGGCCCAGCTGGCCCGCTGGGCGCGCGAGCGCGGCGGCAAGGGCCCGGCACCCGCGGGCACGGGCCCACAGTCGTACGAGGCCGCCGCCCGCCCCGCCACGGGGGGCCCCGCGCTCCAGCTCCGTAACCCGATCTACGCCACCGAGCGTGAACTGCTCAAGCTCGCCCTGCAGCGCCCCGAGCTGGTCTCCCCGGCCTTCGACGCGTACGGCGTGGACGAGTTCACCGCCGTCCCCTACGCCGCCGTACGCCAGGCCATCCTGGACGCGGGCGGCGCCGAGTACGGCCTGCAGGACTCCCAGGAGTACCTGGTCCGCGTCCGCGAGGCCGCCCCCGACGACACGGTCCGCGCCATGGTCACCGAGCTGGCCGTGGAAGCGATCATGCGCAGGACGGTGGACGAGTCGTACGCGGGCGAGCAACTGGTGACGGTCCGCCGCCGAGCCGTGGCCCGCCGGGTCGAGGAGATCCAGATCACCGTCCGCCGCCTGGAAGCAGGCGGCGACCCCGCCCAACTGGCCGCCGTACGCAACGAGCTGTGGGTCCTCCAGCAGTACGACCAGTCCCTGAAGACCCGGGGGGCGGAGGCGCTGTAAAAGGGGGCTAGTCCTCTTCGCGGGGCTGCTCGGGGGGTGCGATGCCGAGGTGCTCCATGATTGCCACCTGTCCGGCCACGAGAGCGCCGAGCAGCTTGCTGTGTTCGGTCAGCGTCTTGGTGTGGGCATCCAGCGTCTTGCCGTGCTCGAGCTGCGTCTGCCGGAGGGCCTGCATCAGCTGCACGTCCGCCCTGCGCTGCTCCTGGAGCGCGGCAACGTGGCGATCGGAGTTCACGGCGAGGTGGCGTGTGGCAGCCTGCTGCTCCCGCATGTCGTGCACCTCGGCCTCGAGCGCCTCCAGACGCTGCCGCAGCTCCTCGATCTCGCTCATGCCTTCCATCCTGCCCTAAGTCGGTGCGGTCCAGTGTCCGCATATGCCAGTCGGATGGTCCAACGAGCTGAGTAGCCGCCCGGTTACGGAACGGAGGGGAACGCCGGTGTGACCGCCCGCACCAACCGGTCCGCGAACTCCCGGTCCCGGTCGGCGAATTGGGGGTGCTCGGTGACGAAGTGCGGCCACTCGACGTAGCCGACCGCCTCGACGACGTCCTCGAGCAGGACGCTCTCGCGGTTGTGGTCCGGCCACTCGCCCGAGAGCCGGAAGACCTCGTGGAGCAGGCCGACGTCAAGGGGGTGGCGTTCGGCGAGCAGGACGGCGTCGTACAGGTCCTTGCCCTGGGCGTGCATGTCGTTGATCAGCCACATCAGCTTCCAGGCGAGCGACAGTCCCGGTGTCGCCCCGGACAGCACCGCCCCGCCCGGCAGCTCCACCGGCTCCGGCCGCTCCGGCAGCTTCTCGTTGAAGACGAAGTCGAGCTGGACGTGCCCGCCGGGCAGGCCGGGGGCCGACCAGGGCAGGATCATGCGGCGGCCGGGCACCCGGTCGTAGGTCCAGATGTCCTCCGTGACCGCGTCCCGCGCCGAGAAGCGGATCTCGCCCGACCGGGTCTCGGCCGCCCTCGCGATGTCGTCGAGCATGCGCGCCGTGCGTTCCTCCTCGATGCCCCAGGTCTCCGGTACGACGACGAAGTCCAGGTCGCCCGGCTCGCGCGCGGCCTCGCCGAACCACATCGACATCAGCACGCTGCCCCGCAGCACCAGCGCCCCGGCCCACTCCGAGTCCGCGATCGCGGCCAGGACCAGGTGCAGGGCCCGGCGGCGGGTCGTACGCCACGCCTCGCCGCGTGCCAGGTCGGTGAAGACCGGGTCGGTGGCGCGGTAGGCGTTCGCGTAGTGCTTCAGGGCCGGCTCGAAGACCTGTTGCTGCCGTACGTCCTCGCCGGGCACCCAGGTCAGAGTCCTCGGCAGTTCCCACTTCCGCGCCCCGTTCATCCCCGTACCCCCTGAGCCGTCGGCTCCTCGATCCATCCCTCGTCCACCGACTCGTCACTGTCGTACAGCACGAACTCCCGCTCCACGGACAGGACTTCGTGTCCGTCCAGCGCCGCCAGCAGCCGGCCCAGGGCCTCTTCGGCCTCCGTGTCGGCGACGCCCCGGCAGCGCTGCGTCACGAACCGCTCGTGCCGGCCGCCGCCGTGCACCCGGCGGGCGTTCCACGATAGGTGCGCGCCGTGCGGTACGACCGCTGACGCCAGCGCGGCGAGATCCGTGCCCGCCTCCAGCAGCAGCTTCACGTGGTGCTCGAAGTACCGCCCGTCCCCGCACATCCCGTCCGGCACCTCCGGCGCCCACGGCACCGACTCCGTCTTCACCCGCACCGGCGTGAAACCGGCCGACTTCAGCGCGGCCACCGTTTCCTCCGCCCGCGCCGACTGCTCGGCGTACGACGCCGAACCGGCGAGCGTGAGCATCGGCTGCTCCCGCAGCCGGCCCCGGGCCAGGACGATGTGCGTCAGTTTCAGCCCGACCGCGTCCGCCCAGCCGCGCAGTCGCTCCGTCTCGGCGGGGCCGGCGCAGCGGACAGTGACGTGGGTTTCGTACAGAAGTCCGGACATCCCGGGATCCTCCCAGATCAGGGCCCGGTACCGCCCCCGGTTTTCCGGGCCGGGTCACCAACCGGTCACGAGCCGGACGCAAAAAGTCACCGCACGCCCCTCGTGGCGGGGATGTGTCGTACCCCACACTGGGGGCGGTGCCCGAGTCCTCGGAGCGCAGGCCGTCGACTCTCCGCTTCCGAAGCACCGCTGCAGCCGACGGCAAGCGATCATCCTGGAGGTCGCCCCCGTGCAGACCCAGACCCTCACCCAGACCGACAGCGCCACCCGTGCCACCAGCACCACCGCGGACGAGCCGGACGCGGAGACCGACGACGCCCTCGAGACCGACGTCCTCGTGGCTGTACCCCCGCAGAGCCGTGCCGCCCTGCATCCGGAGGGGTCCGCCGAGCCGCCCGCGGAAGCGCTCACGGACGAGCCCGAGGAGGCCGAGGAGGCCGAGGAGGCCGACGAACCCGTCGCCACGCCCGCCGTCGTCCGGGCCGAGAGCGGCGGCCCCTCCGCCGACCTGTTCCGTCAGTACCTGCGGGAGATCGGGCGCATCCCGCTGCTCAGCGCCGCCGAGGAGGTCGAACTCGCCCGCCGGGTCGAGGCCGGGCTGTTCGCCGAGGAGAAGCTGAGCAACGCCCCCGACCTGGACAGCCAGTTGGCGCTCGACCTGGACCGGCTCGTCGTCATGGGGCGGGTGGCCAAGCGGCGGCTCATCGAGGCCAATCTGCGGCTCGTCGTGTCCGTGGCGAAGCGGTACGTCGGGCGCGGGCTGACCATGCTCGACCTCGTCCAGGAGGGCAACCTCGGGCTGATCCGTGCGGTGGAGAAGTTCGACTACGCCCGCGGCTACAAGTTCTCGACGTACGCCACCTGGTGGATCCGCCAGGCCATGTCCCGCGCCCTCGCCGACCAGGCCCGCACCATCCGCGTCCCGGTGCATGTCGTGGAGCTGATCAACCGGGTCGTACGGGTGCAGCGCCGCATGCTCCAGGAGCGGGGGCACGAGCCGACGCCCGACGAGGTCGCCGCCCATCTCGACCTGCCGCCCGAGCGCGTCAGCGAGGTGCTGCGGCTCGCCCAGGAACCGGTCTCCCTGCACGCCCCGGTCGGCGAGGAGGAGGACGTGGCCCTCGGCGACCTCATCGAGGACGGCGACGCCGCGAGTCCTGTGGAATCCGCCGCGTTCCTGCTCCTCAGGGAGCATCTGGAGGCCGTCCTGTCCACCCTGGGGGAGCGGGAGCGGAAGGTCGTCCAGCTGCGTTACGGCCTTGTCGACGGCCGCCCGCGGACCCTCGAGGAGATAGGGCGCATCTTCGGGGTCACCCGGGAGCGGATACGGCAGATCGAGTCCAAGACCCTCAACAAGCTCCGGGATCACGCCTTCGCGGATCAGCTACGGGGCTATCTGGACTGAGACGGGGGCCGCGCACCTCGTGGCGGCCCCCCCAGGTCACCCTCAGTCCACCTCGGCGACCGCCTGCGCGAACTGCGCCTTGTACAGCCGCGCGTACGCCCCTTCGGCTTCCAGCAGTTCGGCGTGTGCGCCCTGTTCCACGATCGAGCCGTTCTCCATCACCAGGATGGTGTCGGCGTCGCGGATCGTCGACAGCCGGTGGGCGATCACGAACGACGTGCGCCCGGCCGCCAGTTTGGCCATCGCCTTCTGGATCAGGACCTCCGTGCGGGTGTCGACGGAGCTCGTCGCCTCGTCCAGGACCAGGATCACCGGGTCGGACAGGAACGCCCGCGCGATGGTGATGAGCTGCTTCTCACCCGCGCTGACCCCGGTGCCCTCGTCGTCGATCACCGTGTCGTAACCGTCGGGAAGGGTGCGGATGAACCGGTCGGCGTGGGCCGCCCGTGCCGCCTCCTCGATCTCCCCGCGCGTGACCTCCCTGGACGCGCCGTACGCGATGTTCTCCGCGATCGTGCCGCCGAACAGCCAGGTGTCCTGCAGCACCATGCCGATGCCGGAGCGGAGTTCGTCGCGGGTCATCCTCCGGATGTCGACCCCGTCCAGGGTGATCCCGCCGCCCGAGACGTCGTAGAACCGCATCAAGAGGTTGACCAGCGTGGTCTTGCCGGCGCCGGTCGGGCCGACGATCGCGACCGTGTGACCGGGCTCCACCGTGAGCGAGAGGTCCTCGATCAGCGGCTTCTCCGGGTCGTACCGGAAGGAGACGTTCTCCAGGCGGACACGGCCGCGCAGTTCCGCCGGGCGCTCGCCCGGCACCGGGTCGGCCTCCTGCTCCCCGGCGTCGAGGAGTTCGAAGACGCGCTCGGCGGAGGCGACGCCGGACTGCACCAGGTTCGCCATCGAGGCGACCTGGGTCAGCGGCATCGAGAACTGCCGCGAGTACTGGATGAAGGCCTGGACGTCACCGATGGAGAGCGAGCCGGAGGCCACGCGCAGGCCGCCGACCACCGCCACCAGCACGTAGTTCAGGTTCGACACGAACATCATCAGCGGCTGCATCACACCGCTGTTGAACTGCGCCTTGAACCCGGCCTCGTACAGCGCCTCGTTCTGCTCGGCGAACTGCTTGGCCGACTCCTCCTGCCGGCCGAACACCTTCACCAGGGTGTGCCCGGTGTACATCTCCTCGATGTGGGCGTTCAGCTTGCCCGTGGTGCGCCACTGCTGCACGAAGTGCGGCTGGGACCGCTTGCCGACCCGGGTGGCCACCAGCGCCGACAGGGGCACGGTGACGAGCGCGACCAGCGCCAGGATCCAGGAGACCCAGAACATCACCGCCAGGACGCCGACGATGGTGAGCAGCGCGTTGATCAGCTGGCCCATCGACTGCTGGAGCGTCTGGCCGATGTTGTCGATGTCGTTGGTCGCGCGCGAGAGCACCTCACCGCGCTGCCGCTTGTCGAAGTACGACAGCGGCAGCCGCGACAGCTTCGTCTGCACCTGCTCGCGCAGCCGGAACATCGTGCGGTTCACGGCCCGGTTGACCAGCCGGGTCGCCACCGCGCTCAGCAGACCGGCGACCAGGAACGTACCGAGCGCGAGCACCAGGACGTCGCCGACGGCGCCGAAGTCGATGCCCTTGCCGGGGGTGAAGTCGGTGCTCTTGAGCATGTCCGCGACGGAGCCCTGGCCATGGGCCCGCATCCGGTCGAGGACCTGCTCCTTGGTGGTCCCGGCGGGCATCTGCCGGCCGATGATGCCGGCGAAGACCAGGTCGGTGGCCTTGCCGAGGATCTTCGGGCCGACCACGTTCAGGCCCACGCTGACGACCACGCACACCAGCAGGCCGTAGATGGTGAGCCGTTCGGGCCGGAACTGGCCGATGAGCCGTTTGCCGGACCCCTTGAAGTCCATCGAGCGCTGGTCGGGACCCTGCCCGGCCATCATCCGCATGGGCCCCGCCATCAGGCAGCCTCCGCTTCCGTCAGCTGGGAGAGCACGATCTCCCGGTACGTCTCGTTGGTCGCCATCAGCTCGTGGTGCCGGCCGGAGCCGACGACCCGGCCCTCGTCCAGCACGATGATCCGGTCGGCGTCCCGGATGGTCGCCACGCGCTGGGCGACGATGACGACGGTCGCCTCGGCGGTCTCCCGGCCGAGCGCCGCGCGCAGCGCCGCGTCGGTGGCGTAGTCGAGCGCGGAGAAGGAGTCGTCGAAGAGGTAGATCTCCGGGCGCTGCACGAGGGTGCGGGCGATGGCGAGGCGCTGGCGCTGACCGCCCGACACATTCGTGCCGCCCTGCGCGATCGGCGCGTCGAGGCCGCCCTCGAGCTTGCTGACGAAGCCCTTGGCCTGCGCCACCTCCAGCGCGTGCCACAGCTCCTCGTCGGTGGCGTCCGGGTTGCCGTAGCGCAGGTTGGTGGCGACCGTGCCCGCGAACAGGTACGGCTTCTGCGGCACCATGCCGACCGTTCTCGCCAGCAGCTTCGGCTCGACCCGCTGCACGTCCACGCCGTTGACGAGGACCTCACCCTCGGTGGCGTCGAACAGCCGCGGGACCAGCCCGAGCAGGGTGGACTTGCCACTGCCGGTGGAGCCGATCACGGCGGTGGTCTCGCCCGGCCGGGCCACCAGGTCGACGGCCTTGAGCACCGGCTCCTCGGCACCCGGATAGCGGAAGCCCACGGCCCGGATCTCCAGATGGCCGTGCGCGCGCAGCTCGGTGACCGGCGCCGTCGGCGGGACCACGCTGGAATCCGTGCCGAGGACGTCCTCGATGCGCTCGGCGCAGACCTCCGCGCGGGGCACCATCATGAACATGAAGGTGGCCATCATCACGGACATGACGATCTGCATCAGATAGGCGAGGAACGCGGTCAGGTCGCCGATGCGCATGCCGCCGCTGTCGATGCGGTGTGCGCCGAACCACACGACCGCGATCGACGACACGTTCACGACCGTCATGACGATCGGGAACATCAGCGCGAGCATCCGGCCGGTGGCCAGCTGCATCTCGGTGAGATCGGTGTTCGCCTTCCCGAACCGGCCCTGCTCGTACTCGTCGCGGACGAAGGCGCGGATCACACGGTTGCCGCTGATCTGCTCGCGCAGCACCCGGTTCACCGTGTCGAGGCGCACCTGCATCGACCGGAACAGCGGCCGCAGCTGTCGCACGATCAGCGTCACGGAGATGCCGAGCACCGGCACCACCGCGACCAGCACCCCGGACAGCGGTACGTCCAGGCCGAGCGCCAGGACGATGCCGCCGACGCACATGATGGGCGCCGACACCATCAGCGTGAACGTCATCAGGGCCAGCATCTGGACCTGCTGTACGTCGTTCGTCGTACGGGTGATGAGCGAGGGGGCACCGAAGTGACCCACCTCACGCGCGGAAAAGGACTGCACCCGGTCGAACACGGCACCGCGCACGTCCCGGCCGAGCGCGGAGGCGGTGCGCGCGCCGTAGTACACGGCGCCCATGTTGCACACCACCTGTGCCAGCGAGATGCCGATCATCAGGGCGCCGAAGGACAGGATGTAACCCGTGTCCCCCTTCACGACACCGTTGTCGATGATGTGCGCGTTCAGGGTGGGCAGGTAGAGGGTGGCGCAGGTCTGCAGGAACTGCAGGACCACCAGAAGGGCTATGGGTTTTGTGTAGGGCCTGAGATAGGTCCGTAGAAGTCGTATGAGCACGCTACGTCTCTCGGAGTCGGCGACAGGGGCTGGTTCGGTTGCCCTTGGCCCCTATCGTCCGACACTCCACCCGCGTTACCTCAAGTCATTAACCCGACGACGTAGCGCGCACGGAAGCTCGTACGACCATACTTTTTGCGGCGTTACGCCGTTCATGACTGAAACGCCCCCGGATGGGTCTGCTCCCGTACGGCCGTGAACTGCTGCCGTACCGCCTGCCCCACCGCCAGCTCGTCGCCCGGCTCCAGTACCTGTGCCGCCGCGCCCTGCCAGGCCGGCGGGGTGCGCGGGTCGAGTGTGCCCTGCGACACACCGAGTGCCCACGCCGCCTGCCGGGCCGCGCCCATCGCCGCGTAGTCCGCCGGCTGGGGTACGACGACCTGCGCGCCGAACAGCGCGGGCGCCGAGGCCTGCACGGCGGGCAGCTCGGCGGCCTGGCCCAGCAGGAAGACCCGCCGCACGTCCACACCCCGCCCGCGCAGCACGTCCAGCGCGTCGCCGAGCCCGCACAGCATGCCCTCGAACGCGGCCCGCGCCAGATGCTCCGGCTTCATCGACTCCCGCCGCAGCCCGGCGAGCGTGCCCGCGGTGTGCGGCAGATTCGGCGTCCGCTCACCCTCCAGGTAGGGGAGGAGGACCAGACCGTGAGCCCCCGGCGTGGACTTCATCGCCAGGTCGCTCAGGCTCTCCAGATCCGGCAGCCCGAGCAGTTCGGCGGTGCCGCGCAGGGTCCGTACGGCGTTCAGGGTGGTGACGACCGGCAGATGCAGGCCGGTGGCGTCGGCGAGGGAGGTGATCATCCCGGACTGGTCGGCGAGCGCCTCGGGATGCACGGCCATCACGGACCCGGAGGCCCCGAGCGAGACGACGGCGTCCCCCAGCCCGATCCCGAGCCCGAACGCGGCGGCCATGGTCTCCCCGGTCCCGGCCGAGATCAGCAGCCCCTCCGGTGTCGTACCGGCCGCGTCCGACGGGCCGATCACCTCCGGCAGCATCGCCTGGTGCCCGAGCGCCAGCTCGACCAGGTCGGGCCGGTAGGCGCCGGTGGCGGCCGACCAGTACCCGGTGCCGGACGCCCCGCCCCGGTCGGTGGTCCTGCGCACCGGCCGCCCGAGCAGCTGCCAGACCAGCCAGTCGTGCGCCTGGAGCAGTACGGCTGTGCGGCGGGCGTTCTCGGGCTCGTTCTTGGCGAGCCAGCGCAGCTTGGTGACGGGCTGCGCGGCCTGCGGCACGCACCCCACGGCCTGCGCCCAGGCCTCCCGCCCGCCGAGCGCGTCGACCAGGTCGGCCGCCGCGACCTGCGCCCGCTTGTCCCCGCCGACCAGCGCCGGACGCACGGTGTTGCCCTGGGCGTCCAGCGGGACCAGCGCGTTCTGCTGCGCGGAGACGCCGATGGCCTGCACGCCCTCCAGCAGTCCGCCCCCCGCGGCCTCGCCGAGGGAGAGCAGCCAGGCCTGGGGATCTATGTCGCTGGGGCGCCCCTCGACCGGATGCGGGGCGTACCCCTGCCTGAGCACGGCTCCGGTGTCCGTGTCGCAGACCACGATGCGTGTGAAGTCCGGTGAGCTGTCCAAGCCGGCGACTATCCCCATGCACCGAATTTTGCAGCATCGGTGGGGGTGGTTGGGTCGAGGGAGAACAAAGGGGGCAGGGGTGTCTCTGTCCCGTTACGTGTCGCTCGTGCCCCAGTCGTCCTCGGGCGTGCCGTTGATGTTGCGCTCCCGCAGGTGCCGTACGCGCTCGGCCACCGTCTCGGGGAACCGGTCGCCGACCGAGTGGAAGGCCTTCCCGGCGTACTGGCGGCCCTGCTGGGCGGCCGTCTCGGCGGTGTTACGGACGGCCGGGTTCTGCGCGATCCGCTGAGCGGACTTCTTCAGCTGCTCGTACCGCTCCCGTCCGGCCCTCGTGCCGAGTACGTAACCGAGGGCCAGTCCGGCGACGAACGTGAGCCGGTAGCGCATGGCTGCCACCCTTCCCTTGCCTGGGTCTGCGGTGCGACGTGGGCGCCCGGGGATACCGATTGGCGGAGCACCCCCCTGCTTGCGCTAATGTATGTGTCGCAGCGAGCGAGCGCCCCCTGGCGAATACCCGGGTAGGTACGTTCGATGCAATCGAGGCGATCCTCCGTAGCTCAATTGGCAGAGCAGCCGGCTGTTAACCGGCAGGTTACTGGTTCGAGTCCAGTCGGGGGAGCTTCGGTCCTCCGTAGCTCAATTGGCAGAGCAGCCGGCTGTTAACCGGCAGGTTACTGGTTCGAGTCCAGTCGGGGGAGCGCGATGAACGAGGACCCCTTGGGGGTCCTTTTTCATGCCCGCGGGAACCGCCGTGCCCCGGGGCGCTGTCCTGACGGTCGTGAGCAGCACAGATGCCGACCATCCGAGGCAGGAGATCGTATGAGCGGCTATGCTGCGGCAGACGGCGCGCACACATGTACGCGACACGCCGCTATGGGGCGGTAGCTCAGCCGGTTAGAGCAGCGGACTCATAATCCGTCGGCCGTGGGTTCGAGTCCCACCCGCCCCACCGCGCAGCGCAGGTGCAGAAACGATGTGACCTGCGGTGATGCCACGTGAAGACAGCGCGGGCCGGGAGAGATCCCGGCCCGCGCTGTGTTCGTGGGGTTCGATCGCCGGCGTCAGCCGAGCAGCTTGTTCGCCAGCGTGGCGGCGTTGTACGAGCCCCAGCCGGTGGTGAAGTCCCAGCCGGTGGTCGCGGAGTAGGCGCCGTTGCTGCCGCTGGTGATGTCGTGGAAGCCGGTGCCGGCCGCCGAGTACAGGGCGGGGTTGGCGAAGCCCAGGTTGGCCTTGCCGGCCGCCTTGGCCTGCTGGTTGTAGAGGGCCGCGAAGGCCGCCCACTCGGGCGCCGCGGCGCTGGTGCCGCCGACCGAGGACCACGAGCCCTGCGAGTAGATCGAGACGCCGGGGGTCGGGTTGGCGTGCGCCGAGACGTCCGGGACCTGGCGGAAGCCGCCGCCGGCGCTCTTCTGCACCGAGGTCTGCCAGCTCGGGATCTTGAACACGGAGGACTTGCCGCCGCCACCGCCGGACCAGGCCACCTCCTTGCTGAAGGCGTTGGACGAGGTGACGGTCAGCCTGGTGCCGCCGACGCCGGTGACGTACGGGTCGCTGGCCGGGTAGTCGACGGAGGTGCCGCCGTCGCCCGCGTCGTCGGAGCCGCTGTCGCCGGAGGCCGCGTAGAAGCCGAGGCCCTGGGCGGCGCCGGCCTTGAAGACGGCGTCGACCGCGTTGATGCCGGAGGTGGTGCGGGCGCTCTCGGCGGCGCCCCAGCTGATCGAGGTGGTCGGGATGCCGCTGTCGACGATGGCCTGGTAGGTGTCGACCTCGCCGGCGTCGGAGTTGGGGCCCTCGAAGACGGTGACGTTGGCCTTGGGGGCGATCGCGTGCAGGACCTCGATGTCCAGCTCGACCTCGACCTGGCCGTCACCCAGCGCGCCGGAGCCGCCGTCCACCTTCTGCACGGTCGGGGTGGGCGAGCCCAGGCCGTAGTTGTTGTCGTAGGTGGTGATGTTGGACTGCTGGAAGCCGTCGAACTCCAGCAGCGCGATCTTCTGGCCGCTGCCCGTGTACGTGCCCGAGACGTTGTAGCCGCCCTTGAGCTGGGCCGGGGTGTAGCCACCGCCCGGGCCGTTGTGCGGGTGCACGGTGGAGGGCGCCTGGCGGTGCAGGTGGAGGCGGTTGTTGAGGCCGGCCACGTCGCTGACGATCGAGGCGATGGCGCTCGGCAGGGTCGGCGCGCTGTCGTTGGCGTAGAACGAGCGGCCCGACGTCGCGTCCCTCCAGGTCGACAGCTTGGTGCCGAAGGCCTTCTCCAGCTGGGCGGCGGTGCCGCTCGCGTCGACCAGCAGATTGCCCGAGTGGACCTTGCCGACGGTGAGGCCCTGCGCCCGCAGGTAGTCCTTCACCTGCTTGATCTCGGCGTCGGTCCGGCCGAAGCGGGCCGCGAACTGGGCCTTCGTCAGGTAGTGGCCGTAGGAGGCGGAGTGCGGGTCGCTGACCTCGGCGACGAACGTGTCGAGGGCCTTGCCGCCTCTGGGCGTCAGGCTGATGGCCACCGATATGCGCTTTCCGGCGGCCACCTCGCCGGTGCGGGTCGCATGCTGGGTGAGGCCCTTCAGGACATCTCCGGTGATGGCCGCGTGAGTTGCGGACGGCTGCGGGGAGGGGGAGGCGTAGGCCGCGGGGACGGCGGCGGCGAGCAGGGCCGGCACGGCGACCAGACCGAGCAGTTTCAGGCGTGACTTCACTGTGGGGTCCTCCGGAGTGGGGGTGATGTCCCGGAAGCGGAACGGCTTCACCGTAGGAACACCGGCCCCACCCGCATAAGCGGGGGAACCCTTGCTTCACGTGTTAACTGCTGATGTCGTGTCAACGGCGTGTGTCCACCACGCGGGACGTACGCGGGCGAGCGGGCTGACTCACCGTCACCGCCTGCTTCAGCCCGCCGTCGTCGCCCGCGTCGACGGACGCACCGGAGGCGATGACCGCGACCGCCATCGCATGGGCGAGCGCGGTGCGCGAGCGGACCCCGAACTTTCGGTAGACCCGCGACAGGGTCCCCTCCACCGTCTTGACGCTGATGAACAGCTCCGCCGCGACCTCCCGGTTGGTGGCCCCGCCGCCGACCAGCTCGGCGATCCGGGCCTCCGTGGGCGTGAGTTCGGGTCCGCCGCCGCGCTCGGCGGCCTCCAGCCGGGCCAGTTCGTCCCGGGCGCGCGCCTCCAGCGGCACGGCCCCGATCCGGGCCGCGGTCTCGAGGGCCTCACCGAGGACGACGCGCGCCGCGTTCCGCCGACGGGCCCGGCGCTCGACCGCGCCCAGCGCGATGAGGGTACGCACCAGCTCGACGGGCAGGGGCAGTTGACGCAGCAGGTCGATGGCGGCCCGCAGCCGCGCCGCGCCCTCCCTGGCCCGCCCGAGCCCCGCCTCACGCAGCCCCTCGGCCCGTTCCAGCGCCGCGACCACGCTGTCCGGGGCATCGCCGGGCATACGGCCGTACGCCTCGCGTACGACATCCCCGGCCGCGTCCGTCTCGCCCAGCACGACGAGCGCCTCGGCCAGATCGCCGTACCAGTGCAGCAGGGGCGGGTCGGCGGCGCACATGGCCTCGCCGAGCCGCTTGACGCGGCTCAGCGCCTCGACGGCGGCGGCCGCCCCGCGAGGGTCGCCGCCGAGCAACTCGGCCTGTCCGAGCACGGCCAGCGCACGCACCAGGAACAACCGGTCGCCGTCGGCCTCCGACGCCCGTACCGCCTGCTCGGCGAGGTGCCGGGCCTCCTCCGTGCTGCCGCCGGCGGTCTCGGCGAGCGCGGCCGCGTACCACGCAGGAGCCGACCGTACGCCCGCCTCGGCCACGGCGCGCGAGCAGCGGGCGGCGGTGTGCAGGGCCGCACGGCAGTGCCCGGAACGCACCTGGATCCGGACCAGCGACACCAACGTCGCGACGGTCTCCTCGACCCCGGCCACCGCGCCGATGGCCGCGAGGAGCGCGTCGACCTGTTCCCGGGCCTCGGTCACCCGGTCGGCGTCCAGGGCGAGGATCGCCCGCATCCGGACCAGCCGCCACCCGGCCGGCCCGCCACCGGCGCCGCCGGCCAGTGCCAGCGCCTCCGCCAGTGCGGCATCGGCGGCGCCCGCCTCACCGGCCAGGGACCGTACCCGGGCGAGCGTGGCGAGCGCCTCGATCCGGGTGTCGGTGTCGCCCGTCTCCGCCGCCCGCCGGGCGTGCCGGGCCGCCTCGGCCAACTCCCCGCACAGCAGGCCGCGTACGGCAGCCCAGTGGTGCAGCCGCGCCTCGGCCCGCGGGTCGCCGGCGGCGTCCCGCAGGCCGTCCTCGATCAGGTCACGGGTGCCCTCGAGGGCCTGCCCGGCGCCCCGCAGCAGGATCAGCCGGGCCCGCACCCGCCGGTGCGCGGAGCCCGACTCGGCGAGGACCGTCCCGGCGGCCTGCGCCGCCTCCTGAAGCTGCCCGGCGTCGCACGCGTACTCGGCGGCGGCCAGCAGCCGGTCGGCGCGGTCGGCGGGCCGGTCGGCGGGGGTGCGGCGGGCGGCGAGCCCGGCCAGTTCGCAGGCGGCGTCGGAGGTGCCGTGGCGGCGCGCGTGCGCGGCCGCGGCCAGCAGGGTGCGGGCGGTGGCCTCGTCCTCGTACGGGCGGGCGTGCGCGAGATGACGCGCCCGCTCCACAGGCTCGGCGACCGCGCGGGCCAGCAGAGTGTGCGCCTGCCGGCGGGCGTACTCGGGGGCGTCGGCGTAGACGGCGGCCCGGACCAGCGGATGCCGGAAACGTACGGTGCCGTCGGCGCCGGCCGCCGCGACGCCGAGGCGTTCGGCCGCCGCGAGGTCCGCGGCCGGGTCGGGGAGCCCGGCGGCACGCAGCACGGTGAGGCTCGGGAGGGCGGCGGCGCTCGCGACGAGCAGGGTGCGCCGGACGGCTTCGGACAGCGTGCGCACCTGGTCCAGCACCAGGGCGCGCAGCCTCCGGGGCACGGGCAGCGCCCCGCCGGAGTCCGCGGACGCTCCCTCACGCAGGGCGGCCCGCCCCAACTCCAGTGCGTACGAGGGATTTCCGGCGGCGGTGTCCTGAACGGCCCGCAGCAGCGCCGGTGGCAGACCGGCGCCGAGGGCGGTGCGCAGGAGGTGCTCCGTCTCACCGTCCGCCAGCGGCGGTACGGCGAGCTCGGCGGTGTCCGGCGGGCAGCAGTGCGGCCGTTCGGGCTGCTCGCCCTCGGTCACCCGCTCGGCGGCCACCATCCGCAGGTCGAGCCCGCCCACGCGGCGTACGGCGAAGGCGAGCACCTCGGCGCTGGGCGCGTCCAGCCACTGCAGGCCGTCGACGACCAGCAGTACCGGACCGGCGGCGGCCAGGGCGCGCAGCACCTCCAGGACCGCGACGCGCACCGCCAGCCGCCCCTGGTCACCGGCCGGTTCCCGGCCGCGCAGCAGGGCCGCCCGCAGGGCCGCCCTCGGTTCGGGCGGCAGGGCGTCCAGACGGCTGTCCGGCACCCGTGCGAACAGGTCGACGAGCCCGGCGAACGGCAGCCGGGCGTCCTCCTGGGCGGGCGCGCAGTGCAGCACCGTGCAGGCCGACGGGGCCTGCGCGGCAAGGGAGTTCACGAGGGCGGCCACGAGCGTGGACTTGCCGATTCCGGCGGGGCCGTGGAAGAGCACTCCGGGACGGGCCGTCAACTCGGCCCGGGCGGCGGCGAGCAGCTCGTGGCGTCCGGTCAGTGGCCGCATGCGCACGGCAGCCGGCCACTTCGTGCCGTGGGGGTGGCACCCGTGGTCCTCGCGCATCGCAGCATGTGTTCATGACAACCTTCGCGGATTCGGGTTGTCAATGGCGACGCCGGGGGGACGCGGGACCGGTACCGCCCGGCGGCCATACTGTGCGCATGGAACGTATAGGGGGATACCTCGTCGAGCGCCGGCTCGGCGAGGGCGGCATGGGCACCGTGTATCTCGCCCGGACGCGCGGTGGGCGGGCCGTCGCGGTGAAGGTCGCCAAGGCCGAGCTGGCGGCCGACCCCGTCTTCCGCGAGCGGTTCCGCAGCGAGGTCGAGGCGGCCCGTGCGGTGGGCGGCTTCCACACGGCGCCGGTCGTGGACGCGGACGTCGACGGCGACCCGCTGTGGCTGGCCACGGCCTACATCCCCGGACCGACCCTCGCGGCACAACTCGCCGCCGAGGGAGCGATGGACGAGCCCCGCCTGAGGGCGCTGGCCGCCGCGCTCGCCGAGGCACTGGAGTCCATCCACTCCTGCGGTCTGGTGCACCGCGATCTCAAGCCCGGCAACATCGTCATGGCCGCCGACGGCCCGCGCGTCCTCGACTTCGGCATCGCCCGCGCCGTCGAGTCCACCCGCCTCACCGCCACCGGCACCGCCTTCGGCACCCCCGGCTTCCTCGCCCCCGAACAGGCCCTGGGCCACGATGTGACCGGCGCGGCCGACGTGTTCGCGCTGGGCGCCGTGCTGGTCGCCGCGGCGGGCGGCAGCGCCTGGGGTGAGGGCACACCGATGGGGCTGATGTACCGCTCCGTCCACGAACCGCCGGACCTGGCCGCCGTACCCGCCGGACTCGCCGGCCTGGTTGCGCGCTGCCTGGCGAAGGACCCCGCGGACCGGCCGACCCCCACCGAACTGCTGGACCGGCTGACGGACGAGACCCGGGAACCGGCGCACACCCCCGCGTACAGCCCGGCGCCCCCCGTGCCCCCGGCCCCCGCCACGCCCCCGCGGCTCACACCGCCCCCGGCGGCACCGCCCCAGCCGGCGCCGTACCCCGCACAGCCCCCCACGCCCCCCGCCGCCCTGCCCGTGCCCCCCGCGACCCCGCCGCAGGTCTCCTACGGGTTCGGGCCGCCGGTCGCCTACGCCGCGCCGGAGGCCGAACTGACCGACGGGGAGTCCCGCGTCGTGGTGAACGCCACCGGGATCGTCCTCGAAGTGGCGGGCGTCGCGGCGGACTTCGAGTGGGCGGAGATCGCCTTCGCCGGGCGCTCCCGGCACGGCCACCATCTCAGGGTGACCGTACGGCTGTGGGACGGCGGCGTGTACGACTGTGAGCTGAACGCCCGCAGGTCGGCGCGGCTCGGCGAGTGGGTGGCCCGGCTCGATCCGGTCCTCGCGCGCTACCTGACCCGGTAACGGACCCGGCCGCCGCCCCGCCGCCGTTCACGCACCGCTGGAGCCTGACTCGAGCGGGACTCGGTCATGACTCGGGCCTGATCGACGAGTTGGGCGGCGCAGGCTTGAAGCGCCCGTGTCATGGGCACGCACCTCCTACCGGCAGCCGCTGCCGGTCGTACGGACCGGTCATACGGACTGGTCATACGGACTGGAGGAGGGCGTCATGGACCGTCGCATCCGGGTACGTGTCAGCCGGCGTCCCGCCGCCCCGCGCCGCGAGCAGGAGATCGACCGCAGGACGCCGTCCGGCCGGATCCTGCCGTACTGACCGCACCTGCCGGCCGCCGGAGGCTCAGGAGGCGTGAGCCGCCTGGGTCGCCTCCGGCAGGGGGTCCGCGCGGCGGGCCAGGTCGAGCAGGGTGTGTACGGCGGTCTCGGCCGGGCCCAGGCGCGGGTGCCACTGGGCGACGATGCTGAGCGGGCGGATCGGCTCGGTCGGCCGCAGTTCGACCAGCTCGCCCTCCCGCAGCTCCCGGGCGACCGACAGCTCCGGCAGCAGGGTGACGCCGTGCCCGTGCCCGATCAGGCGCAGCAGCGCCGCGAACGAGCCCTGGAGCAGGGTCTGCTGGGCCCCGGCCAGCATGTCCTGGCCGAACCGGTCCACCAGCATCTCCGAGGTGCAGCCGCGCTCGGCCACCAGGAAGTCGTAGCGCAGGAGCTGTTCGGCCGACACCTTCTCCCGCTGCCCGGCCAGGGGGTGGCCGGGAGCCGCCACCAGGACCGTCCGGTCATGGCCGACGACCGCGCTCGGGCCGACCGCACGCACCCCGTTGTCGTACTGGAAGACCAGGTCCAGCTCGCCCGCGGCGAAAGACCGTTCCAGCGACCTGCGCTGAGCCACCGTCAGGACGACGTCCGCGCCGGTGTCCGGGCCGCCCGCGCCGTACTCCAGCGCCGCCAGCACCTCGGGCACCCACACATGGGCCAGCGACTCCTGCGCCCCGATCCTGAGCCGGGTCCGGTCACCGCGGGCCGCCCGCCGCATCCGCTCCTCCAGTGCCAGGGCTTCGCGCGCGTACGGCAGCAGGCGGTGGCCGGCCTCGGTGAGTGCCGCGCCCGTGCCCGCCCGTACCAGTACGCTCACGCCCAAGTCCGCTTCCAGACGCTTGAGTTGGGCGCTCACGCTTGACTGGGCGTAGCCCAGGGCGTGGGCCGCGGCGGAGATGCCGCCGTTGTCTGCGACGGCCACGAGGGCGCGGAGGTAGCGGGAGTCCACGGAAGGAAAGGGTAGCCGTGGGGCGCCGTGGGGGTGCTTGTCGTCTTGTGGGTGCGGGTCCGTTGTGGCTGGTCGCGCCCACGCGGCGGAGCCGCATATCGATACGGTCCCGCGCCCCTTGGGGTGTTGCCATCGGAGTTTCCGATGGGGGTATCGGAGTCACGGCGTCGCGGGTCCAGCGGCCTGCGGGACACGCTGCCCGCATGACCACCGTCGATCCCCTCCGCAGACCGTCCGCGCCGGCCGGCACCGTCCCCCGCCCCACCTCCCGGCTCGCCTTCGCCGGGATCGCCACCGGGAATCTGCTCGTCCTGCTGGACACCTCGATCCTCAACGTCGCCGTACCCGACATCCAGACCTCGCTGCGGCCGGGCGCGGCCGTGCTGCCGTGGACCGTGGACGCGTACACCGTCGTCTTCGCCGGGCTGCTGCTGGCCGGTGGTGTGATCGCCGACCGGTGGGGTGCGCGGCGGGTGTACGCCGTGGCGCTCGGGTTGTTCGCCGTGCTGTCCGTGGCGTGTGCGCTCGCGCCCGGTGCGGGGGCCCTGATCGCCGGGCGGGCGCTGCTCGGGGCCGCGGGGGCCGGACTGGTGCCCGCCTCCCTGGCGCTGCTCATCCACCTGTATCCCGACCCCGCCCGCCGTACCCGCGCCATCGGCTCCTGGTCCGCGCTCGCCGGGCTGGGGGCCGCCGCCGGGCCCGTGCTCGGCGGCGCGCTGGTCGAACTCGGCGGCTGGCGGCTGGTGTTCCTCGTCAACCCGCCCCTCGCCCTGGCCGCGCTGCTCCTCGCCCGCCGGCTGCCCGCGCCGCCCGTACGGGCCGCCCGTGCCCTGGACCGGCCGGGGCTCCTGCTGTCCACCGCCGGTCTGGGCCTGCTCACCTTCGGGCTGGTCGAGGCCGGCATCGAGGGCTGGGGAGCGGCGCGTGCCCTGCTGCCGCTCGGCGCCGCGCTCGTCTGCTTCGTCGCGGTGGCCGTCGTGGAGCGCCGGGTCGCCGCCCCGGTGCTGCCGCCCGCGCTGCTCGCCCTGCCGCGGGTGCGGTCCGCGATGGTCGCCGCCGCGGTGTCCTGCTTCGCCTACTTCGGCGGCATGTACCTGCTCGCCGTATGGCTCCAGCGCACCTACGACCTGACCCCGTTGCGCGCCGGACTGGCCACGTTGCCGCTGGCCTTCCCGGTGTGCGTGATGCCGTTCTTCACCGGGCGGCTCGTGGCCCGCCACGGCCCCCGCCCCGTCCTGCTGACCGGCATGTCCGCCACCGTCGCCGCCGGCGTGCTGCTGGCCTGCGCGGTGGGTCACCGTCCGGCGCTGCCGCTGATCGTCGCCGCCGAGCTGGCGCTCGCCGCGGCCGGCACGCTGTCCATTCCCGGTGCGGCGGCCGCGGTGGCCGTCGCGGCGCCGCCCGAGTACGCCGCGACGAGTCAGGGCGCGCTCAACGGCATCCGGCAGGCCGGGTCCGCGCTGGGGGTCGCCGTGCTGGGCACGCTGGGGGCCCTCGCCGCGTCCGGCTACCTGCTCATAGGGGTGGGGGCGATCGCGGTACTGCTGGTCGGGAGGACCGAGCGCTGAGGCCGCTCAGGCGGCCAGCGGGCTCAGCATCAGCGGCTCGATCCGGCCCTCCAGCATTTCGCCCATGCCCTGGGCCACGCAGATGTCGGGCCGCTCGGCGATGTGCACCGGCATCCCGGTGGCCTGCCGCAGCATCTGGTCGAAGCCGGGCAGCAGCGCGGAGCCGCCGACCATCATGATCCCGCGGTCGGCGAGGTCGGCCACCAGGTCGGGCGGGCAGGCGCGCAGTACCTTGCCGATGCCGTCCAGGACGGCGGTCAGCGGGGTCTGGATCGCGTCGCGTACGGCGGCGGTGTCGACCTGGACGCTGCGCGCGAGCCCGGTGGCCACGTCCCGGCCGTGGATCTCCGTGGAGGCCGGGCCCTGCGGAGTGAGCCCGTTGCCGGACAGGGCCAGTTGCAGCGGCCGTACCGACTGGCTGGGCAGCATCAGCTCGTGCTCGTGCCGCAGGTGCTGCACGATCGCGTGGTCCACGGCCTCGCCGCCCACCGGGATCCGCTCGGCGGTGACGATCGAGCCGAGGGAGAGGACCGCGACCTGGGTGGCCGCCGCCCCGCACACCATGATCATGGTGGCCTCCGGACGTTCGACCGGCAGCCCGCACCCCACGGCGGCGGCGATCAGCGTGTCCACCAGCTCGACCTTGCGCGCCCCCAGCCCCACCAGCGTCTCGATGGTCGCCCGCGTGGCCAGCGGATCGGCGTCGTGCGGGGTGCAGGCCGCCGCGCGCAGCCGGAGATTACGGCGCAGGGCCCGGCGCATCTTGTCGCCGAGCAGCTGGCGCAGCATCCGCTGGGCCATCTCGATGTCGACCACCGTGCCCCCGGAGACGGGCCGGACGACCCTGATGTAGCTCGGCGTGCGGCCCGTCATCTTCTCCGCGAACTCGCCGACGGCGATCAGCGCGCCGGTACGGGTGTTCACGGCGGCGGCCGACGGCTGGTCGACGACGAGACCGGCGCCCTTCACATAGACCCGGGTGCGGGCGGCGCCCAGGTCGACGGCGAAGTGGCAGCGGCGCAACTGCTCCAGACTGACGGTCACGGCGAACCTCCCGGGTGCGCGGGCCTTGGTGCGCCCGGCCGGTTGGCGGGCCTCTCACACTGCATCCTGCGCGGGCCGCGAGGGCGGGCGCCTGCTGGAGGGGGCCGGGTGGGGTGCCGCTGAATGGGGGGTTTGCGGCGCGGCTCACCGGTCGGTGGTGGACTCCGGGCCCGATTCCCCACTCGGCGCGTGTCCGGCCTGCGGCGTCCAGCTCAGCCGGACCACCAGCTGGCCCTCCGCCGTGCCCTTGGCGATGACCGCGCCGGCCTCCGCGGTCAGCTTCACACCGAACTCCAGCTCCACGGAGTCGGGGCGCAGGCTGCCGTCGCGGAAGACCCGCAGGGCCGCATGGGCGGCGGCGCGGACGTGATCGAGCGCGTCCTCGAACGTGCGCGCGGCCCGGTCCACCGTGTCCTCGCCGCGCGAGACGGGCCGGTTCCCGCCCGCCCCGTCCGCGGTCTCCACGCGTACGACGGCCCCGTCCTCGGTGGTGAACTCCACCAGTCTGCTCATGCGTCCCCCTTCGAGATTCATTCGGGCGGTGGGGATGAGGTGACCTGGACCTGGGCGATCCCCCGGATCACCCCCAGCTCCACCAGGTCCTGCGGCCGGATCCGCAGGTGCTCGGCGGTCGCCTCCACCTCCTCCTGCGGGCGTTTGAGGATGGCCGCCGCCAGTTCCGGGGCGATGACGGAGAAGTAACTGTCCGGCGTGGCCCAGGTGTTGCCCGGTGCGGCCAGCGCCAGGGCGCCGCCGGAGCCGCCCTCGCCGATGACCAGGGTGGTGACGGGGACGCGGGCGGCGGCCACCGCGCCGAAGACCTCGGCGATCGCCGGGCCGGCCCCCTGCCGCTCGGCCTCCGCGTCGTTCGCGGCGCCCGGGGTGTCCACCAGGGTCAGCACCGGGATCCCCAGCCGGTCCGCGAGCCGGATCAGCCGGGCGGCGGTGCGGTACCCGGCGGGCCGGGTCGCCGCCCCGGTCTGCGCGGCGTAGGCCACGGTACGACCGTCCCGCTCGCCGAACCCGCAGAGCATGCCCTCGGTGTCCGTACCGCCGCACCGGTCACCGCTGAGAGCGACCCGGTGAGCGAAGTAGGCGTCCAGGTAGGCCTGAGCGCGGGGGCGTTCGGGGGCGCGGGCACGCTGGACGGCGTCCCAGCCGGTGGCGGGCAGCCCGGTGTCGCCCAGGGCATGGGGAACGGGGGCGGGGGCGATGCGGGACTCGCGTGCGTCCCGCGCCCCGGCGGGCGGCGCGCCCTGATCAGCGACGGTGTCTCCGCCGCCCACGGCGCCGGCTGCGTGGGGTCCGGGCAGCCCGCCGCCGCAGCCGCTCGCGCCCGCATCCCCGAAGAGGCCGGCGGCGTCAGCGGGTTCCGCCGTGGTGTCGGCGGCCGTGCTGCGCTGTCCGGCCGCCCTGCCGGTCAGCAGCCGCAGCCACGCCCCCAGCACCCCCTTCAGCTCCTCCGGCGCCACCACCGCGTCGGCCGCGCCCGCCGCCACCTGGGCCTCCGCCGTGTACGCCGTCGGGTCGGCGTCCGCCGGGCGTACCCGGGAGCCGGCGAAGCCAACCTGGGCGTCCGGGAGGGCCAGGACGACGTCAGCGCCCGCGCCGAGGGTGGCCCAGCCGCCGCCCGTCGTCGGGTCCCGCAGGACCGCGATCTGCGGCAGGCCGGCCTCCCTCGTGAGCGCCGACTGGCGGGCCACGCGCTGGAGTTGGGTGAGGGCGAGCATGCCCTCCTGCATCCGGCTGCCCCCGGTCGCGACCAACGGCACGACCGGCAGCCGGTGTTCCCGGGCGTGGCCGTACGCCGCCTCCAGGCGGTCGCCGGTGCGCTCGCCCAGGGAGCCGCCGAGGTAGCCGAACTCGAAGGCGATCAGTACGGCCGGGGTGCCGTCGACGCGGGCGGTGCCGCAGACGACGGACTCCTCCTCGCCGGTGCGGGCGGCGGCGCGGGCGCGCGAGGCGTCGTAGCCCTGCCAGGCGAGGGGGCCTTCCGGTTTCGACTCCCTTGCGGGGGAGGGGAGTTCGGCGAAGGTGCCGGGGTCCGTGACCAGGGCCAGGATCTCCCTCGCCGAGCGCCGCTCAGGCATCGGCCACCAGCGCGCGCTTCATGATCTTGCCCATGTCGTTGCGGGGGAGGGCGTCCAGGTAGCGGACGACGCGGGGGCGCTTGTGCGGGGCGAGCCGCTGTGCCACGTGGTCGGCCAACTCCTCGGCGCCGGGCGGGGTTTCGGGGTCCGCCGGGACGATCCAGGCCACGATCCGCTCGCCCAGGTCGGCGTCCGGCTCGCCGGTGACGGCGGCCTCCCGTACCCCCGGATGCTCCAGCAGCGCGTTCTCGATCTCCCCGGCCCCGATCTTGTACCCGCCGCTCTTGATCAGGTCGGTGGCCTTACGGCCCACGATCCGCACATACCCGTCGCTCTCGCGCACGGCCATGTCCCCGGTCCGGAACCAGCCGTCGGCGGTGTAGGCGGCGGCCGTGGCGTCGGGCCGGTTCAGGTACTCGGTGAACAGGTTCGGCCCGCGCACCTGGATCTCGCCGACGCTCTCCCCGTCGTACGCGGCGATCGGCGTCCCGTCCTCCTCCACGAGCCGCAGCTCCACGCCCGGCAGCGGCACGCCGACGGTCCCGGGCCGCGCCTCCCCGTCCGCACGGACGCTGGTGTTCATCAGGGTCTCGGTCATGCCGTACCGCTCGATGACCCGGCGCCCGGTCGCCGCCGCGATCCGCTCGTGGTCGTGCACGGGCAGCGCGGCCGAGCCCGACACCAGCAGCCGGGCCCGCCCGAGCGCCTTGGCCAGCGCGGGGTCGTCGGGCAGGGCCTCGGCGATGCGGTGGTACATCGTCGGCACGCCGAACAGCATGGTCGCGCCGTCGTTCAGCTCGCGCGCGACACCCTCGGTGCCGAACCGCCCCAGGTGCCGGACGCTGCCGCCGCGCCGCAGCGGGCCGAGAATGCCCAGCACGAGCCCGTGCACATGGAACAGGGGCAGCCCGTGCACCAGCACATCGTCCCCGGTCCACTGCCAGGCGTCGGCGATGGCGTCGAGCGTGGTCGCGAGGGCCCGGCGGGACAGGACGGCACCCTTGGGCGGGCCGGTGGTGCCGGAGGTGTAGACGATCAGGGCGGGGGCCGAGTCCGGGACCTCGGTGTCGGTGGCGGTCCCGGTGGCGGACGCGTCCACGTCGATCCGGGTCAGGTCACCGAGCCCGGCGGGCAGTTCGGCACCCGGCGCGGCCAGCACCAGCGTGGGCGCGCTGTCGGAGACGATGTGCGCGAGTTCCTTCTCGCCCGACTTCGGGTTCAGCGGCACGGCGGCCGCACCGGCGAGCAGTACACCCGTCACGGCGACGGCGGTCTCCAGCTCCGGGGTGGCCCACACGGCGACCCGGTGAGCCCCGCGCAGCCGCCCGGCGAGCGCACCGGCGGCCCCCGCCAGCTCGCCGTACGTCAGAGACCGCTCACCGAATCGCAGGGCGAGTTTCCCCCAGACTTCGTCCGGGGGCACCCCCATCTCGCTGCGCTCGCCCGGACCGTCCGCCAGAGCGGGAAAGAGGGAGGACACGCGGCGCACTCCTAACTGTCGGCACTGTCGGCACCCTTCCTACCCTAGGTACCGGTTGGCCACGGTTGTTAGCCTCGCCGTGACCGAACCGTCGTCACGACAGGGAGTCCCGCCGTGCCCCGCATCGCACTCGCCACCTACGACCCCGGGGCCGAACCGCACCGGGACGACGATCTGCCGGTGCTGGTGCGGGCGCTGCTGGAGCGCGGGGTCGAGGCCGAGGCCCAGTACTGGGACGATCCGTGGGCCGACTGGGGTGGGTACGACCTGGTCCTCATACGGTCCACCTGGGACTACAGCTGGCGGGCCGCCGAGTTCGCGGACTGGGTGGAGCGGGTCGGGCGGGTGACCCGGCTCGCCAATCCGGCGGCCGTGGTGCGGTGGAGCATGGACAAGCGGTATCTGGGGGAGCTGGCGGCGGCCGGTGTGCCCACCGTGCCCACGTCCTACATCGCGCCCGGTGAGGCCGCCGAGCTGCCCGACGGCCATGAGTACGTGATCAAGCCGACCTCGGGCGCGGGGGCGCGGTTCGCCGCCCGGTACACGCCCGCCGAGCACGACACGGCCGTACGCCAGCTCGCGCGGATGCACGCCGAGGGCTTCACGGCGATGGTGCAGCCGTACGTCCGGGGCATCGAGGTCAGCGGGGAGCGGGCGCTGCAGTTCTTCGGCGGCCGCCTGCTGCACGCCAGCCGCAAGGGCGCCGTCCTCGCGCCGGGCACGCCGTACGACGCCGAGAAGGTGGCCCATCCCGACCTGGAGCGCTGGCAGCCGACGGCCGACGAACTCGCCGTCGCCGAGCGGGCGTTGGCCGCCGTACCCGATGCGCCCGAGCTGCTGTACGCCCGCGTGGACCTCGTGGACGGCGAGGACGGGACGCCCCGGCTGATGGAGCTGGAGCTGGTGGAGCCGAATCTGTTCCTGGGACTGCATCCCGGGTCGCTGGAGGATGTGGCGAAGGCGATCCTGGCGGCGGCCGGCGACGACGTCATCGGTTGACCGTCTCCCTGCACGCCTGCGCGTACGCCCTGACCAGCGGGCGGCGTTCGTCCTCCCGCCGCCAGGCCAGGGCGTAGCGGCTCGGGCCGATGCCTCGTACCGGGCGGGTGACGACTCCGCCCAGGGTGATCAGCGGGGCGTTGCCCTCGGCCACCAGGCAGATCCCGAGACCGGCGACCAGCGCCTCGTACGTCTCCTCCGCGCCGGAGATCTCCGCGCCGATCCGGGCCGGCCGGCCGGCGCGGGCGTCCAGGGCGAGCCAGTGGTCGCGCAGCCGGCCCGCGCTCTCGGGGAGGGCCAGGAACGGCTCGTCCAGTACGTCCGTGAAGTCCAGCTCCGCCTGGGCGGTGAGCGGGTGGTTCTCCGGCAGGGCGAGCAGCCGGGGCTCCTCGGCGACCACGGTCCAGTCGTAGCGCTCCTCGTCCGGCAGCGGCAGCCAGACGAAGGCGACGTCCGTCTCGCCGTCCGCCAGGCCCGCCGTCGGATCGTCCCAGGTCAGCTGGCGGAGCCGGACCGTGACCTCGGGGTGCGCGGCGGTGAAGCGGGAGCGGATGGCCGGCAGCAGTCCGCCCCGGCCGGGGCTGGTGCTCATGCCGACCACGAGCGTGCTGCGCTGGGCCGCCTTGGCCTCCTCCACGGCCGCCGCGCCCGCCTCCCATGCCGACAGTACGTTCCGGGCGTGCGGCAGCAGCGCCTCGCCCGCCGCCGTCAGCGCCACCGCGTGCTGGTCGCGCCGGAACAGCTCCGTCCCCAACTGCCGCTCCAGCGCCCGGATCTGCTTGCTCAGTGCGGGCTGTGAGACGTAGAGCTTCTCGGCGGCGCGGGTGAAGTGCAGTTCCTCGGCGACCGCGACGAAGTAGCGCAGGTCGCGTGCGTGGACGTCCATCGTCATAGCCGTTGGTTATCACCAAGGGTCTTGGACGGGCAACGGCACGTGGCAGCAGTCTGTTCGTGTCAGCGGGAACCACTGAGATCAACGGGGAGTCGTGATGAACAAGGTATGGCTGGTGACCGGGGCGACCAGCGGTTTCGGGCGGGAGATCACCGAGGCGGCCGTCGCCGCCGGTGACGTGGTGGTCGGCGCGGCCCGGCGCCCGGAGGCCCTGGACGACCTGGTGGCCGCCCACCCCGACCAGGTGGAGGCGCTCCGGCTGGACGTGACCGACACCGCCGCGATCGAGGAGGCGGTCCGGGATGTCGTGGCCCGGCACGGGCGGATCGACGTGCTGGTCAACAACGCGGGGCGTACGCATGTCGGTGCCGTCGAGGAGACCACGGAAGCGGAGCTGCGCGAGCTGTTCGACCTGCATGTCTTCGGTCCCACGGCACTCGTGCGGGCGGTGCTGCCGCACATGCGGGAGCGGCGCTCGGGCGCGGTCGTGCAGATGAGCAGCATGGGCGGGCAGATGTCCTTCGCGGGCTTCGGCGCGTACAGCGGGACGAAGTTCGCGCTGGAGGGCATCTCCGAGGCGCTCGCGGACGAGGTCGCCGAGTACGGGATCAAGGTGCTGATCGTGGAGCCGGGTGCCTTCCGGACCTCGCTGTTCCAGGCCGGCCGGGCCGGGAGCAGCGACGACAGCGGGGTGTACGCGAAGGTCGGCGAGACGCGCGCGGCCGTGGCCGGCGGTCACGGCGGCCAGCCCGGCGACCCGGCCAAGGCGGCGGCCCTCGTCCTGGCCGCGCTGGACGCGGAGCACACTCCGCTGCGGCTGCCGCTCGGCGACGACGGCGTGAGCGCGGTCCTCGGCCACCTCGACCAGGTACGGGAGGATGTCGTCGCCTGGGAGAAGCGGACCCGTGCGACGGGCTTCGACGACTGAGCTACGACGGGAGTACGGCCGTCCGCTGCAGCAGCCCCCAGGTGAACTCGGCGACGACCTCGTGCCGTACGCCCGCCCGGTCCGGCGCGGTGAAGGCGAGCCCCCAGCGGGTGGGGGCCGTGCCCTCCAGCGGGCGGGCCGGGGCGAAGGCGCGGGCGGCCTCGTCCACCGTGCAGGACCAGGGGGCGAGGTCGTCCAGGGTCTCCAGCTTCGGCGCCGGGGCGCCGGGGGCGCGTACCAGCCATTCGTTCCACACCGCCCCGTCCGGCCCGACCAGCACCTCGAAGCGCAGGTCGGGCCAGAGGGGCAGGGCCCAGCGGCGGGCCTCGCAGTCGGCGTCGCCGAGGCGGCGGGGGACCACCGATTCCGGGTCGCCGAGGACAGAGCGATAGCGGGTGGCGGCGGACCGGGACCTGGGCGAGCGGACCATCGCCTGCCAGCGCTTGTTGGCCTCCCGCATGTCCGCGATCGACGCCCCGAGGCGGTGGCGGGCGTCCTCGACCAGATCGGGATTGTGGTCGGCCATGCGGCGCAGCAGCACCAGCTGGAAGTCGACGTACATGCCCTTCATGGTGCCCGGCCCGCTCCGGACCATTGCCCGCGCACCTCCCCATGATTAGCCTGTGTTCGTCATGCCGATCGCCTGTTGATATCTCGAACATGAGGGATATCGGCCGGGCGCTTAGACCCAAGGGAGGGGGCCGGACGTGGGACGCCTCGTGCCTGCCGTGACCCGGGCTCTGGACATTCTGGAGCTGTTCCTCGACGGAGACGGGACGCTCTCCGCCCCCGACATCGTGCGCAGGCTCCAGCTGCCGCGCACCACCGTGCACGAGCTGGTCACCACGCTCGCCGCACGCTCGTACATCGTGCAGGTTCCGGGGCAGCCCGGACGTTACCGGCTCGGCGTACGCCCGTACCAGCTCGGCAGCCGCTACGCCGAGCAGCTCGACCTCGCCGCCGAGGGGCAGCAGGTGGCCCGCTCGGTCGCCGAGACCTGCGACGAGACGGTGCACGTGGCGATCCTCGAGGGCACCGACGTCATCTACATCGCCAAGGTCGACTCCACGCACGCGGTGCGCATGGTGTCCGCCGCCGGCCGCCGGCTGCCGGCCCACTGCACCTCGGTCGGCAAGATGCTGCTGGCCTCGCTGCCGCAGCCGGAGCTGACGGCGCGGATCCCGGACGACGCCGAGCTGACCGCGATGACGCCGAACAGCATCACCGACCCGGGCGCGCTGCGCGAGGCGCTGGCGGAGATCCGGCAGCGGGGGATCGCGGTGGAGAGCCGCGAGTCCAACCCGGACGTGAGCTGCGTGGCGGCGCCGGTGCGCGACCGCACGGGCCAGGTGGTCGCCGCCCTGTCCATCTCGGTGCCGATGATCCGCTGGAGCGACGAGCGCCGGGAGGAGCTGGAGCAGCTGGCCGTGAAGGGCGCGGCGGACCTGTCCGAGCGGCTGGGCCACCGGAGCGCGGAATGAGCGGGGGGCACCAGGACAGGGGATACGCGGGGTTCGAGGTCGCCGTACGGGCGGAGGCGACGCTCGGCGAGGGGCCGACGTGGGACCCGGCGACGGGGCGCCTCATCTGGCTGGACATCCTGGGCATGCGGGTCAACACGTACGACCCCGCCACGGGCCGCCGTACGGCCCGGACGACCGAGCAGCACGTGGGCGCGGCCAAGCCGCGCGCGGGCGGCGGCCTGGTGCTGAACCTCCGGGACGGCGTGGCCCTCCTGGACCCCGACGACAGCTTCCGCTGGCTGTACCACGAGCCGGTCCAGGGGCGCCGCGCGAACGACGCCGCCGTGGCGCCGGACGGGGCGCTGTGGGCGGGCACGATGCGGTACGACGAGGCGGCGGGGGGCGGCACGCTGAGCCGCCTGACCGGCGACGGTACGGCCGAGACGATCCTCCCCGACGTCACGGTCAGCAACGGCACGGGCTGGAGCCCGGACGGCCGCCTGATGTACTACGCCGACTCCCCGACCCGGCGCGTCGACGTCTTCGACTACGACGGCGAGCGGGTGACCGGCCGCCGGCCGCTGGTGGAGATCGAGGAGGGCGCGGGCTTCCCGGACGGCCTGACGGTCGACGCGGAGGGGTGTGTGTGGGTGGCCCTGTGGGACGGGGGAGGGGTGCGCCGTTACACCCCTGACGGCCGGCTGGACCGCGTGATCACCTTGCCGACGCCGCGTACGACGGCCTGCGCGTTCGGCGGCGCCGCGCTGACCGACCTGTACGTCACGACGGCTCGGGTCGGCCTGGAGTCCCCGGAACCGCTGTCGGGTTCTGTGCTGGTGATCCCGGGTGCGGGTCAGGGGCTACCCCAACCGGCATTTGCGGGCTGACGTTCCTCACTCCACAGGAGCGGCCGTGCGTACGCGCGGACCCGTCCCCGCCCGCACCGCCTCGATCTCCTCCGGCCTTCGCAGCGCACGGGAGATCGGGGCGATGTCGCGGAGCAGGTGCGTCGGGTCCGGGCCCGTCGCCGACTCGGCCGTGTCCCCGTCCGGCGTACGCCGTCTGCTGTCGATCGCGTCCAGGACGGCCACCGCCGACGCCAACGCCTGCGCGTGCTCCGGCGGGTGCCCCAGGGCGCGGGCGGTGTCGTACGCCCTGTGGCCCAGGTCCGCGTCGATGTGGCGGGTGAGCTGGAGGAGCACGTCCCGTACGAACGTCTCCCGGCGGGTCAGGCGCAGTTCCGGTGTGGCCCGGAGCATGAAGGGGACGCCGTCGCCGCTCGCGGTGCGCATCAGCTGGTACAGCGGGCGGAGTTCGCGGTGGGCGAGGCGGACGTGCCAGCGGTCGTGGAGGTACTGGCCGGCGTGCGGGAGGATGAAGCCGGCGGCGACCAGGATCGCGGAGAGCGAGGCGACCGGCGGCGCGAGGTTCGTGCTGAGCCAGTCCAGATCGTGCCCGGACCACCGCGCGCCGATGGCGGTCAGCTTGGCCGTGTTGAAGACGATGTTGAGCCAGTATCCGGCGCCCAGCAGCTTCAGCCCCCAGCGCAGCAGGGCGTCCAGCCCCTCGGTGTGCGCCCAGTTCCAGATGAGCCGCGAGGCGACCGTACAGGCCGCGCCGTGCGCGAGGAGGTACAGCAGGATCTCCTCGCGCATGAACGGCGTAGCGGCGTAGAAGGTGTCGAGGTCCCGTACGCGCTCCACCGGCGCGTCGGCGAGCAGGAACAGCAGCCACAGCGCCACGATCACCCCGGCGTACGCCGAGACCACCCACCGCACCGCCCGCCGGGTCGCGGCCGAGCGGTCGGACAGGCCGTTGCGCCAGGTCACGATCAGCAGCAGGCCGGAGGCGGACATCGCGGTGATGAGCGAATAGCACCAGGGCGCCGAGAAGTTGGGCACGCCGGTCAGCCGGTTGACCCGGTGGATCGTGGACGGCGAGCAGAACACGAACACCGCGCAGGCGAGCAGCAGCAGCCCGCCGACCGCGCGCAGCAGCGGGTCCCGCCACAGCCGGATGATCGTGGGCAGCTTGAGCACCAGCGCGGCGGTGAGCACGGCGGTGGGGATCCAGAAGGAGATGTAGAACTCGCCGAGGAACTCCGAGGGGTCGAACGCCAGCTGTCTCACTACGCGGCGCCTCCACGTCCGCGATATCCGAGGACCCGCTGGACGGGATCCAGCGGGGTGGGGCGGGCACCGGAAGTGCCGGAGAGCCGGTTGCGGAAGAGCGTGGCCAGGCGGTGGCCGAAGTCGTCCGCCTCGGCCTCGTCGGTCTCCCGGGAGCCGTTGCGGGCGGCCACCGTGAGCGCCGCCTCCCGCCAGCCGGGCTCGTCGGCGAGGGCGCGGGCGGCCGCGTCGTCGGCCAGGTGGTGGTGCCGGTGCCCGGCGTGCAGGTGCCACAACTCGTGGCCCAGGATGACCAGTTGCTGGACCGACTCGGCTCGCTCCTCCACGATCACCAGGTCGAAGTCGACGAACTCCACCCACAGGCCGGTGACTTCGAGCTCGTCCGGGAAGCGTTCGAAGCGCAGCTCCACCGGCCGTCCGCCGCGTCGCGCGCTCATCTCCTCGCACAGGGCCCGGCACAACTCCCGTACTCCGTCCGGCGGCCGGGGCCGGGCGCGGACGGCGGCGGCCAGGTCGCGGGCCAGCAGGCGCATCGCCCAGCCCGGCCGGGAGGGGCGCAGCCATGCGGTCAGGCGTGCCGCCTGCTCACGCGCGCCCGCGATGCCCATCGCCTCCCCTTCCGCTGGACAGAGCCTACGCGTCCGGGAGTGTCCCCGTCATGAGATGCGATGACCGTGGTCAAAGAGAAAACCACCTATGGGCTTGTGTCCCACCCATTGACGCGGAAGCGCTTCGAATCTACGGTCCCGTTCGAAGTTACGAGCGTTATTCGATATGCCGAACAATCACCTGCAAGATCCGCGTCGAACGACGCGAACGACAACGGCACCCCGAAGCTGGGCCTGAACGAGCTGAGCCGGCGTGCCGGATGGCCTGTTGTGAAGTAACCCGGAGGGACCCCATGAGCAAGAGCACCGCCCGCTTCACCCTCGACCCCGCCTTCACCGTCGGCGAGGTCAACGCCCGTATCTTCGGATCCTTCGTCGAACACCTCGGCCGCTGCGTCTACACCGGCATCTACGAACCCGGGCACCCCTCCGCAGACGAGGCCGGACTGCGCACCGACGTACTGGAGTTGGTCCGCGAACTCGGCGTCACCGCCTTCCGTTACCCCGGCGGCAACTTCGTCTCCGGCTACAAGTGGGAGGACTCGGTCGGCCCCGCCGAAAGCCGCCCCCGCCGCCTCGACCTGGCCTGGCACTCGACGGAGTCGAACCGCTTCGGCCTCTCCGAGTACATCGCGTTCCTGAAGAAGGTCGGCCCGCAGGCCGAGCCGATGATGGCCGTGAACCTCGGGACGAGAGGCGTGGCCGAGGCCCTCGAACTCCAGGAGTACGCCAACCACCCCTCCGGCACCGCCCTCTCCGACCTCCGTGCCACCCACGGCGACAAGGAACCCTTCGGCATCAGGCTCTGGTGCCTGGGCAACGAGATGGACGGCCCCTGGCAGACGGGTCACAAGACCGCCACCGAATACGGCCGGCTCGCGGCCGAGACCGCGCGGGCCATGCGTCAGCAGGACCCCGGCGTCGAGCTGGTCGCCTGCGGCTCCTCCAGCCAGTCCATGCCGACCTTCGCCGAGTGGGAGGCGACGGTCCTCCAGGAGGCGTACGACCTGGTCGACTACATCTCGCTCCACGCCTACTACGAACCCACCGACGGCGACATCGACTCCTTCCTCGCCTCGGCCGTCGACATGGAGTCCTTCATCGAGAACGTGGTCGCGACCGCCGACCACGTGGGCGCGCGCCTCAAGTCCAAGAAGAAGATCAACCTCTCCTTCGACGAGTGGAACGTCTGGTACCTCTCCCGCTGGGAGGAGCACGCCAAGACGTTCGAGCAGTCCGACTGGCCGGAGGCGCCCCGGCTGCTGGAGGACAACTACAGCGTCACCGACGCCGTCGTCTTCGGCTCGCTCCTCATCGCCCTGCTCCGGCACGCCGACCGGGTCACCGTCGCCTGCCTCGCCCAGCTGGTCAACGTGATCGCGCCGATCATGACCGAGCCGGGCGGCCCGGCCTGGCGGCAGACGACGTTCTTCCCGTTCGCGCAGGCCTCGAAGTACGGCCGGGGCGAGGTGCTGGACGTACGGGTGGACTCGCCGACGTACGAGACGAAGAAGTACGGCGAGACGGACCTGCTGCACGCCACGGCGGTCCGCGCGGCCGACGGCACGGTCACGGTGTTCGCCGTCAACCGTAGCCGTACCGCGGCCCTGCCCCTCGAAGTGGCCCTCATCGGGCTGGAGTTGACGACCGTCACCGAGCACAGCGCGCTCGCGGACGCCGACCCCGACGCCCGCAACACCCTGGAGGACCCCGAGCGGGTCGCCCCGCACCAGGTCGAGGGCACCGCCGTGGCGGACGGCACCCTCACCGCCGTACTGGAACCGCTGTCCTGGAACGTGATCAGACTGGCGTGACCGGCAGTCCGCCGCTCGCGCTGCCGAGCAGCGTCAGACGTACGGACCCGGGGCCCGACAGCGTGGTGAGTTCCGACAGGACCGCCAGCGCGAGGGTGTTGGTGCCCCGGGTGCGCAGGACGCCGTTCGGCAGGACGAAGGTGTGCTGCGGGCCGACGTCGTTGATGTACTGGCCCATGTTCCAGCCGTTGAGGAAGATCTGGGCCCGGTACTTCCGGTACCGGTCGTCCTCCAGGGTCAGGCCGATCGACGCGTCGACGTCGGCCGGCACCGACAGCCGGAAGCTGGTCCGGTACCAGGTCACGCCCTGGTACCGGACGTCCCGCGGGAAGCTCACCGGCTCCCAGTCGCGGTCCCGGCCGTCCGGCAGATGCCAGCCCTCCCGCTCGCCGTACAGGCCGCCGTTGTTCATCGGCCCGCGCACGGGGTCCGGGGCCGTCTCGCCCTGGATCCGCCAACTCACCTTCGGCGCGGCCCCCTTGAAGGCGGCCGACACAAGCCCCCTCGCCGCCTTGTGCGTGTCCCGCCCACCGCCGTCCTGGTCGTGCTGCATACGCCGGACGAGCACGGACAGCACATGCCGGCCGGGCGAGCGCAACGCCTCGCGCACCGGGAAGGCGGCCGTGGCGGTCCAACTCCCCTGCCGGACAGTCGTGTTCCTGTCCGGGACGGGCATCCGGTGGGTGCCCAGCGGATCGCCGTCCAGCCAGGCCATCAACAGCCCCTGTGTGCCGCTGCCGTAGGCGAGGGAGATCTCCTCCAGGTCGCTGGAGTCGGTGAAGGTGCCCCGGTACCAGACGTCTCCGTAATGGAAGCCGTAGTCGTCGGCGAAGAGCACCGGCCCGCCGTCCGGGACGGCGGTGGTGCTGAACGACGTCGTACGGTCGGCGACCTGCCAGCGGGAGTCGTCGAAGCCGGGCCCGGCCTCCGGGTTCTCCCTGCGCATCCGCCAGCCGCCCAGCGCGGGCAGCCGCACCTCGGGCACGGCCGGCACCAGACCCGTGGTCATCAGGCTGCCGGACAGGGTCACCCGGGTGGGCAGGGTGCGCCCGTTCCACACCAGGGTGTCGACCCCGCGCGGGGCCCACACCTCGACGGCCGTCGTGTCGGTGACGTCGCCGGTCAAGTGGACGACCGAGCCCCGCACTTCGGCGTGGCGCAGCAGCGCCGGGCCGTAGACCAGCAGCGTCCCGGACGGGGTGTCGTACGGGAAGAGGCGTACGGCGGTGGTGTCGTCGCCGAAGAGGAGGACCAGCGGGGTGTCGCTGCCGCCCTTCTGCACCAGGACCCGGGTCAGCCCGCCGTCGCCGAGGGGGCTGGTCACCCGCAGCTCGTCGATCTCGTCGTAGACCCAGGCGGCCTCCGGGGCCAGCCGCATGACGGACGGCTCCTCCGGGCTCTTCAGCACCAGCTCGACCATGTCGTCCGTGCGGCCCGTGAACAGGGCGACGTCCTGCCGCCCGGCCGTCAGGCAGAAGACGGGCTGGGCGGTGGAGTACTTGAGCGTCCGCTCGCCGAGCTTCAGCCCGGTCGTCAGCAGCCGGGCGTCCTTGCCGGGCACGGTGATGCGCAGATCGCCGGCGTCGGTGGACAGGGAGGTGGTGACCGGGTCCGTGCCGTCGTTGCGGGCGACGTAGACATGGGCGCCGGTGTCGGGGTTGGTCAGGTGGTAGACCTTCAGCCCCTTCGCGGTGACCGCCTCCGCCCGGTCCAGCTTGGCGAAGTCGGGCACGCGCTGGAGGAGATGGCCGAGCTGGTGCATCGGCGCGATCTTCGCCGTGACGTTCCGGGCCTCGTCGATGGCGGCGCCGTAGTCGTACGACGTGTAGACGACGGGCGCGGGCAGCCAGCCCCAGGAGGTCCCGCCGAAGGTCATGTAGACGTTGTGGAGCGTGAGCCCGTTGGCGAGGTTGGTCAGATAGAACCGCCGCTCGTACGCCGCGTCCCGCGTCCGCCGGGACTCGGCGTACCCCTTGCCGTCGAACCAGGCCCCGCCCCACGGATCGAACCAGCCACCCCCGAACTCGGGCACGAACCCGGGCGTGGAGGGAGAGGCACCGGCCCCTCCCTTCGCGCCACCCGGCCCGAAGGTCCCCCAGTCCGGCGGGGTGCCGGTGGGCGACGGATACCCGTCGAACCCGTACAGCCAGCCGCCCGACTCCCCGCCGGTGTCGAACGACCCGGGCACCCAGTACCCGTTCCGCCCCTTGTCATTGTGGAAGAGGGGTACGTCGATGCCGTCGGCGCGCACCTTCTTGTACAGGTGGGACATGTACCGCCGCCCGGTGTCGTCCCCGGCGTGGGCGTCGTACTCGTTCTCGATCTGGTAGAGCAGGACCGTGCCGGTGCCCTGGGTGAAGAGGTGCTTGCGCGCGATCCGGTTGACGGCTGTCAGCCACGCGTCGACGTACGACAGATAGGTCGGATCGTCGGTCCGCGCGGTCCCCTTGGTCGCCGTGAGCCAGCCGGGGAAGCCGCCGCCGTCGACCTCGGCGTTGATGTACGGCCCGGGGCGCAGGATGACGTACAGCCCGGTCTCGGTGGCCATGCGCAGGAAGAGATCGAGGTCCCGGACGCCGGAGAAGTCATGGACGCCGGGTGCGGGGGAGTGGTAGTTCCAGGCGACGTAGATGCTGACGGCGTTGTACCCGTGCGCCCGCATCTTCTGGAGGATGTCCCGCCACAGCGACGGACTCGGCAGCCGGAAGGGATGGAACTCCCCGGACCAGACGACTACCCGCATGCCGTCCACGAGCAGCGAGTACCGGTCGTAGCCGATGGTGTGCCGCTCGCCGTCGGCCCGGGGCGGCAGGGGCGCCGGGCCGGTCGGCACACTGGCGCGCGCCGCGAACGCCGAGGGCGCGCCGGGGCCGCCGCTGCCGCCCAGGCCGAGCCCGAGCGCGGCAGAGCCGGCCAGGGCACTGAAGGTACGTCTGCTGAGCGCCAAGGTGGATCCTCCCGGGCGATCTTACGGGGCGCGGGTCCGGCCATTCTCCCCGGAGCGACGCCTCACAATGGACCCATGAGGATCTCGGCGCGGGCGGACTACGCGGTACGGGCGGTACTGGAACTGGCCGTACGGCAGGGTAACGGCCCCGTGAAGGCAGAGGAAATCGCCTCCGTCCAGGACATCCCGCACAAGTTCCTGGAGGGCATCCTGGGTGACTGCCGACGTGCCGGAATCGTGGAGAGCAGGCGCGGCGGGGGCGGCGGCTACCGCCTGGCACGGGACGCGGCCGCGATCACGGTGGCCGACGTCATCCGGGCGGTCGACGGCCCGATCGTGTCGGTACGCGGCGAACGCCCCACAGGCCTCTCCTACACGGGCACGGCCCAGCCCCTGTTGCCTCTGTGGATCGCCCTGCGCGCGAACGTCCGCCGCATCCTGGAGGGCGTGACGATCGCGGACCTCGCGGCGGACGCGCTGCCGGAGCCGGTCCGGGCACTGGCGGCGGAACCCACGGCGTGGGAGAACCCGTGAACAAGCCGGTTGGGACAACGACATGATCTTCTGCAAGCTGTGCTGGACGGCGATCACCGGTCCGGATCACCGCGTCGAGACGGTGTGGGACCGGAGGCGGTGAAAAGCCGGATGTGAATGGCCGGAGTTCGCTCTCCCGGGCCGGGGCGTGGCTTCCTACGATGCTCACGCCTCCCGCCCTTCACAGGTCCCACACAGTTTCTTCAAGGTTGAACGAGCGGTAGGGCCGGACCGGAGGCACACCCCCCACTCGACGACATGGGAGAAACCATGGCTGGCGGACTCCTCCTGAGCGGTGCCGTAGCCGCTCTGCTCACCACCGCACTGCCCGCCCACACGCCCGCCTCGGGCGTCCTCGACAACCCGCCCCCCGACAAGATCGTCATCGACGTGGCGACGGTGAACGGCTCGGGCTGTCCGGCCGGTACGGCCGCCGTCGCCGTCTCCCCGGACAACACGGCCTTCACGGTGACCTACAGCTCCTACCTGGCCCAGGCCGGCGGCAACTCCGACCCCACGGCCTTCCGCAAGAACTGCCAGCTCAACCTGGTCGTCCACGTCCCGCAGGGCTTCACCTACGCCATCGCGAGCGCGGACTACCGAGGCTTCCTCTCGCTTCAGCCCGGCGCCACGGCCACCCAGAAGGCCTCGTACTACTTCCAGGGCTCCCCGCAGACGGTGCCCAAGACCCACCCCTTCACCGGCGCCTACAACGACGACTGGCAGGCCACGGACAGCACGGACTGGGCCCAACTGGTCTGGTCGCCCTGCGGGGTGCTGCGCAACTTCAACATCAACACCGAGCTGAGAGTGAACGCCGGTACGCAGGCTCCGGGCAAGGTCAGCTTCATGACCATGGACTCGACTGACGGCGACATCAGCACGGTGTACCACATGGCGTGGAAGCAGTGCCCGTAGCGGCATAGCCGACGAAGTCGCTCCAGGCGGCGGGGGAGAGGCCCAGTACCGGGCCCTCCTTCGCCTTGGAGTCGCGGATGTGGATGGTGGTGGGGCAGGTGGCTATCTCCACGCAGTCGCCGGAAGCGCTGCTGCTGTAACTGCTCTTGAACCAGGTCAGTTCGGAGGTGCTGGTCATAAGTCCCCTCGCATCCGTTGCAGCAGACTCGCAGAGTCTCTGATGGTGAGAGCCTGCGAACGCATCCTGGCATACCGCGCCTGGAGCACGCTGACCACTTTCGGCTGAGTGATCAACTGCCCGCTCTCCTGCCCTTCGAGATAAGCGAACCACTTGTTCTCGGGGGTTTCCAGGAGATGGATGGGCCCCTGCAATCCGGCGTGCGACTCCTGTACCAGCGGCATCACTTGGAGCTCGACGTTCCGCAGCTCGCCGATTTCCAGGATGTGGTCGATCAGCCGCCGGGTGACCTCCACGCCACCAGTACGCCGTAGGAACAGGTGCTCTTCGAGGATGAAATTGAACGCGCTGTTGGGGCGTTCGTGCAGCAGCCGCTGTCGCTCTGTCCGAGCGGACCACATCTCCTCGATCTCCGGGTCCGACAGGGGCGGTAGCTGATCAGCGGCCAGAGCCCGTACGTAGGCCTCCGTCTGCAACAACCCCGGGATCATCCGGCACTCGTACGTGCAGAGATTGATCGCCAGCTTCTCCCATCGTGCCCATCGCCGAAACCAGGAAGCGAGCCCCGGCTCCCGCTCCAGATGCTCCGCCGCCCTCCTCAGCGCACCCGTGTTCCCCAGCGCCGCCTCCGCCGGTTCGATGAAGTCCGGGTCCGGCATCCGCCGCCCCAACTCGATCGACGCGATGGTGTGCTTGGAGTAGCCGACAAGTTCCCCGAGTTCCTCCCTGCTCAGCCCGTGATACTCCCGGAGGGCCTGCGAGACCGCCCCGAACGTCCGCAAACTGCCCGACGACTCCGGCTCACCGCCGGTTCCCGTACCCATGCAGCACATGGTCACGTTCAGTCACGCGTACTGTCCAGTCCGTCACCGTGTACGCTCGCGCAGCGTACGCGGCCCGGAGCTGGTGAACGCCCGTCCCCGCCCGCCACATTGGGCCCATGACCGCACCACCCCCCTTCACCCAGCGCCTCAGCCCCACCCCCCGAGGCGCCCGCCTGGCCAGGCATCTCGCGCTCTCCCAGCTCGCCGGCTGGGGTATCCCGTACGGCTCCGGGACCGCCGAGGCCGTCGCCGTGATCGTCGGTGAGCTGGCCGCCAACGCCGTCACCCACGGTCGCGTACCCGGGCGGGACTTCGAGCTGCGGCTGGCGCTGGTGACCGGGAGTGTGCGGGTCGAGGTGACCGACACCCGGGCCGAGCGTCCGCCCGGACCGCACGACGTGCGCGCACCCGAGCTGCTCGCCGAGGCGGGGCGCGGGCTCCTGCTGGTGGACGCACTCGCCGATCGGTGGGAGGTCGTGGACCGTGACCCGCCCGGCAAGACCGTGCGGGCCGAGGTCGACGTGCCGCGCTGGCTGGCCCTGACGCGGCCGGAAAAGCCTTGTGGGGCCTACGAGTTGCTGTGAGAACCGCTGACTCGCAAACTATTCGATTCTACGGCCGTTCGTATTGGCGATCGCAGTGCGAGATCCCGAACGCCTCTTCGTGGACGGCGACGGCACGTGGTGGCTGTCGTTCGGCAGTTGGTGGACCGGGCGGTGCTGGAGTCGCACGGCAGCGTCATCGGGCCCGGCGGGCAGTCCATCATGAACGACACTGACGGCGACCTGATCGTCTACCACTACTACGACGGCAACGACAGCGGCACCCCGAAGCTCGGTGTCAACCTGCTGAACTGGTCGACGAGTTGGCCGGTGGCCTACTGAGCGGCGCCGGCCGTGACCGCCGCGACGAGGGCGTCGCCCGTGTAGGTCTGCCCGCCGAGGCCCCAGCCTCCGTCCAGGGCGTTGAGGATGTTGACCCAGGTGTCGCGGCGGTCGTGGGCCGGGACCGTGAGGGCGTCGACGATGTCGGTCGCCGCTGTGATGAACGACGTGCGCGACTCCAGTGACGGCAGGCCGATGTCGGGCAGCTTGAGCTCGACCATCACCAGCGGGCGGTTCACCCCGCCCCCGTAGATGCGCTCCGGCTCCAGGACATGGACCGTGCCGCCGACGACCGACGTGAAGAAGGCGTTGCCCTTGAGGCCGCCGGCCTCGATGAGCGCGTCGGTCAGACGGGGCAGGATCTCGCGCTCGCCCTCGGCGGTGAGGACGCCTCGGGGTGCGGTGACGGTGATGGGCATGGCAGGACACCTCTCGTTCTCGCTACTCGCTAGGACGTACGTACTAGCGCTCCGTCAGCTTGGAGTAGGATGGCCGTACTAGTCAACCCCGCAGGTCTGGAGGTCAGTGATGGCGAGCGACACTCGCGGCCGGATGATCGAGGCGACGATCGAGGCCCTGGAGCGGCGCGGGGTGGCCGGGATGTCGTTCACTGAGGTGCTGCGGGCCAGCGGGGCCGCGCGGGGCGCGATCTACCATCACTTCCCGGACGGCAAGGCCCAGTTGGTCGCCGAGGCCGCGGCCCGCAAGGGTGAGCAGGTGGACGACCTGCTGGCCGCCCTGCCCGCCGACGACCCGGCGACCGTGGTCTCCGCCTTCCTGGACCTGGTGCGGCCCGTCGTGGAGCTGTCCGCCTGCGGAGGCGGCTGTGCCGTCGCGGCGCTCACCGTCGGCACGGAGCCCGGTGACGACACCGCTCTGCGGGAGGTGGCGGCGACGGCGTTCACCTCCTGGATCGACCGCCTCGCCGACCGGCTCGCCGTGGCCGGCCTGTCGTCCGCCGCGGCGACCGACCTCGCCACCACCCTGGTCACCCTGCTTGAGGGTGCGCATGTGCTGTGCCGCGCCACGGGCACGCTGGATCCCTTCGACGCGGTCGCGCGTACGGCGGCGGGTCTCTCGGCGCGACCGACCGGGTGATCCGCGCCTGATCACCATGGCGGACAGGGGTGATCAGTTGGTGTGTCCTGTATGAGGTGATGTGCCGTCACGGTGTGTCCGGACGGCGCAGCCCTGTGGGATCACCTGACGGGGTCCGGCCGATGGTGCGTCCCGTCTCTCCGCGATCCCGTCTCTCCGCGATGAGGTGCCTGCCGGTCGGCCGGTGTCGTCATCGGGTGATGGGCTGCTGTGCGTGGCTCGATCACCTGTGAGGAAGCGCATTGCGTAGATTCCGCCGACTCCCGTCCCTGCTTGCCGTCGCGTTGTTCGCCACCGGCCTGGGCCACGCTCCGACGGCACAGGCCGCACCCGCGGCACAGCACCCCGCCCACACCGCCGCCCCGCACCGCTCGGGCGACTCGGGCTCCGCGGTTCATCACGACACCTCGCCGCCCCTGCGCACCCTGCACGCGGCACACGTGAGCAGGCCGGGGGGACACCCCGCCAAGCACCGGTGACCCGCTCCGCTCCGGCGTGACGTCAATTTACTTTTCTGAAGGAGAATTGCTGTGCCGCAAAGGTCACCGCGAAGCAACAGACTCCTGCCGGCCCTGCTCGGAACGCTGGCGTTGGCGGCGGGCGGGGTCACGCCGGCCGCGGCCGCGCACGACCGGCAGGATCCACAGGTACTGCTGGTCTGCAACGCCAGTACCGTCAGCTGCCCGAGCAGCTCGACGCACCCGTACGGAACCATCCAGGCCGCCGTCGACGACGCGCGCACGGGCGACTGGGTGCTGGTCTGGCCCGGCGTCTACCACGAGAAGGCCACCACGGAGGCGGGCGTGCTGGTCACCACGCCCGGCATCCACATCCGCGGGCTGGACCGCAACCGGGTGGTCGTCGACGGCAGCAACGCCGGCGCGGCGCGGCCGTGCCCGGCCGATCCGGCGCTGCAGGACACCACCGGCCGCAGCGGCATCGTCGTCTCCAGGGCCGACGGCGTCTCCATCGAGAACCTCACCGTCTGCAACTACCTCTCCGGCAGCGACGGCAGCGGCGGCAACCAGATCTGGTGGAACGGCGGCGACGGCAGCGGGCAGATCGGTCTGCACGGCTACCACGGCGCCTATCTGACCGCGACCTCGGGCTACGGCTCGGCCGACGCGAGCGCGCCGATGGCGCAGTACGGGATCTTCGCGTCCAACGCGACGGGCCCGGCGGAGATCGCGCACACCTATGCGTCCAACATGGGCGACTCCGACTACTACGTGGGCGCCTGCCGCAACATCTGCGGGGTGACGCTCAGCGACGCGCACGGCCAGAACTCGGCGATCGGCTTCTCCGGCACCAACTCGGGCGGCTACACCATCAGCGACTCCGAGTTCGACCACAACGGCACCGGCATCGTGGCCAACTCGCTCAACAACGACGACGCGCCGCCACCCCAGGACGGCAGCTGCCCCGGCGCACCGCAGCGCTCGTGCACCTTCATCGAGCGCAACGTCATCCACGACAACAACAACCCGAACGCCCCGGTCTCCGGGCTGGCAGGAGCCATCGGCGCCGGCATCGAGATCTCGGGCGGCCACAGCGACACGCTCCGCGACAACCGGATCACGCGGCAGGGCAGCTGGGGCGTCGTCCTGCACGACTTCCCCGACAGCGAGACTCCGCCGCCGCTGAGCCACTGCCAGGGCGGGGTGCAGCTGCCCGGCGTCTGCGTGTTCCTCTCCTACGGGAACGTGGTGGCGGCCAACGAGTTCAGCAACAACGGCTTCTTCGGCAACCCGACCAACGGGGACCTCGCCAACGAGTCGACGACGGCACCGCACAACTGCTTCTACGGGAACCGGGCGACCGGCGGTGCCGCGCTGACCAGCGACCCGGCGTCGATCCAGAGCCGCGGGGTCGACGGCCCGCCGTGCGGCAGGGGCGCGGGGGTCGGCGACGACCAGCTGCTCGCCGGCGAGCTGGTGTGCGCGGCGCGCTTCGGCCCGTGCCCGATCCCGGACGCGGCCTATCCGCAGCGGACCGGCCTCGATCTGGCGCCGCTCACCGCGCAGGTGAGCATGAGGCGTCCGTGCGCGGGTCTGCCGAAGAACGCGTTCTGCCAGTAGTCCGCGGCTCCCCGGCGGCTAGGCCCCCGCCGCGTTCGGCCAGCTCTGCGCGTTCGGCCACCCCGTGGCCGGTGCCGGGGTCAGGCCCGCCGGCGGGGCGGTCATGCCGCGGACCTGGGCCGCCGTGAGGCCGCCGCGGGCCGGGACGCCGGGCGGGGTGGGGGCGAAGGCGGCCGCGGGGGCCGGTACCGGTACCGGAGCGGGTACGGGGGTGGGGGCCGGCGTCGGCAGGGGCGTGGGCGGCGGCAGCGGGACCGGGGCCGGCACCGGGGCTGGGGCCGGCTGGGGGACCGGCATCGGGGCCACCGGCTGCTGCATCGGTGCCATGGGCTGCGGAACCGGTGTCGGCACCGGCTGCGGCACGAACGTAGGCTGAGGCGCCGCAGGCAACGGCGCTGCCGCCGGCATCGGCATCCCGGCGCCGGGTGGGGGTACGGCGGCGGGGAGCGGCATGCCGGTGCCGGCGGCCGGAATGGGGGCGGCGGCACCGGCGATCGCGGCGGTCGCCGCACCGGCGGCCATGGCCTGGGCCTGTGCGGCCAGGCCCGGTATGCCGCCTCCGTTGGTCTCGCTGACCAGCCGGTCCACGGCCGCCGTACCCGAGCTGTAGCTGGTCCCTGTGCTCAGCTCGGGTACGGCGGCTCCCCTCCTGGTCCCGTAGAGCACCTGCTCCAGGCCGGACACCAGGCGACGCACGTCGACCTGGGGGCGCACCACGAGTCTCAGGAAGCGGCTGGAGGAGCCGATCTTGTTGCCGCACTCGCGGACCAGGATCCGGTGCTCGCTGAGCATCCGGTCCCGGACCACCGTGCCCTCGGCTCCTACGGGCAGTCGTACGAAGAGGAAGTTCCCCTGGGAGGGGTACACCGTCAGGCCCGGCAGCGCCGACAGGTGGCTGGACATCTCCAGGCGGTCCCTGCGGATCTGCTGGAGGCTCTGCGCGTACTCGGGGCCGTGGGCGCGCAGCATGAACACCACGTGTTCGGCGAAGGAGTTGAGGTTCCACTTCGGGAGCATCGAGCGGACCTTGCCCGCCAGCGCCGGGTTCGCCACCAGGTAGCCGAAGCGGATGCCGTGCAGGCCGAAGTTCTTGCCGAGGCTGCGCAGGACGACGACGTTCGGGCGGATCATGGCCTCCTGGACGACGCTCGGGTCCGTCTCGGCGTCGGCGAACTCCAGGAAGGACTCGTCCACGACGATCAGGTCCAGGTCCGTCATCGCGTCCATGAACTGGACGATCTGCTGCTTGCGGAGGTAGCCGCCGTCCGGGTTGTTCGGGTTGCAGACGACCGCCACGCGCGTGCCCCTCGCGCGGATGAAGTCCGCGTACTGGGCGAGGTCCAGCGCGAAGCCGGCCGCCTCCTGGAGCGGGAACATGTCGACCCGCTTGCCGGTCTCCATCGGCTGGTCCGTCCAGCGGCCGAAGGTCGGGACCGGGATCGCCAGGGACTCGCGGACCAGCAGGTGGTCGATCCAGGTGATCAGTTCCGTCGAGCCGTTGCCCATCGCGACGCACTGCGGCGGCAGTTGGAGCAGTTCGCACAGCTCGCTCGTGATGGTGTCGGCGCTGCTCGGGTAGTACGTGACGATCTCGCGCAGTCGTGCCGACAGCTCGTCGAACATGGCCGGGGTCGGGAAGTACGGGTTGCACGGGATGCAGAAGTCCACCGGACCCGTGCCGTCCCCGCCCTCCCGGGTCAGCGCCGCCATCGAAGGGCTGTGCGCGGCCGTGCCGCGGAACAGCGAGGTGACGTTGCCGGCCAAGAGGACCTCCGTTCAAGGTGGCCCGTGCGGGGGAGCACGGGCCACCTTTGAGTACGGAGACTCAGGCACTGCCGTTCAACTCATGTGACGAGCAACTGGTTTCACACGCTGAACTTGTGGATCGTCGTCGTCCGGTAGGTGTGGCCCGGCCGCAGCACCGTCGACGGGAACTTGGGCTCGTTCGGCGAGTCCGGGAAGTGCTGGGTCTCCAGGCACATTCCGTCGCCCTGCCGGTAGGTGTGGCCGGAGGGGCCGACGAGGGTGCCGTCGAGGAAGTTGCCGGAGTAGAACTGGACTCCGGGCTGGTCGGTGAGGATCTTCAGGGTGCGGCCGGACTCGGGGTCGCGCAGGGTCACCACGTGCTCGGGCCTGGCGGTCACGCCCTTGTCGAGCACGAAGTTGTGGTCGTAGCCCTTGGCGGTGACCAGCTGCGGGTGGCCGGTGCGGATGTCGCGGCCGACCGGCTTGGGGTGGGTGAAGTCGAAGGGGGTGCCCTTGACCTTCGCCAGCTCACCGGTGGGGATCAGGCCCGAGTCGGTCGGGGTGAACCGGCCTGCGGCGAGCCAGAGTTCGTGGCCGTAGATGCTGCCGCTGCCCTCGCCGGCGAGGTTGTAGTACGTGTGGTTGGTGAGGTTGACCACCGTCGGCTTGTCGGTGGTGGCCTCGTAGTCGATCCGCCAGTCGCCGTGCCGGTTCAGGGTGAAGGTGACCTTCGTCTTCAGCGTGCCGGGGTAGCCCATCTCGCCGTCGACGCTCGTGTAGTGCAGGTGAAGGCCGACGTCGGAGCCGGAGACGAAGGGCTCGATGTCCCACACCTTGGTGTTGAAGCCCTGCTTGCCGCCGTGCAGGCTGTTCACGCCGTCGTTGACGGACAGCTGGTACTTCTTGCCGTCGAGCGTGAACTGGCCCTTGGCGATGCGGTTGCCGTAGCGGCCGATGGTGGCGCCGAAGAAGGTCGTGCCCTTCACGTAGGCGTCGAGGTTGTCGTAGCCGAGCGAGACGTTGGCGTACCGGCCGTGCCGGTCGGGGATCTCCAGGGACTGGATGATGCCGCCGTACGACAGCACCTTCAGCCGGGTGCCGCCGTTCTCCAGCGACCAGCGGTAGATCTTCGTGCCGTCGGCGAGCGTGCCGAAGTGCTCCTTCACCGGCTTCCTGCCTCCGGACGAACCCGTAGAGCCCGTTGCGGCCTGGGCGGTGCCCGAGCCGAGGGTGGTGGCGGCGAGGCCCGCCGCCGCGGCGCCTGCGATGACCGTGCGTCTGTTCAGTTCCATGAATGCGGCTCCCGCATAAAGGAGGGGCCCCGCCGGCTGTTCCGGCGGGGCCCGTCTGACTTACGAACCGGACTTGCGCTTGTTCCACACGTCGAACCCGACCGCCGCCAACAGGGCCAGGCCCTTGATGACCTGCTGCCAGTCGGTGCCGACGCTGAGGAGGTTCATGCCGTTGTTCAGCACGCCGAGGACGAGACCGCCGATGATGGCACCGAGTACGGTGCCGACACCGCCGCTCATGGAGGCGCCGCCGATGAACGAGGAGGCGATGGCCTCCAGTTCGAAGCCGTCGCCCGCCTTCGGCGAGGCCGCGTTCAGGCGGGCGGCGACCACCAGACCCGCCAGGGCCGCGAGCACGCCCATGTTCAGGAACACCTGGAAGGTGATGCGCTTGTCCTTCACACCGGACAGCTTGGCCGCCGGCAGATTGCCGCCGATGGCGTAGATGTGGCGGCCGAAGACCGAGTTGCGCATGACGTAGCCGTAGCCGCCCACCAGGACGCCGAGGATGATCAGCACGATCGGCGCGCCGTCGTAGCTGGCGAGCAGCATCGTGAGGGAGAGGATCGCGGCGACCAGGGCGACGAGCTTGAGCAGGAACAGCTTGACGGGCACCACGTCGAGGGAGAACTCCTGCTGGCGACGCCGGTCGCGCACCTCCTGCCACACCACGGCGGCGATCAGGACGATGCCGAGGAGCAGGGTGAGGTTGTGGTAGTTGGTGTTCGGGCCGACCGCGGGCAGGAAGCCGTTGCCCATCTTCTGCAGGCCGTTGGGGAACGGGCCGAGGGTCTGGCCCTTGAGCAGGATCTCCGTGAGGCCGCGGAAGAGCAGCATTCCGGCCAGCGTGACGATGAACGACGGTATGCCGAAGTACGCGATCAGGAAGCCCTGTACGGAGCCCGCCACCGCGCCCACCAGCAGGCACAGCACCAGGGCGAGGGGCCACGCCATGTGGTGTTGCACGGTGAGCACGGCCGCGAACGCGCCCACGAACGCCGTGATCGAGCCGACCGACAGGTCGATGTGCCCGGCGATGATCACCAGCATCATGCCGATCGCGAGGATCAGGATGTAGCTGTTCTGCAGCACCAGGTTGGAGACGTTACGCGGCAGCAGCAGGTCGCCGCCGGTCCAGAACTGGAAGAGGACGACGATCAGACCGAGTGCGATCAGCATGCCGTACTGGCGCATGTTGCGGCGCAGGCCGCCGAGCACCAGCTGCAACAGGTTCTCGCCGCCGGCCGATCCGCCCTTGCCCGGCGGCGCGGCCGCCGGAGTCTTGTCGGTGACGTCCGTGCTCATCGGGTTACCTCTTTGTCCTTCGTCATCTGGCGCATCAGCACTTCCTGCGTGGCCTCGGCCCGCGGCACCTCACCGGTCAGCCGTCCCGCGGCCATCGTGTAGATGCGGTCGCACATGCCGAGCAGTTCCGGCAGCTCGGAGGAGATGAAGACGACCGCCTTGCCCTGGGCGGCCAGTTGGTCGATGACCGTGTAGATCTCGTACTTGGCGCCCACGTCGATGCCGCGGGTCGGTTCGTCCAGGATCAGCACGTCCGGACCCGCGAAGATCCACTTGCTGAGGACGACCTTCTGCTGGTTGCCGCCGGACAGCTTGCCCACCGGCTCGAAGACCGTCGGCGCCTTGATGTTCATCGACTTGCGGAAGCCCTCGGAGACCTGCCGCTCCGCCTGCTCGTCCACCACGCCCCGCTTGGCGACCTTCTTCAGCGCGGTCAGCGAGATGTTCCGGTTGATGGTGTCGATGAGGTTGAGGCCGTAGTGCTTGCGGTCCTCGGTGACGTACGCGATGCCGTGGTCCACCGCCTCGGCGACGGACTTCGTACGGATCTCGACGCCGTCCTTGAGGACCGTGCCGCCCGCGTACCGGCCGTAGGTACGGCCGAAGACGCTCATCGCGAGTTCGGTGCGGCCGGCGCCCATCAGGCCCGCGATGCCGACGATCTCACCGCGGCGGACGCTGATCGACACGTCGTCGACGACCTTGCGCTGCTGGTCGATCGGGTGATGGACGGTCCAGTTGCGGATCTCCAGCGCCGGTGCCGCGCCCTCCTCCGCCTCGTGCGGGGTGCGCTCCGGGAAGCGGTGGTCGAGGTCGCGGCCCACCATGCCGCTGATGATCCGGTCCTCGGTCGTCCCCTCCGCCTTCACGTCGAGGGTCTCGATGGACCGCCCGTCGCGGATGATCGTCACCGAGTCGGCGACCTTGCGGATCTCGTTGAGCTTGTGGGAGATGATGATCGAGGTGATGCCCTGGTTCTTCAGCTCCAGGATGAGCTGGAGCAGCTTGTCGCTGTCCTCGTCGTTCAGCGCCGCCGTCGGCTCGTCCAGGATGAGGAGCTTCACCTTCTTCGAGAGCGCCTTCGCGATCTCCACCAACTGCTGCTTGCCCACGCCGATGTCGGCGACGCGGGTCTCCGGGTGGTCGTTGAGACCGACCCGGCGCAGCAGCTCGGTGGCGTGCCGCAGGGTCTCCCGCCAGTCGATGAACCCGCCCCTGGCGTGCTCGTTGCCGAGGAAGATGTTCTCCGCCAGGGAGAGGTACGGGGAGAGCGCCAGCTCCTGGTGGATGATGACGATGCCGTGCTGCTCGCTCGCCCGGATGTCCTTGAACCGGACGACCTCTCCCTCGAAGAGGATGTCGCCCTCGTAGGTGCCGTGCGGATGGACGCCGGAGAGCACCTTCATCAGGGTGGACTTGCCGGCGCCGTTCTCCCCGCAGATGGCGTGGACCTCGCCCTGGCGGACGGTCAGCGTGACGTCCGACAGCGCTTTGACACCGGGAAAGGTCTTGACGATCGAGCGCATTTCCAGGACGGGTCCCGCCATGGTCGTGCCTTCCAATCAGTGTGGGGTCGGGCAGATGGGCGGGATCACTTGAGCTGGGAGTCGGTGTAGTAACCGCCCTTGACCAGGGCGTCCTCGTAGTTGGTCTTGTCCACGCTCACCGGCTGGAGCAGGAAGGAGGGGACGACCTTGGCGCCGTTGGTGTAGGTCGTGGTGTCGTTGACCTGCGGCTTCTTGCCGTGCAGGACATCGTCGACCATGGACACCGCGACCGCGGTCTCCTTGCGGCTGTCCTTGAAGACGGTCTGGGACTGCTGGCCCGCGATGATCGACTTCACCGAGGCCAGCTCGGCGTCCTGGCCGGTGATGACCGGCAGCGGCTTGCCGGCGGAGCCGTAACCGTCCGACTTCAGGGCGGCGATGATGCCGATGGAGATGCCGTCGTACGGCGAGAGCACCGCGTCGACCTTGCCGCTCGTGTACGTGGAGGTGAGGATGTCCTCCATGCGCTTCTGCGCGGTGGCACCGTCCCAGCGCAGGGTGGTGACCTGGTTGAGCTTGGTCTGCCCGGACTTGACCACCAGCTGCTTCTTGTCGATGTACGGCTGGAACACCTTCATCGCGCCGTTGAAGAAGTACTGGGTGTTGTTGTCGTCGTTCGACCCGGCGAACAGCTCGATGTTGAACGGGCCCGTCTTGCCGCTGTCCAGGCCGAGCTTGTGCACGATGTAGGTGCCCTGGAGGGTGCCGACCTTCTCGTTGTCGAACGAGGCGTAGTAGTCGACGTTCTTGGTGCCGAGGATCAGCCGGTCGTAGGCGATGACCGGGATGTTGGCCTGCTTGGCCTCCTGGAGCACGTTGTTCAGGGACTTGTTGTCGATGGCCGCGATGATCAGGCCCTTGACGCCCTGCGTGATCAGGTTCTCGATCTGCGAGACCTGGGTGCTCGGGTCGTCCTCGCCGTAGACCAGCTTGGTCTTGTAGCCCTTGGCCTCGAGGTTCTTGACCATGTCGTTGCCGTCGTTGATCCACCGCTCGGAGGACTTGGTCGGCATCGCGATGCCGATCGTGGCGCCCTTGACGTCGCCGGTCTTCTCCTTGCTTCCGCCCGAGCTGCTCTGACCGCAGGCGGTCAGGGTGAGGGCGAGGGTGGCGGCTCCGGATATGGCGGTGAGTGCGGCTCTGCGAGTACGCATGATCATCATCCTTGATGTGTGTGGGGCAGGGCTCGGCCTGGCGATGGGAAGACGCTCCGAGGCGGTGCGGGAGACCGAGAGACGTGTGGGATTGTGTTTGACTACGTCGTATTTTGTGAAGTGGATTATCCGGAACGTTATGCGGAGGTGTCGAACCGCTTGAGCGTCCCGGGCAGCCGTGAACCGAGGGGCGCCATGTCGCCGTCGGCTCCGTGCCGTGCGAGCAGGTCCAGGGCCAGCCGACCGCGCCGCACCCGCTCCCGGGCGGTGGCCAGCGTCAGGTCCCGCATGTGGTGTCCGTACGGGTAGATGCCGGGGCTCTTGGACAGGCCGAACTTCAGGTAGAGCGGTGCGCCGCGCCGGATCAGCTCGGCGACCTCGTACATCCGCACATAGCCGCCGAGATCGTCGGGGGCCTCGATGTACATGTCCATGGGAGCCGCCGACGCCCGGCGGATCTCGGTGAGGTGATCCAGCGTCAGATCGCTGGGCACGTTGACGGAGTCGGCGCCGAGCCGCTCGTACACGGCGTACGCCGCCGGGTTCACCGGGCCGATGAGGGCCGAGACCTTCAGGGTGGTGTCGGCCGGGATGACGCCGGCCTCGCGCGCCCGGTGCAGCGTCCACAGCACGCCCTCGTCGGCGACGAGCAGGCACTTGACACCCAACTCCGTTGCCCTGACGGCGTCTTCGACACAGCCGGCGACGGCGTCGTGGCCGCGTGCGCGCAGTCCGGCCCCCCGCGAGTCGGAGCGCACCGAGCCGCCGATGTCCCAGGTGCCGCGCGGGCCGGTGAACAGGCAGAGTTCGATGTCGCGTTCGGAGGTGGCCTCGACCATCTCGGTGATCTCGGCGTCGGTGAGCATCCACACGCCGCTGCCCTGGCTGATCCGGTGGATCGGCACATCGAGGCGGGAGGATTCCTTGAGTACGACCGCCAGCGCCTCGGGTCCCTCGCACGAGGGGATCTCGGTGCGCCAGCGGCCGCCGCCCGGGAAGCTGTGGGCGGAGGCGTCGGCGGGGTCGAGGGCGGGCGCGCCGAGGCCGAGAGCGGTGAGCGCCTGCTCACCGGGTCGGCGGGCCGCCGTAGCGGAAGCGTCGGTCGTCACAAGCTGTCCTTCGTGTTCGAGATTTCGGACAAGGTTCGCGGCTCGGGGCGCAAAAAAGAGCGCATGTGGTGGTACGCCGGTCAGGGCGCCGTCAGGTAACGCCCTGACCGGCGTACGGCTAGGGGCGGAGCAGCACCTTGCCCACCTTCGGGTCGCCGGCCCCGACGAGGTCGATGGCCTGGGAGAACTCGGTCAGCGGCAGCTCGTGCGTGACCAGCGGCAGCGGGTCCAGCAGCCCGGCGCCGAAGACCCGTACGGTGTGCGCCCAGGCGTCCGGCGGCGCCCCGAAGACGGTGTGCACCTCCAGCTGCCGTACGACGAGATCGGTCGGGTCGAGCCCGTCCGCGCCCGGCGCCGGGATCCCGGTCAGGACCAGGCGTCCGCCGCGCCTGAGCAGGGAGGCGGCGGTGCGCGCGGCGGACGCGGACCCGGCGGTCTCGATCACGACGTCGAAGTCGTCGGGCAGTTCCTGGTCCTTGATACGGAAGTCGGTCGCGCCGAACTGCCGCGACAGCGCCTCCCGGTCGTTGCGGGTCCCGACCACCAGCAGCTCGCTCGGCGAGATCGCCTTCAGGAACTGCACGGCGAACATCCCGAGCGTCCCGGTGCCGACCACCGCGACCCGCTCACCCGGCTGGGCGCCCGCCTTCAGCGCGGCGGCCGCGATGCAGGCGGCCGGCTCCAGCAGGGCGGCGGCGGTGAGGTCGGCGTCGTCCGGCAGGGCGTGCAGCAGCCGGGCCGGCAGGGTGAGCGTGGCGGCCATGGCGCCCGGCTGGGTGAACCCGGTCTCCTCGTAGCCGTCGGTGCACAGCGTGGTCTCGCCCGCGTGGCAGCGGTCGCACACCTGGCAGTTGCGGAAGCCCTCGCCGACGACCTTGCGGCCGGTGAGGGAGGCCGGGACACCCGGGCCCACCTTCGTCACCGTCCCCGACCACTCGTGGCCCGGCGTCAGCGGGTAACGGACGTACCCGTCCGGCCGGTTGCCCTGGTACACCTCGCGGTCGCTGCCGCAGATGCCGACCGCGTGCACGGCGACCAGCGCCTCGCCGGGGCCGGGCTCGCGGGGCGTGTGCTCCTCGACCCGGTGGGCGCCCGGCGCCTCGATCACGACCTGGGAACTCACTTCTTCCCCTTCGGCTTGCGCTGCTCCCAGCCCTCGGCCCACAGGTCGAACCGGGCCTGCTGCTGCGGGAACTCGGCGGCCGCGTCGGTGTCCAGCTCGACGCCGAGACCGGGCGCGTCGGACAGGTGGAAGTACCCGTCCACGACCTGCGGCGCCCCCTTGACCACCTTCTTGATCTCCGCGTCCGCGAAGTCGTTGAAGTGCTCGAGGATCTTGAAGTTCGGCGCGGTGAAGCCGACCTGGAGGGAGGCGGCGGTGAGCACGGACCCGCCGACGTTGTGCGGGGCGACCAGCATGTAGTGGGTCTCGGCGGTCGCGGCGAGCTTCCGGGTCTCCCAGATGCCGCCGATGTGGCCGACGTCCGGCTGGATGATGTCCACGGCCTGGCTCTCGAACAGCTCGCGGAACTCGATCCGGTCGTGGATCCGCTCACCGGTCGCGACCGGGATGTCCACCTTGGCGGCGACCTTCTCCAGCGCCTTCAGGTTCTCCGGCGGCACCGGCTCCTCCAGCCAGGCCGGCTTGAAGGGGGCGAGCTCACGGGCGAGGCGGACGGCGGTGGCGGGGGAGAAGCGGCCGTGCATCTCCAGCATCAGCTCGGTCTCCGGGCCGATCGCGTCCCGCACGGCCTCGATGAGGGAGACCGCGTACAGGGTCTGCTCGTGGTCCAGCTCGAAGTGCCCGGTGCCGAAGGGGTCGATCTTCAGCGCCTTGTACCCGCGCTCCATCACCCCCTGGGCGGCCTTGTGGTACGCCTCGGGCGTCCGCTCGGTCGTGTACCACCCGTTGGCGTACGCCTTGACCTTGTCGGTCACCTTGCCGCCGAGCAGCTGCCACACCGGCACGCCCAGCGCCTTGCCCTTGATGTCCCAGCAGGCCATCTCGATCACGGCGATGCCGGACATGACGATCTCGCCCGCGCGGCCGAAGTCGCCGTACTTCATCCGGCGTAGGAGGTCCTCGACGGCGAAGGGATCCGAGCCGAGAATGTGATTGGCCTCGGCCTCCCGCAGGTAGCCGATCAGCGCGTCGGTGTGACCGAGCATCCGGGTCTCGCCGACGCCTGTGATGCCCTCGTCGGTGTGCACCTGGACGTAGGTCAGGTTGCGCCACGGCGTGCCGACCACGTGCGTGCTGATTCCGGTGATGCGCACGGCAGTTGCCCCTCAGCTGTTCGAGATTTCGTCACACGTTCGAAATGCTGGCGTGACAGTAAGGACGGGGCGGTAGGGGTGTCAATGGGTCGAACAGGTAACGGTTTCGGCAAGGCTTTCGAGAATTATTTCGGTGATCTACGAAACCTTCACAGACACCCCTAGGAACGTTACCGGCGGGGAATCTAGTCTTCCCGCGTCATGGACTACTGCCACCCGTGCCAACGGCACCTCAACGGCGCCCTGGCCTGCCCCGGGTGCGGAACACCGGCCCGCGCCGCGAGCGCGGACGCGTACGCCCACGCGGGGGCGGGCGCGGGTGAGACACCGGGATACGGCGGTCACGTCCCGGCCGCGAACGGTTATCCGCCGGACCATAACGATTACGTCCCGGGCGAGGCGTACGACGTCCGGGTGCCCGCCCAGGGGCAGGGCGCGCCGGTGGAGTACGAGCCGGAACCGGACCCCGAGCCGGAGCCGCACGGCGAGTCCGTTCCCGAAGAGGAACCGGAGGCCGACCCCGAGCCGGGGGGCCGGGCCGCGCGGCGCAAGGGCCGTGGCGGCGCGACCGTGGCCCCCGTCGGTTCCGATGGCAGCCGGCGCGACCGCAAGGCCGCCGTCCACCGCCGTCGGCGCCGCCGTACCGTACTGATCGCCGCGGGCTTCGTCCTCGGCGCGGGTGGACTCAGCATCGCCACGCTGGGCACGGACGCGCCCTTCTCGCCCTTCTCCGGCGGCGGTCCGGCCACCTCCGGGAACACGGCGGCGGACGGCAGCGCGGCCTCCGCGACCCCGGGCGGCACGGCCCAGCCGGTGAACGACACCTCGGGCGCGCGCTCCGGCGCCTCCCCGGCGGCCTCGGCCTCCGCGTCCACGAGCAAGTCCCCCAAGGACAAGGCCTCCGCGTCACCGAGCGCCAAGGACACCGACAAGGCGGAACAGTCGGCCACGACGGGTTCCGGCGCCACCCCCCCGGCCCCGGCCCCCACGGCCACGACCCACCCCACCGCCACCCCGACCAGCGCCCCGACGACATCCGGCCCGGCCCCCGCGCCGTCGCCGTCCAAGACCTGCACCCGCTTCCTGTGGTGGTGCACCTGAGGCCCACGACGGCGTCCGGCCCGGCCCCCGCGGCGTCGCCGTCCAAGACCCGCACGCGCACCTGAGCCCCGCTCCGCTTCCGCGCGCCACGCCGTGCCATCGGCCATCCGGGGCATGCAGGTGACACTCGGCGGCCCCCGCCGCGGTTGAGTCGATCAGGTACATCGCGCCGTACCGGTCTGGGGAACGTCCGGAGCGGGAACGGGCGTTGTGCAGGGGGAGCAGCGAGAGCGGCTCAGGTTGAGGAGAGCGGATGACTCAGGAGATCACCGTCCACGGCACGGTCGCCGAGGGCTTCGAGGCGGTGCGCGAGGAGTTCGCCGCGTTCGTCGCCGGGGAACGGGACGACTACGAGGGGCAGTTGTGCGCGTACGTGCACGGGAGGCAGGTCGTCGACCTGTGGGCGGGCGGCGAGGCGGACTCCCTGTACGGCGTGTTCTCGTCCACCAAGGGCGCCGCGCATCTCGTGGTGGCACTCCTGGTGCAGGACGGCACCCTGGAGCTGGACCGCAAAGTGACCTACTACTGGCCGGAGTTCGCCGCCGAGGGCAAGGGTGCGGTGACCCTCCGTGAGCTGTTGGCCCACCGGGCGGGGCTGGTCGGGATCGACGCCGGGTTCTCGGCGGAGGAGCTGGCCGACGACCGGGCGATCGCCGAACGGCTCGCGGACCAGAAGCCGTTCTGGCGGCCGGGCACGGCGTTCGGCTACCACGCGTTCGTGATCGGCGCACTCACCGGAGAGGTGGTCCGCCGGGCCACCGGACGCACGCTCCAGGAGGTGTTCGAGGAGCGGATCCGGGCGCCGTACGGCATGGACTTCTACCTGGGGCTGCCCGAGTCCGAGGAGCCCCGCTTCCGCTCCGTGCAGTCGATGCTCCCCACCCCGGAGCAGCAGGCCGAGCTGGCGGCCCAGCGGACGGGTCCGCACTCACTGGCCTCGATCGCCTTCAACGGCCATGTGCCGGAGCCGGCGACGCTGGAGGACCACGCCAACTCCCGCCGGGTGCGCGCCAAGGGGCCGGCGTCGGCGGGCGGGGTCGCCTCCGCGCGCGGTCTGGCGAGGATGTATGCGGCTGCGATCAGCGAACTGGCCGACCGCCCGCCGCTGCTGAAGCCGGACACGGTCGCCGAGGTGGGCCAGATCCACTCCGTCGGCTACGACCTGGTGGCCCGCGGCCACAGGGCGTTCGGCCTCGGCTTCCAGGCGACGGCCGACGTGGCGTACCCGGTCCTGGGTGCCGGTGCCTTCGGTCACAGCGGAGCGGGCGGCTCCCAGGCCTTCGCCGACCCGAGGAGCGGCCTGGCGTACGGCTACACGCGGCGCAGGATGGCGTTTCCGGGCGGGGCGGCGCCGGAGAACGAGGGATTCGTGAGAGCGGTGCACAAGGCGGTCCTGGCCGCCTGAACACGACGGCAGCCGCACCCCACGTCCAGGGATGCGGCTGCCGCAGTGACAACGACGGGTGTCAGACCAGCGTCACGGTGATGTTGCCGCGGGTCGCCTTCGAGTACGGGCACACATGGTGGGCCTTCTCGACCAGGTCCCGGGCCACCTCGGCGGACACGTTCGGGATGTTCGCGGAGATCTCCACGATGATCCCGAACCCCTCGTCGTTCTTGCCGAGGCCGACCTTCGCGGTGACGGTCGACCCGGAGATGTCGGCACCTTCCTGCCGGGCGACGACCCCGAGCGCGCCCTGGAAGCACGCGGAGTACCCCGCGGCGAACAGCTGCTCCGGGTTGGTCCCGGCCCCGCTGCCGCCCATCTCCTTCGGCGGGTTGACGACGACGTCGAGTCGGCCGTCGTCGGTGGCGACCCGGCCGTCACGGCCGTTCTCCGCGGTGGCTACGGCGGTGTACACGACGTCGGACTGCGTGATGGGCATGCGGTTGTCTTCCTCCTCGGTCCGCCGCGACTCGCGCCCACGATCGACGGCGGATTTCGGAAAGAAGTTACCGCATGCCGGAAACGGTGGGGAAGGGGTGGCGGAGTCCTACAGTTTGACGATCATCTTCCCGGTGTTGTCACCGCGCAGCACCCCGAGGAACGCCTCCAGGTTGTTCTCGATGCCCTCGACGACGGTCTCGCGGTACTTGAGCCGACCGGAGGCCACCCACGGGCCGACCTCGGCGACGAACTGTGGCTGGAGGTCGTAGTGGTCGCCGACCAGGAAGCCCTCGATACGGCCCCGGGTCTGGATCAGCCGGGCGAGGTTCTTCGGGCCGGGAGCGGGCTCGGTGTTGTTGTAGACCGAGATCATGCCGCAGACGGCGATACGGCCGCCCTGGTTGAGGGAGCCGATGGCCGCCTCCAGGTGGTCCCCGCCGACGTTGTCGAAGTACACGTCGATGCCGTCGGGAGCGGCGGCGCGCAGCTGCTCGGCCACCGGGCCGCTCTTGTAGTTGAAGGCGGCGTCGAAGCCGTACTCCTCGACCAGCAGCTTGACCTTCTCGTCGGAGCCGGCCGAGCCGATCACCCGCGACGCGCCCAGAAGCTTGGCGATCTGGCCGACCTGGCTGCCGACCGCGCCCGCGGCGCCGGACACGAACACGACGTCGCCCTCCTTGAAGGAGGCGGTGCGCAGCAGACCGGCGTAGGCGGTGAGGCCGGTCATGCCGAGCACGCCGAGGTACGTCGACAGGGGCGCGGCCTCGGGGTCGACCTTGACGGCGTGCTTCGCGTCCATGACCGCGTACTCGCGCCAGCCGAAGAAGTGCAGGACGTGGTCGCCCGCCTCGATGCCCTCGGCGTTCGACTCGATCACCTCGCCGACCGCGCCGCCCTGCATGACCTTGCCCAGCTCGAAGGGGGCGGTGTACGACTTCGCGGCACTCATCCGGCCCCGCATGTACGGGTCCACCGAGAGGTACTTGTTCCTCACCAGCACCTGGCCCGCACCGGGGGCCGGGACCTCGGTCTCGACCAGGGCGAAGTCCTCGGGCTTCGGCCAGCCGACGGGACGGCTGAGCAGGTGCCACTCGCGGTTGATCATGACGGCCTTCCTCACATGCTTCGCGAAATGCTCCGCGCAAATACTTCAGAACCTGAAACAACCATGCTCCTGAATATTTCAGCATGTCAAGTAACGAGGTATCCTGGAGCCCATGTCCACTCCGTCCAGTCCATCGCAGACCCGCCGCCCGGACGCCCTGACCATGGAGGTCGTCGAGCTGATCGGAGACGTCGTGGCCCGCTTCTACGCGGACTACGAGAAGGCGGCGGGCGAGCACACGCTGACCGGCCCGCAGGCCCGGCTCCTCAGCCTGCTCTCGCTGGAGCCGCTGCCGATGCGGAAGCTGGCCCAGAAGCTGAAGTGCGAGCCGTCCAACGTGACCGGGATCGTGGACCGGCTGGAGTCCCGGGGGCTGGTCGAGCGGCGCCCCGACCCCGCCGACCGCCGCGTGAAGCTCGCCGCCGCCACGGACGAGGGCCTGCGCATGGCCCAGGACCTGCGCGAGGGCCTGCGCTTCGCCCGCGAACCCCTCGCCGGGCTCTCCGAGGACGAGCGCCGGTCGTTGCGTGATCTGCTGCGGCGGATGCTGAACGCGTAAAGTTTTCGCCATGCGTGATCTCGGGGTGGGGTTCGGCTATCTGCTGAAGGGCCAGCGCTGGGTCAGCCGGCACGGCAGGCAGTACGGCTTCGGGCTGCTGCCGGGGCTGGTCACCCTGGTGCTGTACGTCGCCGCGCTCGTCGCGCTCGCCGTGTGGGGCGAGGACGCGGTCACCTGGGCGACGCCGTTCGCGGACGACTGGTCGAGCCCCTGGCAGGGCCTGTTCCGCGGCTTCCTCACCGCCGTCCTCTTCGCGCTCGGACTGCTGCTCGCCGTGCTGACCTTCACGGCCGTCACCCTGCTGGTCGGCGAGCCCTTCTACGAGAGCCTGTCGGAACAGGTCGACGCCGACGTCTCGCCCGAGGGCACCGCCCCGCGCTCGGGGCTGCCGCTCTGGCGCGACCTGTGGATCTCGGCCCGCGACAGCCTGCGTGTGCTGGTGCGGGCCGCGCTGTGGGGCGTCCTGCTCTTCGCCCTGGGCTTCCTTCCCCTCGTCGGCCAGACGGTGATCCCGGTGATCGGGTTCTTCGTCACCGGCTTCTTCCTCACCGAGGAACTGACCGCCGTGGCCCTCCAGCGCCGGGGCGTCGACCTGCGCGCCCGGCTCGCCCTGCTCCGCTCCCGCAAGACCCTGGTCTGGGGCTTCGGCACCCCACTCGGCCTGGCCTTCCTGGTTCCGTTCGTCGCGGTGTTCCTGATGCCCGGCGCTGTCGCGGGGGCGACGATGCTGGCGCGGGAGCTGTTGGGGGAGGAGATTGCAGCCGCGGGCAATCGTGCCGCTGGGGCGGCTCCCGACCCGGAGCAAAGCGCACCCTGCACGCGCCGGCAAGCGACCCAACCCCCGGCCGGCACCAGCACCGAGCACCCACATGGCACCGGCTCACCCCGGGATCCGGGCCGCCGCCTCCCGCAGTGACCCGATGAAGGCCTGCGCCGCCATCGTCAGGGAACGGCCCCGTACCGTCGCCGCGTAGACCCCCCGCGGCGGGGCGTCCTCAGGGTGCAGGGGCAGCAGGGTGACGTCCGGCCGTAGGGAGGATGCGGCCAGGGCCGGGACCAGGGTGACGCCCAGGCCGGCGGCGACGTAACCCTGCTTGGCGGTCCACTCGGCGACGACGTGTGCGACGCGCGGCCGGAAGCCCTGCCGTACGGCCGCGTCGAGGAGCGTGCCCTCGGGCCGGGTGCTGCCGGCGATCCAGTCGGCGTCGGCCAGCCGGGCCAGCCGTACCGGACCGGCGGCCGCCGCGAGCGGATGGTCCGCGGGGACGGCGACGTACAGGGTCTCGTCGAGCAGATGGTGCAGTGCGTACGTGTCCAGCGGGGCGCGGCCCGTCGTGGAGACCACCGCGAGGTCGAGATGGCCGGCCGTGAGCCGGTCCAGCAGGGCGGGGGAGAGGCCCTCCTCGCGCGAGACGCGGACGCGCGGACGGCGGGCGCGGAACGCGGCCAGCGCGTGCGGGACGAGCGCCGCGTCGGCGGTGGCGAACGCGCCGAACCGCAGCCGGCCGCCCGCCGCCGTGCGCAGGTCGGCCAGCTCGCGCACGGCACCCCGCAGCGACGCGGTGACGGCCTCGGCGTGCGGGACCAGGGTCCGGCCGGCCTCGGTCAGCCGTACCCCGCGCGGCAGCCGGTCGAAGAGCGGACCGCCGCCGAGCGCCGACTCCAGCGCGGAGATCTGCCGGGACACCGCGGACTGGGTCCAGCCCAGCGTCCGCGCGGCCACCGTGAACGAGCCGTGCCGGGCGACCTCCAGGAACACGCGCAGCCAGACGGTGTTCAGGTCGGGCGGCTCGGAGCCGGCGGGCGGGGTGGTATGCGAGGTGGGCATGGCAGCGATGCTATTCATTCGCTTGTCGCATCGCGCGGCCGGTCCTAGCGTCGACGGCATGCAGAAGATCGCGTTTCTGGGGCTGGGCCACATGGGCGCCCCGATGGCTCGCCGGCTGCTCGCGGCCGGGTATCCGCTCACCGTCTGGAACCGCTCCCCGGCCAGGGCCGAGCCGCTCGTCGCCGAGGGGGCCGTGCTCGCCGGGTCGCCCGCGGCGGCCGTGCGGGACGCGGACGTCGTCCTGACGATGCTCGCCGGACCGGACGCGCTGACCGACGTCGCCGACGCCGTCGTACCCGAGCTGCGGCCGGGCACGGCCTGGGTCGAGATGTCCACCGTCGGGCCGGACGCCGTAAGGGAGTTGGCCGCGCGGCTGAAGGACGGGGTCGTGCTGGTCGACGCGCCGGTCATGGGCAGCACGGACAGGGCCGCCGACGGCACGCTCGGCATCCTCGCGGGCGGCGACACGGCCGCCGTCGAGCAGGTCCTCGCCCACCTCGGCACACTCACCCGCACCGGCCCCCTCGGCTCGGGCGCGGCCCTCAAACTCGTCGTCAACACGGCGGTGATCGGCGGCGTCGGCATCGTCGCGGAGGCGCTGCGGCTCGCCGGCGCGCTCGGCCTCGACGGCGACACCGCCCGTACGGCCCTCGCGTCGAGCCCGCTCGGCGGCGCGGTCGGCCGGGCCTTCGCCGAGGGCGTCCACTTCGCCACGGACCTCGCGGTGAAGGACCTGCGGATCGCCGTGGACGCGACACAACTCCCTGTCACCGAAGTCGTGTTGACGCACTTTCGGCAAGCCGCCGAAGACCCCGCCCTGTCCCGCGCCGACATCGCCCAGGCAGTCACCCGCATCCGGAAAGGCCTCTGATGAACGTCACCCTCACCAGCCCCGCCGACGCCCCGCAGCCCGCCAACGCCTACTACTCCCAGATCGCCCGCGTCGAACAGGCCGACGGCGACGCCCTGTTGTTCCTCTCGGGTCAGATCGCCGAGGGAGAGACGCTGGCCGAGCAGACCCGGGGCGTCTTCGAGACGATCGACGCCCTGCTGAAGTCGCAGGGCGCGAGCCTCGCGGACGTCATCAACATCCGTACCTACCTGACCGACATCGGCAGGCTCGACGAATACGGTTCCGTGCGCCGCGAGTTCCTCACCGGGACCGCGCCGACGAGCATGACGTTCGAGGTGCCGAGGCTGTTCCGGCCGGAGGCGCAGGTGGAGATCGAGGTCGTGGCGGCCGTGGTACCCGCGTAGCGCACGGCGGCTCAGGCAGGATTGAGGCATCCGTGGACGTCAACGAGGAGGTACCGCGATGGCGGGATCCCAGCGCACCCCGGCCGGCAAGGCGCGCGAGACGGTCGTGGAGGAGGCGCTCTCGCGGCTCGACCTCGATGCCAAGGCCCGGCTGCTGGCCGGGCAGGACATGTGGACCCTGCCCGCCCTGCCCGAGATCGGCCTGAAGTCGCTCGTCATGTCCGACGGGCCGATCGGCGTCCGGGGTGCGCGCTGGAGTGCCGACGACCCCTCCGTCGCCCTGCCCTCCCCGACCGCGCTGGCCGCCACCTGGGATCCCGAACTCGCATACCGAGCCGGTGTGTTGCTCGCCCAGGAGGCCCGCCGCAAGGGGGTGCACGTGCTGCTCGCCCCCACCGTCAACCTCCATCGCTCGCCGCTCGGCGGGCGGCACTTCGAGGCCTACAGCGAGGACCCGCATCTGACGGGCGCGATCGGCGCCGGGTACGTCACCGGTGTGCAGTCCGGCGGGGTCGGCACGACGGTCAAGCACTTCGTCGCCAACGACGCCGAGACCGACCGCTTCACCGTGAACAACCTGGTCTCCGAACGCGCCCTGCGCGAGCTGTACCTGGCCCCCTTCGAGGCGATCGTCGAGAACGCCCGCCCCTGGGGCATCATGACCGCCTACAACACGGTCAACGGCACGACCATGACCGAGCACCACCACCTCGTCAACGAAGTCCTGCGCGGAGAATGGGGCTTCGACGGGTTCAACGTCTCCGACTGGATGGCCGCCCGGGACACCGTCGGTTGCATCAACGGCGGTCTGGACGTGGCGATGCCGGGCCCTCGGACCGTCTACGGCGCCGCCCTCGCCCAGGCCGTCCGGGACGGCGAGGTCGCCGAGGCCACCGTCGACGCCGCCGTACGGCGCGTGCTGCGGCTCGCCGCCCGCGTCGGGATCCTCGACGGCGCCGAACCCGTCGTCACCGAGCTGCCCGCGACCGTCGACGGCATCGAACTGGCCCGCGAGATCGCCCGCCGCTCCTTCGTCCTCGTCCGCAACGAACGCGGTGCTCTTCCCCTGAAGAACGGCACCGTGGCCCTGATCGGCGCCGCCGCCCGCGACGCCCGTGTCCTCGGCGGCGGCTCCGCCACCGTCTTCCCGGCCCGCGTCGTCTCCCCACTCGACGGCCTCACCGCCGCGCTCCCCGAGGGTACGCTCACGTACACCGTCGGCGCCGACCCCGCCACCGAACTCGCCGTCGCCGACGGGGGATTCACCCTGCGTGCCGTCTGCCGCGACACCGACGGCCAGGTCATCGGCACCCGGTCGGCCCCCGGCGGGCTGATCCAGTGGATGGGTTCCGACCTCCCCGACGGCGTCACCCACGACACCCTGCACACGGTCGAGTTGACCGGCACCTTCACTCCCCGCGAGTCCGGCCCGCACACCTTCGGCATCAAGGGCATGGGCGCCTTCACGCTCACCGTCGACGGCACCACCTACTTCGACGACGTCCAGCGCCCCGACGAGGGCGACCCCTTCGAGGCCTTCTTCGCCGCCCCCGTACCCCGCGCCCAGGCCGAACTCACCGCCGACGAAACGGTCGACGTCTCCCTCACCCACGTCGTCCAGCTCCCCGACGACGTCCCGATGCGGGTCGTCACCTTCGCCCTCGCCCACGCCGAGCCCGAGCGCGACGCCGACACGCTGATCGCCGAGGCCGTCGAGGCCGCCCGCGCAGCCGACACGGCCGTCGTCGTGGTCGCCACCACCGACCGCGTCGAGTCCGAGGGCTTCGACCGCACCGACCTCCGGCTGCCCGGCCGCCAGGACGACCTGGTCCGCGCGGTCGCCGCCGCCAACCCGAACACGGTCGTGGTCGTCAACTCCGGCTCCCCGGTCGAACTGCCCTGGCGCGAGGACGTGGCCGCCGTCCTGCTGACCTGGTTCCCCGGCCAGGAGGGCGGCGCCGCCCTCGCCGACGTCCTCACCGGCGCCCAGGAGCCCGGCGGCCGCCTCCCCACCACCTGGGGCTCCCTCGCCGACGCCCCGGTCACCCGGGTCGTCCCGGCCGACGGCGAACTGCCGTACACCGAGGGCGTGTTCATCGGCTACCGCGCCTGGGAGAAGGCCGGCCGCACCCCGGCGTACCCCTTCGGCCACGGCCTCGGCTACACCGACTGGGCCTACGAGAGCATCGTCGCCGACGGCACCACGGCCCGCGTCCGGCTGCGCAACACCGGCGAGCGGCCCGGCCGTGAGGTCGTCCAGGTCTACGTCTCCCCGGCCGAGCCCGACCCCGAGCGCCCGGCCCGCTGGCTCGCCGGCTTCGCCTCCGCCGAGGCCGGGCCCGGCGAGAGCGTCGAGGTGATGGTCGCGCTTTTGCGCCGGGCCTTCGAGGTCTGGGACGAGAAGGCGAAGGCGTGGGCATGTGTGAAGGGTTCGTACGAGATCACCGCCGGACGCTCGATCGCCGACCGTGGGCTCGCCACGCCGATTAACGTCTGATCCGGGACAAGTCCCCCTTCAGCAGCCCCGGTCCGGGACCTGACCTCCGGACCGGGGCTCATCACGTCCGGGCGGGTATGGCAGACTCCCGGCCCGCGAGAACACCGGACACACCGGGCACGGGGGAGAGGCATCGTGTATCCAGGGCAGCAGCAGGGGCCTTACGGCCAGCAACCGCCGACGGGGCCGTACGGACAGCAGCAGCCGCCTGCGGGATCGTACGGACCGTACGGGCAGCCGCCGCAGTATCAGCAGCCGTACGCGCCTCAGCAGCCGTACGCGCCTCAACAACCGTATCCGCCTCAACAACCGTATCCGCCGCAGCAGATGTATCCGCAGCAGCCGTACCCGCCGCAGCAGCCCTCTCCTCCCCAGCCGCCCGCGCAGGAGGTCGGTGAGGGGCGTATGCGGCTGGATCCGAACCTCACGCCCGCCCAGCGCGAGCTGGCGCTGAAGATCCAGGAGAAGTCCAAGCCCATGGCCTACGGCATGGTGCTCGGCGTTCCGCTCACCTTCGGCGGCGTCCACTACGGCATCACGCAGAAGCCCCTCGGCTTCGTCGCCGCGCTCGCCGGACTGGGCCTGCTGGCCTTCGGCGTCTACTCGCTGCTGCAGATGCAGGGACTCAAGCGGCAGTTGCGGCTCATCACGGCGGACGCCTGGCGTTCCCCGGCCGCGCATCTGCCCGGCGCCCGCAAGGCCGCCACGCAGGCCGCGTACCTCAACGGCCTGCTGGTCCTGCTGTCCCTCGCCGCGACCGGCTATCTGCTCTACAAGGGCGCCGGCTGGGGCGCGTACGGCAACTCCCTCGGCTTCGGCGCGCTGATGACCGCCGCAGCGCTGCCCTTCGGCCTGGCCCTGGCCGCCGCGACCACCATCCCGCAGCTGCTCCAGGTGATTCCGGCCGGCGCCAAGGTCGGCCGGAGCCTGTACTCGATCATCTTCGTGCTGGCCACGACGGTGACGGGCGAGGGCATCAAGAGCCACGCCGTCGGGCCGGTCGTGGGTGGCGGGGCGACTCTGCTGATCTGCTGGGGTGCGATGACCCTGCTGGGCAAGGCGGCGAAGAGAATGCGCGGGGAGCGCGTCTAACGCACCGAGAAGGCGTACACCGTCTCCGACCCGAACACCTCGCCCGGCCTCAGCACCGTGCTCGGGAACTCCGGCTGGTTCGGGGAGTCCGGGAAGTGCTGGGTCTCCAGGGCGATGCCGTCGCCCGGGGCGAACGGGGCGGGCAGGTGGTCGGCGGTGTAGAGCTGGAGGCCCGGCTCGGTCGTGGAGATCGTCAGGGTGCGGCCGCAGGCGGGGTCGTGCAGCTCGGCGACCTCCTGTGGGGCGGCGGTCACGCCCTTGTCCAGGACGAAGTTGTGGTCGTAACCCGAGCCGGTCTTGCGGGCGGCGCGGAAGTCGAAGCGGGAGCCGGTCACGTCCTCGATGGCGCCCGTCGGGATCAGATCGGCGTCCACCGGGGTGAACCGGGACGCGGCGATCCGCAGCTCGTGGCCGCCCGCGTGGCCCGCGTCATGGCCGGCCAGGTTGAAGTAGCCGTGGTGGGTGAGGTTGAGGACGGTCGGCGCGTCCGTCGTCGCCTCGTAGGCGAGGTGCAGGGCACCGGCCGGGTCCAGGGTGTACGTCGCCGAGACCGCCAGGCGGCCCGGGAAGCCCTCCTCGCCGTGCGGGCTGATCCGGGTCAGCCGCAGGCCGTGCTCGACCGGCTCGGCGTCCCACACCCGCTTGTCGAAGCCGTGCGTGCCGCCGTGCAGGGAGTTGGGGCCGTTGTTCGGCTCCAGGGCGTAGACCGCGCCGTCCAGCGGGAAGCGGGCGCCCGCGATCCGGTTGGCGTACCGGCCGACCAGGGCCCCGAAGTACGGCTCCGGGTGCGCGAGATAGCCGTCCAGGGACGGGAAGCCCAGCACCACGTTCGCCGTGCGACCCTCGCGGTCCGGGATCTCCAGGGAGCGGACGATGCCGCCGTACGTCAGGATCTCCACGCGCGTCCCGGCGCGCTCCAGCGTCCAGCGGTGGACCTCGGTGCCGTCGGAAAGTGTGCCGAAAAGTTCAGTCATGTGGGAAACCCTAGGTCACGGCCGTGATCGTCTTGTAGGCGATCGCCGCGAGCCGCGCCTGGCCGTCCTTGCTGGGGTGGAACCAGTCCCAGTGGCTGAGCTGGTCGGTGCCGAAGTCGTAGTCGTAGACCGCGCCCCCGTCGAAACGGCAACGGCGGTCCTTGGCGCAGACCTCCTTCAGCACCTTGTTGTACTCCACCACCCGCTGCTGCACCTGGTCCCGGCGCCGGCCGGCCGCGGTCGTCAGGTCGTCCGCGTCGGACAGCATCGACGGGCAGATGCCGAGCTTCCAGACCTGCTTGCCCAGCGGATTGGTGCGGCCCTCGGACCACAGCCGCTTCAGGTTCGGCACGCTCGCCACGTACACCTGCGTCTTCGGCTGGGCCGTCCGCAGCGTGCGCAGCGCCTCCTCGAAGTCCGCGCGGAAGTCGGCCACCGGGGTCATCGCCGACGCCGAGGAACGGCAGGCGTCGTTCGCGCCCGCCATCACCGTCACCAACGCCGGGCCGCGCGCCGCCGCCTGGGCCATCTGGGCCGGCAGGTCCGCCATCCGGGCGCCGGTCACCGCGTAGTTCCAGCTGCGCTCCGCCGCGCCCGACACGCCGAGCAGCCGCACCGCCAGACTGTCGACGTCGGCGTCGCTGCCCGTCGCCCAGGACACCTCGGGGCAGTCCGAGAGCACCGTGCACGCGTCGAAGCCGCGCGTGATGGAGTCGCCGACCGCGGCGATCGAGTCCGGGCTGCGGTTCCACACCGGGGCGGACCGGGCGGCGCGCGCCTTGGTGCCCTGCGGCACGGGCGTGCTGCCGCCGCCCGCTTCGCATCCGGCGACTGACAGCGCGGCGGCCGCCACGACGGCGAGGGCGGCGCGCGTACGGCTGCTCGGCTTCCGCATCCCCTGCTGGTCCCCTCGTCGTCGGACCCGGTACCCACCGGGCCTTCGTTCTGTGCTTCCTCCCATAACAACGCGCGAGGGTTCCCGGCCGGGCGCGCTGGAACGGCGCACCCCCGTACAAGCGTCCCCCTGGGTGAATGGCAGAGGTTTCCTGGCACCGGGACCGACGGTACGTCACACTCCTTGCGCCGCCGCAAGGTAGCCTCGCCATGAAACGCGGCCGTCGCGCCACTGCCGCCAGCCAGTCCGCAAGATGTCCCGCTCTGTCCGGAGGTTCCGGTGACGACACGTGGAGTTCTGTACGTGCACTCCGCGCCGCGCGCGCTGTGCCCGCACGTCGAGTGGGCGGTCGCCGGGGTGCTCGGCACGCGCGTCAACCTCGACTGGATCCGGCAGCCCGCGGCCCCCGGCACCTGGCGCTCGGAGTTCTCCTGGCAGGGCGAGGCCGGCACGGCGTCCAAGCTCGCCTCGGCGCTGCGCGGCTGGCACCTGCTCCGCTTCGAGGTCACCGCCGAGCCCTGTGCCACCGCCGAGGGCGAGCGCTACAGCTGCACCCCCGACCTCGGCATCTTCCACGCCGTCACCGGCATCCACGGCGACATCCTCATCCCCGAGGACCGCCTGCGCGCCGCCCTGCAGCGCAGCCAGCGCGGCGAGACCGACCTGGAGGCCGAGCTGTCCAAGCTCCTCGGCAAGCCGTGGGACGACGAACTGGAGCCGTTCCGGTACGCGGGCGAGGGAGCCCCGGTGCGCTGGCTGCACCAGGTGGTGTGAGCAGCCGTCGTAGGCGTGTACGGGAAAGGGCCCCCTGCCGGCTGGCAGGGGGCCCTTTGCTCAGGTCTCTCAGACGGTCCTGAACGCCAGCACCACGTTGTGTCCGCCGAAGCCGAACGAGTCGTTCAGCGCGGCGATGCGGCCCTCGGGCAGCCGGCGGGCCTCGCCACGGACGATGTCCGCGTTGACCTCGGGGTCGACGTTGTCGAGGTTGATCGTCGGCGGAGCCGTACGGTTCACGAGCGCCAGGATCGACGCGACGGTCTCGATACCGCCGGCGCCACCGAGCAGGTGACCCGTCATCGACTTGGTCGCGGAGATCGCCATGTGGTCGACGTCGTCGCCGAACACCTTGCGCAGCGCCTTGATCTCGGCCACGTCACCCTGCGGCGTCGAGGTCGCGTGCGCGTTCACGTGCACGACCTCGGCCGGCTTCAGGTCGGTGTTGTCCAGCAGGTTCTGCAGCGCGTGCGCGATGCCGTTGCCGGACGGCTCGGGCTGGGTGATGTGGTGGGCGTCGGCGGAGATGCCCTGGCCGACCGCCTCGACGTAGATCCGGGCGCCGCGGGCCTTCGCGTGCTCCTCGGACTCCAGGACGATCACACCGGCGCCCTCGCCGAGCACGAAGCCGTCACGGCCGGCGTCGTAGGGACGCGAGGCGCCCTCGGGGTCGTCGTTGTTCTTGCTCATCGCCATCATGTTGCCGAACGCGGCGATGGGAAGCGGGTGGATGGCGGCCTCGGTACCACCGGCCACGACCACGTCCGCACGCCCGGTGCGGATCATCTCGATCGCGTACCCGATGGCCTCCGCGCCCGAGGCGCAGGCCGAGACCGGGGTGTGCACGCCCGCGCGGGCGCCCAGCTCGATGCCGACGTTGGCCGCCGGGGAGTTGGGCATCAGCATCGGCACGGTGTGCGGGGAGACACGGCGTACGCCCTTGTCCTTGAGGACGTCGTACTGGTCCAGGAGCGTCGTCACACCGCCGATGCCGGAGGCGACGACCGCACCCAGACGGTCGGGGTTCACGGACGGGTCCTCACCGGCCTTGGCGGTGAAACCGGCGTCCTTCCAGGCCTCCTGAGCGGCGATCAGCGCGAACTGCGCGGACCGGTCCAGCTTGCGGGCCTGCGGCCGGGGGATGATCTCGGACGGGTCGACCTTGATCTGCGCGGCGATACGGACCGGCAGCTCGGCGGCCCACTCCTGCTCCAGGACACGGACGCCGGACGTGCCGGCGACGAGGGCGTCCCAGAACGACGCTACGTCGCCACCCAGCGGTGTGGTTGCGCCGATACCGGTGACGACCACGGTGCGATTGGTCGGGCTCACGGGAATTCTTTCTCCAACGGATACGGGATTCATACGGCGAAACACCGCCGGGTGGCGGGGCCTAGCAGCGGGACTGAGGGGTGACTCAGGCCTGGTGCTTGAGGATGTAGTCGGTCGCGTCGCCGACGGTCTTGAGGTTCTTGACGTCCTCGTCCGGGATCTTCACGTCGAAGCGCTCTTCGGCGGCGACGACGACCTCGACCATGGACAGGGAGTCGACGTCCAGGTCGTCGGTGAAGGACTTGTCCAGCTGGACGTCCTCAACCGGGATGCCGGCGATCTCGTTCACGATCTCGGCGAGACCTTCGACGATCTCTTCCTGAGTGGCGGCCATGTTGGCGCTCCTTCTTAGCTGTTCCAGACGGTTTGTGGCAGTTGTCCCCCTGCCGGACCGCTTGATCCGGCACGGAGTGCCTAGGGGAGGGTAACGACCGTGGCGGCGTAGACGAGACCCGCCCCGAATCCGATGACGAGCGCGGTGTCGCCGCTCTTCGCCTCCCCGGTCGCCAGGAGCCGCTCCATCGCGAGCGGGATCGAGGCGGCCGAGGTGTTGCCGGTGGTGCGGATGTCACGGGCGACCGTGACGTGCTCCGGCAGCTTGAGAGTCTTCACCATCGAGTCGATGATCCGCACATTGGCCTGGTGCGGGATGAAGACGTCCAGGTCGTCCGGGCTGATCCCGGCCGCGTCCAGCGCCTGCTGGGCGACCTTCGCCATCTCGAACACGGCCCAGCGGAACACCGCCTGGCCTTCCTGCGTGATCGCGGGGAACTTGACGTTGCCCTCGCTGTCCAGCGGCAGCTCGGAGACGTCGCCGATCCGGAAGCGGTCCCATGCGACGGTCTGCTTGATCGTCTCGGCCTTGTCGCCCTCGGAGCCCCACACGGTCGGGCCGATGGCCGGCTCCTGCGAGGGGCCGACGACGACCGCGCCGGCGCCGTCGCCGAACAGGAAGGCCGTGGCCCGGTCCTCCAGGTCGGTCAGGTCGCTGAGCCGCTCCACGCCGATGACGAGCACGTACTCGGCGGAGCCCTCCACCACCATGCCCTTGGCGAGCGTGAGGCCGTAGCCGAAGCCCGCGCAGCCCGCCGAGATGTCGAAGGCGGCGGCCTTGTCGGTGCCCAGCTTGTCGGCGATCTCGGTGGCGACGGCCGGGGTCTGCTTGAAGTGCGAGACGGTCGAGACGACCACGGCACCGACCTGCTCGGCGGAGATGCCGGCGTCCGCGATCGCCTTCCCGGCGGCCTCGACGGACATCGCGGCGACCGTCTCCTCAGGACCGGCCCAGTGCCGGGTCTCGATGCCGGAGCGCGAGCGGATCCACTCGTCGGACGAGTCGATCTTCTCGAGGATCACCTCGTTGGGCACCACGCGGGTCGGCCGGTAGCCGCCGACACCGAGGATGCGCGCGTACGGGGCACCCTTGCTGGGCCTGATCTTCGCCATCTACGGCTCCTTAGGCGTCGGCGCCGGCGTGCTCGGAGATGAGCTCGCGGGCCGCGTCGAGGTCGTCGGGGGTCTTCAGAGCAAGCGTCGTGACACCGGGCAGCGCGCGCTTGGCCAGGCCGGTCAGTGTGCCACCCGGGCACACCTCGATGAGCGCGGTGACGCCCAGCTCCTTGAACGTCTCCATGCACAGGTCCCAGCGCACGGGGTTGGCGACCTGGCCGACGAGCCGCTCGAGGACCTCGGCACCGGTCGCGACCGTCTCGCCGTCGCGGTTGGAGACGTAGCGGAGCTTCGGGTCGGCGGGCGTCAGCTCGGCGGCGGCCTTGGCCAGCGCGTCGACGGCCGGGGCCATGTGGCGGGTGTGGAAGGCGCCGGCGACCTTCAGCGGGACGACCTTGCGGACGCCCTCGGGCTTGTCCTCGGCCAGCGCGGCCAGCTGCTCCAGCGTGCCCGCCGCGACGATCTGGCCCGCGCCGTTGATGTTCGCCGGGGTCAGGCCCAGCTTCTCCAGGTGCGCGAGCGACGTCTCCGGGTCGCCGCCGAGCAGCGCCGACATGCCGGTCTCGGTGATCGCGGCGGCGTCGGCCATCGCCAGACCCCGCTCGCGGACCAGGCGCAGGGCGGCGGTGTCGTCCAGGACTCCGGCGAAGGCGGCAGCGGTGATCTCGCCGACGCTGTGGCCCGCGACCGCGCCCGGGGTGATCTCGGCAATGTCACCGAGTGCCGCGCCGGACAGGATGCCGGCGGCGACCAGCAGCGGCTGGGCCACGGCGGTGTCACGGATGGCGTCGGCGTCGGCCTCGGTGCCGTAGTGCACCAGGTCCAGTCCGATGGCGTCCGACCACGCGGCGACGCGGTCCTTGGCGCCGGGCAGTTCGAGCCAGGGGGTCAGGAAGCCAGGCGTCTGGGCGCCCTGGCCGGGAGCGACGAGTACGAGCACTCTCACACTCTCTCTTGGGGACGGCCGGGGCCGCCCGTGGGGACAGGGACGAAGAACACGGAGGGCTTTTGTGGGTCTCCGACAAAACCCTATGTCTGGGGTTCGCCGTCGGCCAGACGCCCCAGGATGAGCGCGATCCGCAACGTGAAGGCGGATCGTACATCCGAAGGCGACCAACCGGTGACGTCAGTCACACGTCGGAGCCGGTAGCGCACGGTGTTCGGGTGAACGAAGAGCATCCGGGCGGCGCCTTCCAGGCTGCTCGCCTGCTCCAGGTAGACACTCAGGGTTTCGAGGAGCGCCGAGCCCGCCTCCTCCAGCGGTCTGTAGATCTCCTCCACCAGCTGCTCGCGGGCGCTCGGATCGCCCGCGATGGCCCGCTCCGGCAGCAGATCGTCCGCCAGCACCGGCCGAGGCGCGTCCTGCCAGGCGGAACACGCCTTCAGCCCCGCGGCGGCGGCCTGCGCGGACCGCGTGGCGGCGAGCAGGTCGGGTACGACGGGCCCGGCGACGACGGGTCCGGCGGCGAAGGGCCCGATGAGCGACTTGGCGACGGCGAGCGGGTTGTTGCTCCCTCCCGCGATGACGACGAGCCGGTCCCCGAGCACCCCGGTGAGCACCTGGAGCTTGGCATGCCGGGCGGCCCGCCGGATCGCCTCGACGGTCAGCTCGCTGTCCCCGTCGGGCGCGGTCCCGAGGACGACACATACGTGCTCGGGCGAGTTCCACCCGAGGGCCGCGGCCCGGCTGACGGCCCCCTCGTCGGCCTCCCCGCTGAGCACGGCGTTGACGACGAGGGACTCCAGCCGCGCGTCCCAGGCACCGCGTGCCTCGGCGGCCTGGGCGTACACCTGGGCGGTGGCGAAGGCGATCTCCCGGGCGTACACGAGCAGGGCTTCGCGCAGCACGCGCTCATCGCCCGGAGCCGCCACCTCGTCGATGGCGGACTCCATGACCTCGATGGTGGTCCGCACCATCTCCACGGTCTGCCGCAGCGTGATCGCCCGCGTCAGCTCGCGCGGCGCGGTGCCGAAGACGTCGGTGGAGATCGCCTGCGGGGCGTCCGGGTGCCGGAACCACTCGGTGAAGGCGGCGATGCCCGCCTGGGCCACCAGCCCGATCCAGGAACGGTTCTCCGGTGGCATCGCCCGGTACCACGGCAGGGTCTCGTCCATGCGCGCGATGGCCTGCGCGGCCAGGGACCCGGAGGACTTCTCCAGTCGCTTCAGGGTCGCGGAGTGCGGGTGGACGGCGCGTGCGTGGTGGGCGGCGCGGGAATCCGCGTGGGGATCGCTGCTGCGGGATTCGGGTTCGGGCACGGGACAAGACTGCCTTATCGGGCCGGGACCGTGTGCCGCCGGGTCACGGGTGAGGTCTACGGTGGTGCCCGTGATGGACGTACGGCGCGCCGCTGAGCGCTACCCCGGGGGTGACCCTCAGGCCGGGATCGACTCCTGGCACGCCTTCTCCTTCGGCCCGCACTACGACCCCGGCAACCTGCGCTTCGGCGCGGTGATCGCCTGCAACGAGGAGCACCTCGCCCCCGGCGCCGGCTTCGACGAACACCCGCACAGCCACACCGAGATCGTCACCTGGGTGATCGAGGGCGAACTGACCCACCGCGACTCCACGGGCCACGAGACGAAGGTCCGCCCCGGTGACGTCCAGCACCTCAGCGCGGCGGCGGGCGTGCGCCACGTGGAACGCAACGACGGCCCGGCCCCGCTGACCTTCCTTCAGATGTGGCTGACCCCGGGCACCCCCGGCGGCGAACCGTCGTACGAGATCATCCCGGGCATCGCGGACTCCACGCCGTACGCCGTGCCCGCGGCCGGTGCGATGCTCCACGTCCGCCGTTTGGCGCGGGGGGAGCGGACGGCGGTGCCGGACGGGGCGTATGTGTACGTCCACGTGGTCCGGGGCGAGGTCGCGCTGGCGGGGGAGCCGCTGGGAGCGGGGGACTCGACCCGGATCACCGGGGCGGAGGGCCTGGAGGCGGTGGGGGCGACGGCGGCGGAACTGCTGATGTGGGAGATGACGGGCTAGGGGCGGGCCAGGGGTGGCTCAGCCCCACAGCTCCCCGAGCACCGCGTCCGTGAACAGTGGCCACGCCTCGATCGCCCAGGGTCCGAACGCGCGGTCCGTCAGGGCGACCCCCGCCACCCCCGCGTCCGGGTCGATCCACAGGAACGTACCGGACTGGCCGAAGTGGCCGAAGGTCCGGGGCGAGGACGAACTCCCCGTCCAGTGCGGGGACTTGGTGTCCCGGATCTCGAAGCCCAGGCCCCAGTCGTTGGGGTTCTGGTGGCCGTATCCCGGCAGGACGCCCTTCGTCCCGGGGTACTGCACGGTCATCGCCGCCGCCACGGTCCGCGGATCCAGCAGCCGGGGCGCCTGCACCTCCGCCGCGAAGCGGAGCAGGTCGGAGACCGTGGACACGCCGTCCTTCGCCGGTGAGCCCTCCAGCGATGTCGACGTCATGCCCAGCGGCTCCAGCACCGCCTGCCGCAGATACTCGGCGAACGGAATGTCCGTCGCCTTGGCGAGGTGATCCCCGAGCTGCTCGAACCCGGCGTTGGAGTACAGCCGCCGCTCCCCGGGCGGCGCCGTCACCCGGTGCTCGTCGAAGGCCAGCCCGGAGGTGTGGGCCAGGAGGTGGCGGACGGTCGCACCGGGCGGCCCGGCCGGCTCGTCCAGCTCGATCGCGCCCTCCTCGTACGCCACGAGCGCCGCGTACGCCGCCAGCGGCTTGGTGACCGAGGCGAGCGGAAAGCGGTGCCCGACGGGGCCGTGCGTCCCGAGGACGGTCCCGTCGGCTCGTACGACACCCGCCGCCGCGGTGGGGACGGGCCAGTTCTCGATCGACGCGAGGCTCTTCAACGACATGGGGCCGAGCCTATGCGGCTCACAGCCGCAGCCGCATCGACGGGTCGGGGTCACGCGTGAAGCCGAGGGAGGCGTACAGCGGCTCGGCCTCCGGGGAGGCGTTGAGCAGCACGTGCCCGGCGCCCCGCTCGCGGAACCAGGCCAGCAGTTCCTCCATGCACGCGCGCGCGTACCCGCGCCGGCGGGCGTCCGGGTCGGTCGCGACGCTGAAGACGTGCCCGACCCGCCCGTGCGGATTGCCGGCCTTCCCGATCCGGTACTCCAGCGTCCCGACCACCAGCGCGGCCAGCGCTCCCGGCCGGTCGGGATGGTCCACGACGAAGGCCGCGAGGTCCCCGCCCTCCCCGGCGAGCCGCGCCCGCAGCGTCGGCAGGGACTCGGCGTGCCAGTCGGTCGACCGGTCACCTCCCGCGATCGGCAGCGCGTCGATCATGACCTGGCGCAGCCGCAGCACTTCCGCGGCGTCCTCGGGCAGGGCCCGGCGTACAAGACTCATGCGTCGCACGCTAACCATGCGCCCCGGCGTACGTCCCGCCTTTTCTTTACCGGGTCCCGCTTGCCTGGAGTGCACTCGAAGGCCATAGCGTGGGTCCATGACGGTGATGCAGACCACGCCAGCCGACACCGCTCGCACGACCCCCGCCGACATCTGCTCCGCCCCGCCCAGACGCCATCCACGCCCCGAGGGCCAGGACCGCTACACGATCAGCGAGGTCGTCGCGTTCACCGGGCTCACCGCGCACACCCTGCGCTGGTACGAGCGGATCGGCCTGATGCCGCACGTCGACCGCTCCCACACCGGCCAGCGCCGCTACAGCAACCGTGACCTGGACTGGCTGGACTTCGTGACCAAGCTGCGGCTGACGGGCATGCCGGTGGCGGACATGGTGCGGTACGCGGAACTGGTCCGGGAGGGCGAGGGCACGTACCCGGAGCGCCAGGACCTGCTGGAGTCGACGCGCAGGGACGTCCTGAACCGCATCGCCGAACTCCAGGACACCCTCTCCGTACTGGACCGCAAGATCAGCTTCTACGCGACGGAGCGGTGACCCCCGTCACAACTCGGCCAGCAACTCCGCCTTCTTGGAGGAGAACTCCTCGTCGGTGACCAGCCCGGCCTGATGCAGTTCCCCGAGATGCCGGATCCGCTCGGCGATGTCCGCGGGGTCCCGCCGCGCCGGGGCGGCCGGTATCGCGGGTACCGGCCCCCTCGTGCGTACGGCGGCCAGGACCGCGGCGGCGAAGGGCAGTGACTCGTGCACCGGCCCGTATCCCAGCCCGAAGACCACGGCCGCCGGATCCTGGTCGGGCTGTACGGCCGCGGCCGGGTCCGCCGAGCGCCGGATCAGCCGCATGTGCCCCTCGAAGACCTCCGGCGACCGCCATTGCACCCCGCTGAGGTCGGTCACCGGAAAGCTCTGGTCGCCCGCCTTCCACTTCGCCGAGGACGCGCCCGTCCAGGACCAGCGGAACTGCACGGACGTCCCGTCGAAGGACGCCTTCCCGTCGTAGGCCTTGAAGTGCAGCGGCGCCTCGGGCGCGGCCACCAGGTAGCGGTCGGCCGGACCGGAGCCGGCCTCGGTCAGCAGGCTCTTCAGCTCGTCCGCGTAGTACTCGGCGAGCGTCTCCCGCTCGGCCGGCAGCACCAGCCGGTACGGATCGGAGCCCTCCTTCAGCTGCCCGTCGGCCGCGTCCATCAGCGGATCGGCGCCGGCGCGCGGCAGCAGACGCAGCACGACGGTGCCGCGCCTGCCCGGGGTGAGGCTCACGCCCTCGACCGCGGACAGCGGGACGCGCCGTTCGCCGAGCGCCTGGAACAGCTTCGGTGTTCGAATCCCCCGTTCGTAACGGATGAGCACGGAGTCGGACTCGAACTCCCAGACGGCATGAAAACCCGCCAGTACGTCACCCATGCGGCTCATCGTATGCGGCACGTGCTCCTCCGTCGCCACCCGCGCAGACCGCACTTCCTGCTGTTTCTACGCGCGTCCGGCCATGGTCGTGCCGGGCACACCGGCCTGGCACAGGTCGTTGTCGCGCGCGCACGTCACCTCGTCGTACGCCCCGACGCCGACGTCGGCGAGGTTGCGCAGGCTGTCCGTGCCCGGCTGGAAGTAGCCGGCGTGGCCGTGCGCGTCCCGGGCGGACAGCACGCGCGCGCCGAACGCCGAGGACACCGGGTCGGCGCCGTGCCCCAGCCCGCCCAGCTCCAGGTACGGCACGTCCTGGATCCAGTCGGTGGCGTCCCGCATCGCCCACACCTGGGCGCCGGTGCGCAGATGGGAGGCCCGGGAGACCCGCATGCCGGGGCTCGCGGCCACGGCTATGTCGGACACCCTGCGGGGCATGGCGTGCGCGGCGACACCGCAGACCACCGAGCCGTAGCTGTGGCAGATCACCGCCACCGGGGCCGTGCCGGGCAGGGCGTCCAGCAGGGCGTTCAGCCGCAGGGACCCCTCCGCGGCGCGCAGCCCGGTGGCCGCGTCCACGCCGAGCCCGTCGGGTGACGTGTAGTCGGCCCAGGCGATCACGGCCGTACGGGTCGTGGGGCTCGCCGTGTGCTCCGCCGCGTACAGCGCCTGGGCCATGCCGACCGGGGCGGTGTACTGGCGGTTGGTCTTCTGGAAGGTGAGCAGGTCGGTGTCGACGCCGGGGACGACGACCGAGATCCGCTGGGCCTGGTTCAGGTTCCCGAACACCTCGGCGATGCGGCCCGAGCCCTCGGGGTCGAAGGCGAGGATCTGCCGGCCGGGGGTCAGCAGGGACTCGTAGCGGTGCATACGGCGGCCCGCGTCCTGGTGCCCGGCCGCGCTGAGCCGGTTGTCGTGCATGCGTTTCTTCTCGACCCTGCGGGCCTGCTCCAGCGCGATGCGGTTCGCTTCGTAGCGCAGGGGGACGGGGGCGCCGTTCATGTTGCCCACCGCGAGCGGATAGCGGTGGGCGAGACGGGCCTGCTCCTCGGCGGTGAGCGAGGTGAAGAAACGGGTCAGCAGCGCCGGGTCGGACTCGGGGTCCGGCAGCCGGTGGCCGTGGAGGTAGCCGTGCTCCCACTTGCTGAGCGAGGCCTGCAGTGCCGTCGACTCCCGGTGGCTGTGCAGGGCGGTCCAGCCGGTGGTCGCGAGCATCACGAACACCACGGCCAGCGCCAGCAGTGCGCGCCAGACGTTCAGTTGCGGGGAGGTGTCGAAGGAAGTCACTGGGAAGACACACTAGGAGAACGGGACGGTCTCGCGGTAACCGAGTGACAGGTATCACGTTTCGCCAAAGGTCGAACGGTCCGTCAACGATCTCTGTCCGAGCGCCAGTTCCCGGTGAGTGCCGGACCCACCTCATCCAGGTGGGACGCGGTGAGTTGACGGATCGACTCCAGGCTGAAGTCCTCGCCCGTGCACCACTGCCGCTCGGTGACCCTTATCACTCCGCCGAACACGGCCACCGCGAGCCGCGGCCGAGGGTCGGTGTCCACGTCGACACCCTCGCGCTCGGCGAGCAGCCGCGCGATCGTCTCCTCCACGGCGGCCGAGCGGAGCAGGTGGGCGGCGAGCAGCGCCGGCGTCGACTCGATCATCCGGTACATCCGCAGGTACAGCTCGACCGGGACCGCCGACTCGACGGTCTCCCGGATCGCGTCCCAGCCCTCCAGCACCGCCCGGCGCAGCGCCTCCATCGGCGCCTCGTGCGCGGGCCGTGCCCGTACGCACGCCACGAAGTGCCGCTCGGTCATGTCCTGCACCGCGAAGGCCGCGTCCTCCTTGCCGGCGAAGTAACGGAAGAAGGTGCGCTGCGACACCCCGACGGCCTCGGCGATCTCGTCGACGGTCGTCCGCTCGTACCCCTGGCTCGTGAACAGCTCGAGAGCGGCTCGAAGGAGCGCGTCCCGGGTGCGCTGTTTCTTGCGTTCGCGCAGTGTTTCCACAGGTGTCAGTTACTGACATGTGAAAATGTTTGTCAACTGTCAGTGACTGTCACTAGCCTCGAACGCATGACTAGTCAGACCACCATCGACGCCTCGGGGGCGGGGGACGGGGCTACGGCAGCCCCGGTCGAGGCGCCTCCTGCCGCGGGGCTGCGCGGCCATCCCTGGTTCACCCTCATCACCGTCGCCGTAGGGGTCATGATGGTGGCCCTCGACGGCACCATCGTGGCCATCGCCAACCCGGCCATCGCCAAGGACCTCGGCGCGAGCTTCGCCGACGTCCAGTGGATCACCAACGCCTACTTCCTCGCCCTCGCGGTCTCCCTGATCACCGCGGGCAAGCTCGGCGACCGCTTCGGCCACCGCCAGACCTTCCTGATAGGCGTGACCGGCTTCGCCGCCGCCTCGGGCGCCATCGGGCTGTCCAACAGCATCGCCGCGGTCGTCACCTTCCGCGTCTTCCAGGGCCTGTTCGGCGCGCTGCTGATGCCGGCCGCGCTCGGCCTGCTGCGGGCCACCTTCCCGGCCGAGAAGCTCAACATGGCGATCGGCATCTGGGGCATGGTCATCGGCGCCTCCACCGCGGGCGGCCCGATCCTCGGCGGCCTGCTGGTCCAGCACGTCAACTGGCAGTCGGTGTTCTTCATCAACGTGCCGGTCGGCCTCATCGCCCTGACCCTCGGCCTGCTGATCCTGCGCGACCACCGCGCGGAGAACGCCCCGCGCTCCTTCGACATCCTCGGCATCGCGCTGCTGTCCGGCGCGATGTTCTGCCTGGTCTGGGCCCTGATCAAGGCCCCGGCCTGGGGCTGGGGCGACGGCAAGACCTGGACGTTCATCGCCGCGTCGGTGCTGGGCTTCGCCCTCTTCTCCTTCTGGGAGACCAAGGTCAGGGAACCCCTGATCCCGCTGAGCCTGTTCCGCTCGGTCCCGCTGTCGGCGGGCGTCGTCCTGATGGTCCTGATGGCCATCGCCTTCCTGGGCGGCCTGTTCTTCGTCACCTTCTACCTGCAGAACGTGCATGGCATGAGCCCGGTGAACGCGGGTCTGCACCTGCTGCCCCTGACCGGCATGATGATCGTCGGCTCCCCGCTGGCGGGCGCGGCGATCACCAAGGTCGGCCCGCGGATCCCGCTGGCCGGCGGCATGGCGGCCACCGCGATCGCCATGTACGGCATGTCCACCCTCGAGGCGGGCACCGGCAGCGGTGTGATGTCGGTCTGGTTCGCCCTGCTGGGCCTCGGCCTCGCGCCGGTCATGGTCGGCGCCACGGAGGTCATCGTCGGCAACGCCCCCATGGAGCTGTCCGGTGTCGCCGGCGGTCTCCAGCAGGCCGCGATGCAGATCGGCGGCAGTCTCGGTACGGCCGTGCTGGGCGCCGTGATGGCCTCCAAGGTCGACAACTCCCTCGCGGGCAACTGGAAGTCGGCGGGGCTGCCGCCGCTCACCCCGGCTCAGGAGGGCCTCGCCTCGCAGGCGGTGCAGCAGGGGGTCGCCCCGGTACCGAAGGGCGCGGCGGAGCCGATCGCCGCGAAGATCACCGAGGTCGCCCACCACACGTTCATCTCCGGCATGAGCCTCGCCTCCCTGGTCGCGGCGGGCGTGGCGACGGTCGCCGTCCTCGTCGCACTGCTCACCAAGCGGGGCGCGAACGCCGAGGCCGGCGGCGCGGGCGTGGGCCACATCTGAGGCCGATCCGGGCGGAGTTCACCTATCAGGGTGGCTCCGCTAAAGATCGCTCGCACCGGACGCGCGCCACGGGTCACATTGGGTCAGGTCCTCCGCAGGACATGGGAGGACGGTCGGCTTGTGGCGCGCGCAGTGGAGGGGGCTGCGCGCGCCGGGCCGTACGTAGCTGCGGGCGGTCGTGCCGCTGGGGCGGCTCCCGACCCACAGCAAAGCGGCACCCGGCAAGCGCCGGCAAGCGACCCGACACCCGGCCCGCGACACCGCCGGACACCCCGTCAACTGCGTTGTTCCTCGCGCTCGGTGGCCAACCGGGCCACCTCAGCCCGCAGCAGGCGAACCTCCTCGGCCAAAGAGGCGATCGCCTCCGTCTGGCGCCGTTCCTCCACGTCGTCCTTCTCGAACCGTGCGATGAACCACGTCGCGATGTTCGCGGTCACCACACCCAGCAGCGCGATCCCGGACAGCATCAGCCCGACGGCGATCATCCGGCCCAGGCCGGTCGTCGGGGCGTGGTCGCCGTATCCGACGGTCGTCATCGTCGTGAAGGACCACCACACGGCGTCACCCAGCGTCCGGATGTTCCCCTTCGGCGAGTCCCGCTCCACGGACAGCACCGCGAGCGACCCGAACATCAGCAGCCCGATCACCGCCCCGCCGACGTACGTCGTGAGCCGGATCTGCGAGGCCATCCGTGCCCGCCGCCCCACCAGCAGCAGCGTCGACACCATGCGCAGCAGCCGCAGCGGCTGCAGCAGCGGCACCACCACGGCGCACAGGTCTATCCAGTGCACGCGGACGAACTGCCGGCGCTGCGGGCTGAGTGCCAGGCGTATCAGGTAGTCCACCGCGAACACCCCCCACACCACCCACTCCGTGACGGTGCAGAGCACCGTCAGGACCGGGCTCGCGGGGTTGTCCACGATCGGCACGGCATAGGCGACGGCGAACGCCACCGTCAGGGCCAGCAACGGCCGTTGGGTATACCGTTCCCAACGCGCCTGCGCCGACTGATCGTTCATGCCCGCAATCGTAAAGAAAAAGCAACGAGGGCGGCGCCACGGAGATCCGGACACCGCCCTCGTTCAGTCGGTCAACGGCTACGCGTCACCGCCCGCCGCTCCCGGATCCGCCGCCGAGACGTCCAGCAGCTGGTACCGGTCGATGGCCTGCTTCAGTACGGAACGGTCGACCTTGCCCTCCCGCGCCAGCTCGGTCAGCACCGCGACCACGATCGACTGGGCGTCGATGTGGAAGAAGCGCCGCGCCGCGCCCCGGGTGTCGGCGAAGCCGAAGCCGTCCGCGCCCAGGGACTGGTACGTGCCCGGCACCCACCGCGCGATCTGGTCCGGAACCGATCGCATCCAGTCGGACACGGCCACGAACGGACCCTCGGCGCCGCTGAGCTTCCGCGTCACGTACGGCACCCGCTGCTCCTCCTCCGGATGCAGCAGGTTGTGCTCCTCGCACGCCACCGCCTCACGGCGCAGCTCGTTCCAGGACGTCGCCGACCAGACGTCCGCCTTGACGTTCCAGTCCTCGGCGAGGATCTGCTGCGCCTCCAGCGCCCACGGCACCGCCACGCCCGACGCCATGATCTGCGCCGGTACCGAGCCCGCCGTGCCCTCACTGAGCCGGTGGACGCCCTTCAGGATGCCCTCGACGTCCACGTTCTCCGGCTCGGCCGGGTGCTGGATGGGCTCGTTGTAGACGGTCAGGTAGTAGAAGACGTCCTCGCCGTGCGGGTGGTCCTCGTCGGCGCCGTACATCCGGCGCAGGCCGTCCTGGACGATGTGCGCGATCTCGTACGCGTACGCCGGGTCGTAGGCCACGCACGCCGGGTTGGTCGAGGCGAGCAGCTGGGAGTGGCCGTCCGCGTGCTGCAGCCCCTCACCGGTCAGGGTCGTACGGCCGGCGGTCGCGCCCAGCACGAATCCGCGCGCCAGCTGGTCGGCCATCTGCCAGAACTGGTCGCCGGTGCGCTGGAAACCGAACATCGAGTAGAAGACGTAGACCGGGATCAGCGGCTCGCCGTGCGTGGCGTAGGCCGAGCCCGCCGCGATCAGCGAGGCCGTGCAGCCCGCCTCGGAGATGCCGTCGTGCAGCATCTGGCCGGTCGGCGACTCCTTGTAGGCGAGGAGCAGGTCGCGGTCCACCGCCTCGTACTGCTGGCCCAGCGGGTTGTAGATCTTCGCGCTCGGGAAGAAGGAGTCCATGCCGAACGTGCGGTACTCGTCCGGCGCGATCAGCACGAAGCGCTTGCCGATCTCCTTGTCCCGCATGAGGTCCTTCAGCAGCCGGACGAACGCCATGGTCGTGGCGATGGACTGCTGGCCCGTGCCCTTCTTCACGGTCGCGTAGGTCTTGGAGTCCGGCAGCGCGAGCGGCTTGGAGCGCACGACGCGCGTCGGGACGTACCCGCCGCACTGTTTGCGCATGTCGTGCATGTACTGGATCTCGTCCGTGTTCCGGCCCGGGTGGTAGTACGGCGGCGGGCCGGACTCCAGCTGCTGGTCGCTGATCGGCAGGTGCAGGCGGTCGCGGAAGCGCTTGAGGTCGTCGACCGTCAGCTTCTTCATCTGGTGCGTGGCGTTGCGGCCCTCGAAGTTCGGGCCCAGCGTCCAGCCCTTGACCGTCTTGGCGAGGATGACCGTCGGCTGGCCCTTGTGCTCCAGGGCTGCCTTGTACGCCGCGTAGATCTTGCGGTGGTCGTGACCGCCACGGCCCAGCATCAGGATCTGGTGGTCGGTCATGTTCTCGACCATCGCGCGCAGCCGGTGGTCGTCGCCGAAGAAGTGCTCCCGGATGTAGGCGCCCGACTCCGTGGCGTACGTCTGGAACTGGCCGTCCGGGGTCGTGTTCATCCGGTTGACCAGGACGCCGTCCCGGTCCTGCGCGAGCAGCGGGTCCCAGGTGCGGTCCCAGATCAGCTTGATCACGTTCCAGCCGGCGCCCCGGAAGATCGACTCCAGCTCCTGGATGATCTTGCCGTTGCCACGCACCGGGCCGTCGAGCCGCTGCAGGTTGCAGTTGACCACGAAGGTCAGGTTGTCCAGGCCCTCCCGCGCGGCGATGGACAGCTGGCCGAGCGACTCCGGCTCGTCCATCTCGCCGTCGCCGAGGAACGCCCACACGTGCGACCTGGAGGTGTCCGCGATCTCGCGCGCCTCCATGTAGCGGTTCATCCGCGCCTGGAAGATCGCGGCCAGCGGGCCGAGGCCCATGGAGACCGTCGGGAACTCCCAGAAGTCCGGCATGGAGCGCGGGTGGGGGTAGCTGGACAGGCCGTCCGGGTACTTCGACTTCTCCTGGCGGAAGCCGTCGAGCTGCCCCTCGCTGAGCCGGTCGAGCAGGTACGCGCGCGCGTAGATGCCGGGGGAGGCGTGGCCCTGGAAGAAGACCTGGTCGCCGCCGTCGCCCTCGTCCTTGCCACGGAAGAAGTGGTTGAAGCCGACGTCGTACAGCGAGGCGGAGGAGGCGAAGGTGGCGATGTGGCCGCCGACGCCGATGCCGGGGCGCTGGGCGCGCGAGACCATCACGGCCGCGTTCCAGCGGGTCGCGTTGAGGATCTTGCGCTCGATCTCCTCGTTGCCCGGGAAGAACGGCTCGTCCTTGGTGGCGATCGTGTTGACGTAGTCCGTGCTGCGCATCTCGGGCACGGCCACGCGCCGCTCGCGGGCCCGCTCGATCAGCCGGAGCATGAGATAGCGGGCCCGCTCCCGGCCGCGCTCGTCCACGGCGGCGTCGAGGGAGTCGAGCCACTCCTGGGTCTCTTCGGGATCGAAGTCAGGAACCTGACTCGGAAGGCCGCCAATGATGATCGGGTTGCGATCGGATCCGGAAGCCACGCTGTTCCTTACCTGTCAGAGGGCCGGTTCTTCTGCTGTTCTCTGCTTTTCTGCACCTGCCTGCACCGCTCCCCATCGTCTACCTCGGGGCGGCGCACGTCATCTCCACCGGTGAAATCGCAACGATACGCCCGGGGTGTGACGGGCCGGGCAAAGGTGTTCAAGGAGCGAGTGCGGGTGTTACAAAACGGGCAAATGTGTGTGATATGGGTCACGCTGGATCGGAGTGCGGTGCCGGGAGTTGCGGTGACAAGGCCGGTATCGTCACCGTTTCGGCGGTCCGAACGGCCGGGTACTTGCGCGATCCGCCCCGCCCGTGTGGACTACGGCCAAGCATCACGCGCACGCGCGTGGCTGAGTTGTTCCCAAAGACATGATCAGGAGGCAGACCGTGAGCGCGACCGCGGACCACGCGGAGACGAGCCTGGCCGTCAGGCTGGGGTTCCAGCCCGGACAGGTGGTCCAGGAGATCGGCTACGACGACGACGTAGACCACGACCTCCGCGAGTCCATCGAGGAGACCATCGGCAGCGAGCTGGTGGATGAGGACTACGACGACGTTGCCGACGTCGTGTTGCTGTGGTTCCGTGACGAGGACGGCGACCTGACGGATGCGCTGGTCGACGCCATCGGCCTTCTCGAAGAGGGCGGCCTGATCCGACTCCTCACGCCGAAGACCGGCCGGGACGGGTACATCGAGCCCAGCGACATCAACGACGCCGCTCAGACGGCCGGCCTGTCACAGGCCAAGAGCGTCAGCGTGGGCAAGGACTGGAACGACACCAAGCTGCAGACGCCGAAGGGCTCGAAGCGGTGATTCGTCTCCTCTAGGTGAGCGGGGCGGGGGCGGCGGTCCCTCCGGGCGACCGCCGCCCCCGTCGCCGTAGGCTGTTCTCCTCCGAACAGCCCACCGAAAGGGAAACATCCCGATGGCGATCCAGGTCGGCGACAAGGCCCCCGACTTCGAGCTCAAGGACAACCACGGCGCCACCGTGAAGCTCTCGGACTTCCGTGGCGAGAAGAAGGTCGTCCTGCTCTTCTACCCCTTCGCCTTCACCGGTGTGTGCACCGGCGAGCTGTGCGAGCTGCGCGACAACCTGCCGAAGTTCGCCGACCGCGACACCCAGGTGCTCGCCGTCTCCAACGACTCCATCCACACCCTGCGCGTCTTCGGCGAGCAGGAGGGCCTGGAGTACCCGCTGCTGAGCGACTTCTGGCCGCACGGCAACGTCTCGCGCGCGTACGGCGTCTTCGACGAGGACAAGGGATGCGCCGTGCGGGGCACCTTCATCATCGACAAGGAGGGCGTCGTGCGCTGGACCGTGATCAACGGCCTGCCGGACGCCCGCGACCTGAACGAGTACGTGAAGGCGCTCGACACCCTGTAGGCCGACCGTGGGCCGACCCCGTGAGTCTCGAGGTCCAGGGTCTGCGGGGGGCGGGAACCCGTCACTAGGATCGGCACGTTGATCCGGTATCCGAAGCACGGCGGGGGCTCCCCGCCCCTGGACCACACATGGAGGACCCGTGGGAGTCAGCCTCAGCAAGGGCGGCAACGTATCGCTGACGAAGGAGGCCCCGGGCCTGACCGCCGTCATCGTCGGTCTGGGCTGGGACGTGCGCACCACGACCGGCACCGACTTCGACCTCGACGCCAGCGCGCTGCTGCTGAACAACTCCGGCAAGGTCGCGAGCGACCAGCACTTCGTCTTCTTCAACAACCTCAAGAGCCCCGACGGCTCCGTCGAACACACCGGTGACAACCTCACCGGTGAGGGCGAGGGGGACGACGAGGCCATCAAGGTCAACCTGGCCGGCGTCCCGGCCGACATCGAGAAGATCGTCTTCCCGGTGTCGATCTACGACGCCGAGAACCGCCAGCAGTCCTTCGGCCAGGTCCGCAACGCCTTCATCCGCGTCGTGAACCAGGCCAACCAGCAGGAGATCGCCCGCTACGACCTGAGCGAGGACGCCTCCACCGAGACCGCCATGGTCTTCGGCGAGCTGTACCGGCACGGGGCGGAGTGGAAGTTCCGCGCCATCGGCCAGGGCTACGCCTCCGGTCTGCGCGGCATCGCCCAGGACTTCGGCGTCAACGTCTGACGTACGCCGGCCTGTGTGTGCCGTCCGGCGCCGCACCGTTTACGGGCGGCGCCGGACGCGCAGGACAACAGAGAAGCACCGCTAGGGGAGGACCAGCATCATGGGCGTCACGCTCGCCAAGGGAGGCAACGTCTCCCTCTCCAAGGCCGCACCGAACCTCACGAACGTCATGATCGGGCTCGGCTGGGACGCCCGGTCCACCACCGGCGCCCCCTTCGACCTGGACGCCAGCGCCCTGCTGTGCGGCGCGGGCAACCGCGTGCTGGGCGACGAGTGGTTCGTCTTCTACAACCAGCTCAAGAGCCCCGACGGCTCGGTCGAGCACACCGGTGACAACCTCACCGGTGAGGGCGAGGGCGACGACGAATCGATTCTGGTGGACCTCACCAAGGTGCCGCCGCAGTGCGAGAAGGTCGTCTTCCCGGTCTCGATCCACATGGCGGACGAGCGCGGCCAGACCTTCGGCCAGGTCTCCAACGCCTTCATCCGCGTGGTCAACCAGGCCGACGGCCAGGAGCTGGCGCGCTACGACCTCAGCGAGGACGCCTCCACCGAGACCGCCATGATCTTCGGCGAGCTGTACCGCTACCAGGGCGAGTGGAAGTTCCGCGCCGTCGGCCAGGGGTACGCGTCGGGGCTGCGCGGCATCGCCCTCGACTTCGGGGTGAACGTCTCGTAGCAATTGTCTCCCCATGAGCCTGACCTGTGGCTTTTGCGTGAGGATTGCCCTGGGTGGTACCGCGGGTAGGGTGCCCCCTTAGACTCGGGTCAACGTTTAGCAAAGCCGAGTACGGCGCGGGGGAGATCCCGTACGGACAAGATGGGGTAGCCAGTGCTTCTGAAAACCTTCGGCTGGTCGTTCGCGGTCACCGCGATCGGCCTCGTCGCCGCCGTCTTCTACGGAGGGTGGGAGGGCTTCGGGGTCGTGGCCATCCTCGCCGTCCTCGAGATCTCCCTGTCGTTCGACAACGCCGTGGTCAACGCCGGAATCCTGAAGAAGATGAACGCCTTCTGGCAGAAGATCTTCCTCACGGTCGGCGTCCTGATCGCGGTGTTCGGCATGCGGCTGGTCTTCCCCGTCGTCATCGTGGCCATCACCGCGAAGCTCAACCCGTACGACGCCGTCCACCTCGCCCTCACCGACAAGGACCAGTACCAGCAGCTGGTCACCGACGCCCACCCGGCGATCGCCGCCTTCGGCGGGATGTTCCTGCTGATGATCTTCCTGGACTTCATCTTCGAGGACCGGGACATCCAGTGGCTGCGCTGGATCGAGCGGCCGCTGGCCAAGCTCGGCAAGGTCGACATGCTGTCGGTCTGCATCGCCCTGATCGTCCTGCTGATCACCTCCTTCACCTTCGCCACCCACGCCCACCAGCACGGCGGCGCCCACGTCGACAAGGCGCAGACGGTCCTGATCTCCGGCATCGCCGGCCTGATCACGTACATGATCGTCGGCGGTCTGTCCGGCTACTTCGAGGACCGGCTGGAGGAAGAGGAGGAGCGCGAGCACGAGGAGGAGGAAGAGGCCGCCCGCTCCGGCAAGCAGAAGTCGGCGGTGCTGCTGGCCGGCCAGGCCGCGTTCTTCATGTTCCTCTACCTGGAGGTCCTGGACGCGTCCTTCTCCTTCGACGGTGTGATCGGCGCCTTCGCCATCACCAACGACATCGTGATGATGGCCCTCGGCCTCGGCATCGGCGCGATGTATGTCCGCTCCCTCACGGTCTACCTGGTCCGCCAGGGCACCCTCGACGACTACGTCTACCTGGAGCACGGCGCCCACTACGCGATCGGCGCCCTGGCCGTGATCCTCATGGTCACCATCCAGCACGAGATCAACGAGGTCATCACCGGCCTCGTCGGCGTCGTCCTGATCGCCTTGTCCTTCTGGTCCTCCGTGCGCCGCAACCGCGCGCTCGAGGCCGCCGGCGAGGACAGCGACGAGAAGGCCGAGGTGCCCTCCGGGGTGTGACGCCCCGGCGGGTGAGGAACGCTCTGAAGCGGGGCGGCCGACAGGCTCGGCCGCCCCGACGGCGTACGACAAGGGTTTCCTGGGGGCGGGAATGGGTTTCTTCGACGGGCTGCTGGGCGCGCGGCTCTCCGACTTCGACTCGGGCGAGGCCGCGACCGGCTCCATCCAGCTCACCGGACGGCACCAGACGGTGTCGCTCACCAAGCAGGGCGCGGCCACGGGCAATCTGCGCGTCAACCTGACCTGGCGGATGCGCACGTCCGACTTCGACACCACCCCGCGCGGCAGCCTCTTCCGGCACCCCTTCAGGGCGCTGCGACCCCCGGAGGTCCTCGGCCACGGCCAGTCCATGGTAAACGTCGACCTCGACCTCGGCTGCCTGTACGAGCTGACCGACGGCACGAAGGGCGTCGTCCAGCCGCTTGGCAACTACCTCGGCGACGTCAACGCCCCGCCGTACATCAAGCTCAGCGGCGACGACCGGTTCGGCTCGGCGTCCGGCGAGACGATGTACGTCAACCTCGACCACCGCGACGCCATCAAACGCCTGCTGGTCTTCGTCTACATCTACGACCAGACCCCGGCCTTCGACCGCACCCACGCCATCGTCACCCTGTACCCCAGCAACGGCCCCCGCATAGAGATCGGCCTCGACGAACGGCACCCCCAGGCCCGGTCGTGCGCCGTGGTGATGATCGAGAACGTCAAGGGCGAACTGATCGTCCGCCGCGAGGTGAAGTTCGTGTACGGCTTCCAGGGCGAGCTGGACCGGTTGTACGGGTGGGGGCTGCAGTGGGGCAGGGGCTACAAGACGAAGGTGGAGAAGTGAGGGCGGGCGCACTCACCGCCCGATGAACTGCGGCCCCTGCGGCGGCAGCCGGAAGTTCGGGTCCATGGGCCCCACGGCCACCGGCACAGGCTGCGGGTAGCCGTACGCCGGCTGCGGGTACCCGTACGCAGGCGGCTGCTGAGGCATGGCGGCAGTCGTCGGCTGCTCGGGAGGCAGCGGCTGGGACGCCGTGGGCTCCGGCCCCGGCTCGGCCCCCTCCGACTCGTCCACCGAGATACCGAAGTCCGTCGCGAGCCCCTTCAGCCCGTCCTGGTACCCCTCGCCCAGCGCGCGGAACTTCCAGCCCTCCCCGCGCCGGTACAGCTCACCGCAGATCAGCGCCGTCTCCGCGCCGGTCTCCGGCTTGATGTCGAAGCGGGCCAGCGGCTCACCGTCGGCGGCCGCGTCGTACAGCTGGATGCACAGCGCCGGCACCTGATCGAAGGTGAGGCCGTCGGCGGAGGCGACGAGCAGGATCCGCCCGACACCCGGCTCGACACCGGAGAGATCTGTCTGGATCGTGTCGGTCAGCCCCTCGGCGACCCGCTTCTTGCCGAGTCGCCACACCTGTCCGGACGGGTGCCGGGGCTGGTTGTAGAAGACGAAGTCCTCGTCGGAGCGCACCCGGCCGCCGGGGCCCAGCAGCAGCGCCGAGGCGTCCACGTCCGGGACTCCCTGCCCGGGGGTCCAGCGCAGCACGGCCCGGACCGTGGTGGCTTCCAGCGGGATGTTCGACCCCTTCGGCATCGCGTGCGTCATGCGGTCATCCTGCCTTCTCGGTCCTGGTCACGACAATGCGGGGTAGGGCCGCCGAAGGCCGCCGACACAAGCGAGTTACCGGAAATTCATGCCCGCAGGGAACCCCGGACATGGGTCCCTACGTACTATTACCGGCCACCCTTTACCGAACACAGACTCGGGCCCTCGCCCATAGGGAGTCCTATGCGTCATTTCGGGCACATCGCCCCCGAGGTGCGGCGGCGCCTCTTCCACCGGGAGCCGTGCGACTTCACCGCCGACTCCCCGGCCCGGCTGCTCGCCGTCGCCCTCGGCGCCACCCTGTACAGCCCGGCCACCCGGCCGCGGCTCGCCGACGACATCGTCAAACAGGCCGGGAACGGCGTGGTCTCGATGGTGCTGTGCCTGGAGGACTCGATCGACGACGCGGACGTCGTGGCCGGTGAGGAGAACCTCGTCCACCAGTTCGCCGACCTCGCCGCCCGGCCCGGCGCCGAGCCGCCGCTGCTCTTCATCCGGGTGCGCACCCCCGAGCAGATCCCCGATCTCGTCCGCCGGCTCGGCGCGTCCGTGCGCCTGCTGTCCGGATTCGTGCTGCCCAAGTTCACCGAGGAACGCGGCATCCCGTTCCTGGAGGCCCTGACGGTCGCCGAGGCCGAGAGCGGGCGCCGGCTGTTCGCCATGCCCGTCCTGGAGTCCCCCGAGCTGCTCTACCGCGAGTCCCGCGTGGACACCCTGGAGGGCATCGCCCGCGCGGTCGACAAGTACCGCGACCGGGTACTGGCCCTGCGCCTCGGCGTGACCGACTTCTGCTCCTCCTACGGCCTGCGCCGCGCCCCCGACATGACCGCGTACGACGTCCAGGTCGTCGCCTCCGTGATCGCCGACGTGGTGAACATGCTGGGCCGGGCCGACGGCACCGGATTCACCGTGACCGGGCCCGTGTGGGAGTACTTCCGGATCTCCGAGCGCATGTTCAAGCCACAGCTGCGGCAGAGCCCCTTCCTGGAGGGACAGGCCGTCGAGCTGCGCGAGAGGCTGATCGAGCACGCCATGGACGGACTGCTGCGGGAGATCTCCCTCGACCACGCCAACGGCCTGCTCGGCAAGACCTGCATCCACCCCTCCCATGTGCTGCCGGTGCACGCGCTGTCCGTGGTCAGCCACGAGGAGTACAGCGACGCCCAGGACATCCTGCGCCCCGAGCGAGGCGGCGGGGGCGTCCTGCGGTCGGCGTACACGAACAAGATGAACGAGGTGAAGCCGCACCGCGCCTGGGCCGAGCGGACCCTGCTGCGCGCCGAGGCCTTCGGCGTGGCCCACGAGGACGTCGGCTTCGTGGAGCTGCTGGCCGCCGGAATAAGGAACGCATGAAGAACGCAGTGAACGACGGGGTCTGGTCCGGCAGTTGGGTCGCGCAGCGGCTCGGGGTCGAACTCGCGGGAGACGAGGACCTGCCGGCCCTGCTGGGACTCGCCCTGCGTCGTAACCCCAAGCGGGCCCATCTGCTGGTCTCCAACGTGCTCGGCAAGCATGTGCCGCAGTCGCCCGCCGTGGTCTACGGCCATGGGTTCCGGCTGGGTCGCCGGGTCGCCGAGCTGCTCGGCGAGGAGGCGGCCACCGCGGTTGTCCTCGGCTATGCGGAGACCGCGACCGGGCTGGGCCACGCTGTCGCCGACGGTCTCGGCACCGCGCCGTATCTGCACTCCACGCGGCGGCCGGTGGCCGGGGTCGCCCGGGCGGGCGGGTTCGAGGAGTCGCACTCCCATGCCACGTCGCATCTGCTGCTGCCGGAGGAACCTTCGCTGCTGGCGGGGGACGGGCCGCTGGTGCTGGTCGACGATGAGTTCTCCACCGGTAACACTGTGCTGAACACCGTTCGTGATCTGCATGAGCGGTATCCGCGCGGGCGGTACGTGGTGGTCGCGCTGGTCGATATGCGGTCGGCCGAGGATGTCGAGCGGCTGGAACGGTTCGCCGAGGAGATCGGGGCGCGGGTGGATCTCGTCGCCGCCGCTTCCGGGGTCGTACGCCTGCCGTCGGGTGTGCTGGAGGAGGGGCAGCGGCTGGTCGCCGAGTACGACCGGCAACACGGCTCGCCCGACCCGTCGTACGGCCGTATCACCCGCGTAGAGCTTCACTGGCCCCCCCGCCTTCCCGACGGCGGCCGCCATGGCTTCACCCCCGCCCACCGCGCCCGCCTCGAGGCCGCCCTGCCCGCCATGGCCGCCCGCATCGCCGACGCCCTGCCCGGCGATGCCCGACGCGTCCTCGTCCTCGGCTTCGAGGAGCTGATGTACGCCCCCCTGCGGCTCGCCCGGGAGCTGGAGCAGGTCGCGGAGGCCGAGGTGCGGTTCTCCACCACCACGCGGTCGCCCGTGCTCGCGCTGGACGACCCGGGGTACGCGATACGCAGCCGGCTGGTCTTCCCCGCCCACGACGACCCGGCCGACGGGCCCGGCGAGCGGTACGCCTACAACGTCGCCGGCGCCGGCTTCGACGCCGTCGTGGCCGTGGTGGACTCCGTCGCCGACACCCCCGCCCTGCACGCGCCCGACGGGCTGCTGGCCCGGCTCGCCGCCCACACCCCGCACGTCCTGCTCGCGGTCGTCCCGTCGTACGCTCCGCACGTTCCCGAAAGGCCGGCCATGCTGCCCGAGCCCCTCCGTGGCCCCGCATTCTCCTCGTACGCGCCGGAGGAGGTCGGCTGGCTGCTCCAGGACCTCTCCGACGTCACCCTGGAGGCGCCGACCGAGGAGCGGGAGGAGGCCATCCAGAGCGGCGGGGCGCACTACGCCGAGTCGCTGCCGGTGGAGTACCAGCCCAGCGAGCAGTACCAGGAGCTGTTCCAGGCCGCCCTCGACGCCTCCGCCGCCCGTATCGCGCAGGCCGTCGGGGTGGTGACGGACACCGTCCTGGCCGAGCGGTCACCACGCCCGGTGCTGGTGTCGCTGGCCCGGGCCGGAACGCCCGTCGGTGTCCTGATGCGCCGCTGGGCGCGGTTCCGGCACGGGCTGGACCTGCCGCACTACGCCGTGTCGATCGTGCGCGGCCGGGGCATCGACGCCAACGCGCTGCGCTGGCTCGCCGCCCACCACGACCCGCGGGACGTCGTGTTCGTCGACGGCTGGACCGGCAAGGGCGCCATCACCCGCGAACTCACCCAGGCCATCGAGGAGTTCGAGTCGAAGGAGGGCATCACCGGCTTCGACCCGGAGATCGCCGTACTCGCCGACCCGGGCTCCTGCGTGCGCACCTACGGCACCCGCGAGGACTTCCTCATCCCCTCGGCCTGCCTCAACTCCACGGTGTCCGGCCTGATCTCGCGTACGGTGCTGCGCGCCGACCTGGTCGGCCCGGACGACTTCCACGGCGCGAAGTTCTACCGCGAACTCGCCGGCGCCGATGTCTCCGTGGCCTTCCTCGACGCCGTCGCCGCCCGCTTCCCCGAGGTCGCCGACTCCGTCGGCACCGCCGTCAAGGAGCTGATGGCCGAGGACCGCACCCCGACCTGGGCGGGCTGGCGGGCCGTGGAGCGGATCAGCGAGGAGTACGGCATCCACGACGTGAACCTCGTCAAGCCCGGCGTCGGCGAGACCACCCGGGTGCTGCTGCGCCGGGTGCCCTGGAAGATCCTGGCCCGCGAGGGGGCCGGCGCCGACCTCGGCCACGTACGCCTGCTCGCCGAGCAGCGGGGCGTTCCCGTCGAGGAGGTCGGCGACCTGCCGTACACCTGCGTCGGGCTGATCCACCCTCAGTACACGCGGGGTGCGACGGGCGCCGACGGCAAGGCGGTGAACGTCTGATGCCGGTGCTGGTGGCGAGCGACCTCGACCGTACGCTGATCTACTCCTCGGCGGCCCTCGCGCTGACCATGCCGGACGCCCGGGCGCCCCGGCTGCTGTGCGTGGAGGTGCACGAGGCCAGGCCGCTGTCGTACATGACCGAGACGGCCGCGCAGTTGCTGACCGACCTCGGGGACACGGCCGTCTTCGTGCCGACGACCACGCGCACCCGCAAGCAGTACCAGCGGATCAATCTGCCCGGACCACCGCCGAAGTACGCGATCTGCGCCAACGGCGGCCATCTGCTGGTCGACGGGGTCACCGACGCCGACTGGCACGCGGGCGTGCAGGCGCGGCTCGCGGACGAGTGCGCGCCGCTGGCGGAGGTGCGCGAGCACCTGACGCGCTCCGCCGATCCCGCGTGGGTGCGCAAGCACCGGGTCGCCGAGGACCTGTTCGCCTACCTCGTCGTCGAGCGCGACCTGCTCCCCGAGAGCTGGGTGAAGGAGCTGGCGGTGTGGGCGCAGGCCCGGGGCTGGACGGTCTCCCTCCAGGGCCGCAAGATCTACGCCGTCCCCAAGCCGCTCACCAAGAGCGCCGCCGTCCGCGAGGTGGCCCGCCGCACCGGCGCCGACCTCACCCTGGCCGCCGGCGACTCCCTCCTGGACGCCGACCTCCTCCTGGCGGCCGACCGGGGCTGGCGCCCGGGCCACGGCGAACTCGCCGACACGGGCTGGACGGCCCCGGAGATCACCGCGCTGCCGGAGCGGGGCGTCCTGGCAGGGGAGAGGATCGCCCGGGAGTTCCTGAAGGCTGCCCGGCAGGGCTAGCCGCAGCACCCTCCACCACAGCAGCCGCCCCCGCCGGAAGGCGTCTTGGCGGCGGCCGTACCCCCCACCGACACGGTCGACAGCAACTTCACCGTGTCGGCGTGTCCCGCGGGGCACTGGGCGGGTGCGGCCGATTCCGCCATCGGTCGGCTGAGTTCGAACGTGTCACCGCAGGTCCGGCACCGGTATTCGTAGCGAGGCATGGGCAAAGGTTAGCCGCCGTGGCCCGGTTCGGGCCCCCTTGGTCCGTTTCGAACGGCGTTCCTCACAGACACATGTGTGAGGGTTTCGAAAACACGGCTGATAGCTTGTTTCCGCCGTTGCGAGAACGCTCAGCTCACCGCGCGAGCAAGAGCGAGTGCGGAGGGGAGACGCCGTCGTGACTGACGCGTCGGGGGGACGGAACCGTCCCCAAGGGGGAGACCAAGGCGGGGACATACCCGACGCCGAGGCGACCCTGCACATCAGGGTCGGTGCCGCCCGGGCGGACGAGACCATGCAGTTGCGGGTGCCCACGCCCCCGGAGCCGCCCGCGAAGGGCGGGGGCGGCCGGGCCGAACGCCGGCGCAGTGCGCGCCCCTCGGGGCGTCAACGCGCCGAGGGAGCGGCCCGTCGGCTGCTCGCGCTGCTCGCGCCCCTGGCGCCGTACGCGCGCCGCCTCGCGCCCTACGCGCGCCGCCTGAAGCCCGTCTACCCGCGTCCGGGCCGGACCGGCTGGCGCCGCTGGGTGCCCTCCTGGCGCCAGTGGCTCGGCGGTTTCCTCACCAGCGTGGGCCTGCTCGGCGCCTTCCTCGTCACGGCGTACGCGATGACGGACATACCGAGCAACCTGAACACGTACGCCACCCAGCAGGACAACGTCTACTTCTGGTCCGACGGCACCCCCATGGCCCGTACGGGCTGGGTGCAGCGGCAGGCGATGCCGCTGAAGGACATACCCCAGGACGTCCGCTGGGCGGTGCTGGCGGCGGAGAACGAGACCTTCTACTCCGATCCCGGCGTGTCCATGCGGGGCATCACCCGCGCCCTGTGGCAGACCGTGGGCGAGGGGTACACCGCGGGCGGATCGACCATCACCCAGCAGTACGTCAAAAACGTCTATCTCAACCAGAACCAGACGGTCACCCGCAAGTTCACCGAGGCGATGATCGCCCTCAAGCTCGACAACAAGATGAGCAAGGACCAGATCCTCGAGGGCTATCTCAACACCAGCTGGTTCGGCCGGGGCACCTACGGCATCCAGCGCGCCGCCCAGGCCTACTACGGCAAGGACGTCGGCAAGCTCAACGTCTCCGAGGCGGCGATGCTCGCGAGCCTGCTCAAGGGCGCCGGCCTGTACGACCCCACGCTCGGCAAGGCCAACCACCAGCGGGCCGTGGAGCGCTGGAAGTGGATCCTCGACCGCATGGTCAAGATCCACAAGCTGACACCGCAGGAGCGGGCCACGTACACGACGTTCCCCGAGCCGCTGAAGAGCAACCCGCTGTACAACACCGGCGAGCAGAGCGACTACCTGGTGGAGCTGGCCTCGCAGTACGCCAAGAAGTCCGGGCATCTGACCGACCAGCAGTTCGACCTGGGCGGCTACCAGATCTACACGACCTTCGACCGCAAGCGGGAGAAGGACCTGACCGGCGCCGTCACCAAGGCCCGCAAGCAGGCCAGGCAGGACCACCCGGGCCAGGCGAAGGACGCCCACTACGGCGCCGCCTCCGTCGCCGCCGACGGGCGGATCCTCGCGGTCTACGGCGGCCCCGACCACCGTACGCAGGGCTACAACGAGTCCAACGCGGCCACCGTCCCGGCCGGCACCGCCTTCCTTCCGTTCGTCTACGCGGCCGGGCTGGAGCACGGCGTGCACAAGACGCGCGGCGGGCCCGCCACCCCGGTCACCCCGGAGAGCGTGTACGACGGCGACGACAACATCCCCGTCATGACCCCCGAGGGGCCGTACTGGGACCGCAGCGGCAAAAGGATCCTCACCCGCAACGACGGCCACAGATCGTACGGGAAGATCACCCTGCGCCAGGCGCTCGCCGGGTCGGTGAACACCCCGTTCATGCAGCTGGGCATGGACGCCGGCCTGGACAAGGTCCGGCAGACCGCCGAGGACGCCGGGCTGCTGTCCGAGACCATCGGCCCCCAGGTGCCCGCGCTGTCGCTGGGCAACTCGACGCCGAGCGCGATCCGGATGGCGAGCGGATACGCCACGTTCGCCGCCGACGGCAGCCACACCGAGCCGTACTCGGTGCGCCGGATCACCCGCAACGGCTCGCCGGTCCCCCTGAACACCCCGCGTCCGACACGCGCGGTCAGCACCGAGGTGGCCCAGGAGGTCACCGAGGCGCTCACCGACTCCTTCCACGCCGTCCACCCGACCACCGCCGCGACCCACCCGGGGGCGGCGGGGAAGGCCGGCACCACCGAGGACGACACCGCCGCCTGGTACGCCGGAACGGCCGACGCCGTCTCGACGGCGGTGGTCGTCTACCGCATGGACCTGACGAAGTCCCTGGAGCCGCTGCCGCTCCAGGGCCTGGCCGGAACATCCGCCGACAGCGTGCCGTACCGACTGTGGACGGCCGCCATGGGCCTGGACTGACCGCCCGGGCCCGCACCCGCACCCCTGCCACCGCCACCCTCGCAGATTGAGCCGCGCATGCCCCGCAAGAAGTCGCCGCGCCGCCGACAGGCACCCGCCCCGGCCCTCATACGCCGGCCGCAGGTCCTGACGCTGGCCGCCTTTCTCGTCATCGCCTCACTCGTGGCCGGGTACCTGGCCCTGACCCGCACCGACCGCACCACCCCGGCCGCCTCCGCCGGCCCGCAGCCCACGTCGACCGCCGCCAAGCCCAGCCCGAGCCCCTCCTGGGACGGCAAGACCAAGATCCTCGGAGACGGCTCCACCTCCTACACCGGCCCGCAGAAGGGGCAGTTGAAGCCGGTGCCGCTCAAGCCCGGGGAGAAGCCGCCCCAGTTCGTCGTCTTCTCCTGGGACGGCGCCCTGGAGGGCAGCGACCATCTCTTCTCGCACTACCGGGAGATGGCCAAGGAGTACAACGCCCACATGACCTTCTTCCTCACCGGCATCTACCTGCTGCCCAAGAGCAAGAAGTCCCTGTACCAGGGCCCGATGCACAACCCCGGTGACGCCGCGATCGACTACGCCACCGACGACCACATCCGCACCACCCTGGAACAGCTCCGCCTCGCCTACGAGCAGGGCAACGAGATCGGCACCCACTTCAACGGGCACTTCTGCGGCGCCAAGGGCGGCGGCGACTGGAGCGTCGAGCAGTGGAAGAGTGAGATCGACCAGTTCTACTCCTTCGTGGAGAAGTGGAAGACCAACACCGGCTACTCCGACATCCCGGCGCTGCCCTTCGACTTCAAGCAGGAGGTCACCGGCGGCCGCGCGCCCTGCCTGGAGGGCCAGCCGAACCTGCTGAAGGCCCTCAAGAGCTACGGCTGGCGCTACGACGCCAGCTCCCCGGGCGACTTCCAGATCTGGCCGGCGAAGAAGAACGGCGTCTGGGACTTCCCGCTGGAGCTGCTGCCGTTCTCGGAGAGGACGCAGGCCCTGTCGATGGACTTCAACTTCCTCTACAACCAGTCGAACGGCGAGGTCCACGGCGACTCGGCCAAGCACGCGCAGTGGGAACAGCAGTCCGTCGACTCCTACATGGCCGGCTTCAACCGCGTCTACTACGGCAGCCGCGCGCCCCTGTTCATCGGCAACCACTTCGAGGACTGGAACGGCGGCATCTACATGAAGGCCGTCGACCAGGTCATTCCGCAGATCTGCACCAAGAAGGACGTCAAGTGCGTGTCCTTCAAGGAGCTGACCGACTGGCTCGACGTGCAGAAGCCGCAGACCCTCGCGGCGCTGCGCGTCCTCGACCCGGCACAGTCGCCGGCGAACTGGTCGACCGTCGTCAAGTGACAAGCGAATAACGGTAGTTCCGCTTGTGCGGCTCTCTTCACATCCGCCACACGATCCATGCAAGGATGCGTACCGCTCGGTAGGTCTACCGGGATAGAGGGGAACATCATTGAGAACGAGAAAACTGAGCCGTAACCGGCGCCGCGCCACCATAGTCGGCGCCGCGGCCGCCTCACTGGTCGCCGGCGTGGCCCTGCTGCCCAACTGGACCGCGGGCGCCGCCGTCGTCGACGACCCGACGGTGAACGCGGCCACCAAGGCGACCTTCCAGAAGCTGGCCGACGCGGTGTTCACCGACCGCACCCAGGCCCTGGTGGACGGCGCCGGCAGCAAGGGCACCCGGCACACGGCGGGCTTCTCCGGGTCCGTGCGCATGTCCGGCGGACAGACCGACCAGCAGTCGTCCGCCGTGAAGACGCTGACCGCCCGCAAGGGCCTGCTCGCCAAGCTGGGCGAGAAGTACAGCGCGGGCAGCACCCAGGTCACGCTCGACGCGACCGAGGTCCACGGCCGGCGCGCCAAGGTCGCCGTCACCGAGACCACGACCCTGACCTACGAGAAGCCGGCGGCCAAGGGGCCGAAGACCACCGGCTTCCAGGCCCACCACGAGCTGACCTTCAAGGCCGACCGCACGGGCGACTGGCAGCTGACCGGCATCCGCGACACCGACGACGGCTACCTCGCCGTGAATCAGATCGCCAAGCCGGCGGTCGCCAAGGTGAAGACGTCGCCCGCCGACGACAGCCCGCCGGACGCGCCCCGCGCCGCGACCAGCTGGCCCGCACCGGCCAACCCGAAGAGCCTCACGGGTGGCGCCTACGACTACAAGGCCATGGTGGCGTACGCGCAGAAGTACTGGAACAACTACAACCCGGACTACCCGGACTACAACGGCCATGGCGCCGGCGGCGACTGCACCAACTTCGTCAGCCAGACGTTGAAGGCGGGCGGCTGGAAGCACGTCCCGGGCTACACGAACGACTTCCACAAGTGGTTCGGCAACGCCGACATCCAGTCCGACTCGTTCGTCGGTGTCAACGAGTTCTCCTGGTTCGCCCTGTCCTCCAAGCGGGTCACGCCCCTCGCCAACGTCTACCAGGCGGACATCGGCGACGTGCTCCAGATGGACTTCAACCGGGACGGGGAAAAGGACCACTCGATGATCGTCACCTACCGCGACCGCTTCGGCGTGCCGTACGTGACGTACCACTCGAACAACACGTACAACCGATCGGTGGCCAGCCTCGTCGCGTCCTACCCGAACGCGTACTACTACGCCTACCGCACCTGATCCTGATCCGGCGGTGCCGCCTGCTCCGCGTCGGGGTGGCGGTACCGCCAGTACGGGTTGTCACGGGGCAGGGCCGAGCCGACCCGGCCGTACATGCCGAAGGTCATCAGCAGCAGACCCACGACAAAGCTGAACAGCACGTTCTGGATCTTGAACGCCAGGAAGTTGTGGGGCGTGTCCAGCAGGCCGAGGAACAGGAAGCCGTTCAGCAGGAACAGCACGCCGAGCACCATGTTCAGCGTGGACGCGACGTTCCCTCCGATCACCATGCCGGCCAGCAGGATCGCCCCGATACAGATCGAGAGCACGCTGAGCGCGCCGTTGGTGTTCAGCCCCGCGGCCGTCGCTCCGCCGGTGTTGAAGAAGCCGATGTGGTTGACCAGCCCCAGGACACCGAAGGCGACGAGAAACGCGCCGATCAGCCCCGCGCCGATCCGGTAGACCGCGTTCAGCCGATGATCGACGGGCAGATGCTGATCGAACCGCATCCGCTGACGTGGTCGCGCTGCGTGTGTGGCCATATCCGCCTCCCTCGGGCGTGTAGCGGAGGCCATGCGTCCCTTCAATATCCGCCCGTCGTGCGGAACCCTGCAACCGACGGCAACTGTCCCTCAGGGGCGCTGGGAACTCAATGCCCGCCTCGCTCCTCACGAATCTGAGCCACGACCTGCGCCGCTGTCCGCCGGACGGCATCCGTCTCGGTCAGGAAATGCCAATAGTCAGGGTGCCGCCCCTCCAGCGTGGCAACGGAACGCTCCAGCCGCCCCACCGCCTCATCCAGCGGAGTGGCATGCCGGGGATCCGGCGTCGCACGACCGCTCATCGCCAACCGCTGGGCGTCCCGGATCGCGAACCGGGTCCGCTCGATCTCGGCCTGCGGATCCTTCTGTACGGCGTTCAGCCGCCGCAACCGCTCCCCGGCGGCCGACACGGCCTCGTCGGTGGTGTTCAGCAGCGCCCGCACGGTCGACAACAGCGACGTGGCGTCCGGCCAGCGCTGGGCCTCCCGGGCGGACTGCGCCTCGCGCAGCTTCAGCTCGGCCTGCCGTACGTTCTGCACGGCCTGCTCGGGCACCTGCTGCAGATCCTGCCAGCAGGCCGCCGCGAACCGGCGCCGCAGCTCGCTGAGCACCGGGTCCACCTGCCCGGCCCGTGTGGTCAGCGCCTGCGCGCGCGTCCGCAGGGAGACCAGCCGGTGGTCGATCTCGGCCGCCAGCTCCGGCAGCCGCTCGGCCTCGGCCCGGATCGCCCCGGCCTCCCGCTGCACCCGCTCGGCCCGCTCCACCGTCGGCTGCACGCCGTGCTGCCCCGCGCCCTGGTTCAGCTTCGTCAGCTCGGGCGAGAGGGCGGCGAGCCGCGCCGCGAGGTCGTCGGCCCGCAGGCCCTTCTCCCGGGCGCCGTCCAGGGCGTTGCTCGCGGCCAGCAGCGCCTGCCGGGCCCGCTCCACGGCGGGCGCCAGCCGGGCCAGCCGGGTCTCGGCCGAGCCGAGCAGCGGGGCGAGCGAGCCGCCGAACCGGTCCAGCTCCTGCTGGACGCGGAGCAGCTCGTCCTTGGCGGCGGTCAGCTCGGAGCGCGCCCGGGACGCGGCCGAGGCCTCCAGGTCGTCCCGGTCGAGGTCGTGGGCGTCGACGGCCTGGATGTAGCGCTGGCTGACCTCGTCGATCCGCCGGCCCAGCGCCTCGAAGTCGCTCGCGGCACGCCGGGCGGCGGGGGAGTCGTCCACGGCCGTGATGGTCTCGACGGAGATCCGCAGGTCCCGCTGAGCGGTGTCGAGCTCGTAGAACGCGGCCGCGGCGGCGTCCTTCGCGGCCTGCGCCTCGGCCCGCTGGCTCTCCGCCCGGCCGCCGAACCAGCGCCGGGTGCCGCCGCCGGCGAACGCGGCGGGCAGCGCGAGCGCGGCCAGCACCGGCAGGCTCAGCAGGGTGAGGGTGTCACGCAGAGCCGTGGATCCCCTCCGGGCCCCCGCGGCCGACGGCGAGTCCGACGGCGGGTACGTCCGCGTCGCTGGCGTGCCCGGTGTCGCCGTCACATCCCTCTCCCGTGCTGTGGTCCGCCCCTGGGTGGTGACATTCTCCCACCCGTAGGAGACGAACACACGGGCCGGTCAGTTCGCCGTACGGACCGTGACCTTCCCGTTCGCGGAGTCCGCGGTCACGGTGTGCGGGCTGTTGTCGTCCCGGGGCACGGACACGGCGACGCCTCCGTTGTCCGAGCTCGCCTTCACGTGGTACGAGGCACGGGGCAAGGCTATGGACACCGGGCCGTTGTCGCTGGTGACGTCCACGCGGTCCGGCACCCGGCGGAGAGTGAGGTCGACCGAGCCGTTGCTGGTCTCGGCGTGCACGCGCGGCGCGGAGACCTCCGCGTGGACCGAGCCGTTGTCGGAGCGCAGGTCCAGGGGCCCGGTGGAGTCGGTGACGTGCACCGAACCGTTGCTGGTGTGGATGCCGAGCGTCTCGGCGAATCCGCGCGCCTGCACGCCGCCGTTGCCGTCGTCGACGCTGACCTGAATGCCTCGCGGCACCTCGATCCGGTACTTGGCCGAGCAGTCGGCGATGAACCCGTCGCAGTGCATCCGCAGCTTCAGCCGGTCGCCCTGGAAGGACCAGCTCACCCTGGGCCCGCTGCCGATGACGACCTTCCCCTCGAACCACCGGGTGACCTGGACCGTCCCCGCCTTGTTGCCCTGCGCGGCGACTATTTCCAGCGCCGCGTCGTCCGAGTCGACGGTGAGCGTACGACCGTGCAGCGCGAAGGACTTGTGGTCCGGGTGCTGGTCGTCGCTCGCGGAGCTGCCGCACGCGCTCACCCCCGCGACGAGCACCCCGGTGACCACGGCCATGGCGGCGGCGCGGGCGGCGTTGGAACGGCTCATACGAGATCTCCCCCTGAACCGGACCGCCGGGTGCGGCGGCCGGAGTGTGTCTGACTGTGACGACCGTAGAAGATCACGACCGGCCCGGGCATCCGGAAGACTCCCGAACCGGGGGTGGGGATAACCCCAGGAAAACCCTGACTGCCCGCCCGGAACGGGTTTGCGATGCACCGGTCCAGGCAAGGTAGGCTGTCGACTCGACCTGGGTGTGAGTCCGGGTGTTCGGGGTGCGTAGCTCAGGGGTAGAGCGCCTGCCTTACAAGCAGGATGTCGGCGGTTCGAAACCGTCCGCGCCCACCAGCGGGAAGCCCTCGGCCGGAGACGGCCGGGGGCTTCCTCTTGTTTACTCCTCTGTCTGCTCGTGGGCGTGCTTCAGCCGGGTGCGTGTCTCCACCCGGTCCGCCGCCGCGACCTCGGCCCAGAAGCGGTGCGTGCTGATGAACACCGCCAGCTCGTGCTCGCGCCGTCGCAGCTTCTCCACCTCGGCCTGCTCGTCCTCGCTCCACCCCGGGGAAGCGGGCCGCTCCACCTTGCGCCAGCCGGTGTCGTCGCTGAACGCGTCCATCGGCTCGACCGACCAGGGCAGCCGCTTGAGCAGGGCCGACAGCTCGGCCCTGACCTGATGCAGCTCCTCCTGCCCGGCGAGGAGGTCACTGGGGAATTCGTAGGTCGTCGCCACGCGGCAATGCTACGCCTGTTCGATTTTGAGAGGCGAGCTCGTTCGTGGGGTCCGGGGGAGGTTCAGCCGAACGGGTGGCGACAAGGGGGGAGGGGCGGCGCGCGTGGGGGCGCCGCCCCTGGGCCGTCAGTGGCCGGCGGCCCGGAGTTCGCGCATCAGGCGGGACGTCACCGGTGCCGGTACGTCGTGCCGGGCGGCCGCGCGCAGCAGGGCTCCGCCGATGGCGTCCAGCTCCAGCGGGCGGTCCGCCTCCGCGTCGCGCTGCATGGAGGACTTGGCGCCGGGCGGGAAGGCGTCGTACCGGGCCAGCGCCTGGGCCGGGTCGGCGGGGGCGCCGCAGGCGCGGCTGACCGCTGCGGTCTCGGCGACGAGAGCCTCCAGCTCCGCGCGGTGCCGGGTGCGGACCTCGCCGAGCGGGAGGGCGTACCGGGTGGTGAGCAGCGCGAACGGGGCCAGGAACGCCATCTTGGCCCACAGCGCCGCCGTCTCGTCCTCGACGACGCGGGCGGTCGTACCGGCGGCGGCCAACACGGCGGCGAGGGCGTCCAGACGGGTGCGGGGTACGCCGTCCCCGGCGAGGTCGATCTCCGTGAACGGGCTGCCGTGCTCGATCACGCCGGGGGAGACCCGGGTGGACTCCACGCGGATCACCGCCGGGGCGACCCGGTCGGGGCGGTAGCGCTCGCGCAGTGCGGCGGGGTGCTCGACGCCGTTCAGCAGCGGTACGACGAGGGCGTCGCCGAGCGCGGCCGGCGGGACGCGGGTGAGGGCGGCCTCGAGCGCGGTGTGCTTGACGGTGATCAGGCACGCGTCCACCGGCTCGCGCAGCTCGGTGTCCGCCTCGACGGGCGCGGTGAACTCGCCGAACTGCGGGCTGCGGACGGTGATTCCGGTACGGCGCAGGGTGTCGGCCGTGTGCTCCTGGGCCAGGCAGACGACGCGATGGCCGGAGCGGGACAGGAGGGCGGCGAGGAGGCCGCCCGTGCCGCCGGGACCGAGGACGGCCACGGTGCTCTTGCTTGCCATGAGTGTGTTCCCTTCGACGGTCGGCCCCGGGAGTCGGTAGCCGCCTTCGCCGCGATCATCGCAGGCGCGTGCGCGGTGCGGGACACTGGGCACATGTGCCGGAGTATCAAGACGCTGCGTCCCCCCGTGCTCCCCGACGAGGCCACGGACGAGGACATCCACGCCGCCGCGCTGCAGTACGTACGCAAGGTCTCGGGATTCAGGGCTCCCGCCGCCCATAACCGCGAGGTCTTCGACCGGGCGGTCGCGGCGGTGGCGGAGGCGACGGCGGAACTGCTCGGGGGGCTGGAGGTACGGGGTCAATCGGTCAGAAGTGCCCCGTAGGGGACAACTCCGGCTGCCGGTGAGGCCGTTGGTGAACACCGGGCAAGATGAAGCGTCCCGTCCGCTTGACCGGCGGACGCCATCACGCCCGGGAGCCACCCTTTGTCTGCACCGACCCAGGAACCCCCCACGATCTCCGTCGCCCTGGTCGGAGCCGGTCCGCGTGGCACCAGTGTGCTGGAGCGGCTCTGTGCCTCCGTGCCGGAGCTTCTGCCGGCCGGTGTCCGGCTGACGGTCCACGTGATCGATCCGGCGCCGCCCGGCCCCGGCCGGGTCTGGCGGACCGTGCAGTCGGCGGAGCTGCTGATGAACACCGTGGCGAGCCAGGTGACGCTGTTCACCGACGAGAGCGTCGACTGCGCCGGCCCCATCCGCCCCGGCCCCAGCCTGTACGAATGGGCGGACGGCGAGGTGGGCCCGGACTCGTACCCGACCCGTGCGCACTACGGCCGTTACCTGGAGTGGGTGTTCGCCCGGACCGTGCGCGAGGCGCCGGAATCCGTGGACGTCCGCACCCACCGGGCCCGTGCCGTCCGCCTCGCCGACGACGACACCGTCGACGGCCGCCAGGCGCTCACCCTCGACGACGGCCGGGTCCTGTCCGGCCTGGCCGCCGTGGTGCTGGCCCAGGGGCATCTGCCCGCCGCCGGAGCCGAGGAGGAGCGCCGCAGCGCCGCGTACGCCGCCCGGCACGGCCTCACGCACGTCCCGCCCGCCAACCCGGCCGACGTCGAACTCGGGGAGATCCGGCCGGGCGAGGCCGTGCTGCTGCGCGGCCTCGGGCTCAACTTCTTCGACCACCTCGCCCTGTTCACCAGCGGCCGCGGCGGCCGGTTCGTCCGGGCCGGGGCCGGCGCCGGACTGCGTTATCTGCCCTCCGGCCGCGAACCCCGGCTGTACGCCGGTTCCCGGCGCGGGGTGCCGTACCAGGCGCGCGGCGACAACGCCAAGGGCCCGTACGGCCGGCACACCCCGCTGCTGCTCACCCCGGAGGCGATCGCGGGCTTCCGCAAGCGTGCCGACTCCGGCGAGGCGCCCGACTTCCTCGCCGAGATATGGCCGTTGGTGGCCAAGGAGGTGGAGACGGTCTACTACGGCGCGCTGCTCGAACACGTCGGCCGCACCGGTCGTACCGGTCGCACCGACTTCGCCGAGCGCTTTCTCGCCGTACCCCACGGTGATCCCCAAGAGGCGCTGCTGCTGGACGAGTTCGGGGTGGCCGAGGGTGAGCGCTGGAGCTGGGAGCGGGTCGCCCGGCCGTACGGGGAGCGGGAGTTCGCGGATCCGGGGCAGTGGCGGGCCTGGCTGCTGGAGTACGTGCGCGAGGACGCCGAGCAGGCCGCCCTGGGCAATGTGCGCGGCCCGCTCAAGGCGGCCCTCGACGTGCTGCGCGATCTGCGCAACGAGATACGGCTGGTGGTCGACCACGGCGGGCTGAGCGGTGCCTCGCGGCGTGCGCACCTGGACGGTTGGTACACCCCGCTCAACGCCTTTCTGTCCATCGGCCCGCCCCGGCGTCGTATCGAGGAGCTGACGGCGTTGCTGGAGGCGGGTGTGGTGGAGATCCTCGGTCCGCGGCTCGAGGTGCGCGAGGAGCGGGCGGCCTGGGTGGCGTCCTCGCCGGACGTGCCGGGTTCCGCGGTCCGTGTGACGACTCTCATAGAGGCGCGGCTTCCGGAACCCGATCTGCGGTACACGGCCGACGAGTTGCTCGCGGGGCTCCTCGCGGACGGCGGCTGCCGGCCGCACACGGTCGACGGCTACGAAACCGGCGGGCTGGACGTGACGCGCCGGCCGTACCGTCTGATCAACCGTCAGGGAGCCGTGCACGCTAGGAGGTTCGCGCTCGGTGTGCCCACGGAGGGCGTGCACTGGGTGACGGCGGCGGGGGCTCGGCCGGGCGTGGACTCGGTGACGCTGTCGGACGCCGACGCGGTCGCGCGGGCCGTGCTGCGGACGGCCGCGGCGGAAGCGGAATCGCGGGCGGAGGCCGGACTCCGGCCGAATGTTGAACTTGCAAGCATTGATTAGGCATGCCTAACCTGGGGCCTCCGTTCGGTTACGACACCCCCACAACCGGCCCGTCCCCGGCCGGTCACCGACGAGGAGATTCCCCCATGTCCGCTCGCCTCAACTCCGCTCAGCCGTACGTCATCGGGCTCTTCCGGATCGTCGTCGGCCTGCTCTTCGCCGTGCACGGCGTCGCTTCCCTCTTCGGTGTGCTCGGGGGTGCCGCGGGCACCGACGGCGGCACGATCCCGTCCGGCACCTGGCCGGGCTGGTACGCGGCCGTGATCCAGCTGGTCGCCGGCGCCCTGGTGCTCCTCGGTCTCGGCACGCGCGGCGCCGCCCTGATCGCCTCGGGCTCGATGGCGTACGCCTACTTCGACGTGCACCAGCAGGCCGCGCTGTGGCCCATCCAGAACGGCGGTGAGCTGTCCGTCCTCTTCTGCTGGGCGTTCTTCCTGATGGTCTTCACCGGCTCCGGCGCCTTCGGCCTCGACCGGCTGTTCGGCCGGCGCACGGCCGAGGAGGCCGGGTCCGTCACCGAGCAGACCCCGGTGGCCGCCTGAGACAGCGGCCGTACGAGCCCCGCGCGGGGCGGCGCCCTTCCCCGTCACGAGAGGGGAAGGGCGTCGGCGTGCCTTACGGCTTGGCGACGAACGGCACGCTGAAGCAGGCCGCCCGGGCGCCCTTCATGCCGGGCTGGCTGTGGATCACCACGGAGCCGGCCTCGCCCTTGCGGAAGGCCCAGCTGTGCGTCGCGCTCGCGGAGCCGTTGCCCTTCGCGTCGGTCTTGAAGTCCAGCCAGACCTCGTTCTTGTTGTTGACGTGGGCGGCGTCCGTGCCGGCCTTGTCCTGGTAGTGCTTGCCGGCGGCGGCGGGGTCGGCGCCACAGGTCTTCTGGTGGATGTGGACCCCGTACTGCTGGTTGGGCTTCAGGCCCGTGACCCGCAGGTCGACCGTCGTGGCACCGGTCGGCTGGACCCGCTGCCGGACGCTGATCCAGGAGTTCGCCGGGACGAGCTTCTGGTCGTACGTCACGGCCTGCGGGGCGACGTTCTTGGCGGGCGGGGAGAACACGCCGTCGGTCTCCAGCATGAAGCCGTGCGCGCTGGGGCTTGCGGTCGCGAACAGGGCTGCGGCGAGGGCGCCCGCATATACGGCTGCCACCATGATGTGCACCTTTTTCTGCGCCTATGCGCTGTTTCTTCGGAGGTACGCCTGATGTAGGCCTCTCTTCGTTGCTACGGGACGCGGCGCGGCTCCGCCGCATGGGGCATGCCGTACGGGTGAACGGATGACGCCCGAATGGCCCCATCAGCCCCCCTTGGCCCTGCTGTCACACCCCCGGCGTACGCTGTATGGCTGTCAACGGGGGAGCAACGGGGGAGTCGTGGTGTTCGAGAGTGTGGGGTCGCTGGCCGGCGGGCCGTGGATCTACGCGGTGGTGACCCTGTCCGTGCTGCTCGACGTGTTCGTGCCGGTGCTGCCGAGCGGTGTGCTCGTCATCGCGGCGGGTACGGCCGCGGCGGCGGGCTCGGGCGCGGCGACCGGCCGGGTCCCGCACGGCGTGCCGGACATGCTGGCCCTGATCCTCTGCGCGGCGGCCGCCTCGGTCCTCGGCGATCTGGTGGCCTACCGGCTGGCGTGGCGGGGCGGGGAACGGCTGGACCGGGCCATAGCCCGCTCCCGGCGGCTGACCACCGCCCAGGAACGGCTCGGTGAGGCGCTGGCCCGGGGCGGCGGCGCGCTCGTCGTGCTCGCCCGCTTCGCCCCGGCCGGCCGCTCGGTCGTCTCCTTCTGTGCCGGCGCCGCCCACCGCCGCGCCCGGGACTTCGTCCCCTGGTCGGCCCTGGCCGGCCTGTCCTGGGCCGCGTACAGCGTCGCCCTCGGCTACTACGGCGCCCAGTGGCTCGGCGCGACCTGGCTCGCCACCGGTGTCTCCCTGACGGCCCTGTTCGGCGCGGGCGCGGCGGCGGGGTACTTCATGCGCCGCCGCCCGGTTTCCTGACGCACGGTCGTACGGCACCGGGGGCCGGCCGCGCCGGGCCGGCCCCACCTGAACGTCAGCAGCTCGCCAGGTAGTTCGTCAGCGCGGTCTTCTCCGCCGAGTCGACCGAGAGGTCGTAGTAGTACTTCACCTGCACCCAGGCGCGGACGTACGTGCAGACGTACGCGGAGCGGGACGGCACCCAGGTGGCCGGGTCCTGGTCGCCCTTGGCCTGGTTCACGTTGTCGGTGACGGCGATGAGCTGCGGGCGCGTCAGATCGTTGGCGAAGGCCTGCCGCTGCGCGGTGGTCCACTTGCTCGCGCCGGAGTCCCAGGCCTCGGCCAGCGGGACCAGGTGGTCGATGTCCAGGTCGGAGGCGGCGGTCCAGGTGGCGCCGTCGTACGGGGAGTACCAGCTGCCGCTGGTGGCCGCGCAGGAGGAGTCGGTGACGACGTTCGAGCCGTCGCGCTTGAGGACCGTCTCGCGGGTGTTGCAGGTGCCGCTGATGGTGATCCAGTGCGGGAAGAGGTCGCGGCTGTAGCCGGTGCGGTTCTCGGTGGCGACCGTCAGCTGGGAGAGGTAGACGCGGGCGGTGGCGGCGCTGACCGGGGCGGGGAGGGCGGCCGAGGCGGCCGGGGAGTCGAACAGGGCGGCGGAGGCTATGAGACCGGTAAGAGCCGCGAGTATGCTCAGTCGTCGACGCGCGTAGACCTTTGCGGAGCGGGCCATGCGAACTCCCTTGTGGGGTGGGGGTGTTGAGTGCGGACCGGGGAATGCTCGCCGGGGCGTGTTGCCGTAAGGTGAGCGTTCGGTAAGAAGGTAATGACGCGTCCATGACACAACAAGGTTCATGACGGGTTCGCGGCTGAACTTTCACATCCCGTACGATGGGGAGCGCAGAAGGGGAGTAGCTCTTCGCCGGACCGTCGACATACTGCTCAGCGAGCCTGAGCCGGCGCCCGGAGGCGGACCTCGGACCTTGGATTTCGACGGGACGCCAGCGAGACCTTCGGCAAGCAGTGCACGCCCGTGTCCACCGGCACGGGCGCCGAGTGTGCTGCCGTGCCGAGGTGTCCTTGCGTGACGTACCACACTCTCGGCCGGCGGCCCCCGACCGATTGAGGAACCTTGATCAGCATCACCGTGACGGCGCTCGTCTTCGGCGTCATCTTCCTCGCCGAACTGCCGGACAAGACCGCGCTCGCCGGTCTCGTCCTCGGCACCCGTTACCGGGCGAGCCACGTCTTCGCGGGCGTCGCCGCCGCCTTCCTGCTGCATGTCGTGCTGGCCGTCGCGGCCGGCAGCGTGCTGACCCTGCTGCCGCAGCAGATCGTGCACGCCCTCACCGGTGTCCTCTTCCTCGGTGGCGCTGCCGTGCTGCTGCTGAAGAGGGGCGACGGCGAGGAGGAGATCAAGAAGCCCGCCGACCAGTCCTTCTGGAAGGTCGCGGGTACGGGCTTCATGCTCATCCTCGTCGCCGAGTTCGGCGATCTCACCCAGATCATGACCGCCAACCTCGCCGCCCGCTACGACGACCCGGTCTCCGTCGGTCTCGGCGCGGTGCTCGGCCTGTGGGCCGTCGCCGGGCTCGGCATCGTCGGCGGAAAGGCCCTGATGAAGAGGGTCCCGCTGCGGCTGATCACGCAGATCGCGGCCCTGCTGATGCTGGGGCTCGGGGTGTGGAGCCTGTACGAGGCGGTGGCGGGCTGAGCCTGGCCGGGCCCGGCCGAGCTGAACGGCCGGTGAACCTTCGCGGGAGGCGCTGGCGGGATCGGGGGCGATTTTGTACCGTGGAGGAACAAAGTGGCTCCCGCCCGTTTTCCCTGACCGGCGGGCGGGGCCGCCTTGTCCTCTCTTCCTCCCTGGAGCTGCCGATGACGGCCACCGCCGCGCCCACCGTCCTCACCGCCCGCGCCCTCCTGCTCGACATGGACGGCACCCTCGTCAACTCGGACGCCGTGGTCGAGCGCATCTGGCGGCGCTGGGCCGAGCGGCACGGGCTGGACGGCGACGAGGTGATGAAGGTCGTCCACGGCCGCCAGGGGCACGCCTCCATGGCCGTACTGCTGCCCGACCGGCCCGTCGAGCAGAACCTCGCCGACAACGCCCGCATGCTCGCCGAGGAGACCGCCGACACGGAGGGTGTGGTGGAGATCCCTGGTGCGAGTGTCTTTCTGGCCTCGCTGCGGGGGCTTCCGCATGCGCTGGTGACCTCGGCCGACGTCGCGCTGTCCACCGCGCGTATGGACGCCGCCGGGTTGCCGCTGCCGGAGATCCGGATCACCGCGGAGTCCGTGGGCGCGAGCAAGCCCGACCCCGAGGGGTTTTTGAAGGGGGCCGCTGAGCTGGGGGTGGATCCCGGGGAGTGTGTGGTGTTCGAGGACTCCGGGGCGGGCATTGCGGCGGGGCGGGCTGCGGGGATGCGGGTGGTGGGGGTCGGGCCGCGTGCCGGGCTGCACGGGCCCGATGTGGTGGTGCCGGACCTTACGCGTGTGCGGGTCGAGGCGGGCGCCGACGGGATGATCCGGCTGTACGTCGGCTGAAAAGCGAGACGGTTCACGGCTTCGCCGTCTCCGCCTCCAGGCTCTTCCTCGTCGCCGGCCCGTACTCCCCGTAGGTGTCCCCGATGATGCCCCGGGCCAGCTGGTAGTTGCGTACCGCGTCCTGCACCGGGCGGGTGAAGATGCCGTTGATCTCGTCGCCGTAGAGGTTCAACTGCCGTAGTCGCTGCTGGAGTTCGGTGACCCCGGGGCCCTTGTCGCCGAGGCGCAGGACCGGGCCGGCGGCGGGAGCGGGCCGCGCGGTGGCGGACGTCGTCGCGGTGGGGGAGGGGGAGCTGGACGCCGTGGGGGACGCGGTGGTCGGGGTCGGGGACGGTACCGACGACGGGGGCGGGCTCGGTGGGGTCGAGGATGGGCGGGCCGGTGAGCGGGACACGGTGGGGGAGTCCGGTGCCGTGGGGGACGGCGATGCCGGTGTGCTCTTGGCCGGAACGCTCGCCCTGACCTCCTGGGCGGAGCGGTCCCGGGAGGACGGGGCGTCGTACGAGAACAGGCCGCTCGCGAAACCGGCCGCCGCCACGACCGCCACACCCGCGCCCGCGACGGACAGCAGGACGCGGACGCTCCGCGGGTTCGGCCGCGAGGGGTCGTCATTCGGCTGCGGCGCCGTTGTGGCTGGTCCGACAGTTCCCCACGCCCCTTCGGGGTACTTCGCCGGCAGTCGTAACGGCAGCGTGGTCTCGACGGCCTCGACCTTCACATACGGCCGTATCCGCAGCGGGTCGAAGTCCTCCGCCGCTGCCGCCTCGGCCGTACGCGTCTCGCGCAGGGCCTCGGCCGCCCGCTCGGTGCAGTCGCAGGACGGGCTCCGGTCCGGGCCCCTCGGCGCCCCGCACTCCGGGCAGGCATGGCCCTCGGGATGCGCGGAATCAGTCACGTGTTCGTTCCTCCCCTCACGAACTCCAGAGACTATGCGCACCTTCTCCGCATCCGCCGCCGGAAACGCGGGACTCGACAGGCCATAACCGGCCACACCGACGACGATGGAAGAGGTGCAACCCGAGCCTCCGGGAGGTCTCCATGGCCCTGGACACGCACGGTACGGCGAAGGACGCGAAGGACGGCGAACACGTCCCCGGCAGTGTGTTCGTCCCGATCGGCGCGCTGCTCCTCGGGCTGCTGCTCGCCGCGCTCGACCAGACCATCGTGTCGACCGCGCTGCCCACCATCGTCAGTGAACTCGGCGGTCTCGAGCATCTGTCCTGGGTGGTCACCGCCTATCTGCTGGCCTCGACCGCCGCGACCCCGCTGTGGGGCAAGCTCGGTGACCAGTACGGCCGGAAACGGCTGTTCCAGACGGCCATCGTGATCTTTCTCATCGGCTCGGCGCTGTGCGGGGCGGCGCAGAACATGCCGCAGCTCATCGCGTTCCGGGCGCTCCAGGGGCTGGGCGGCGGCGGGCTGATGGTGCTGTCGATGGCGATCGTCGGCGACATCGTGCCCCCGCGTGAACGCGGCCGCTACCAGGGGCTGTTCGGGGCCGTCTTCGGTGCCACCAGCGTGCTGGGGCCGCTGCTCGGCGGGCTGCTCACCGAGCAGCTGAGCTGGCGCTGGGTGTTCTACGTCAACCTGCCCGTCGGGGTCGTCGCGCTCGCCGTGATCGCCACCGCGCTGCGCATCCCGCGCCGCACCGAGCGTCATGTCATCGACTACCTCGGCACGTTCCTGATCGCCGCCGTCGCCACCTGCCTGGTCCTCGTCGCCTCCCTCGGCGGTACGACCTGGGCCTGGGCCTCGGCGCAGATCGTCGGGCTCGCCGTGCTGGGCGTGCTGCTGGCCGTGGCGTTCGTGGCCGTCGAGCGGCGGGCCGCCGAACCGGTGCTGCCGCTGAAGCTGTTCGGCATCCGCACCTTCACCCTCGCCGCCGTGATCAGCTTCATCGTCGGCTTCGCCATGTTCGGCGCGATGACGTACCTGCCGACCTTCCTCCAGGTCGTGCACGGCGTCTCGCCGACCATGTCCGGGGTGCACATGCTGCCGATGGTGTTCGGCCTGCTGCTGTCCTCGACCGTGTCCGGGCAGATCGTCAGCCGCACCGGGCGCTGGAAGGTGTTCCCGGTCGTCGGCACCGCCGTCACCACCATCGGCCTGCTCCTGCTGCACCGGCTGACCGAACACAGCCCGACCGCCGTGATGAGCGTCTACTTCTTCGTCTTCGGCCTCGGACTCGGCCTGGTCATGCAGGTTCTCGTCCTCATCGTGCAGAACGCGGTCTCGTACGAGGACCTGGGCGTGGCGACCTCCGGCGCGACCTTCTTCCGCTCCATCGGCGCCTCCTTCGGCGTGGCCATCTTCGGCACGGTCTTCGCCGGCCGGCTGAGCGACAAACTCGCCGCCGCCCTCCGGGGGGTCCACCTTCCGCCGGGGATCACCCCGGGCGCCCTGAAGTCCGACCCCCGGGGCATCGCCGCCCTGCCGCCCGCCCTGCGCCCCGCGGCCCTGCACGCGTACGCGTCCGCCATCACCGGCGTCTTCCTCTACGCCGCCCCGGTCGCCCTCCTCGGCTTCGTGCTGGCCTGGTTCCTGAAGGAGGACCGGCTGCGCGGCTCGGTCACCGCGCCGGACGTCTCCGAGACGATCCCGCCCAACCCGGTCGAGCGTTCCTCCTACGACGAGTGCTGCCGGGCCCTGTCCGTGCTCGGCACCCGCGAGGGCCGCCGGGAGATCTACCGCAAGATCACCGAACGGGCCGGCTACGACCTGCTGCCCGCCGCCAGCTGGCTGCTGCTGCGCATCCGCAAGTACGGCTCGGTCGAGCCGGGCGTGCTCGCCGAACGCGGCTCCGTCCCGCTGGAGGTCGTCATGGCCGCCGCCCGCCAGGTCGAGGAACGGCAGCTCACCGAACGCCGGGGACTGGACGTGTACTTGACCGACTCCGGCCGCGAGGCCGCCGAACGGCTCGCCACGGCCCGCGAGGAGTCCCTGGCCGAACTCCTCGGCGACTGGTGGCAGCCGTGCCGCTCGACCGACCTGGCGCAGCTGGTGAAGGAACTGACCGGGGAGCTGTGCGGCTCGGAGCGCGAGCAGCCGTTCAACGGGCCGAGGAGCAGGGTCAGTTGACTGCCAGTTCCTTGCGGAACCAGTGCTCGGCGTACTGGTCGTCGTTGTGCGGGCCGGTCTCGGTGTAGCCGAGGCGGGCGTACAGGGCGCGGGCCTCGACCAGATCACTGCGGGTGTCGAGTATGAGGCGGTGGGCGCCGAGGGCGCGGGCGGCCGCCTCGGCGGCGGCGACGAGCAGCGGGGCGCCGCCCTTGCCGCGCAGATGCCCGTACACGAACACCCGGGTCAGTTCGGCCGTGTCCGCGTCGAGCAGCCGTATCCCCGCCGAACCGCCCGGCTCGCCGTCGTACCGCCCGATGAGCAACTGCCCGGCGGGCGGGGCGAGTTCGCAACCGGTACGGGCCGCGATCTCCCGCTCCAGCTCGGCGGGGTCGGTCCGGTGCCCCTCATGCAGCAGGTACCAGCGGTCGCTGACCTCCGTGTAGTACGCCCGCCACAGCGCGGCGGCGGCCGGGGAGTCGTACGGTTCCGGGGTGATCGTCCACGTCATGCGGGCCATTGTGCGCTGCCGGCTCTACGCCGGTGCCACTCCCGTACGACCTCCTCGACGTCGTACGGCTTCTTGCCCAGCGGGGGACCGGGCGGGGGCTTGAACATCATGTCCTTGATCTTGACGTTGACGTCCTCGATGATCTTCCGCGCGATCCGCTCCGAGGGCGCCGCGTACGCCGCCGCCAGCGCGTCCTCGGCCTCCTTGCGCAGCGCGAGGGCGGGCGGCAGTACGGACAGGCCCTCGCGCGCCATCTTCCGCTTGATCCACCACAGTTCGTCGTAGGTGGACTCGACCTCGGCGGGCAGCGGCTCGCCCGCCCCCTGCAGTCGCTCGAACTCCCCGCGCCCCTGCGCGTCACGGATCTGCTTGTCGACCCAGGAGTCGAAGGGCACCCCCGGTGGCTTTCGCTCGGTCATGACTCCATTGTGCCGGACGGCACCCGGCCGGGCGTTTTATCATGCGGCGGCAGACCGACCGGCCGCGCGGCCGGATGATTCAGGGGGAACGCACGTGCTCGAACTGACCATGGCCACCGTCTCCGGGGCCGACGCGGGAGCCACGGCCGGGATGACGATGGCCGACGCGCCGAGCGAGCCGGGCGCCGTGCTCCGGGTCGGCCGTGACGCGGCGGTGTGCCGGCTGGTCACGCCGGAGGACTGGCTGTTCGTCTCCCGCGTGCACCTGGAGTTCCTCTGTGGCCCGGACGGCGGCTGGCAGGTGACGTGGCTGCGCGGTTCGCAGACGGAGCCGTCCTCCGAAGTGCGCCTGATGGCAGGGGAGTTCACCCAGCTGCTGGGCTACGGCGCGACGGTACGGCTGCCGCACGGCGGGTCCGGCGAGATCGTCGTCGAGGACCGCACCGCGCCGCGCAGCGTCAACGTCGGCTTCTACCACGAGGTGTGAGCCGGGCCTGCTGCGTACGTCCGGCTCAGGCCAGCACCCGCGCCAGCGCGAACCCGTCGTAGCCCTTGCTGCCGACCGTCTGCAGCGCCGTACCGTCGAGCCTCGGGTGGGTCGCGATCAGCTCGATCGCGGCGCGGGTGCCCACGACGTCCGGCTCGGCGCTGTCCGCGTCGACGACCCGGCCGCCGCGCACCACGTTGTCCAGCACGATCACGCTGCCCGCGCGGGTGAGCCGCAGGGCCCACTCCACGTAGTGCGCGTTGTTGGCCTTGTCGGCGTCGATGAAGACCAGGTCGAAGGGGGGCGGGTTCTCGTCGGCGAGCTTGGGCAGCGACTCCAGGGCCGGGCCGACCCGCACCTCCGCGATCCGGTCCAGCCCCGCCCGGGCGATGTTCCGTACGGCCACCTCGGCGTGCTTGGCGTTGTACTCCAGCGACACCAGACGGCCGTCCTCGGGAAGCGCCCGCGCCAGCCAGATCGTGCTGTACCCGCCGAGCGTGCCGATCTCGAGGATGCTCCGCGCACCCAGCACCTGGGCGAGCAGATGGAGGAACTTGCCCTGCGTGGCCGTGACGGCGATGTCGGGCAGCCCGGCGATTCCGTTCTCCCGCACGGCTGCCTGGAGCGCCTCGTCATCGTGGGCGAGGTGGCTGTTGAAGTAGTCGTCTACGTCGTCCCAGACCTGCGAGCCGCTCATGGCCGTACTGCCTTTCCCGAGTATCTGCGCTACTCCTGCATCGTCTCAGTCTTGCGGCCCCGTGGGGGAGATCGCCGGGGATTGCGCGGGCGGCGGCGGAAGCGCCGGCCCTCGTGAGCGCCGTACGACGAGCAGGCAGACCAGCGCGACCAGCCCCAGCAGCCCGCCGCCGACCGTGACGACCCACGCCGGGATCCCGGCGATCCGGCGCAGCTCGTCGTCGTAGGTCACCTGCTGGACCGGGGTGTCGGCGGCGGCCCGGCGCAGTTCGTGGTCGCCGGAGATACGGGAGGGGTCGGGGAACCCCTGGGCGAGCGTGGTCAGGTACGGCGTCCCGGCGGCCAGCTCGCCGAGGGCACCGCCCGGCGCGTCGAGGCGGCCGGCGTAGACCGTGCGGGGCGCCGGGCCGCCGATCGCCGTGCGCGTCTCCATGCGGTGCGCGGCGAGCACGTACAGGCCGAGCGACTGCGGGGTGGTGGCCAGCCGGGAGAGCCGCATCGGGTACACCGGGGCGTCGGCCGCGAAGGTGAGGTGGATCGGGTCGAGAGCGCCGTGCAGCGGGGTGCCGCCGGTGTCCGGGGCAAGGCGGACGGCGACGTACTCCCAGTGCCGGTCGACGTACGGCTGGAGGGCGGTGCGCAGCCGGTCGGGGAGGGCGAAGTCGTGGCTCTTCAGCCAGTCGCTGAGTGCGCCGGGGTCGGTGGCGGTCAGCCGGGCCACGTCGAAGGGGCCGAGCCGCTGCTGGCCGACCACGCCGACACCGGCCGCGTCCGGGGGTGCGGCGGCGCCGGCGGAGTCGTGGTCGTCGAACGGCCAGTCGCCGTTCCGCGGCCAGAAGTGGTACCGGGTGCGGTGGACCGGCTGGATCGCCCTGGCCAGCTGGTCGAAGAGGGCGGGGTCGCCCAGGCGGACGGTGGCCCGGTGCGGGACGGGCATGATCCAGGCGGCGTGCCGCGCGTCCCCGCCGACCGTCAGCCGCATCACGATCTGCTCCTGCCGCCCGTCCCACCGCAGCACGGACTGCTCGTCCGCGACGGAGATCCGCTCCGCCGCGTCCGGGATCATCGCCCCGCAACCGCAGGCGTAGGCGGGGGCGATGAACCAGGTGAGCTGGATGCCGAGGAGGGTGAGCAGCAGGGAGAGTATGCGGGCGCGTGTCACGGGGCTACAGACGGTGGGGGTCTGTGATCGGTTCCGGGGCCGGGGAGCCGCCCCCAGCGGCACGGCTGCCCGCAGCTACGAGCGCTCCACCGCCGGTGCCGACCCCGGAAGCGGCCGCCCCGCCGACTCCGACATCCGCCACACCGCGAAGCCGCCCACCACGGCCGCGGCCATCATGTAGTACGCGGGCATCATCATGTTCCCCGTCGCCCCGATCAGCGCGGTCACCACCAGCGGAGTCGTCCCGCCGAAGAGCGACACCGACACGTTGAAGCCGATGGACAGGGAGCCGTAGCGCACCCGGGTCGGGAAGAGAGCGGGCAGGGCGGCGGGCATCGCCGCCGTGAAGCACACCAGCAGCAGGCCCAGCGCGCCCATGCCCAGCGCGACGGCGAGCAGGCTGCCCTGGCGGATCAGCAGCACGGCGGGGATCGACAGGAACAGGAAGCCCGCGCAGCCCGCCGCGATCACCGGACGCCGGCCCACCCGGTCGGTCAGCGCGCCCGCGAACGGCTGGACGATCATCATCAGGGCCATCACGCCCAGCACGACCAGCAGCCCGTGCGTCTCGTCGTACTTCAGCTCGCTCGTCAGATAGCTCGGCATGTACGACAGCAGCATGTAGTCGGTGACGTTGAAGACCAGCACCAGGCCCATGCAGAGGAGCAGGGCCTTCCACTGGCCCGCGACCATCTCGCGCAGCGGCACCTTCGGGCGTTCCGCCTCCGCCTTCTCGACCTCGGCCGCGAACGCCGGGGTCTCCTCCAGCCGCATCCGCAGGTACAGGCCGATGATGCCCATCGGGCCCGCGATCAGGAACGGGATGCGCCAGCCCCAGGTCAGCAGGTCGTGCGACGACAGCAGCGCCGTCATCAGCGTCACCAGGCCCGCGCCGCCGATGTACCCGGCCAGCGTGCCGAACTCCAGCCAGCTGCCGAAGAAGCCCCGCCTCTTGTCGGGCGCGTACTCGGCGATGAAGGTCGACGCGCCCGCGTACTCACCGCCCGTCGAGAAGCCCTGCACCAGCCGCGCGGCCAGCAACAGGAGCGGAGCGCCCACGCCGATCGACGTGTACGACGGGATCAGGCCGATGGCGAACGTGCCCGCCGCCATCATGATCATGGTCAGTGCGAGGACCTTCTGGCGGCCCACCCGGTCGCCCAGCGGGCCGAAGACCATGCCGCCCAGCGGACGGACCAGGAACGCGGCGGCGAAGGCGCCGAACGTCGACAGCAACTGCGCGGTCGGGTTGCCGGACGGGAAGAAGACCTTGCCCAGGGTCACCGCGATGTAGCTGTAGACGCCGAAGTCGAACCACTCCATCGCGTTGCCGAGCGCCGCCGCCTTCACGGCGCGCTTGACCAGCGCGGGGTCGGTGACGGTGACCTCGGCCGGGGCCTGCGCGGCCCGCGGGGTCTTCGGGGTCTTCATGTGCGGGGTGATGGCTGTGGCGACTGCCAAAACGGGCTCGCCTACCTTTCGACGGGGACAGGGACGCGGTCCGTACGGCGACGCTGCCGAGCGGAACGGACCGAAAAGCGACCATAGGAGGGTTTCGGTCCGTTACGTGCCGTACGGGGATGGCTGCACAGTGCAGCTAAACGCCGCGTACCCAGGTACGTCTGCCCGCCTCACGCGCGCCGTTCCACTCCCGCACTGTGATCCTTATCGCGCCCCGCCCCCGCAACCGCACATGCCCCGGACTGTCGTCATCCGGACTAAAGACGGACGAAAGATCGACGAAAACCGGACGAAAGACGGACGGCCGTCAGGTGAAGCGGGGGTTGCCCGCGTCTTTGTCCGAGGGCTCTGCGAGTCTCATAGGGATTCTCATAGGGTCCGCAGAAGAACGTGGCGTATACGGCGCCGGAACGTGAACGGGGCGGGAGGCCGACGAGGCGTGGCGAACGTGGAGCACAGCGGGGGACCTACGGATGCCTTCGGGCAAGCCACGACAGGGGCGCGACTGCGCGCGGCCCGGCTGGCGCTGTGGGCGGTGGCGGCGATCCTCGCCGTACGGCAGGTGGCCGTGGTCCTCAGCACCCCGAGCGGTGACCGGCTGACCGACCTGGAGACCTGGGTCGGACCACACGGCGTCCTGCATGTGAACGGCTCGATCTACGACTCGACCCGCTTCACCGGCACACCCTTCGGCGGGCTCGTCCTCAAGCCCCTGACCCGCTCCGCCCAGGCCGCGCTCGGCTGGGGCTGGACCTTCGGCACCCTGCTCCTCGTCGTCGCCCTCGGCCTGATCGCCGCCCGCGCGCTGCCCCAGCCGGTCAGCCGCCGTACCTCGCTGCTGGCCGCGCCGGTCGCGATCAGCCTGCTCATGCTGTCGCTGCCGGTCCGCAACGCCCTGTGGCTCGGCCAGACCAGCATCATCCCGGTGCTGCTGGTCCTGCTCGGGCTGTTCGCCGTGCGTGGGGAGCGGGCCAGCGGCCTGTGCATAGGCCTGGCCGCCGCGCTCCAGCCGACCATGCTGCTGTTCGCGCCGCTGGTGTGGTTCACCGGCCGGCGCCGGGCCGCGCTCAGCACGGCCGGCACCTTCGTCGCCCTGACCGCGCTCGCCTGGGCCGCGCTGCCCCACGACTCCTACGCGTACTGGGTGCACCACATGGCCGGGGCGGGCCTCGGCGGCAAGGCCGACGCCCTCGGCAACCAGTCGCTGCACGGCGCCCTGCTCCGGCTCGGGCTGACCGGCCCGCTGGAGATCGGCGTCTTCCTGGTGCTCGGCGCCGTCGTCGCGGCCCTCGCCATGCGCCGCGCGGTCCACTACGCGGCCGACGGCCAGCTGCTGCTCGCCGTCGCCGTCACCGGCTGCGCCGCCATCGCCGTCTCACCCACCGCCTGGCAGCACCAGCTGCTGTGGGTGCTGCTCGCGGTGGTCGGCCGGGTCGGCAAGCGGGCCTCCGGCCGTTACGTCTGGCCGGTCGCGGTCGTCCTTGTCACCACTCTCCCGGCGAAGATGATGCTGCCGAACATGCCGGCGATGTACCCGCTGCGGGACAACCTGGTCCTGCTCGCCGCCCTCGCCGCCGCGACGGCGGTCCCGTTCCTGTCCCGGACCTCCCTCTCCTACCAGACCCCGGTCCCGACGGAGCACGCGCCACCGGTCCCGGCCCGCTTCAGCCGCGTCCCGCTCGTCCCCTTTCTCCGCCGGGTCCTGACCCGCCCGAACCTGCTGCTGGAACTGCTGCTCATCCGGGTCGTCTACGCCGCCTACTCACAGGTGCGGCTCGCCGCGACCGGCGGCACCATCTCCGGCGGCCGGGCGCGTGCCGAGCACCACGGGCACGTCGTGCTCGACATCGAGCGCTTCCTGCACATCGACATCGAGCACTGGGCCAACCACGCCGTGGTGAGGATCGGCTGGCTGCGGGACTTCCTCAACTTCTACTACGAGTCCTTCCACTTCGTCGTCCCGCTGACGATCCTCGGCATCCTCTACTGGCGCCGCCCCGTCGACTACCGCTGGGCCCGCGCCTCCCTCGGCTTCGCCACCTTCCTCGCCCTGCTCGGCTTCTGGCTCTTCCCGCTCGCCCCGCCGCGCCTGATGCCGAACCTCGGCATCATCGACACCGTCCACGGCGTCCAGGACTTCTCCAAGCCGAACTACGGCACGCTGACGGCTCTGACCAACCAGTACGCGGCGATGCCGTCCCTGCACTTCGGCTGGTCCCTGTGGTGCGGTGTCGTCATCGCGATCATCGCCCCGAGGTGGTGGATGAAGGCCCTCGGCCTGCTGCACCCCCTCTTCACCGTCTCGGCCATCGTCGGCACCGGCAACCACTGGGTGCTGGACGCGGTCGGCGGCGCGGCGGTGGTGGCGGCGGGGTTCGGGCTGTCGTACGTCTTCCAGGGACCGAGGGCGAAGACGGTCACGGCGGCGACGGGCGCCCAGGAGACACCGAAGGTGACAAACTGGGCCTCTACAGCCGCTGAATGATCGTCCCGGTAGCCAGCCCACCGCCCGCGCACATCGTGATGAGCGCGAACTCCTTGTCGGCGCGCTCCAGTTCGTGCAGGGCGGTGGTGATCAGCCTGGCCCCCGTCGCCCCGACCGGATGTCCCAGGGCAATCCCACCGCCGTTCACGTTGACCTTCTCCAGGTCCTGTTCGAAGACCTGAGCCCAGCTCAACACCACCGACGCGAACGCCTCGTTGATCTCCACGAGGTCGATGTCCTTCAGCGTCATCCCCGCCTTGCCCAGCACCGCCCGCGTCGCGTCGATCGGGCCGTCCAGGTGGAAGTGCGGGTCGGCGCCCACCAGCGCCTGGGCGACGATTCGTGCCCGGGGCTTCAACTTCAGCGCCCGCGCCATCCGCTTCGACGCCCACATGATCGCCGCCGCCCCGTCCGAGATCTGCGACGAGTTGCCCGCCGTATGGACGGCCGTCGGCATCACCGGCTTCAACCCCGCCAGCGCCTCCATCGACGTGTCCCGCAGCCCCTCGTCCTTGTCGACCAGCCGCCACATGCCCTGACCGGCGTACTGCTCCTCCTCGGTCGTCGGGACCTGTACGGCGAACGTCTCGCGCTTGAAGCGTTCCTCGGCCCAGGCGAGGGCCGCCCGCTCCTGCGAGCGCAGGCCCAGCGCGTCCACGTCCTGCCGCGTCAACCCCCGGTGGCGGGCGATGCGTTCGGCCGCCTCGAACTGGTTCGGCAGGTCGACGTTCCACTCGTCCGGGAACGGCTTGCCGGGGCCGTGCTTCGAACCCGACCCCAGCGGGACCCGGCTCATGGCCTCGACACCGCAGCTGATCCCGACGTCGATCACGCCGCCCGCGACCATGTTGGCCACCATGTGCGAGGCCTGCTGGGAGGAGCCGCACTGGCAGTCGACGGTCGTCGCGGCCGTCTCGTACGGCAGGCCCATGGCCAGCCAGGCGGTGCGCGCGGGGTTCATGGACTGTTCGCCGGCGTGGGTGACCGTGCCGCCGATGATTTGCTCGACCGCGTCGGCGGGGATGCCGGTGCGGCCGAGGAGTTCACGGTAGGTCTCGCCCAGGAGATAGGCGGGGTGCAGGTTGGCGAGCGCGCCGCCGCGCTTGCCGATCGGGGTGCGGACGGCTTCGACGATCACGGGTTCGGCGGCCATGGGTGCGGGTCCTCTCCGAGGGCTCTCCGGGCTTTCCTCCAGAAACGTGCCAGAACTAGAACGCGTACTAGTTCTGAGGGCAGTCTGCTGACGTGATGTCCGTCACCGCAAGGGTCTTGCAGCGGATTGGGGGTGGATTGGGGGCGCCGTACCTCTTGCGAGTTGTAGAACCCGTTACTACGTTCACGGTCATCTGCTGATGGACCGTCAGAACGGACGGGAGCCGCCGATGCACTGCCCCGCGCTGCCCGACGGATTCGACCTCACCGACCCCGACCTGCTCCACCACCGCGTGCCCTTGCCGGAGTTCGCCGAGCTGCGCCGCACCGAGCCGGTCCGCTGGATCCCGCAGCCGCACGGCATCGCGGGCTTCGCCGACACCGGCTACTGGGCCGTGACCCGGCACGCGGACGTCAAGTACGTCTCCACGCACCCCGAACTCTTCTCCTCCACCCTCAACACCGCGATCATCCGCTTCAACGAGCACATCCAGCGAGACGCCATCGACGCGCAGCGCCTCATCCTGCTCAACATGGATCCTCCGGAACATACGCGCGTCCGGCAGATCGTGCAGCGGGGCTTCACGCCACGTTCCATCCGCGCCCTGGAGGACCGGCTCCGGGCCCGCGCGGAGGCGATCGTCTCGGCGGCCCGCGCCCGCTCCGGGCCCTTCGACTTCGTCACCGAGGTCGCCTGCGAACTCCCGCTCCAGGCCATCGCCGAGCTGATCGGCGTACCGCAGGAGGACCGGTCCAAGATCTTCGACTGGTCCAACAAGATGATCGCCTACGACGACCCCGAGTACGCCATCACGGAGGAGGTCGGCGCCCAGTCGGCCGCCGAGATCATCGCCTACGCCATGAACATGGCCGCCGAGCGCAAGCAGTGCCCGGCCCACGACATCGTGACGACCCTGGTGGCGGCGGAGGACGAAGGCAACCTGAACTCCGACGAGTTCGGCTTCTTCGTACTGATGCTGGCGGTGGCCGGGAACGAGACGACCCGGAACGCCATCACCCACGGCATGCACGCCTTCCTCACCCACCCCGAGCAGTGGGACCTGTTCCGGCGGGAGCGGCCCGGGACGACGGCCGAGGAGATCGTGCGCTGGGCGACCCCGGTCAACTCCTTCCAGCGGACGGCGACCCAGGACACCGAGCTGGGCGGGGTGCGGATACACCAGGGGGACCGGGTCGGGCTCTTCTACGCCTCCGCCAACCACGACCCGGAGGTCTTCGCCGACCCCGACGCATTCGACATCACCCGCGACCCCAACCCGCATCTGGGCTTCGGCGGTGGCGGCCCCCACTTCTGCCTCGGCAAGTCCCTCGCCGTCCTGGAGATCGACCTGATCTTCAATGCCATCGCCGACGCCATGCCCGGCCTGCGCCTCGCCGAGGAACCCCGGCGGCTGCGCTCGGCGTGGATCAACGGCGTGAAGGAACTCCAGGTCACGACCGGCTGACCGGAGCGGTCACTCCTTGCCCGACGCCACCACCGCCAGCACGGCCGAGACCGCCGCCGCGAGCGCGAGCGGGATGCCGAGGCCGTGGTGGAGGACCAGCCACGCGCCCAGGCAGGCGCCGGCGAGCATGGCGAGCACCGCGGCCGTACGGCGCGGTTCGCGGTGTCTGGTGGCGTCGCCGAAGCGGGACTCCGAGGCCAGGCCGGTCAGGGTCATCGTCAGGACGGTGGTCGTCAGATCGGGGATGCGCAGCTTGCGGACCGTGGCGTTGCGCAGGCCCATCGCATAGCCGGTCAGGGCGATCAGGGCGTAGACCGTGCCGGTGGCGTGCGGCCAGGCGAAGGCGACCACCGCCGACACGGCCACCAGGACCGCCTCCGCCGCGAGGGTGAGACGGGCCCAGGTGCGGCGCGAGCCCTTGCTGTAGCGGGCCGACAGCCGGCCGCCGGTCACCGCGCCCAGCAGGAAGCAGCCCAGCGAGGTGGCCGTGTGCGGGACGGAGAAGCCGGGCGCACCGGCCGCCGCGAAGCCCAGGACCACGACATTGCCGGTCATGTTCGCCGTGAACACCCGGCCCAGGCCCAGATAGCTGACGGCGTCGATCAGTCCGCTCACCACGGTCAGGGCCAGCAGCACGATCACCAGCCGCAGCCCGCGCATCTCCGGATCCGGTGCCGGTGTCCCCGCCTGCGATGCCGTGGTCATGGGGACCACTTCACCACGGGTGCGGGAGCGGGGTCCGTACAAACGCGCGCACCCTCGCCGGGGGGCGAGGGTGCGGGGGCGGGTCGGCTCAGTACCAGCCGTTGGCGTGCCAGAAGTTCCAGGCCTTGACCGGGCTGCCGTAGCGGGAGTTCATGTAGTCCAGGCCCCACTTGATCTGGGTGGCCGGGTTGGTCTTCCAGTCGGCGCCGGCGGAGGACATCTTCGAGGCCGGCAGCGCCTGGACCAGGCCGTAGGCACCGGAGGAGCTGTTGGTGGCGGCCGGGTTCCAGCCGCTCTCGTGCGAGACGATCTTGCTGAACGCGTTGAACTGCGCGGCGTCCGGAATCATCTTGTGCGCGATCGCCTGAGCGGAGGAGGCCGAGGCCGGCGTGGCGGCCTGGGCGGGCGCCGCGGTCAGAGCCAGACCGGCGGTGGCGGCGGCCACGACGGCGGTGGTGAGGGCCTTCTTCGGGGAAGCGATGCGGCGGATGAAGGAGACGGACACAGAGAACCTCTTGCGTTGGGGACAAGGACTCGCCCGTATGTCGTGGACACCGTTCGTGCGGTGGCCGCATACGTCGGCGCCCTGGCCCTTGCGGGCTCGTGGCGCCTGGCGACGTCGTCCAGAGAAGCAGGCTCGAAAGCCGTCCGCAATGACCCCTTTTACTAGTTGTGGCCGGATAGGCGAGAAACATCGACTTTGTGAAGTGGCTCTCAATGTGCAGGTCAGAGGGGGTGGATTAGTGAACATATCGGACATTTGTTACTACGATCCTGGATCGTAAGTGATCCAGGTCATGTGGGGTGCTTCACCGCCGCGGTGCCGCTGGGTGAGGGGCCGTATCCGTCCGGTGAGGGTTCTCGGGCCCCGAATGTGACCGCGGTCTCGAAGGCAACCCGGCGCGTCGCCCGGCGCAGCGCGCGCAGCACCGCCGGGCCGAGGAAGAGGGTCAGCGCCACCGTGCAGCAGGCCCGGCCCAGGTCCCAGCCGAGCGAGGTGGCCAGGCAGTACGCGACGAAACGGGCCAGGTTGGCGGGGACGGAGGCGTGGGCGTTGAAGGAGATGCCCGAGGCGGCGGTGGAGAGGAAGGGCCAGCCGGCCAGGTTCATGACGGTGCCGTAGGCGAGGGAGGCGAGGAAGCCGTAGACGGCGAGGAGGACCAGCTCGGCCCTGCCCCGCAGGCGTACGGGCCCCGGCAGCAGCCCGGCCCCCATCGTGAACCAGCCCATCGACAGCATCTGGAACGGCAGCCACGGCCCGACCCCGCCGGTGAGCAGGGCGGACGCGAACATCGTGACGGAGCCGAGCGTGAAGCCGAAGCCGGGCCCGAGGACCCGCCCGCTGAGCACCATCAGGAAGAACATCGGCTCGATCCCGGCCGTCCCCGCGCCGATCGGCCGCAGCGCCGCCCCCGTCGCGGCCAGCACGCCCAGCATGGCCACGGCCTTCGGCCCGGGATCCGACTCCGAGATCGTCGCCGCCACGACCGCGACCAGGAGGATGAGCAGGCCCGCGAAGAGCCAGGGCGCGTCCTGGGCGTGGGCGCTCAGCTGCGAGGTGGGAGGCGCGAGGAAGGGCCAGCCGAAGGCGACGACCCCGACCGCGCCGACCAGGGCGAGGGCGGCGAGGGAGCGGGGGCCGAGGGCGATGGCGTGCGGGCGGGAGGTCCGTGCGCGGGCGGCCGTCATGCGAGGGCCTCGCGTACTTCGGCCACGGTGAGCCACTGCTGGGGAGCGAGGATCTTCGTCACCTGGGGGGCGAAGGACGGCGAGGAGACCACGATGTGCGCCGTCGGCCCGTCGGCGATCACCTCCCCCTCGGCGAGCAGCACCACCCGGTGCGCGATCTCGGCCGCCAGCTCCACGTCATGCGTGGCCAGCACGATCGCGTGCCCCTCGGCGGCGAGCCCGCGCAGCACGGTCACCAGGCGGGCCTTGGCCGCGTAGTCCAGACCGCGGGTGGGTTCGTCGAGCAGGAGGAGGGGCGGCCTGGCGGTGAGTACGACGGCCAGGGCGAGCGCCAGGCACTGGCCCTCGGAGAGGTCGCGCGGGTGGGTGCCGTCCGTGATGCCCGGCAGCAGCGTCGACACGAGTGCCCGGCAGGTACCGGGTTCGGCGTGGGCATCCCGGTCGGCGGCCGCGCACTCGTCGGCGACCGTGTCGGCGTAGAGCAGGTCGCGGGGGTCCTGGGGGACCAGGCCCACACGGCGTACCAGGTCGGGGGGTGCGCTGCGGTGGGGCACGACTCCGCCGACGGTGACGCTGCCCGTGGTCGGGGGCACCAGGCCGACCAGGGAGCCGAGCAGGGTGGACTTTCCGGCGCCGTTGCGGCCCATGAGGGCGACCGTTTCGCCGGGGGTGACGGTGAGGTCCATGTGGCGCAGGGCCTCTGTGCGGTCTCGGCGGACGGAGAGGGACCGGACGTCGGCGATGTGCCGGTGAGGTGGGGTTTCCGGAGTGGGGCGGCGGAAGAGACGTCGGCGGGCGGGGTGCCCGGGGTCGGGGCCGGGCGGGGGTTGGGGCGCCTGCCGGCGCTTGCCGGGTGCCGCTGCCAGACGCCCTCGCAGGTCACCCGCTCTGCGGCGGGCGTCACGCACCGTCAGGGGAAGCGGGGACCAGCCGGCCAGGCGGCCCAGGTCCACCACCGGCGGGTACACCGGGGAGACCGCCATCACCTCGGACGGGGTGCCTACGATCGGGGCCTCGCCCGGGGACGGGAGGAGGACGAGGCTGTCGGCGTAGTGGATCACGCGTTCCAGGCGGTGTTCGGCCATGAGGATCGTCGTGCCGAGGTCGTGGACCAGACGCTGGAGGACCGCCAGGACCTCTTCCGCCGCGGCCGGATCCAGGGCGGAGGTCGGTTCGTCCAGGACCAGGACCCGCGGGTGCGGGGTGAGGACCGAGCCGATCGCGACGCGCTGGCGCTGGCCGCCGGAGAGGGTGGCGATCGGACGGTTGCGGAGTCCCGCCAGGCCCAGCAGGTCCAGGGTTTCCTCGACCCGGCGCCGCATCACCTCCGGGGCCAGACCCAACGACTCCATGCCGTAGGCGAGTTCGTCCTCCACCGTGTCCGTGACGAAATGGGCGAGCGGATCCTGGCCCACCGTGCCGACCACGTCGGCGAGTTCACGCGGCTTGTGGGTGCGGGTGTCACGGCCGGCGACGGTGACGCGGCCGCGCAGGGTGCCGCCGGTGAAGTGCGGCACCAGTCCGCTCACCGCGCCGAGCACGGTCGACTTGCCGACCCCGGACGGGCCGACGAGCAGCACGAGTTCACCCTCCGGCACCTCGAAGTCGACGCCCCGGACGGACGGTTCGGCCGCGCCGTCGTACGTCACGCTGACATCCTCGAAGCGGATCACGACGGCTCCTTGGGGACGACGAAGGCGGGCAGGAGGGAGAGGAGGATCGCCGCGGCCGGCAGCAGGGGGAGGGACGGTGCGACCAGCGGGACGACTCCCGGGTGCAGGGCCTCCGGGTCGCGGGCCGAGGCGAGCGTGAGCAGGGCGGCGACGGCGGCGCCGGAACCGGTGACCAGCCAGGCCCGCGCGTCCCACGGGTCCGGGCGGTACCGGGTGCGCGGCGAGCGCCGGCCGCCCAGTTTCAGGCCGGCGAGCGCGGCGGCCACCCCGGCGAGCAGCACCGGCAGCCCGTACGTGCCGCCCTCCGCGGTGAGCAGCCCGTACGTTCCGGCGCACACGCCCAGCAGGCCGCCGAGGGTGAGCGCGGCCGTCGTACGGCGGACCCGGGCGGGGACCTCGACGGTACGGCCGTACCCCCGGGCCTCCATCGCGGCGGCGAGCGCGACCGAGCGCTCCAACGCGCCCTCCAGGACCGGCAGTCCGACCTGGAGCAGACCCCGCAGGCCCCGGTCCGGACGGCCGCGCAGCCGGCGGGCGGCGCGCAGGCGCTGGACGTCGGCGACGAGGTGCGGCGCGAAGGTGAGGGCGACGACGACGGCCACGCCGGTCTCGTACAGCGCGCCGGGGAGGGACTTCAGCAGACGGCTCGGTGCGGCGAGGGCGTTCGCCGCGCCGACACAGATGAGGAGGGTGGCCAGTTTCAGACCGTCGTACGCCGCGAAGAGCAGGGCCTCCGCCGTGACCCTGCCGCCCAGCCGGATGCCCTGCGCCCAGTGCGGGAGCGGGACTTCGGGGAGGGTGAGGAGGGTGTGGGTGCCCGGGATGGGGGAGCCCAGCGCCACCGCGAAGAGGAGGCGGATGAGGAGGACGGCGAGGGCGAGTCTGGCGAAGGCCGGGTAGGAGCGGGCGGTGGGGGTGGGGGAGCGGTGCGTCGCGACGACGTACGCCGACGCGGATATGAGGAGGGCGAGGAGGAGGGGGTTGGTGGTGCGGGTGGCGGCCGTACCGAGGCCCAGCGCCCAGAGCCACCAGGCGCCGGGGTGAACAGCGGTCCGGTGCCTGGCGGGGGTTGGGTCGCTATTCACTCCGTCGCCGCCGTGCCTGCCACACCGCCGCGCCCGCCAGGAGAACGACCACCCCCACGCCGATGGGCAGCCCCAGCGCGGGGCCGTTCGCCGAGTCGACGCGTTTGCCGCCGTTCCCCTTCGGGGGGCTTGTCCTCTGTGTGCCCGAGACCTGTTCTCCGCACCCCTTCTGCGGATACCCCGCGATGGCGCAGAGCAGGGCGTTGGTGTCGTAGCGCAGGGGTTTGGCGACGGCGGCCAGGGCGTCGGCCGTCGTCGCGTCGGCCGGTACGCGGGCGCAGGCCGTTCGGCCCGTGGGCGGGGTTTCGCCCGACGGGGCGTCCGCCGGGGTGCCGAAGTCGAGGACGAGCGCCACCCGCTTCATGCCGGACCCCGCCGGTGTGGACGAGCAGATGGCGCTGAAGTCCGCCGTGCCACGGGGCCGGCCGGCGTCGGCCGAGTCCGCGCTGACCGCGAACCGGAAGCCCTCCACCGCGCCGTCGTCGGGGCGGGCGGTCGACGGGCCCTGCGTGGCGTACGTCCAGTGGCCGTCGGTGCGCTCCCAGAAGGACCAGTAGCGGTAGCCCGTGGCGTGCGCCGGGGCCACCGCAGCGACCAGCACGGCGAACGCGGCCAGCAGCAGACCCGTGGCCCGGCGGACCGCCGTCACAGCTGCTGCTTCTTCCGGCCGCTCAGCAGGAAGCCGATGCCGATGCCCGCGACGAGGCACACGCCGACGAACCACCACACGCCGAACGCCGAACCGCCACCGGACTTCCCGGACTTCTCGCCCTTCTTGGTCTCCTGCCCGGCGGAGGCCATGCTCGGGGCCGGGCCCAGCGCGTTCAGGGACCGGACCAGGCTGGTGCCGCCGAAGTCACCCGGCTGCGCGCCGACCGCGTGCGCGGCGAGGATCAGCTGGGCGTAGGCCGCCGGGCCGCTCTGCTCGGCCCAGTGCGCGGCGTTGTTCTCCAGCCAGGTGTACGACCGCAGCGCCTGGGCGAGGCGCCCGTCGGCGGCGAGCGCGACCACCGTGTCCGCCGTGTTGCCGAAGTCCGGCTGGTCCGCGGCCCCGGGCAGCGTGGACGTCAGATGGCCGGTCCTCGCGACCACCTTCGCGAGGTGCCCGCCCGCGTTGTCCGCGACCTGTGCCGGGGTGAGGTGCTTGCCGGTGACGCACGCGTCGTTGCCGGGCGCCTTGCCGGTCGTCGTGACGAACCCCTTGCCGAGCGCACCGAGCACGCCCGCCGCCGTCGCGTCCGCGTTGGCGTACAGCGTGCCCTTCTTGCCCGGCTGGAAGGCGAGGCCACCGCCGCCGACCTGGCCGCAGGGGATGGACATGGCGGCCAGCAGGTCGTAGGGGGACTTGCCCCCCTTGCCGGCGCTCGCCGGGTCCGTGCCGACGGCGGTCAGGGCGCCGATGACGACGGAGGTGGAGTTGGTGTCGCTGGCCCCGCCGGGGGAGTAGCCCCAGCCGCCGTCCTTGTTCTGCACGGACTTCAGCCAGTCCACGGCCCTGCCGACCGCGTCCGCGTGTCCGCCGACCGCCTTCAGGGCCTGTACGGCGGCGCCCGTGCTGTTGGTGTCCACCATGACCTTGCTGTCGCAGGCCTTGTCCGGGGCGGCGCGGAACGCGGCGAAGGCGCCGTTCGCGCACTGCTGGCCGGCGAGCCAGTCCACGGCCTTCGCGGCCGGCTCGTAGCCGAGCGTGCGCTGGGCGATCAGCGTCAGCGACTGGCGCCACACACCGTCGTACGTGGGGTCCGTCCTGCCGTACAGCCCGGACGGGATCGCGACCTTGGGCGACGGGGACGGCCCGGCGGCCGTGGCGGGCGCGGCGGCGGCCAGCACGCCTACGGCGGCGAGAGCCGCTGCGCTGCGGCGGACGTTCATGGTCGGCGACTGCCTCTCCTGCGGGGAGCCGGGCAGCGCGCGGGGACCCCCCGGGCGGCTCGGCTCCGTAAACCTCGACGGTGCCGTGCGCGGCGGGCCGCCGAGCACGCGAGCCGGTCAGCATCCCGTCCGGGTCGGTCCGGCTCACCGCCCTTGGGGCGGTTCACGGATGGGGGAGGGTCAGCGCCGGAATTGCACCGGCTTCCCCCTGTACGGGTGTGATGACGACCCCGCCACCTTACCGGCAGCCCCGCGCGAGCCGACGAGTGGCTGTGGGCACAGGGCGGCGGTGACTAGGGTCACGGTCATGACGACGACGGGGAGACTGCTCGGCTCGGGCCGCTCGGCGGACGTGTACGAGATCGACGACGCGTGGGTGCTGCGCCGGGACCGGGACGGCTGGGGCGACGCGGCTGCCGAGGCCGCCGTGATGACGTACGTACGACACCACGGCTATCCGGCACCCCGGGTACGCCCCACCGCCTCACCCACCGACCTGGTCATGGAGCGCCTCTCCGGCCCGACCCTGCTGACCGCCCTCACCGAGGGCCAGGTGGACCCGGCGGAGGCCGGCACCCTGCTCGCCTCCCTCCTGCGCCGCCTGCACGCCGTACCGGGCCGCGACCCGGCCGCCCCGCACACCCGCGTCCTCCACCTCGACCTCCACCCCGACAACGTGATGCTCACCCCGACCGGCCCCCAGGTGATCGACTGGTCCAACACCGAGGACGGCCCCCCGGCCCTGGACTGGTCCATGTCGTCCGTGATCCTGGCCCAGGTCGCCGTATCGGACACCGCGTTCGCGTCCCCGGCGTTCACGATGCTCGAGGCCCTCCTCCCCGACCCGCCGGAGCTGACGGAGGAGGCCCTGGGGGAGGCACGGCGACGGAGGGCGGCCAACCCGACGATGACACCCCGGGAGGTCGAACTCCTGGAAGACGCCGTGCACTTGATACATAGGGTGGGACAGCTTCCCTGGGGGCGCGGGGCTGTATCGAGGTGCGGCTCCGCCGCGCGGGCGCGAGCAACCACGACGGACAGTCAGCCCGAAGACGGTCGAACCCTCAACGGCGAAACCGCTAGGCAGCCCCGAGTACCCGATCACACTCCGCCGCATCCTCCCCTTCCACCACCCGGTACAAGCGGCCGTCGGCCGAATCCGCGAAGCGAACCGCCGCGGCCCGCTCCCGCCAGGGCACCGCGTCGACCACCGTCCCGCACGCCAGCGCCAGAGCCACCCCTGCCAGATCCACCCCGGTCGCCCGCTCCACCAGCAGGGGAATCAAGTCACCCGGCAGATAGGGCAGGACCCCGGTCACCCGAGGTCCCCGCCCGGTCAGTCGGAGACGCACGTGCGCGATGGTGTGCGTGAGCCCGAGCGCCCGTACCGCTCGCTCGACGGTCTGCCGCAGGAACCGATTGTGCAGCAACCCGTCATGGGCGTGGACCGAGTGCCGCAGCGGCGAGCGACCGTGCGACCCGGGCGTCGTACGGGTGAGCGCGACGATGCGGACCTCGTCGTCCAGGACGACGGTCTCGGCGGACACCAGGGGCCCCGCGGTGTCCTCGGGCCCCTCCGGTACCACCCGGTGCCGGGCGAGCCGGTCCCGTAGCGCCGCTGGGTGCGCGCAGGCCGCGGCGGTCTCGTACGGCAGGCCCGGCAGCCGCAGATACCCGGTGATCCGCGCGGCGGTGCGCAGATGCTCCCGGGTCCAGGTCAGCACGCCCGCGACCGGGTGCCGGTCCGTGTACCGCGCGATCGCCTCCGCCGTCTCCGCCTCCCGTGCCGGGTCGGCCGCGAGGTGGCCGGAGAGGAAGGGGCGCGCCCAGTCGGGTACGGCGGTGTCGACCAGGATCACGGGGCGGAGCTCGGCGATCCGCTCCAGCGGGAACCCGTACGCGGCCGGGCCGGCCCCGAGCAGAAGGACGGGCTGCGGCATCGACGCATCACCTTCGCTGGTCAGGCGGGTGGGACAGAGAAACACCCCGGGTGCCGCTCCCCCATAGGCGGCACCCGGGGCGGGTCTGAAGCTTGCTCTCTGTGCCGTGATCCTCACCCACTGCTCCCGCAACTGTCAACTATTCCTGCCTCCTTGGGCAGGGAGCGTTGTCAGCTCTGGTCGGCGAACGGACGACCGGGTAGCCTCGCGTCTCGTCCAGTCGCCCAGTCACCGAACCGGCGACACACGCTCAGGGGGGACCTCGGTGAGTGACGCCTACACCTCGCTGGCCGAAGTCCTGGCCAGACTGGGGGAGTTGACCGGCCGCCCCGGCCGGCTGCCGGAGGCCCTCGACGTGGCCGACCTCTCCCATCGCACCGGCATCCCCGTCGGCATCGTCGTGGAGCTGCTCGGCGGCGGGCGGGCGCCCGAGGACTGTCTGGCCCAACGGGTGCGTCAGCGGCTGGACTTCATCCGGGAGACCCGGCGCCGGCCCGACGGCAAGCGGTACTCGCTGGACGAGCTGGCCAGGATCGCCGGCACCAGCCGGCAGTGGCTGAGCGAGTGGCGCAAGAGCGGGATGCCGGGCCTGGAGCACACCGACCGGCTGCGCCGCTTCTTCGGACTGCCGGCCGGCTTCTTCACCGCCGACGAACCGGAGGCACTGCACGAAGCGCTGCAGCCCGTGCTCCAGGGACTCGAGGCCGAGGCGGATCCGCTGCTGCGGCTGCGCGAGAGCGGCCTGGTCCGGCTCGCCGCCCGGGCCCCGCAGATGAACGCCCGCCAGCTCGCCACACTCGCCGACCTGGCCGAGATGATCATCTCCTCGGAGCGGGCGGAGGAGGACATCCGCCGGTGAAGCCCTCCAAGTCGCCGAAGTCCGCCAAGTCGCCCAAGCGCTTCCTCGACCGGCTGGTGCGCGACACCGCCCGCACCCTCACCGGGCCGACCGGGGCAGAGGCCTTCCTGCACACGCTGTGCGCCACGCTCAGCCCGCAGCTGGACCGCCCGGTCCGGCTGAAGTTCGTCACCTTCCCGCCCGAACTGGACGTCTCCGGAGTCACGCTCGCGCTGGACGAGCAGTACATCGTCGTGGTCGAGAACCGCGCCCCCGACCCGCACAAGTTCGTCATCGCCGGCCACGAGATCGGCCACATCCACTACGGCACCCTCGACGTCCACTACCCGGCCGGTCCGCCCGCCGCCGCGCGCCGGCTGCTGTCCCGGTACGCCGCGGACGACAGCTCCGGGGACGACGAGGACATCCCCTGGGACAAGGTGGTCGCCATGGCCACCCGGTCCCCGGCCGCCGCCGCTGCCGCCGCGGCGGCCGAGTGGGAGGCCGAGGAGTGCGGGCTGCGGCTCGCCGCGAAGTTCTCCAAGGTCGTCGGGCCCGGCGCGGCTGCCGGCCGCACCACCCAGGACACCCTCACCGGCCGCCTGTCGTCCTCCCTGGGCAACATCGGCGGACCCTGATGCGCTGGGACATCTCCGGCACCTTCGCCGCCTACGCGGTCCCCGGTGCGCTGCTCGCCGTGGCCTTCGTGATCAAGCTTCCGCTGCTGCGCCGCGCCTGGCAGGACCCCATCCTGCGGGCCACCGCGCTGCTGCTCGGCATCGGCGCGACCGTCTTCGCCTCGCTGCCGCCGGCCAACCTGCACCGCATCAACGCGTTCACCGGCATCCCCAACTTCGCGGGCGTGTGGGTGTATTCACTCCTCACCGCCTACTGCGGCGCCTGCCTGTGGCTCATCATCACCTGGCGTGAACCCCCCTCCGCCGTGCGCCGCCGGCGCACCCGGTTGGTGTGGATGGCGTACACGGCCATCATCGCGGGCCTGTGGACGACGTTCTCGCTCGGCGACCACCACGTGGAGCGGCTGCGCGACCTCGACACCTACTACGCCAACACGCCCTGGATGCGCGAGTTCGGGATGCTGTACCTGGTCGCGCACATGGTGTCCGCGCTCGTCGCGGCCGGCATGCTGTGGGCCTGGTACAAGGAGGTCGAGGACACCTGGCTGCGCCGGGCCGTGATCTTCCTCCAGGTCGCCTACGCCCTCGGGTTCGTCTTCGACGTCGCCAAGATCGCCGCGATCGGCGCCCGCTGGAGCGGCCGTGACTGGGACTGGCTGTCGACGTACGTCGCCCCGCCGTTCGCCATCGCCGAGGCGCTCCTGGTCTCCGTGGGCTTCATCGCCGGGCAGGCCGGTCCGGTGGTCGAGGAGCGCCTGCGGCTGGTGCGCACCCACCGGCTGCTACGGCCCCTGTGGCAGACCATGCTGACGGTCACCGCGCCGGCGGCCCCCGCGACCGGCCGGGTCAGCGGCGCCGCCCTCCGCCTCGAACTGCGCCGCGCCGCCATCAACGACGGCTTGCTCAAACTGTCCCCCCACCTCAGCGAAGCCCGCCGCGAACGGATCCGCACGGCGGCCACGGCAGCGGGCCACCCGGACACCGAGGCACGGGGCATCGCCGGGGCGGTGGACATCCTGATCGCCGCCCACCTGCTGCACGTACCGGCCGGCGGAGGTGAACCCCGCGCGGAGCAAGGGCCGTTGGGGCAGACCGGAGCCGCAGCCGGACTCTCCGACGGCGAGTTGGAGTCCATCGCACACGCGTTGCGGTGCCACGCGCCGGTCATCGACAGGTTCCGCCAGGAGGCGGCCGCCATGGAAGGTCTCACCGCACATGCCTGACACAGCCGCTGACATACGCACCGCCCGCCGCAGAGCGGTCGTCATCGGCGGGAGTACGGCCGGCATGCTCGCCGCGTCCGTGCTCGCCACCCGCTTCCACGAGGTGACCGTCGTGGAGGCCGACCGGCTGCCGGCGGGCCCCGAGCCCCGCAAGGGTCTGCCCCAGGCCCGCCACGCCCATCTGCTGTGGTCCGGCGGAGTGGCCGCCCTGGAGGAGCTGCTGCCGGGCATCACCGGGGAACTGACCGGCCAGGGCGCCGGACTCGTCGGCGTGATGGCCGACCTGGTCAGCAAGGCGCCCTCCGGCCAGTGGTTCCGGCGCTTCACCGACTCCCGGCACCACCTGATCGTGTGCAGCCGGGACCTGCTGGACGCGGTGATCCGTGCCGACGTCCTCGCCCGGCCCGGGATCACCCTGCTCGACGGCACCCGCGCGGCGGGCCTGACGGGCGGGCGCGACCGCGTCACCGGCGTCCGCGTGGACGGCCGGGAGACCACGCTCGACGCCGACCTGGTGATCGACGCGAGCGGGCGCGGCTCGCAGGCCGCCACGTGGCTGCGGGCGCTGGGCCACGCCCCGGTCGAGGAGCGCGTGGTCGACGCCGGCGTCGCCTACGCCAGCCGCCTCTACGCGGCCCCCGACGGCACCCTCGGCCGCCGCTACCCGGTGGTCAACGTCCAGGCCGACCCGCGCCAGGCGCCCGGCCGGGGCGGGGTCGTCGTACCGATCGAGGGCGACCGCTGGCTGGTCACGCTCTCCGGCACCCGGGGCGGGCAGCCCACCGCCGACCCCGACGCGTTCGAGCACTTCGCGCTCACCGGCCTGAGCGACCCGGTCATCGGCCACCTCCTCGCGCGGGCGAAGCCCCTGACCGACCCGGTGACCAGCCGCAGCACCGCCAACCGCCGCCGCTACTACGAGAACGCCCCCGCCTGGCCGGAGGGCTTCGCCGTCCTCGGGGACGCCGTCGCCGGCTACAACCCGGTCTACGGCCACGGCCTGACCGTCGCCGCCCAGAGCGCGATCATCCTCGGCCGGGTCCTCGACCGGTACGGCCCCACCGCCCCCGGCACCGCCCGCCGCGTCCAGCGCGCGGTCGCCCGCCCGGTCGGCAACGCCTGGAACCTCGCGGTCGGCCAGGACGCCTCCTACCCCGGCGCCGCGCCCAAGCCGCCCACCCTGGTGGAACGGCTGCTCAGCGCGTACGTCGACAAGGCCGTGGCCGCGGGCTCCGAGAACCCGCGCGCCCTGCGGGGCCTGCTGGACGTGATGAGCCTGAAGACCCCGGCGACCCGGCTGTTCGCCCCCGACATGCTCTGGAACATCGCCGTCGGCCCCCGCAAGGGCCCGCTGCCCGGCCCCCCGCTGAGCGAGGAGGAGCGGCAGGCGGCGGGCCTCAACTAGCTTTGCCCGCCCGGAACGATGCCGCCGTCGTACCCGTCGACACGGTACGTCGCGAAGTACGAGACGGCGGTGGCCGTGTCCGGGCCGGTCACGGTGGCGAGGATGTTCGACATGAACCGGCGCGAGAGTCGGTCGGCGGGACGGGAACCGAAGTACTCCCGCAGCGCCCGGCGCCCCTGCGCCCGCCTCCCGTCGCCACCCGGTGGCGGCCACTCCCAGACGCCGTCCTCGGTGAACAGCCCGGCCACGGACGCCGGTTCACCGAGGTCGAGCCGGTGGACGAAGTCGATGATCAGGCGCTCACAGGCGCGTTCGGCCAGAATTCGCTCCAAGGGATCCATGAGGCTGTTCAGCAGTGACGGAAGCGAAGGGCGAACGCATTACACCGCCACGTACGCCACCGGCGCACTCCCCGCCACCTGCTCGGCCCGCCCCAGCTTCACCAGCCGCCGCAGATGGGCCTCGGCCTCGGAGACGGCGATGTTCCGGGAGCCGTAAGGGATGTCGGCCCACGGGCGGTTCCACTCCATCCGCTCGGCCAGCTGCCAGGGAGTGAGCGGCTCGGCGAGCAGGGCCAGCAGACCGGCCAGCCGCTCCTCGTGGTGCACGAGCAACTCCCGTACCCGGCCGGGCCCGTCGGTGAAGGCGTACTGGTGGGCGGGGAGGACCTCGGCGGGGGCGAGCCGGCCGATCCGCTCCAGGGAGTCGAGGTAGTCGCCGAGGGGGTCGGTGACAACATCGTCGTCGGGATCCTCGTACAGGCCGATGTGCGGGGTGATCTCGGGGAGGAGGTGATCACCGCTGAACAGGCGCCCGCTGCCGGGCAGTTGGGCGGGATGGTGTTCCTCCAGATGCAGGCACACATGGCCGGGTGTGTGCCCCGGGGTCCAGATCGCGCGCAGCCGCCGCCCGGGCAGGTCGAGGAGTTCGCCCGGGAGGATCTCCCGGTCCGGGAGAGCGGGGGACAGTCCGGGCAGGGAGCGCGGGCGCGGGCTGCGCAGCGGGGCCACATGGTCCTCGGGCGCCCCGGCCGCCGTCAGCTTGGCCGCCATGTACGTGAACCACCGCTCGGGCCGTGTCTCACGCGTCCTGCGGACGATCGCCGCGTCGGCGGCGTGCAGGGCCACCCAGGCACCGGAGGCCTCGCGCACCCGCGCCGACAGCCCGTGGTGGTCCGGGTGATGATGCGTGACGACGACGCCGTACACCTCGGCCACCGCCGTGCCGCACTCCCCGAGCCCCGCCGTGAGGGCGTCCCAGGAGCCGGGATCGTCCCATCCGGCGTCGACGAGCACCGGACCCCGGTCGGTCTCCACCACGTAGACCAGGGTGTGCCCCAGGGGATTGTCCGGGATGGGTACCCGAACGGACCGTACGCCCCCGCCGTGCTCGAACGTCGTCGTCATCTCTCCTCCGCCCCACGGCCATTGCCCACTATAACTGGAACTGGTATCAGTTCTGACACAGCGTCAGGAAGTTTGCGCGCGGTGGGAGGCGGCGGCCATGACCGAGCTCGTGGAACACGGACAGCTGTTCATCGGCGGGGAGTTGACCGACCCCGTGGGCAGGGACGTCATCGAGGTGATCTCGCCGCACACCGAGGAGGTCATCGGCCGGGTGCCGCACGCCTCACGGCAGGACGTCGACCGGGCGGTGGCCGTGGCGCGGCGCGCCTTCGACGAAGGGCCCTGGCCGCGGGCCACTCTGGAGGAGCGGATCGCGGTCGTCACCCGCGTCAAGGACGGCATCGCCGCCCGGCACGAGGAGCTCGCCCGGGTGATCTCCTCGGAGAACGGCTCCCCGTACTCCTGGAGCGTCCTCGCCCAGGCGCTCGGCGCGATGATGGTGTGGGACGCGGCGATCAGGGTCGCGCGGGACCACACCTACGAGGAGCGTAGGGACGGTGTCCTCGGCCCGATCCTGGTCCGGCGTGAACCGGTCGGCGTCGTCGCGGCCGTGGTCCCGTGGAACGTCCCGCAGTTCGTGGCCGCCGCCAAGCTCGCGCCCGCGCTGCTGGCCGGCTGCACGGTCGTCCTGAAGCCGTCCCCCGAGTCCCCGCTGGACGCGTATCTGCTGGGCGAGATCGCGAGGGACGCCGGTCTGCCGGAGGGCGTGCTGTCGATCCTCCCCGCCGACCGGGAGGTCAGCGAGTACCTGGTCGGACACCCCGGCATCGACAAGGTCTCCTTCACCGGCTCGGTGGCGGCGGGCAAGCGCGTGATGGAGGTCGCGGCCCGCAATCTCACCCGCGTGACGCTGGAGCTGGGCGGCAAGTCGGCGGCGGTCGTCCTGCCGGACGCGGACGTACAGGCGGCGGTGGCCGGCATCGTCCCGGCGGCCTGGATGAACAACGGGCAGGCGTGCGTGGCCCAGACCCGGATCCTGGTCCCACGCGCCCGCTACGACGAGTACGCCGACGCCTTCGCGGCCGCCGCGAGCGCCCTGAAGGTCGGCGATCCGCTGGACCCGGCGACCCAGGTCGGCCCGCTGGTCGCCCGTCGCCAGCAGCAGCGCAACCTCGACTACATCCGGATCGGCCAGGAGGAAGGCGCCAAGATCCTCACCGGCGGCGGCGGCCGCCCGGCGGGCCTGGAGCGCGGCTGGTACGTCGAGCCGACGCTCTTCGGCGACGTCCACAACGCCATGCGGATCGCCCGCGAGGAGATCTTCGGCCCGGTGATCTGCCTGCTCCCGTACGGCGACGAGGAGGAGGCGGTGAAGATCGCCAACGACTCGGAGTACGGCCTGTCGGGCAGCGTGTGGACGGCGGACGTGGAGCACGGCATCGAGGTGGCTCGGCAGGTCCGCACCGGCACCTACTCGGTCAACACCTTCAGCCTCGACATGCTCGGCCCGTTCGGCGGCTACAAGAACTCCGGCCTGGGGCGCGAGTTCGGCCCGGAGGGCTACGGCGCGTACCTGGAGCACAAGATGATCCACCTGCCGGCGGGGGCGTGAGCATGGGCGACCGCTGGCACGTCGAGGTCGACCGCTCGGTGTGCATCGGCTCGGCCCAGTGCCTCCACCACGCCCCCGACGCCTTCCGCCTCGACTCCGCCCGCCAGTCCCACCCGGTGGCGGCGGACACGGACGCGAGCGAGCCGGTTCTGGAGGCGGCGGAGGGGTGTCCGGTGGAGGCGATCCTGATCACGTTGGCGGGGAGTGGGGAGGGAGTGTTTCCGCCGGAGGAGTGAGGGTGCGTCCTGGCGTGTCTTGCCCAGTAGCGGCCGGGAGTTCTGCCCTCCCTGCCAGGAACGGGAGTTCCCACATCGATGCATCCTGTCAGCGACTGCGCGGCACGAGCGCGGGCGCTGGTTCGTGTCCTTCCGGACCGAGGTGAAACGGGACCTGGTCCGCGTCGCCCGCCCTGATGTGGCGGTCGGCATCGACCTTGGTGTGAAGCACCTGGCGGTGATGGCCGACAGCATGGGGGAGATCCGCTACGAGCCCAACCCGAAGTACCTGGATGGTTCCCTGAAGCTGCTGCGTCGGCACTCGCGCCGGGTCTCCCGACGGCAGGGGCCCGACCGGCGCACCGGGAGGAAGCCTTCGAAGCGGTGGGAGAAAGCCAACGCCGAGCGCAACAGGGTGCACCACCGGGTGGCGAACCAGCGCAGTGATGCACTGCACCAGCTCACGACCCGCATCCGGGCCGAGTACGGGACCGTTGTGGTGGAAGCCATCGTGGCCGACCGCTGGTACCCCTCCTCCAAGACCTGCTCGAACTGCGGCGCGGTGACAGCCAAGCTGCCGCTGCATGTCCGAGTTTTCGACTGTGACGAGTGCCGACTCGTGATGGACCGGGACGAGAACGCAGCTCACAACCTTGTCGCCCTTGTGGCGGCTGCAACAACAGCCGGGGCGGGCGGGTGGCGCAACCCTGCCGCACCAGCGGCGGGACGAAGCGAGAGACCGTACTCAAGCCGAAGCCCTTACGCTTTGGTGATGTGACGGACCATCCGGGCCGTAATGTCCGGATTGCTGATAGTCGTTGAGGCTCTTGGTAACGGAACGCCATGACCGTCCAGCCGCCCGTGCTCCTCGCCGCCCTCGTCTTCCTCGCCGTCTACGCCGGAGTCGTCCTGCCCGCCGTATGGTCCCGGCGCCCGGCCCGCCGTACCGCGGCGCTCAAGGTGCTCGGTCAGCTGCTCGGTGCCCTGCGGTACCGGAAGCGGTGATCAGGAATGCCCGCCCGGCTCCGTCAGGTCGATCAGCCGGCACACCGTCTCGATGTCGATCTTGACCTGGGCGATGGAGGCGCGACCCGAGAGCCAGGTGATGAGGGCCGAGTGCCAGGTGTGTTCGATGACGCGGACCGCCGAGAGCTGTTCGGGGGTGGGGTTCTCCAGGCCCATCGCGTCCAGGATGATCAGCGTCGTCTGGCGGGAGACCTGGTCGACCTCCGGCGAGACACTGCGGTCGGCGAACGTGAGCGCGCGGACCATCGCGTCGGCCAGGTGCGGCTCGCGCTGCAGGGCGCGGAAGGCGCGCATCAGGGTCTCCGCCACCCGTTCGGCCGCCGTGTCGCCCGCCGGGGGCTTCTTGCGCAGGGTGCCGTGCATGTGCTCCAGCTGGTCCTGCATCGTCGCCACCAGCAGGTGCACCTTGGACGGGAAGTAGCGGTAGAGGGTGCCGAGGGCCACCTGGGAGGACTCGGCGACCTCGCGCATCTGCACCGCGTCGAAACCGCCCCGGCTGGCCAGCTGGGCGCTCGCGTGCAGGATCCGGCGACGGCGGGCCTCCTGCCGCTCGGTGAGCGGCGGCGAGGCCGGCCTCGACATACTGGCTTCCGCAGGCATGGGTCCCGTTCCGTGACAGTCGGTGAGGGCGTCTGTAGGGCACGTGATCACACAGCATGGCAGGGCGGTCCGCCGTGGCGTGAATCACCTGATCCACTGCTCACAGCTCCCTTACCTGCCGGTAGATTCAGAGCCTCTTGAACGATCAAGTCTGAAACTTGTTCTAGATTAGCGTCCCGGCGTAGTCTCGCGGGACAGCGCAGGCAGAAGGGGGCACGGAGTGACCGCTGAGGCCCGGAACGCGGGTGCCCAGAAGGACCCCGCGGCCGACGGCGGGCGACCGCTCGACATCGCGCTCCTCACCTATAAAGGGAACCCGTTCTGCGGCGGCCAGGGTGTCTACGTACGGCACCTCTCGCGCGAGCTGGCCAAGCTCGGCCACCGGGTCGAGGTCATCGGCTCGCAGCCGTACCCCGTCCTCGACGAGGGGTATCCCGGGCTCACCCTCACCGAGCTGCCCAGCCTGGACCTCTACCGCCAGCCCGACCCCTTCCGCACCCCGAGGCGGGGCGAGTACCGGGACTGGATCGACGGTCTCGAAGTCGCGACCATGTGGACCGGCGGGTTTCCCGAGCCGCTGACCTTCTCCCTCCGTGCCCGCCGCCATCTGCGCGCCCGGCGCGGCGAGTTCGACGTCGTCCACGACAACCAGACCCTGGGGTACGGCCTGTTGGGGGACATCGGTGCGCCCCTGGTGACCACCATCCACCATCCCATCACCGTCGACCGGCAGTTGGAGCTGGACGCGGCCGAGACCCGGCAGCGGCGGTACTCGGTCCGCCGCTGGTACGCCTTCACCCGGATGCAGAAGCGCGTCGCCCGCCGGCTGCCCTCGGTCCTCACCGTCTCCGGCACCTCCCGGCAGGAGATCGTGGACCACCTCGGCGTCCGCGACGACCGCATCCACGTCGTCCACATCGGCGCCGACACCGACCTCTTCTCGCCGAATCCGGCCGTGCCCGAGGTGCCGGGCCGGATCGTCACCACCTCCAGCGCCGATGTGCCGCTGAAGGGCCTGGTCTTCCTCGTGGAGGCGCTGGCCAAGGTGCGCACCGAGCACCCGGCCGCCCATCTCGTCGTCGTCGGCAAGCGCCCCGAGGAGGGGCCGGTGGCCCAGGCCATCGAGCGGTACGGCCTCTCCGGCGCCGTCGACTTCGTCAAGGGCATCTCCGACGCCGAACTCGTCGACCTGATCCGCTCCGCCGAGGTCGCCTGCGTGCCCTCGCTGTACGAGGGGTTCTCGCTGCCCGCCGCCGAGGCCATGGCCACCGGCACCCCGCTGGTCGCCACGACCGGCGGCGCCATCCCCGAGGTCGCGGGCCGCGACGGCGAGACCTGTCTGGCCGTCACCCCCGGGGACGCGGGCGCGCTCGCCGCCGGGCTCGTACGACTGCTCGGCGACCCGGAACTGCGCGTCCGGCTCGGCCGGGCCGGCCGGGAGCGGGTGCTCGCGCACTTCACCTGGGCCCGGGCCGCTGAGGGCACCGTCGCCCGCTACCGCGAGGCCATGGCCGCCCGCACCGGCGGCCTCCGCTCCACATCGCACCAGCCGCACCCCGAGGGCCGCCCCGCGACCGCGGCAACAGGCGTCTACACCGAAAGCAGGGCCACGTGCTGACCGTCGACTTCTCCCGGTTCCCGCTCGCCCCCGGCGACCGTGTCCTGGACCTCGGCTGCGGGGCCGGCCGGCACGCCTTCGAGTGTTACCGGCGCGGCGCGCAGGTCGTGGCCCTCGACCAGAACGGCGAGGAGATCCGCGAGGTCGCCAAGTGGTTCGCGGCGATGAAGGAGGCCGGGGAGGCACCGGAGGGCGCCACCGCCACGGCCATGGAGGGCGACGCCCTCGCCCTGCCCTTCCCCGACGAGTCCTTCGACGTCGTCATCATCTCCGAGGTGATGGAGCACATCCCCGACGACAAGGGCGTGCTGGCCGAGATGGTCCGCGTCCTCAAGCCGGGCGGCCGTATCGCCATCACCGTGCCCCGCTACGGCCCGGAGAAGGTCTGCTGGGCGCTGTCCGACGCCTACCACGAGGTCGAGGGCGGCCACATCCGCATCTACAGGGCCGACGAGCTGACGGCGAAGGTCCGCGAGGCCGGCCTCAGGCCGTACGGCAGCCACCACGCGCACGCCCTGCACTCGCCGTACTGGTGGCTGAAGTGCGCGTGCGGCGTCGACAACGACAAGGCGCTGCCGGTGCGGGCGTACCACAAGCTGCTGGTCTGGGACATCATGAAGAAGCCGCTCGCCACGCGCGTCGCCGAGCAGGCGCTCAACCCGGTCATCGGCAAGAGCTTCGTCCTCTACGCGACCAAGCCCCACCTGCCCCGTCTGTCCGCCGAGGTGGCCGCCCAGTGACGACGCCCCGGACAGAACACCTCGTCCTGCCCGGGGTCCTCACCGCCGAGCAGGCTGCCGCGACCGTCCGCGGCATCCTCGCCGTACAGCGGGAGGACGGCGCGATCCCGTGGTTCCGCGGGCACCACCTGGACCCCTGGGACCACACCGAGGCCGCCATGGCCCTGGACGCGGCCGGCGAGCACACCGCCGCCGAGCGGGCCTACGACTGGCTGGCCCGGCACCAGACCGAGGACGGCTCCTGGTACGCCGCCTACGCCGACGGCGCCCACGACGACGTCACCGACCGCGCCCGCGAGTCCAACTTCGTCGCCTACATAGCCGTAGGCGTCTGGCACCACTACCTCTCCACCGGCGACGACACGTTCCTGGACCGTATGTGGCCCACCGTGTACGCGGCCGTGGAATGGGTGCTCAGGCTCCAGCAGCCGGGCGGTCAGATCGGCTGGCGGCGCGACGACGACGGCACGCCCACCGCGGACGCGCTGCTCACCGGCAGCTCCTCCGTCCACCACGCGCTGCGCTGCGCCCTCGCCATCGCCGAGCAGCGCGAAGAGCCGCAGCCGGACTGGGAGTTGGCGCTCGGCGCGCTGCGCCACGCGATCCGCCGCCACCCGGAGCGGTTCCTCGACAAGGACCGCTACTCGATGGACTGGTACTACCCGGTCCTCGGCGGCGCGCTGACCGGCGCGGAGGCCATGGCCCGGATCGCCGAGTCCTGGGACCGGTTCGTGGTGCCGGGCGTCGGCGTGCGCTGTGTCGTCCCCAATCCCTGGGTGACCGGCGGTGAGTCCAGCGAACTCGCCCTCGCCCTGTGGGCGGTGGGGGAGTCGGACCGCGCCCTGACGATCCTCCAGTCCATCCAGCACCTGCGCGATCCGGACAGCGGCCTGTACTGGACCGGCTACGTCTTCGAGGACGACGCGATCTGGCCCCGGGAACTGACCTCGTGGACGGCGGGTTCCCTGCTGCTCGCGGTGGCGGCGCTGGGCGGGCACGAGGCGACGTGCGCGGTCTTCGGCGGCGAGCATCTGCCGACGGGTCTGGACCCCGACTGCTGCGCATGACCCCACGGCCTCAGTACCGGTGCATCCGGTTGGCGATGGCGTGGCCCACGAACAGGTACACGACCGCCGCCAGGCCGTAGTCGCAGATCACCCGTGCCCACTCCTGGTGGAAGGTGAAGATGCCCTGGGCCCAGCCCGTCAGCCACGTCGCGGCGTCGTGCACGAACCGGACGAAGCCGTTGGACCGGTTCGCGCCCAGCAGGAACAGCAGGATCCACAGGCCGATGATCAGCGCCATGACGTCGGCGACGACCGCGATGACCCTCCCGGCCGGATTCGCGCCGTAGGAGCGATATCGAGGGGCCATATCTGCCGGATTGCCGTGAAACGGACGTTGAAACCTGAACGGCGTCCTCTGGACGGTGTCCTCCGCGCGGCGTCCCCCGAGTGGCGGAGTCGGCCGCTCCGGGCGAGGCTGCTTGGGGAAGCGACCGCTCGGGGAGAACGCGACTCGTCCGGAGGACCTCGTGCCCGCACCGATACGGCGCCTCTGTGTGGCGCTCACGCTCTGTACCGCCCTGCTGGCCGGGGCCACGGCCTGCGGCACCGGTGAGAAGACCAGTACGAAGGACACCACGAAGGACACTGCGGCGCTCCAGGCCGTCCCCGCCGCCGACACCCCCAGTCCGACGACGTCGGCGGAGCGCCAGAAGTTCGCCAAGGCCCGGTTCGTGGCCAACGCGGGCCTCGCGGCCGGCGCGACCTACCAGTGGATCGTGAAGCCCTGGAAGGCGGGCACGTTCAAGAAGGGCGCCGACGGCCGCAAGTCGGCCCTGGTGAAGGCCGGCCTGGCCGGTGCCTTCACCTACAACCGCCTCAAGGCCGCCGAGAGGAACGCCCAGGGCGACCCGACGCTCTCCAAGGCGCTCGCGCCGCTCTCCGCGGGCATCGACGCGCTGAAGAACCTGCCGTCCAAGCTCAGGAACGGTGACGGCAGCGCGGTCAACGCCTTCAGCGACATGATCACCAAGGTCAAGGGAGCGGGTGCCGACGCCGGTGCCCCGGTCAAGGACCAGGTGCCCTCGGCCTCCCAGCTCACCAGCGGCGGCTAGACGGCTAGGAGTTCAGCTCGGCCAGCACCCTGAGCGTGTGCGGGTCCGGTGACACGGCCAGCAGGTCCGTCACCGGGCCCGCACGCCATGCCGTCAGCCGCTCGGCGATGCGCTCACGCGGCCCGACCAGCGAGATCTCGTCGGCGAAGGCGTCCGGCACGGCCAGTACGGCCTCTTCCCGCCGCCCCGCGAGGAACAGGTCCTGGATCCGCCGGGCCTGCTCCTCGTACCCCATGCGGGCCATCAGGTCGGCGTGGAAGTTGCGGGCCGCGTGCCCCATCCCGCCGATGTAGAAGCCGAGCATGGCCTTGACGGGCAGCAGCCCCTCGGCCACGTCGTCGCACACCCGCACCTGGGCCAGCGGGGCCACCATGAACCCCTCGGGCACCTTCCGCACGGCCTCCCCGTACACCTCGGGCCGGCTCGGCGCCCAGTACAGCGGCAGCCACCCGTCGGCGATCCGCACCGTCTGCGCCACGTTCTTCGGCCCCTCGGCACCGAGCAGCACGGGCAGGCCGGGCCGCAGGGGATGCGTGATCGACTTCAGCGGGCGGCCGAGCCCAGTACCGTCCGCTCCCCGGTACGGCAGCGGGTGGAACCGCCCGTCCACCTCCACCGGCCCCTGGCGCCGCAGCACCTGCCGTACGACGTCCACGTACTCCCGGGTCGCGGTCAGCGGGGACTTCGGGAACGGGCGGCCGTACCAGCCCTCCACCACCTGTGGCCCCGACAGGCCCAGCCCGAGCAGCATCCGCCCGCCGGAGAGGTGGTCCAGGGTCAGCGCGTGCATCGCGGTGGCGGCCGGGGTACGGGCGGCCATCTGGGCAACCCCCGTACCCAGCCTGATCGTTGACGTCCGCGCCGCGATCCAGGTGAGCGGGGTGAACGCGTCCGACCCCCAGGACTCCGCCGTCCACACCGAGTCGTACCCGAGCCGCTCCGCCTCCACGGCGAGCGGCACATGCCGGGCGTCCGGACCGCGTCCCCAGTACCCGAGCGCGAGACCGAGTCGCATACTCCACCCACCTTCTGACGGACCGTCAGATCCGTGACCGGAAGCCGAGCGTACGACAACGGCCCCCCGCCCGGAAGGGCGAGGGGCCGTACGCTGCGCTGTGCGCGGTCAGCCGCGCTGGATGCCGGAGGTGTCCTGGAGGACACCGCGGCGGCCGTCCTGGGTCTGCGCGACCAGCGCGGGACCGCGCTGCTCGACGGCCAGGTACCAGGTGCCCGGCGCCAGTTCGGCGATCGGGGTCGGCGAGCCGTCCTCCGCGAACAGCGGACGGGTCACCGGCACGGCGAACCAGAACGGCGAGAAGTCCCCGGCGGCCGGCTGAGCCGCCGCCGGAGCGGCACCCTGCGCGGCGGCCGGCTGCGGCTGCCCGAACGGCTGCCCCGGCTGCGGCTGGGCCCCGTACGGCTGCGGCGCGGCCGGGGCACCCGGGTACCCGTAACCGCTGGGCGGCTGGGCGCCGTAGGGCTGCGGCGCGGCCGGCTTGGCGGCCGGGACCAGGGCGGCCTGGAGGGCGGGGACGAGGGGGGTGGCGATGGCGCCGCCCGCGAGGACGGCCGCGGCGATGAAACCGAGGATGAGACCGGCGCCGGCGCTCACACCATCAGGCACGTCGATGAGCGACCACAGCAGCGACCAGGCCGCCAGCACCCCGAATCCGGCGCCGACTTGACCGAGGTCGAGCCCGAGCACCTTGCGCGGCTGCGGCAGACAGCGGTTGACGACGATGAGGGCACCACCGATGACCGCGCCCATGTAGATACCCAGGCCTTCGCCCAGGTCGTCCCAGGCGTTCCGGCTGACGGTGCTTCCGTAGCCCGAGATGCTTTGGAAGCTGAGGAACGACGCGATGAACAGCACCACCGCTGCTCCGATCACCACGCCGTCGCCTCTAGTGAGGGAGCGGATATTCACTTCAGGTCCTTCGTAAGTCGTCTCTCGTCGTCGGTAGACACTACCGTCCGCAAGATCCAGCCGTACGGCCGTATCCGCCCGCCGGTCACGACCCGCGCAGGAAACTCACGATTCCGTCAGAGATTCCTTGCGCCGCCCGCTGCCGCCAGGCCCCGCTGGTCAGGAGTGCCGCGTCCTTGCTATCGCGCATGTTGCCGCACTCGATGAACACCTTGGGAACTGTTGACAGATTGAGACCACCCAGGTCCGTACGTGTAACGAGACCGGTACCTTTGCCGACGTAGTTGGACGGCGGCTCACCGGTGTCACGAAGGAAGTTGCCCGCGACGCGCGTGCCCAGGTCACGGGAGGGGCCGACCATCTTCCGGGTGTCGGCGGCACCGGCGTGCACGGCCCCCGGCAGGATGACGTGGAAGCCGCGGTCGCCCTCCGCGGAACCGTCGGCGTGGATGGAGATCGCCGCGTCGGCATGGGCGTTGTTCCCGAACCGGGCCCGCTCGTCCACGCACGGCCCCCAGGCCGGGCTGTCTCCGTCGCGGGTCATCTTCACCGTGGCGCCCTGCTGCTCCAGCAGCGTGCGCAGCCGGTGGGCGACGTCGAGGGTGAACCGGGCCTCGGTGTAACCGTCGTTGGTGGACGTCCCGGTGGTGTCGCATTCCTTCCTGTTCGTCCCGATGTCGACCTGGCGGTTGATCTCGGTGGCGTGCTGGAAGTTGCCCTGGTTGTGCCCGGGGTCGATGACCACGACCTTCCCCGTGAGCGGAAGGGAGGTGCCGGCCGCCTTGCTGTCGTCGCCGGGCGCACCGTCGGGGGAGGCCGAGCGGGTCGACGGAGCGGCCGAGTGGGTGGAGGCCGGCGCGACGGAGGCCGTACGGCCGGAGCCGTTCCCGCCTCCGCCGCCCACCGCCTCGTACACCACCCAGCCGAGCAGCGCGCCGGGCACCAGCGCGGCGAGCGCGACGGTCATGGGGCCACGCCGGGGCCGGCGAGGCTGCGGGGTTTCGAATTCCGGGCCTGTGTACGACACGTCTGCCACCCTAACGGCCGTCCGGGGTGTCCATACGGTCCAGGACGGCCCTATGGGTGACGCCGTCGAACCGCCCCACCCCCCGCCAAAAATGGTGAATTGCCGGGCAACGGCGCTCCCGCATTCGCCCTCTGACAGGTTGCGATCGGTGAGTGTTGCCGAGCACGACACCATCCGAAGGGGGAGACAGGCGATGGGCTTTCTCAACCGGCGCGCCGCGCGTGTGGCCATCGTTACGGCAGTCGGCATATCGGCACTCGGACTGAGTGCGGCGACGGCTTCCGCGAAGGTCGACTACGACTTCAAGGTGAGCCCGCACACCGTGAAGGCAGGCGCGCGTATCCACCTGAAAGGGCACGCCGCGAACGACAGCGACGTCCTGCAGAGGTTCTGTGTTCAGCAGCGGCAGGGCAGCGGATCCTGGCGCACGGTGAAGTGCGCTCACGGTGCGGTCGAGGACGGCGGCGCGGTCGACACATGGGTGCGGGCGAAGCATCGTGGCACGCTCACGTTTCGCGGGGCGCTCTACGAGGCTGACTTCGGCTCCACCAAGCTCCACCTGCAGATGGTCGGGCCGGCCGAGACCGTCAGGGTGCGCTAGATCCCCGCGCGCGTTCGCCGCAGGACACGAAGCGAACCGGTGGCGGAGACCTCCTCGAACGCCCCGGACGCGAGAGCCCGCAGATACACCCGGTACGGCGCCTGCCCGGTGAACTCGTCCTCGGGGTCCGGGAAGACGTCGTGGATGACGAGCAGACCCCCCTCGGCGACGTGCGGCGCCCAGCCCTCGTAGTCGGCGGTGGCGTGCTCGTCGGTGTGGCCGCCGTCGATGAAGACGAGGCCGAGCGGGGAGTTCCAGATCGCCGCGATCTGCGGGGAGCGCCCCACCAGGGCGACGACGTGCTCCTCCAGCCCCGCCCTGAACAGCGTGCGGCGGAAGGTGGGCAGGGTGTCCATCAGCCCGACCTCGGGGTCGACCGTCTCCGGGTCGTGGTAGTCCCAGCCGGGCTGCTGCTCCTCGCTGCCCCGGTGATGGTCGACGGTCAGCGCGCCGACCCCGGCCGCCCGCGCGGCATCGGCGAGCAGCACGGTGGACCGCCCGCAGTACGTCCCGACCTCCAGCAACGGCAACCCCAGCCGCCCCGCCTCCACGGCCACCGCGTAGAGGGCCAGCCCCTCATCCACGGGCATGAATCCCTTGGCCGCTTCGAACGCGGCGAGGATCTCGGGCTTGGGGGCAGTGGCGGGAGCGGACATGGGGGCCTTCCGGTTCGTACGACGATTCCGGCCGCCCATGCTGCCGTACCCCCGGTCACTTGTAGACAGGGGGTACGGCAAGCAGGGGCTCTCAGGCGCTCACAACCTCCCCAGGCAACGAGAGATCCAGGAGGACAGCCTCGTCCTCACCGGAATGCGTGGCAGAAGAGGCAAGCGGCCCATGGCCGGAGGCCTTCGCGGCCAGCACGTACGCGCCTTCACTCGGCACGCTGAGCGTGTAGGAACCGTCCTCGGTGGAGACGGTGGCGCCGGCCTGCCGGCCCCGCCGATCGATCAACGTGACCTTGGCCCGGGGAACCGGAACCCCGGAGGAATCCAGAACCCGGCCCTGGAACCCGCGCAGCACCTCCTCGGCCCGCTCCAGCGAAGCGTCCTCCTCGCTGCTGGCCCGGAGCTGCGGTGCCCGGCCGGCCTTCGGGAGGAACAGCGCCAGCACCAGTCCCGCCGCGACCGCCGCCGTGGCGATGAGGAAGGACACCCGGAAGCCGTGCATGGTCGGGATCGCGATGCCGCCCACGTTGTTCGCCGTGTTGGCCAGCACCATGCCGATGACGGCGCTCGACACCGACGTGCCGATGGACCGCATCAGCGTGTTCAGGCCGTTGGCCGCGCCGGTCTCCGAGGCGGGAACGGCACCGACGATCAGCGCCGGCAGGGACGAGTACGCGAGACCGATGCCCGCGCCGAGGACGACGGACGTGACGATGGTCTGCCAGGCCGCGTCCATCAGGCCGAGGCCGCCGCCGTAGCCGAGCGCGATGATCAGCAGGCCGAGGATGAGGGTGGTCTTCGGGCCGTAGCGGGCGGACAGGCGGGCGTAGACCGGGGCCGTGAACATCATCGTCAGGCCCAGCGGCGCCACGCACAGACCCGCGACGACCATGGACTGGCCGAGGCCGTAGCCGGTGGCCTTCGGCAGCTGGAGCAGCTGGGGCAGGACGAGCGAGACGACGTAGAACGCGACGCCGACCATGATCGACGCGAGGTTGGTGAAGAGGACGGCCGGGCGCGCGGTGGTGCGCAGGTCGACCAGGGGTGCCTTGATCCGCAGTTCGAACAGGCCCCACAGGACGAGGACGACGACCGATGCGCCGAACAGACCGAGCGTGGTGCCGGAGGACCAGCCCCAGTCGCTGCCCTTGGTGATCGGGAGCAGGAGCAGCACCAGGCCGGTGGACAGGCCGAGCGCGCCCGCCAGGTCGAAGGAGCCCTCGGCCCGCATGGGGGACTCGGGCACGACGAGGAGGGTGAGGGCGATGGCGATGATGCCGAGGCCGGCGGCGCCGTAGAAGAGGGCGTGCCAGTTCGTGTGCTGCGCGACCAGGGCGGCGGCGGGCAGCGCGAGGCCGCCGCCCACGCCGATGGAGGAGCTCATGAGGGCCATGGCCGAGCCGAGCTTCTCGCGGGGCAGCATGTCGCGCATGAGGCCGATGCCGAGCGGGATCGCGCCCATGGCGAAGCCCTGCAGCGTACGGCCGACGATCATGGTGAGCAGCTGGCTGGTGAGCGCGCTGACCAGGGCGCCGACCACCATGACGGCGAGGCTGAGGATCAGCATCCGCCGCTTGCCGTACAGGTCGCCGAGGCGGCCCATGATCGGCGTGGCGACGGCGCCGGACAGCAGGGTCGAGGTCAGTACCCAGGTGGCGTTGCTGGGGGCGGTGCTCAGCAGCTGCGGCAGGTCCTTGATGACCGGCACGAGCAGCGTCTGCATCACCGCGACGACGATGCCCGCGAACGCGAGCACCGGAACCACGGCCCCGCTCGCCCGCCGGGGCGGCTGGTCGGTCGTCGTGTGGGTCATTGAGTGAGGCCTCCCGTGAACATAAGTGGTGGGTAAACCTCGTATGCACAGGCAACTATTCCGTTGCTTCGGGCCTCTAATGGATTCTTGACCCGCTCATGGGTTTCTGACGTCGGGTCGGGTCTGGTGGATTTATGGAACACGTTCTACTCTGGCGCGCCATGAAGGCCTATGTCGCCGGGGTCGGGATGACCAGGTTCGAGAAGCCCGAGACCCGTTCATGGCAGTACTGGGACATGGTGCGGGAGGCGGGCGGGGCGGCCCTGGCGGACGCCGGGATCGCCTACGAGGATGTGGAACAGGTTCCGGTCGGCTACTGCTTCCAGCCCTCCACCGCCGGCCAGCGGGCCGTGTACGAGCTGGGGCTCACCGGCGTCCCCGTGTACAACGTCAACAACAACTGCGCGACCGGCGCGACCGCCCTGATGCTGGCCCGGCAGCTCGTCGAGGGCGGTGCCTGTGACTGCATCCTGGCGCTGGGCTTCGAGAAGATGAAGAAGGGCGCCCTCGGGGGAGGGGCCGACGGAGGGGCCCGCGGCGGAGCCGCTGATGCATGGGGCTCGACGTCTCCCGTCGCCCGGCACTACGGCATCATGGCCGCCCGGCACGGCTTCGAACCGGCCCCGCCGACCGCGCAGATCTTCGGCGACGCGGCCCGCGAGCACATGGAGCGGTACGGCACGACGGAGGCACAGCTCGCCGCCGTCGCCGCCAAGAACCACCGGCACTCCGCGCACAACCCGTACGCGCAGTTCCGGGACGTCTACGAGGTGGCCGACATCCTGTCCGCGCGGATGGTGCACCGGCCGCTGACCAGACTCCAGTGCTCGCCGACCTCGGACGGCGCGGCGGCGGTGGTCGTGGTGTCACGGCGGTTCGCCGACGAGCGCGGGCTCTTAGGGCTGGTGGAGATCGCCGGGCAGGCCATGGCCACGGACACCGAGGAGTCCTTCGCCTCCGGCTCGTGCATCGACGTCGTCGGGCAGCCGATGTCGCGCGAGGCGGCCGGCCGGGCGTACGGGCTCTCGGGGCTCGGCATCGAGGACGTCGACGTGATCGAGCTGCACGACTGCTTCTCGGTCAACGAACTGCTGACGTACGAGGCGCTCGGCATGTGCGAGGCGGGGGAGTCCGGGAAGCTGGTCGAGTCGGGCGCGACGACGTACGGCGGGCGCTGGGTGGTGAACCCGTCGGGCGGACTGATCTCCAAGGGCCACCCGCTGGGCGCGACCGGTCTCGCCCAGACCGCCGAACTGGTCTGGCAGCTGCGCGGCGAGGCGGGGGAGCGGCAGGTGCCCGGCGCGCGGGTGGGGCTCGCGCACAACATCGGGCTGGGCGGGGCGGCGGTGGTGACGCTGCTGCGGGGGATGTGACGGGCGGCTACAACCACCCCTGCTGCCGGGCCTCCCGTACCGCTTCCGCCCGGTTGCGGGTGCCCGTCTTGCCGATCGCCGAGGAGAGGTAGTTGCGGACGGTGGACTCGGACAGATGCAGCCGGCCGGCGATGTCGGCGACCGTCGCCCCGTCCACCGACGCCTTCAGCACGTCGCACTCACGGGCCGTCAGCGGATTCCGTCCGGCGCTGAGCGCGGCGGCGGCGAGCGCGGGATCGACCACGGTCTCCCCGGTGAGCACGCGCCGGATGGCCACGGCCAGGTCCTCCACGGGCCCGTCCTTGACGAGGAACCCGGCCGCCCCGGCCTCCATGGCCCGGCGCAGATAGCCGGGCCGGCCGAAGGTGGTGAGGATCAGCACCCGGCAGTCGGGCGCCTGCTCGCGCAGCTCGGCCGCCGCGTCCAGCCCACTGGCGCCCGGGAGTTCGATGTCCAGCAGGGCCACGTCGGGCCGGTGCAGCAGCGCCGCCTCGACGATCGCGTCCCCGCGCGAGACCTGGGCGACGACCTCGATGTCGTCCTCCATGCCGAGCAGCAGCGCGAGGGCCCCGCGCATCATCCCCTGGTCCTCGGCGAGCAGAACCCGGACGCACGTGGCGGGTCCGCCGTCCCGGGGCATCTCGTTCATGGGCTCAGCGTACGGCCACGCCCGCGCCGGGTGCGGGAGTGGTCTGTGAGGCGCCTGTTCGTCGATTAAAGACTCGGCATTGTCCCGTGCGGCGGGGGTTGACGCCCTCGGACGCCACCCAAACAATCGCCCCTGCATTTCCAGGAATCCCCACGCAATTTCGCAGTCGAATGGGTTCGGCATTTCGATCGAACGCTGTCCGAGATCCCGAACGTGAGCTGTCCTACGACGAACCGAGGTGCACCTTGCTCCCCAGAACCCCCCGCCCACGGCGCCTGAGAAGCGCCGCCCTGTCCGTGCTCGCCGTCTGCGCCACGCTCGTCGCGCTGCTCCTCGGCACCGGCGTGCCCCAGGCGGCCGCCGCGAGTTCGCTGCCCTGTGACGTGTACGCCGCCGCAGGCACCCCGTGCGTCGCCGCGCACAGCATGGTCCGGGCGCTGTACTCCTCGTACAACGGCTCGCTGTACCAGGTACAGCGAGCCTCGGACAGCGCGACCAGGAACATCGGGCTGCTGGCCGCCGGCGGATACGCCGACGCGGCCGCCCAGGACTCCTTCTGTGCCGGTACGACCTGCATCATCACCAGGATCTACGACCAGTCCTCCCGCCACAACGACCTCACCGTCGAGGGCGCCGGCGGCGCCGGTGTGGCCGACGTCGGGTCCCCGGCGGACGCGCTGCCGGTGACCGTCGGCGGGCACCAGGTCTACGGCCTGGAGATCTCCGCCGGGATGGGCTACCGCAACGACGCCACCTCGGGTGTCGCCACCAACGGCGCCGCCGAGGGGATGTACATGGTGACGTCCGGCACGCACGTCAACGGCGCCTGCTGCTTCGACTACGGCAACGCCGAGACCAACAACAAGGACACCGGCAACGGGCACATGGACGCCATCAACTTCGGCACCGAGTGCTGGTTCTCGCCCTGCTACGGCTCCGGCCCCTGGGTGCAGGCCGACCTGGAGAACGGGCTGTTCCAGTCCGACGCCGGATACAGCAAGAACTCCTCCAACACCGGCACGGGCGCGCTGCCGTTCGTGACCGCGCTGCTCAAGAACAACGGGCAGAACCATTTCGCGCTCAAATGGGGAAATGCGCAATCGGGCGGGCTCACGACCACCTATTCCGGCGGTGAGCCGACCACCAGTGGCTACTCGCCCATGCACCAGGAGGGCGCCATCGTCCTCGGCACCGGCGGTGACAACAGCAACGGCTCCATCGGGTCCTTCTTCGAGGGCGTGATGACCTCCGGCATCCCGACCGACGCCGCCGACGACGCCGTACAGTCGAACATCGTCTCCGTGGGCTACGGCGGCGCGACCGGCAGCAGCGGCACGCTCAGCGCCGGTTCGGAGATCTCGCTGCGCGCGACCACGTCCTGCTGCACCGGCGACTACGTCCGGCACCAGAACGGCGCCGGTGTCATCTCCTCCATCACCTCCAGTAGTTCCAGCCTGGACAAGAACGACGCCACCTGGATCGTGCGCCCAGGGCTCGCCGACAGTTCCTGCGTGTCGTTCGAGTCGCGCAACTACCCCGGCGACTATCTGCGCCACTACAACTTCAAGATCTACCGGCAGCCCATGGACGGCACCGCCCAGTTCCGGGCCGACGCCACCTTCTGCCCGACGACCGGCAAGAGCGGTACCGGCGCCTCGTTCGCGTCGTACAACTACCCGACGAAATACCTGCGTCACTACGACTACAACCTCTACATAGCGAGCGACGGCGGATCCAACACCTGGGACAGCAGCACGTCCTGGACCGACGATGTGAGCTGGGCGGTCAGCACGCCCTGGGCGCCGTAGCCACGACGTCCGCGAACTCCGCCGACTCCACCGGGAGTTCGGCGGTGACCGAGAAGCCGCCGCGTGGCGACGGGCCGGCCGTGAGCGAGCCGCCCGCCGCCGCGAGGCGCTCGGTCAGCCCCTTCAGGCCCGTGCCGCCGATGCCCTCCCGGGGCCGGCTGACCGGCTCGCCGGTGCCGTTGTCGGTGACGGCGAGCCGGGCCTGCTCGGCGCCGCTCTCGATGGTGATCTCACAGCGGCTCGCGTCACTGTGCCGGACCACGTTGGTGACCGCCTCGCGCACCACCCAGCCGAGCAGCGCCTCGGTCTGCGGGGCGAGCGGCGTGCCGGACTGCCGGATCACCGGCTCCACGCTCGCCGCGGACAGCGCCGAGCGGGCCCGGGTCAGCTCGGTGGCGAGGCTCCCCTCGCGGTAGCCGGTCACCGCCTCGCGGATCTCGGTGAGCGCCTGCCGGCCCACCGACTCGATGTCCGTGATCTGGCCCAGCGCCGCGTCCATGTCGCGCGCGGCCAGCCGCCGGGCCGCCTCCGACTTCACCACGATCACCGACAGGGTGTGGCCGAGCAGATCGTGCAGATCCCGCGAGAAGCGCAGCCGCTCCTTCTCCACCGCGCGCCGCGCCAGCTCCTCGCGCGCCGCCCGCAGCTCCCGCACCGCCTCGGACAGGCCGAGGATCGCGGCGGTCACCATGCTGGACAGAAAGGTGCCGTAGGCGATGTTCACCGCGTCCGAGCCGTCGTGGACGCCGGAGATCGCACCCGCGTACCCGGCCAGCAGCAGGCCCGTCCGGCCCAGCCACGGACCGCGCAGCGCCGCACCCGTCGCGAGGCCCAGCAGCGGGAAGAACATCAGCCAGTTGCCGCCGTAGCCGAGGGCCAGGCCTGTGGTCAGCAGGCCCATGAGCCCCAGCGCCACCCGGGTGGAGACCGCCTCGCGCCGCTCACGGTCGAAGGAGCGGAAGGTGACGTAGATGTACAGCGAGTTGAAGGTCAGCAGGCCCAGGCCGCCGATCAACGGGTTCGGGGTCTTGCCCTGGAGGAGGTTGGAGAAGGCCCCCATCCCCATCAGCAGCCAGGGCAGCAGCGCGAAGCCGGTGGGCGGCGGACCCGGGTGGTCGACATCCGGGGCTCTGCCCGTCTTCCGCGCGGCCTGCTGCGCGGCGACGAAGCGCTCGTGCTCCGCCTTCCAGCGGTCGCGCTCCGCCTTCCACTCGGTCCGTCCCGCCTGCCAGGCCCGCGCCTGACATCGCAGTCTGCTCCACACCCTCATGTCCGTGTTCCCCCGATCAGATGGTCCCCGCCCCACGGCGGTACGACAGCACAGCGTACGAACCGAACAGTCCCAGCCAAACCGTCAGCACGATGATGGCACCGCCACCGGGGGCGTGCCCGTCGGCGACGGCGGTCCCCAGCTGGGCGAACCGGTGCGTGGGGGTGTACGCCGACAGGGCGCGCAGCCAGCCGGGGAACAGGCTGACCGGGAACCACAGTCCACCGAGCACCGAGAGCCCCAGGGTGCACATCATGTTGGCCACACCGGTCGCGGGCCCGGTCAGCCGGTAACCGTTGCCGAGGCCGAGCAGCGTGAACGGCAGCGAGCCGAGCCACAGCAGCACCGTGAGCGCGGCCCACTGCCAGGCCGCCAGCCGCACCCCGTTGACCAGACCACCCGCCGCGAGTACGGCGACGATCGCGGGCAGCACGGTCACCGCGCCGGTCAGTGTCCGCCCGGTCACCACCTCGCGCGGGGTCATCGGGGTCACGCGCAACTGCCGCAGCCAGCCGACGGCTCGGTCCTCGGCGACGGCACCTCCGGTGTTCAGCGCGGAGCCGACGGCGCCGTAGGCCGCCATGCCGACCATCCCTGCGGTGCTCCAACTGTCGTCGGCGCCGCCGAGGTTGGTGAACAGCAGGTACATCATCACCGGCATGGCTATGCCGCCGATGACGAATCCGGTGTCGCGGAGGGTGCGGCGGACTTCGAGGCGTACGTAGGCGAGCATCACACGACCTCCGGGTCATGAGAGCGGTGGGAGCGCCCCTTCGGGGCGCTTGTCAGCTCCAGGAACGCGTCGTCCAGTGACGCCGGAGTCACCTCAAGCCCTCGTATCGCCCCCAGCTCCGCCAGGGCGACAACCGTCGCGTCCGAGTCGTCCGTGCGCAGCCTGGCCCGGTCGCCGTCGATCTGTACCGAGCGGACCCCCGGCAGCAGAGCCAGTCCCTCCGGGTCGCGCCCCGCCAGGTCCAGGCTGACCAGGTTGCCGCCCGCCGCCCGCCGCAGTTCCTCGCCCGTGCCCTCGGCGGTGATCCGGCCCCGGTCGATGATCACGATCCGGTCGGCGTGCGCGTCGGCCTCCTCCAGGTAGTGCGTGGAGAAGAGGACGGTGTGGCCCCGGCGGGCGTAGGCGCGCATGGAGTCCCAGAAGGCGTGCCGGGCCTCCACGTCGAGCGCCGCCGTCGGTTCGTCCAGCACCAGCAGCGCGGGGTCCCCGGCCAGCGCGAGCGCGAACCGCACCCGCTGGACCTGCCCGCCGGACAGCCGGTTCACCCGCCGCCCGGCCAGGTCGGCGATCCCGGCCAGCTCCAGTGCCCGCGCCACCGGCATGGGGGCGGGGTAGCGGGAGGCCAGGAAGGTGACCAGTTCGCCCACCGTGGCCCGGGGCACCGGACGGGCGTCCTGGAGCATCGCGCCCACCCGGCCTGCGCGCACCGACCGCTCGGGCGCCGCACCGAACAGTTCCACGGTGCCGGCGTCGGGCTCGTACAACCCGAGCAGCAGCCCGATCGTGGTGGACTTGCCGGCGCCGTTGCGGCCCAGCAGGGCCACGGTCTCCCCGCGCCCGATGTCCAGATCGAGGCCGTCCACGGCGCGCACCTCGCCGTACGTCTTGACCGCCCCCGTGAAGGACACGGCGGTGTTCTCCGTCTGTGTCATGCCTACGACGTTACGAACCCGGCCCCCGCCTCCGGCAGATGCGCATGTACGGACCCGGGCAGTACAAATGTCACTGCTCCGGCCGAGCTGACACAGCGTCAGGAGCCTTCACAACTGCGGAGGGCTCGGCTATACAAGGGGCGCCGGACTGGAACGCGTTCTAGATCGGCCCCGTAGCGACCTCGGTGCGGCCGACGGTGCGGACGTCCGCGCCGGGGTCTTGGACCGCCAGTGTCAGGAGCCGTATGCCCATCGACGCAGCGAAAGCCCTCGCGGCCGAACCCCGGACCGGTGAGATCTCCTGGACCACCAAGGACGTACAGCTCTACCACCTCGGCATCGGCGCCGGCATCCCCGCCACCGACCCCGGCGAGCTGCGCTACACCCTGGAGTCCCGGCTGCACGTCCTGCCCAGCTTCGCCACCGTCGCGGGCGCCGGCGCGCCCGGGGTGATCAGGGGGCTGTCCATGCCCGGCGTGGAGGTCGAGCTCGCCAGGGTCCTGCACGGCGGACAGACGCTGGAGATCCACCGCCCGATCCCGGCCGAGGGCACGGCGACCGCGACCAACCGGCTCGCCGCCGTCTACGACAAGGGCAAGGCCGCCGTCCTGGTCCTGCGCACCGAGGTCGCCGACGCCGACGGACCGCTGTGGACCAACGACGCCCAGATCTTCGTACGAGGGGAGGGCGGATGGGGTGGCGACCGAGGTCCCTCCACGCGCCTCGACCCGCCCGCCGGTGAGCCCGACCGGACCGTCGAGCGGGCGATCCGCGAGGACCAGGCCCTGCTCTACCGCCTCTCCGGCGACTGGAACCCGTTGCACGCCGACCCCGACTTCGCCAAGCGCGCCGGCTTCGACCGGCCCATCCTGCACGGGCTGTGCACCTACGGCATCACGCTCAAGGCGGTCGTGGACACGCTGCTCGACGGGGACGTGAGCCGGGTCCGCTCGTACACCACCCGGTTCGCCGGAGTCGTGTTCCCGGGGGAGACCCTGCGCATCCGCATGTGGCAGGGGGAGGGGAACGTCGTCCGGGTGGCTGTGAGCGCCGTCGAGCGGGAGGACGCGCCCGTCCTCGCCGACACCACCGTCCAACACTCCTGAGCCAACGCACCGTTGAGGGGAGAGCCGCACCATGCGCGCAGCCGTACTGCACGAGATCGGCCAGGAAAAGCTCGAGGTTCATGACGACGTCGAGGCCGTGGGCTTCGGGCCCGGCAAGGTCAGGGTCCGGGTGCGCGCCACCGGGCTGTGCCACTCCGACCTGTCCGCGATGAGCGGGGTGCTGCCGCAGCCCGCACCGTTCGTGCCGGGGCACGAGGGCGCGGGGGAGATCCTCGAAGTCGGGGACGGGGTGCGGCACGTGAAGCCCGGCGACCGGGTCGTGATCTGCTGGCTGCCCGCCTGCGGCGCCTGTCCGGCCTGCAAGCGCGGCCAGACCCAGCTGTGCCTGGCCGGGTTCATGAACGCCGGCACCCCCAACTTCAGGCGGGCAGCCGGTGACGTCTTCGGCTTCGCCGGCACCGGCACCTTCGCCGAGGAGGTCGTGGTCGACGCGGGCTGTGCCGTGCCCATCCCGCAGGACGTGCCCTTCGACATCGCCGCGCTGATCGGCTGCGGGGTCACGACAGGGCTCGGTGCCGCCCTCAACACCGCTGATGTGCAGGCCGGTTCGTCCGTCGCCGTCATCGGCTGCGGGGGCGTCGGGATCTCGGCGGTGCAGGGGGCGCGGCTGAAGGGCGCCGCCGAGATCGTCGCCGTGGACCCGGTCGCCTCCCGGCGCGAGTCCGCCCTCAAGTTCGGTGCCACGAAGGCCGTTTCGCCGGACGAGCTGGCTGACGCCAAGCAACAGGTCACCGGCGGCGAGGGCTTCGACTACGTCTTCGAGGTCGTCGGCAGGTCCGCCACCGCCCGCACCGCCTACGAGAACACCCGGCGCGGCGGCACCCTCGTCGTGGTCGGCGCCGGTGCCATGGACGACTTCCTCCAGCTCAACATGTTCGAGCTGTTCTTCGACGAGAAGCGCATCCTGCCGTCCATGTACGGCGGCGGGGACGTGCTGCGCTCCTACGAGCGCGCGATCGCCCTGTGGCGGGCCGGCCGGATCGACCTGGCGGGCCTGATCACCCACCGGGTGCCGCTGGCGGAGATCAACGAGGCACTGGACCAGATGCGTACCGGGACCGCCCTGCGTACGTGCATCGAGATCTGAGGGCGCCGGCCATGTCACTGCCACTGGAGGGGATGGCGGCGATCGTCACCGGCGCCGGGCGCGGGCTCGGCCGGGCCGAGGCCCTGGAACTCGCCCGGCTCGGCGCGGCCGTCGTCGTCAACGACTACGGACAGTCCGGGCGGGACGGCTCCGGTGAGGCGTCGGCCGGTCCCGCCGAGGAGGTCGTGGCCGAGATCGCGGCCCAGGGCGGCCGGGCCCTCGCCCACACCGGGGACGTCGCCGACTTCCAGCAGGCCGAAGAACTCGTACGGTTGGCGGTCAGCGAGTACGGCAAGCTGGACATCCTCGTCAACAACGCGGGCATCCTGCGCGACCGCATGGTCTTCTCCATGACCGAGGACGAGTGGGACGCGGTGATCCGGGTCCACCTCAAGGGCCACTTCAACACCACCCACTTCGCCGCCGCGCACTGGCGGGAGCGGTCCAAGGCGGCCGGCGGGGCGAAGGTCTACGGGCGGATCGTGAACACCTCCTCGGAGGCCTTCCTGGCCGGTTCCGCCGGACAGCCCAACTACGCGGCCGCGAAAGGCGGCATCGTCGGCCTGACCACCTCCACCGCCCTCGCCCTCGCCAAGTACGGCGTTACGGCCAACGCGATCTGCCCGCGCGCCCGCACCCGGATGACCGAGGACGTCTTCGCCGGCTTCCGGGAACCGGAGGGGGGCCTGGACCCGCTGGCCCCCGGGCATGTCGCCCCGCTCGTCGGCTATCTGGCCTCGCCGGCCGCCGCCCGGATCAACGGCCAGCTCCTCGTCGTACACGGCGGCATGGTCGCGATCGTCGAACGGCCCCGGGTGCGGGCGAAGTTCGACAGCAAGCAGGAGACGTTCACGTACGACGAGCTGGACGCGCTGCTCACCCCGCACTACGCGGACCGGCCGCCGGGGGAGACGTTCGCGGCGGCGGAGGTGCTGGGGCTCGGACGCGAGTGAGGAAAAGGGAAGAGGGGGTGCCCCGTATCAGGCACCCCCTCTTCCTCTCTTACCGTCAGGCAGCCGCCTCGGCGGTCTCCGTAGCGGGCTTGCGGTGCCGCCCGTGCGGAGTCTGCTCACCCTCCTGGGCCGAGATCTGGCCCCGGTGCCGGCCGTGGCCGGACGCGTCCTGAGAGTCGGCAGACAGCTGCTCAGTGGTGCTGGTGTCGCTCATCGGAAGAATTCACCCCGTCAACATGATCTTTCGTACAGCCCGGCGAGTGTAACCGGCACACCACGGGCCGAATCCAGGCGCACACGCCAACCGGCACTAGTTCGTTACAAGACGCCCCAGTGGTGCCTGCTGCAACGGCACCGGACGTGCCATGACGGGCTCCGGAATCCCTGTTTTCGCAGGCGCCACGGGACGCTCGGCACGCACTGCGGGCGCCGTACGCCCCGCAGGTTCCGGAGGATCCGGTTCCGTCGGCTCCGGCGACGCCCCGGGCGCCCCGGCAGCCGTGCCGTCCCGGACCGGACCCTCCAGACCCACGCCCCCCGAGCCCCCCGCTCCCTCCGGCACCACGGCAACCCAGCCTCCCGCAGCACCGGAGCCCCTCGGGGCCGCGGCCGTACCGCTTCCCGCAGCCCCCGCTCCCCCCGAGACTGCGGCCGTACCGCTTCCCGTAGCCCCCGCTCCCCCCGAGGCCGCCGCCGTACCGCTCGCCGCAGGCCTCTCCCCCCTGGGTGCCATAAGCTCCGCCACGCCGCACGGAGTCTCCTCCGTGGCGTACGGCAGCCGCAGCACCCCGTCCCGGGTCCACAGTCCGGTGCCGGTCAGCCATCCCTCGGGTGCCGGGAGGTGGTCGACGTGCCGTCCGGCGGGCCGCCAGATGCCCACCCAGCTGCCGACCGGCCCGTCGACGCGGAGTGCCACCGCGCAGTTCTCCGGCATCAGCACCTGCCCCGGCTGGATCGCGAACGGTGTCACCGTGCAGTCCGGCATCCGCAGGGACTCCGGGAAGCGCACCGGCAGCGTGCTGCCGAGGACGCCCCAGCCCAATCGTTCCCGCCCCGGCGAGGGCGCGTCCGAGGAGATGAGCAGCAGCCCGCTGTCGGGGTCGGCGAGCAGCAGCCGGTCGTCGCTGCCGGGCGCGATCTGGAGCAGGGGCGAGACCTCGGCGCGCTCCAGGTTCACCACGACCGTCTTCACCGGCCCGCGGCCCGGCTCCCGGTCCAGCGCCAGCATCCGCCCGGCGCGGTCCAGCCACACCCCGCCCGAGCAGCGCCCCGGCACCTCCGCGAGCCGCTCCGGACCGAAGGCGCCGCCCGCCACCAGCCAGACGGTGCTGGAGCGCGGGCCGACGGCGAGGGCGTACGCCCGCATGCCCCCCGGCGCGGGCGGCAGCAGCGCGAGCCGGGTGCCGGGCTCGGGGCACTCCACCGCGCCCAGCGGCAGCTCACCGGTGCCGGGCCCGGTCGGGTACAGCAGCGAGAAGGCGTGCCGCCGCTCGATCAGCCGGTGGATGAGCACCCGGCCGTCGGCCAGCGGCTGCACCTCGGTGCCGGGCTCCTCCGGCTGGTTGCCGGGCAGCGGCACGGCGTACGGCTCCGGGCCGTCCAGCGTCCAGCGCTCCGGGAACCAGCAGTCGCCGGCCGGCGCGAGCCGGGCGGCGTACGCCCCGTCCGCCGTGAGGGAGCACCCGCCGAGGGCGCGTCCGCTCCCTCCGTCGTCCGCACCGGACGCGCCGGTATGGGGTGGTTCGATCGCACAGGCTGTCATCGTTCGGTCACCTCCGGCGACGAAGCTAGTTTTCGCTCGCACAGGCATGGGACCGGCCGCGCCCGCTTCACACATACGGGTGGTGCAGAAGCGATTCACCTGAGGAAAACGGGGCGATTGTGCTGACAGGGACAAGAGCCTGCGGAAGCGGTACGGCCGCGCAGACCAGCCAGGTAGCCTTTCCCTCGTGCCCCGTCTGTCTGAAGTCATCGCCGCGCTGGAGACCCTGTGGCCCGCCGAGCGGGCCGAGTCCTGGGACGCGGTCGGCACGGTCGTGGGCGACCCCGACCAGGAGGTCACCCGGGTCCTGTTCGCCGTCGACCCCGTACGGGAGATCGTCGACGAGGCGGTGCAGCTCGGCGCCGACCTGCTGGTCACCCACCACCCGCTCTACCTTCGCGGTACGACGACGGTGGCGGCGAGCCACTTCAAGGGCCGGGTCGTGCACACCCTGATCAAGAACGACATCGCGCTGCACGTGGCCCACACCAACGCGGACACCGCGGACCCGGGTGTCTCGGACGCCCTGGCCGGCGCGCTGGACCTCAGGGTCGTACGCCCCCTGGTCCCGGACCCCACCGACCCGGCCGGCCGCCGGGGTCTCGGCCGGATCTGCGAGCTGGACCACCCGGTGACCGTCCGCGAGCTGGCCGCCCGCGCCGCCGAGCGGCTGCCCGCCACCGCGCAGGGCATCCGGGTGGCCGGCGACCCCGAGGCCCTCGTCCACACGGTCGCCGTCAGCGGCGGCTCCGGCGACAGCCTCTTCGACCAGGTCCGCGCGGCCGGCGTGGACGCCTTCCTCACGGCGGACCTGCGCCACCACCCGGCGTCCGAGGCGGTGGCCATGACCCCTCTCGCGCTGCTCGACGCGGCGCACTGGGCCACCGAGTGGCCCTGGTGCGAGCTGGCCGCGAGCCAGCTCGACGAGATCTCCGACCGCCACGGCTGGGACCTGCGCGTCCACGTCTCCAAGACGGTCACCGACCCCTGGACCGCCCACGCGGCGTCCACCACCCCGAGCAACTAACAGGAGCCCCCAACTGAACGCCGCGCCCGCCGACCAGATCCGCCTCCTCGACGTCCAGGCCCTCGACGTCCGCCTCCAGCAGCTCGCGCACAGGCGGAAGTCGCTGCCCGAGCACGCCGAGATCGACACCCTGAACAAGGACCTCACGCAGCTGCGCGACCTGCTGGTCGCCGCGCAGACCGAGGAGAGCGACACCGCCCGCGAGCAGACCAAGGCCGAGCAGGACGTGGACCAGGTGCGCCAGCGCGCCGCCCGCGACCAGCAGCGCCTGGACTCCGGCGCGGTCACCTCGCCGAAGGACCTGTCCAACCTCCAGCACGAGATCGCCTCCCTCGCCAAGCGCCAGGGCGACCTGGAGGACGTGGTCCTGGAGGTCATGGAGCGCCGGGAGGCCACGCAGGCGCGGGTGGCGGAGCTGACCGAGCGGGTCGGGTCGGCGCAGTCGAAGATCGACGACGCGAGCGGTCGCCGGGACGCCGCGTTCGAGGAGATCGACGGCGAGGTGGCGACGGTGACGAAGGAGCGCGAGGTCGTGGCGGCCTCGGTCCCCGCCGACCTGCTCAAGCTCTACGACAAGCTGCGCGGGCAGCAGGGCGGCATCGGCGCGGCGAAGCTGTACGCCCGCACCTGCCAGGGCTGCCGTCAGGAGCTGGCGATCACCGAGCTGAGCGAGATCCGCGCGGCGGCGCCGGACACCGTCGTACGCTGCGAGAACTGCGGCCGCATCCTGGTGCGTACGGCCGAGTCGGGTCTGTAGGAGTCGTAAGGGGCTTGTCGGGTGCGGGAGTTCATCATCGAGGCGGACGGCGGCTCGCGGGGCAACCCCGGGCCCGCCGGCTACGGTGCCGTGGTGACCGACGCGGCGACCGGGGAGATCCTGGCCGAGGAGGCCGAGTACCTCGGCGTCGTCACCAACAACGTCGCCGAGTACCGGGGCCTGCTGGCCGGCCTCCGCGCCGCCCACGCCCTCGACCCGACGGCCACGGTCCACGTCCGCATGGACTCCAAGCTGGTCGTCGAGCAGATGTCGGGCCGCTGGAAGATCAAACACCCCGCCATGAAGCCCCTGGCCACGCAGGCCCGTTCGGTCTTCCCCCCGGACCAGGTCACGTACGAGTGGATCCCGAGGGAACAGAACAAGCACGCGGACCGCTTGGCCAACGAGGCGATGGACGCGGGGTCTGCCGCGAAATCCCTCGACGAGCAGCAGCTGTCCAGCAGCGGAAGGGAAACCGTGGCCGCCACAACCGAGCAGCCCCAGTCGACGCAGGGCTGGAGCAGCGCCCCCGACCTCGGCGCCCCCGCCACCTTCGTGTTGCTCCGCCACGGCGAAACCCCCCTGACCCCCCAGAAGCGCTTCAGCGGCAGCGGCGGCACCAACCCCTCCCTCTCCGACGCCGGCCGCGAACAGGCCCGCCGAGTCGCGGAGGCACTCGCGAAGCGCGGCACGATCCAGACCGTCCTCGCCTCCCCCCTCGCCCGCACCCGCGAGACCGCCGGCGTCGTCGCCGCCCGCCTCGGCCTGGAGGTGACGATCGAGGACGGCCTGCGTGAGACGGACTTCGGCGCCTGGGAGGGGCTCACCTTCGGGGAGGTCCGCGACCGCTACCCGGACGACCTGAACGCCTGGCTCGCCGACCCCGAGGCCCACCCCACCGGCGGCGGCGAGAGCTTCGCCGAGACGGCCACCAGGATCGCCGCCACCCGGGACAAGCTGGTCGCCGCGTACGCGGGCCGCACGGTCCTCCTCGTCACCCACGTCACCCCGATCAAGACCTTCGTCCGCCTCGCCCTCGGCGCCCCGCCCGAGTCCCTGTTCCGTATGGAACTGTCGGCGGCCGCCCTGTCGGCGGTGGCGTACTACGCGGACGGCAACGCCAGCGTCCGGCTCTTCAACGACACGTCCCACCTGCGCTGAGCCCCGCCGCCTCCCGGGCCAGCGCCTCGATCCGCCCCCAGTCACGGGCGGCGACGGCGTCCGCCGGGAGCATCCACGTGCCGCCCACACAGCGGACGTTGGGGAGTGCCAGGTACTCGCGGGCGTTGGCCGGACCGATCCCGCCCGTCGGGCAGAAACGGGCCTGGGGGAGCGGTCCGGCGAGCGACTTCAGGTAGGCCGTGCCGCCCGCCGCCTGCGCCGGGAAGAACTTCATCTCCCGCACCCCGCGCTCCAGCAGCGCGACGACCTCCGAGGTGGTCGACACCCCGGGCAGGAACGGCACCCCCGACCCGCGCATCGCCTCGAGCAGCGCCTCCGTCCACCCGGGACTGACCAGGAACCGCGCCCCCGCCGCCGTACAGGCGCTCACCTGCTCCGGCGTGATCACCGTCCCCGCCCCGACCACCGCGTCCGGCACCGTGTCGGCGATCGCCCGGATCGCGTCCAGCGCCGCCGGCGTCCGCAACGTCACCTCGATCGACGGCAGCCCCCCGGCCACCAGCGCCCGTGCCAGCGGTACGGCGTCGGAGGCGTCCTCGATGACGACGACGGGCACGACGGGGGCGAGGTCCAGCGGAGATGAGGCCATGGCGTCATCGTGCCGAAGCGGTGCAGCGTGCGCAAAGGTCATTGCACATGCTGCAATGCGAGGGAGGTGGGCTCAGTGGATCTCGTTCACCAGCACGTCCAGCGCCCACGCCCGCCCCGCCTTCGTGGGCGCCTGGGCCTCCACCTCGTACCCGAGATCCCGCAGCGCCTCGACGAGCTCGGCCGGACCGGAAGGCGCCACGCCCACCGACACCAGACTCCGTACGATCCGCCCCTTCGTCGCCTTGTTGAAGTGGCTGACCACCTTCCGGGTCGGCGCGTGCAGCACCCGTACGGTCGCCGTCCGCCCCGCGACCTCGCCCTTCGGCTTCCAGGCCGCCGCGTACGCCGCCGAGCGCAGGTCCAGGACCAGGCCGTTCCCGGCCGCCTCGGGCAGCACCTCGGCCATCGGCGCCCGCCAGTGCGCGCCCAGCGCGCCGAGCCCGGGCAGCTTCACGCCCATCGAGCAGCGGTAGGAGGGGATACGGTCCGTGACCCTGACCGCGCCCCACAGGCCCGAGAACACCAGCAGCGAGCGCGCCGCCCGCTTCTTCGCCGCCGCGTCCAGCGTGGCCAGGCCGAGGGCGTCGTAGAGGACACCGGTGTAGATCTCCCCGGCCGGGCGGGCGCCCGCCGTCGGCAGGCCGGCGTTCTTCGCGACCTCGCCGCGCAGCCCCTCGCTCAGCCCCAGCACCTCGCGCGCCTTCTCCTCGTCCCCGGCACACAGCTCCACCAGCTCGCCGAGCACCGCCTCCCGCGCGGCGGACAGCCCCGGCAGGGACAACGCCTCCAGCTTCAGCGGGGCACCCGCGCCCGGGTTCGCCTTGCCTTCCGACGGCGGCAGCAGGACCAGCACCACGTACTCCTCACCTAGACCTCCGCGACAGCGTACGGCGTGCCGCCCACCCCGCCTCGACCTACGCTCGCTGTATGCCACGCCGCAGGATCCGTGTGACCGGTGCCCCCGAGGCCCCGCTCCGGGCCGCGCTCGCCGCGTTGCGTGCCGAGCTCGGTGTCCCGGGCGCGTTCCCGCCGGGGGTCCAGGAGGAGGCCGAGCGGGCGGCGAAGGCGCCCGCCGTACCGTCGTACGACGCCACCGACACCCCCTTCTTCACCCTCGACCCGCCCACCTCCACCGACCTCGACCAGGCCGCCCATCTCTCCCGGCGCCGCACCGGCTACCGGGTCCGGTACGCCATCGCCGACGTCGCCGCCTTCGTCGCACCCGGCGGCGCGCTGGACACGGAGGCGCACCGGCGGGTCAACACCCTGTACTTCCCGGACGGGAAGGTCCCGCTGCACCCCGTCGTGCTCAGCGAGGGCGCCGCCAGCCTGCTGCCGGGGCAGGTCCGCCCGGCCGTGCTGTGGACGCTCGACCTGGACGCGGACGGCCGGACCGTCGCCGTGGACGTGCGCCGCGCCCTGGTCCGCAGCCGGGCCAAGCTCGACTACGCGGGAGTGCAGAGGCAGATCGTCACCGGGACCGCCGAGGAGCCCGTCGCGCTGCTCAGGGAGATCGGCGAGGTCCGGGAGCGGCTGGAGGTGGCGCGCGGCGGCATCTCCCTGAACGTGCCCGAGCAGGAGATCACCGCCGAGGACCACACCTACCGCCTCGGCTACCGCGCCCCGCTGCCGGCCTACGGCTGGAACGCCCAGCTCTCCCTGCTCACCGGCATGGCCGCCGCCGACGTGATGATCACCTACGGCACCGGCGTGCTGCGCACCCTCCCGGCCGCCCCCGACGGCGCCGTCGCCCGGCTGCGCCGTACCGCGACCGCGCTGCACATCGACTGGCCGCACCACGTGTCGTACGCGGACCTGATCCGCTCCCTCGACCCGCACACCCCGCACCACGCGGCCTTCCTCCAGGAGTGCACGACCCTGCTGCGCGGCGCCGGCTACACCGTCTTCCGGGGCGGCGAGCTGCCCGCGATCACCACACACGCCGCCGTCGCCGCCCCCTACACCCACTGCACGGCCCCCTTGCGCCGCCTCGCCGACCGCTACGCCGCCGAGCTGTGCCTCGCGGCCCTCGCCGGACAGTCCCCGCCCGACTGGGTGCTCGCCGCGCTCGACGCGCTGCCCCGCCGGATGGCCGACGGCTCCCGTATCGCCGGGACGGTCGAGCGGGAGTGCATCGACCTCGTGGAGGCGGCCCTGCTCAAGGACCGGATCGGGGACGTCTTCGAGGCCTGCGTGGTGGACATCGAGGAGCGTCAACCGACCGTCGGCACCGTGCAGTTGACCTCCCCGGCGGTCATCGGCCGGATCGAGGGCGACGACCTCCCGCTCGGCGAACGCCTGCGGGTACGGCTCGCCCAGGCCGATCCGGGGACGTCGAAGATCCTCTTCACGGCCGCGTGAGCGCCTGGACCAGTCCGCCGGGGTCATCGGCGTGCAGCCGTACGACACGGACGTCCCGGCGGTGGCCGAGCAGCGTCAAGTGAGGGACGGGCTCGGTGAGTTCGAGCGTGACGGAGGTCTGGGAGCCGACCGCGAGGACATTCACGGCGGGGGTCGAGCGACCGGCTCAAGCGGTGACGGCGGGCGCCCCGAGCCAGCGTTCCAGGACCTCCGGCAGACCCTTGCCGTCCACCGCGTCCGCCGTGTCCTCCCGGTCGGCGGCCCAGGCCACGAAGCCGTCCGGGCGGACGAAGAGCGCGTGCAGACCGGGCCGGTCCGGGCAGGCGAGCGTACGGATCTCCAGCCGGTCGGCGTAGCCCTCGGCCCGGTCGCGCAGCGCGGGGTCGTCGGCGAGGTCGAGCAGCAGGGCGCGGCCGGAGTGGAGGTGGTCGCCGAGCCGGGTGCCGTCGGACAGCTCCAGGTCGGGCGCGCTCGCGCCGGTCAGCGGGTGCTCGCCGGGCAGGTCGTAGCGCTGCCAGACGCCGGAGATCCGGTTGACGAGGTACGTCGTGCCGGTGGTGGTCAGCGCCAGGTCGGTGACCACCCGGCGCAGGGCGCGGGCGTGCCGGTCGGGGCGCATCACCGCGATCTGGGCCCGGGTCCAGTCGAGCACCCAGGCGCCGATCGGGTGGCGTTCGGCGGTGTAGGTGTCCAGCAGGGACTCGGGGGCCTGACCGCGTACGACGGCGGCGAGCTTCCAGCCCAGGTTCATCGCGTCCCCGAGGCCGAGGTTCAGACCCTGCCCGCCGAACGGCGAGTGCACGTGCGCCGCGTCGCCCGCGAGCAGCACCCGGCCCTTGCGGTAGTCGGTGGCCTGGCGGGCGTTGTCGGTGAACCGGGTCGCGCTGATCACCTTGTGGATGGTGACCTCGGGCACGCCGGACACCCGGCGCAGGCCGGCCTGCAGTTCCTCGGCGGTGACGGGGGCGGACCGGTCGGCCGGGGGGCCGTCGAACTCCACGGTGAGGATCCGCCCGGGGAACGGCCCGTTGACGTACGTCCCCACGTCGGTGGTGTTCCAGCCCGCGCCCAGCCGCTCGTCGCCGGACATCTCCACGACCGCCTGACAGCCGGTGATCTCCGGGTCCGTGCCGGGGAAGTCGAACCCGGCGAGCTTGCGGACGGTGCTGCGGCCGCCGTCGCAGCCGACCAGCCAGTCGGCCCGGATCGTCCCGTCGCCGGTGTGTACGGCGACCCCGTCGGCGTCGGCGTCGAAGCCGGTCAGCTCCACGCCCCGGCGCACCTCCACGCCGAGCTGCGCGGCCCGCCGGGCCAGGATCCGCTCCAGCTCCGCCTGGGGCACGCCGAGCCCGCTGTCGGCGGCGGGGCCGACGTCCTCCCAGGCGGGGTCGGAGCCGTCGAAGAGATCGGGGTCCATCATGATCCCGCCGAAGTGCCCGGCGAACTTGGGCGGGGTCCTCATGGCGCCCTGGCCGCTCTCCCCGAAGGCGCGCAGCCGTTCCAGCAACGCCTCCCACACCGCCGCCAGCTCGGGCAGCAGCCCCCGCCGGTAGAAGGCGACCGCGCTCGGGATGTTGACCGAGCCCGCCTTGATCGTCTCGTCCACCTCGGTCAGCCGCTCCACGACGAGCACCCGTGCCCCGCCGAGCCCGAGTTCGCAGCCGAGGAAGAGCCCCACGGGGCCGGCGCCGGCCACCACCACGTCGTAATCCGTCGTCGTCATGGCTTTCACTGTAGTCACTAAAAGTTTTGAGTGGCTATAGTTTCCTGTATGGATCAGGAACTGGACGAGGGGCTTCCGCTGAGGGAGCGCAAGAAACGGGCCACTCGGCAGCGGATCTCCGACATCGCGACGGGGCTCTTCGTGGAGCGGGGCTTCGACGCGGTGACGGTCGCCGAGGTCGCACGGGCGGCCGGTGTGTCCGCGATGACGGTCTTCAACTACTTCCCGCGCAAGGAGGACCTGTTCCTCGACCGCATCCCGCAGGCCGCCGAACTCTTCGCCGAAGCCGTGCGGGACCGCGCCCCCGGCGAGTCCCCGCTCGCCGCCCTGCGCCGCCTCGTGCTCCGCCTCCTCGACGAGGGGCACCCGCTGAGCGGCGTGGGGGAGCACTACCCGCACTTCTACCGCGTCGTCATCGCCTCCCCGGCCCTGCGCTCCCGCGCCCGCGAGGGTGTCGAGGAGGTGGAACGCGCGCTGGCCGCCGCCCTCGCCGAGTCGGGCGCGGCGGACTCCCGGCTCCTGGCGGCCCTCACCGTCGCCGCCTACCGCACGGTCTTCGTCACCTCCGCGCACCGCCTGCTGTCCGGCGACCCGGTGGACGAGGTGGCCCGGGACCACCGGGCACGACTGGGGGTGGCGTTCACGGCCCTGGAGCGGGCGGGGCTTGACGGCTAACGCCGTTAGCCCTACGGTGTGGCTAACAAAGTTAGCCGCTGACGCCGTACGAGGACCCGGAGGCAGCCATGACCGCACTGGCCGGCACCACCCGCACGTCCCGCTCCACACTCACCGTCCTGCGCCGCACCGCGTGGCTGGCGTTCGCCCTGTTCTGGTCGGCCTTCGCGGTGCTGGAGGGCATGAACCACGGCTGGCTCGCCGGCACCCTGGCGCTGGTCTTCCTCGTCCTGCCGGACCTCACTTTCCTGGTGGCCCTGGACGACGCGCCCCGCATGGCCAAGGGGCAGCTGCCGCCGCGCGCGGTGCCGTACTACAACGCGCTGCACCGGGCGCTCGTCCCGCTCGCGCTGCTGGTGGCGTACACGGTCCTGCCGGTCGCCTGGCCCCCGGCGTTCGCGGCCCTGTGCGGCTGGCTCGCCCACATCTCGTACGATCGCGCCTTCGGCTACGGACTGCGGACCAAGGAGGGCTTCCAGCGTGCCTGACCAGCAGGGAACCGCACTCGCCGCCGGTGACCGTCTCACCCCCCGGGCACGCGAGATCGTGGCCGCCGCCCGGGAACTCCTGGAGGAGTCCGGCCTCGACCGGCTCACCACGCGCACCCTCGCCGACCGCCTCGGCATCAAGGCGCCGTCCCTCTACAAGCACTTCCCCGACAAGCACGCCGTAGAGGTGGAGCTGACGGCGCAGATGCTCGCGGAGTCGGCCGATGCCCTGGAGGCCGCCGAGGCCCGTGCCCCCGGCTCCCTCGAGGCCCTCGCCGGGGCCTACCGCGCCTACGCCCTCGCCCACCCGCACCTGTACTGCCTGGCCACCGAACGCCCGCTGCCCCGCGCCGAACTCCCCGAGGGCCTGGAGGACCGGGCGGCGCTGCCGCTGATGCGCGCCTGCGGCGGGGACGTCGACCGGGCCCGCGCGCTCTGGGCCTTCGCCCACGGCATGGTCATCCTCGAGATCCACGGCCGCTTTCCCGGCGACGCCGACCTGGACGCGGCATGGAAGCGGGGCCTGAAGGCGTTGCACGAGTAGAAGGTCTCTGAAGGTCTCTGGACAAGGGGTGTGCCATGGCGGAACAGGCGCTGTGGACGCGCGCCCGGCTGGGCCACGAGGGCCCCCCGCTCGACCTCCTGACCGCGAACTTCCGCCGGCACACCTACGCCCCGCACGCCCATGACGAGTACACGATCGGCGTCTGCGTCGGCGGCAGCGAGGTCATCGCCTACCGGGGCGGTCACATCCGTACCGGACCGGGCAGGATCGTCGTCCTCGACCCCGGCGAGACGCACACCGGCGGCCCCGGCAACGCCACCGACGGCTACGCCTACCGCGCCCTGTACGCCGAGCCGGCCCTGCTGACCGACGGCGTCCTCGGCGGCCTCCCCTTCTTCCGCGAACCCCTCCTCGACGACCCGGAACTGGCCACCGCGCTGGGCCTCGCCCACACCGAACTCAGCGTCTGCCCCGACCCGCTGGAGGCGGAGTCCCGGATCCCCTGGCTGCTGACGGCCCTGGCCCGCCGCCACTCCACGGCCCGGCCGGGGCCGGACCTGGTCCCGGGCGCGATCACCATCGCCCGGACGGTCCGCGACCGCCTCGCCGACGAGCTGACGGCCCCGCCGACGCTCGCCTCCCTCGCCGCCGACCTGGGCCTGTCCCGCTACCAGCTCCTGCGGGCCTTCCGTACGACGATGGGCCTGCCGCCGTACGCCTGGCTCGCCCAGTACCGGGTGAGCAGGGCGCGGGCGTTGCTGGAAGCCGGCCTGCGCCCGGCGGAGGTGGCGGGCCTGGTGGGCTTCGCCGACCAGGCACATCTGACCCGCTGGTTCCGCCGGGTGCTCGGGGTGACCCCGGCGGCGTACCGCAACAGCGTTCAAGACGCGGGGTGAGGGTCTGACCGAAACTCGCCGTATGACTGCACGCGGCTGGTTTCTGTTCTCCCTGATGGGAGTGATCTGGGGCATCCCCTATCTGATGATCAAGGTGGCGGTGGACGAGGTGTCCCCGCCGGTGGTGGTGTTCACGCGCTGTGCCCTCGGCGCGCTCATCCTCCTCCCCTTCGCCCTGCGCCAGGGCGGCCTGCCCGCGACGATCCGGGCCCACTGGCGCCCCATGCTGGCCTTCGCGTTCCTGGAGATCGTCGTCCCCTGGTTCACCCTGACGGACGCCGAACGGCACCTGTCCAGCTCGACGGCCGGCCTGCTGATAGCGGGCGTGCCGATCGTCGGTGTGGTCGTCGCCCGCCTCCTCGGCAACACGGAACACCTGGGAACCCGCCGCATCACGGGCCTCGCCCTCGGCCTGGGTGGCGTGACGGTCCTGACCCTGCCCCACCTGACCGGCGGCGACGCCCGCTCCCTGGTCGAGGTGCTGGTGACGGTCATCGGCTACGCCACGGCCCCCCTGATCGCCGCGCACCGCATGAAGGACGTCCCGTCCCTGCACCTGACGGCACCGTGCCTGACCCTGGCGGCCCTGGTCTACGCCCCGTTCGCGGCCGCGACCCGCCCGGCCTCTCTTCCTTCCCCCTCCGCCCTGGCCGCGCTGGCCGGCCTGGGCGTGATCTGCACGGCGGTGGCCTTCGTCGCGTTCCTGGAGCTGATCAAGGAGGCGGGTCCGACCCGGGCGACGGTGATCACGTACGTCAACCCGGCGGTCGCGGTGGCGGCGGGCGCGCTCCTCCTGAACGAGTCCCTGACCCCCACCGTCCTGGTGGCCTTCGCCCTGATCCTGACGGGCTCCGTCCTGGCGACGGCGGCGGCCGGTCCTCGCCGCTCCCGGCGCCCGGTACCATGGTCGACACGGCAGACGAGCCGGGCGGACGGCCGCGTGGAGTCCCCCTAGGGGGGCTTCCCGAGGAACGTCCGGGCTCCACAGGGCAGGGTGATGGCTAACGGCCACCCGGGGTGACCCGCGGGACAGTGCCACAGAAAACAGACCGCCCGGGGCTTCGGCCCCTGGTAAGGGTGAAACGGTGGTGTAAGAGACCACCAGTGCCCAGGGTGACCTGGGCAGCTAGGTAAACCCCACCCGGAGCAAGGTCAAAAGGAGCCGCCGCAAGGCGCGCTCTGCGCGGACGTTCGAGGGCTGCCCGCCCGAGTCCGCGGGTAGACCGCACGAGGCCGACGGCAACGCCGGCCCTAGATGGATGGCCGTCGCCGAGGGGCCCGCGAGGACCCCTCGGAACAGAACCCGGCGTACAGCCCGACTCGTCTGCCTTGATGGGCCTCGACCTTAGGGTTTGCCTCGGGCAGGGTCATTTTTTGTTGGGAGGAGGTTCTCACTTCTACCTGCGGCTCCCCTGGAGTTCCTGCGTAATCGCGCAGCAGTTATGGAATGAGGGAGCGGCTGGCCGGGCGTGACTTGGCTCGTGGGGCCGGGGTGCCGATCAAGTGCTACGCAGGTTCGAACCCCTGGTCGGAGACTTGCACAACGGGAAGGGCGAAGCCGCTGTTCGAAGGCGGGTAGATGGTGGTCCAGACGGTTGTCCAGCTGAAACGGTAGACCTTCGACGCTTGGCTGAGGTTCGAGTCCTGATGCGGGGACGCGGGACCTGGGGACGTGTAAGCCGGAAGCTGGAGCTGGCGCGCTACCATCCCCCTGAGCCTGACTCGGTATGGTGGCAGGCGATTCGGGGGAGTGGATGACATTCGCACAACCAAGGCGGGTAGATTTCCCGTCTTCGGCGCAAGCGCCGCGGCTGGCGATTCTGCGCCCTGACAGTGACTTACTTCGTCTGCTCGATGCCGACCGCATCAAGGAAAGGTCCTACTCTCAACCCTGCCGTGACTGGCCCGAGGTCAAGTCACACCTCGCAGTCCTGCTTGCTCCTGCCGACCAGCAGGGTGACCAAGGTGGCCGGGAGCAACCGGAGCGGATCTGGGGGTTGGGCGTCGTGCGCCCTGCTCACGAGACTGACCGAGACCGGAAGGTCTTCGTCGCCCATGCGCGAAGGCTTCGAGAACTGGTGCCCGTCTCACGGCTCTGGTGCAGTGGCGGAAAGACGGATGAAGCACTCTCCAAGTCGCTACCGGAAAGCGGTCCTGTCACGGTCGGCGCAGACATCGTGTTCGCCAATCTTCAGCGGATCTCCCCAGACGTCGAAGCCGAAGTCCAGAGGCTGGTGCCTTTGCTCGACGACGGCGAAGGCTGGGGCGAGGCGGAGCTCCGCTGGCGCGACGAGCGTGATGCTCTGCTGCTCTTCGCCAAGATAGCTGGGGTGGCCGCGAAGGATTTCACACGGGTACACGCCTGGGACAGGACAGCTGTCGGGACGAGCTTCATCAGCGGGCTCAACGGGACTGCGGTTCAGCCGACGCTCGACGACAAGCGTGGGCGGGTGGCGGAGAGGCTCAGTGGTATCGGTGACACCGCCGTGAAGGAGTTCGCGAGCCGCGACGGTCGTCGAAGTTATGACTTCGAAGCCACGTCGATTATCGATCCGCAGGCGGCCGACGGTGCCGAGGCATCCCTCGACGCCTACTACTACCACGACGGTACCCAGACGCTCGTCCTGTTGCGCTACTTGCGTCCCGGACCGAGCGGGCTCCTCTGGCCAGAGGCCTGGCACAGTCTCTCCGAACTCCACGGCCGGATCCACAGCTTGGAGCAAGGCGCTCGGCGGAGCACCGACGATTACGGCTTGCTGGAAGACCCCCTGTTTCTCCGCGTTCACGAGCAGGTGCCCTTCACCCCTGCTCTGCACCGGACGAGCTCCGGCGCGATCTACCCCTACGGCCAGGTCGCAGCGGCGATCTCTGCCGCGGCGAAGACCGGCCTAGCAAGTCCTCCCGCCGACGCGCTCACCCGCCACCTGGTACCGACCGACTTCGCCCGCCTGGTCCGCGACGGTTGGTTCGGCGCTCGCGACGTGCCCTTGAAGGTTGCCTTGGGCTTGGTGAAGGCCACCGTCGAAACGGTCGGAGCTGCTCTGGTGGTCGTTGACTTCAGCGACCGGGCGCGTGGCAACGGCTCAGGGCTCGGTATACAGGCTTAGGGCATCACAAGACACCATCAGTGGGAGCGGCTATCCATGGTCACCTCGGGGGCGGATACACCTCGCCAGGTCACGCAGGTGCGTGAGCAACTGCACGAGACATTCGACGGGGTGATAGACGACAGTGACATCGCCCATTTCCGAGGCGACAACTACGAACAGCGTTTCCTCTCCCGCGCCCTTGCAGCCCTCGCGGTACGACGTTTGGCCAAATGCAGTGTGGCCGAGGCGGCCCGGTTCGTGACGGACGGCATCGCGGACCAGGGGATGGACGCCATCGCCCCCCTGCCGGAGAGCGGACTGGCTCTGCTCGTCCAGGCGAAGTGGAGCGACAAGGGCACGGCGACCTTCGACGTGGGCGCCGCCAAGGCGATGGTGGACGGCCTGAACCGTATCGAGAACGAGTTGTACGACCAGTTCAACCAGCGTGCCGGCGCGCTCGCCCTGGAGGCCAGGCCGTTCATCGTCAACGAGAGAGCCACTCTGGTCATCGCGCTGATGGGCACCGTGGAGCCCTCTCCGCCCGCACTCGAGGTTCTCAAGAACGCTCTCGACGAGTTCAACAAGCACGGCGCCCGCTTGAGCGTCGAGGTGCTGTACGCCGCAGACTTCCATGACCAGATCCATGCGGATCTTCGGCCGGAGCCCATCTGTCTGGACGTGCGTCTTGATGACTGGTACCGGCAGAAGGGACCACTGGAGGCCTATCAGGGCACGGTTTCCGCCGAGAGCGTCGCCGAGTGGTACGAGACGCACGGTACCGGCCTGTTCGAGCAGAATCTCCGGGCCCCGCTCGGGACCACCGTCACGAATGCGGAGATCGGTCAGACTCTTACGTCCGATCCCACGAGATTCTGGCACCTGAACAACGGCATCACCATGATCTGTACCTCGCTCACCGCCAAGAACGACAGCGCCAAGGCACCGCAGAGCAGGCCAACCACTCTCACCGTGGCCGGGGCGAGCATAGTGAACGGTGCTCAGACGGTACGGGCTGTCGCCAGGGCCATGCACGACGACGGTGAGGCCGCGGCCAACGCCACCCTGAGCATCAAGGTCATCAACACGCATGAAGACCGGGAATTCGGCGTGCAGGTCTCGCAGGCGGCGAACCGGCAGAACGCCATCGAGCAGCGCGATCACATCGCGCTGGAACCCGTGCACCAGGCGATCAAGGCCAACCTGCGCGCCGAGCTGCGCAAACAGTACGTGATCAAGCGCGGTGAGCCGGTCGCCGCGCCTGAGACCGGTTGTTCGCTGGACGAACTCGCTTTGGCACTCGCGTGCCTGCACCCGGATGCGGAACAGGCCGCCCGGGCCGCCAGTTCCACGGAGAACCTCTGGGAGCAGGGCCCCAAAGGTAGCCACACCCTGCTGTTCAAACGTGAACCCTCGCCGCAGAAGGTGTGGCGGTCCGTGCTCACGCTGCGCGCCACACGGAGCGCGGTTTACGAACTGGGCAGTGGGCAGAACAGCCGCGAGGCTGCAACCACGGAGCATGGCGGCTTTCTCGTCACCCACCTGATCTTCCAGCATCTCGGCGCCACGAGCATCGATGACCCCGACTTCGACTGGGACAGCGAGGTCCTGGAGAAGATCCCCGCCCTCGTACCGGAGCTGGTGCGTCGGCTGACCCACGAGATCGTGACTCGTTACGGGCCGCGCCCCCAGATCAGGACCGCCTTCCAGACCGCGGAGACATGCCGGGAACTCGCGAAGCACGTCCTCGGCGACCTGGCCGATGGCGTCGCCGTTCCCGCACCTCCCGTGAAGGAGCGGAAGCCCCGTCGCCCGAACACCGTGCCGCTCCTGGTAGACCGCCGCGTCATCAAGGAGGGAGCCCCCCTCGGGTACCGAGCTCTGAACGACCCCGAGCGTGACGCCATGGAAGAGTGGCTTGTCGCTGACGAAAGGCGACGCCAGGCGACCTGGGTCAATCACCGGACCAAACCGATCCTGTGGGCGTACGACGAGCAGCAGTACTCGCCGTCCGGGCTGGTGTCGAAGATGTGGGCGGATGCCGAATGGGACGAGCGCCCCGTGGCCAATCAGGGAACGGCTCGCTGGTTCCAGTCGGATGGCCTGAGCCTGTGGGATCTGGCGCAGCGCATCCACAGCGAAGAGGCCGAGGACGAGGCCTGACGGCGTGTGCGTCGCACCGGCAGGACGTCAGTAAGGGCGTGGTCCCTCCGGGCCGCGCAGTCGGGCGAGGAGATCGGCGATCTCGCGGGTCTCCTCATGGTCCTCCCCGAGGAGGACGCACATGTCCTCGTGGAGGGCGTCGAGGACGCCTTCAGCCTCGGCGCGGCGGCCCTCGGAGAAGAGGAGCACGCCGATACTGCGGCGCAGGTCGAGAGCGGTTTCGGAGGCGTCCCCGGCTTCGTCGGACACAACCTCCAGGACCTCCTGGAACTCCCGCAGGGCGACCGTGGCCTGTCCGAGGTTGGCCCGGCAGTGGGCGGCGTGCCGACGGCACTCCAGGGTGCTTTCATCGGCCGGTCCCGCCGTACGGGCGTAGACGGCGGCCAGTGCGTCGAACTCCGGTAAGGCACGCCGGAAGTCCTCGCCGGCCATGAGGACCGCCGCGCGCTGCCGCCGCAGACCGAGCACACGGGGGTTGTGCGCGCCGAGGGCGGTGCCCACTGTGGCGATCACTGCCTTGAGGACGTCCGCGGCCTGGGCGAACCGCCCGCTCTCGGCGAGGTCTGCGGACCGGGCGTAGGCCTCCCGGATCGCTTCCCGCAGCGCGGTGTCGACGCGCGCCGGGACCGGTACGGGAGCCATCGGCCCGAGCGAGGGCGCGGTTGGCGTGGTCCGCCGCAGGGGTGCGTTCGGCTGTCGGTAGACCACCGTCGGGTCGGGGACTTCGGAAGGGGAGCCGTCGTGGGTGAGGGCCACGGGCTCGGCTGCCGATCCCGGTTGCGGCAGGTGCGGCGAGAGGCGCTCGTACACCGCGTACGCGTCGGCCGGACGCTGCTCGGGCACCTTGGCCAGCAGATCCAGGACCAGCGCCTCCAGGTCCTCCGGCACCTCGGGTCGCAGGGTACGTAACGGCTTCGGCGGCACGTTCATGTGCTGGTGCAGAAGCTGGTACTCGTTGTCGCCGCTGAAGACTGGTTCTCCGGCGAGGAGTTCGTGCAGCACGCAGCCGAGCGCGTAGAGGTCGCTCAGCGGTGTGATCTGCGCGCAGTCGATCTGCTCGGGAGGCATGTAACGGCTGGTACCGATACGGCTGCCCGTGGCCGTGAGCCGGGTGACGTCCGTGCGCAGCAGCTTCGCGATGCCGAAATCCAGCACCTTGATCGTGCCATCAGAGGCGATCAGGACGTTGTCCGGCTTCAGATCGCGGTGCACGACCGGGACGGCGTGCGCGTACGACAGGACCGTGCAGATCTGCGCCGCGATCGACGCGACCCAGCTCACCGGGAGCAGCGCCGCCGTTCCGTCCTCCGCGCAGGCCAGCACCGTGCGCAGGGAGATCCCGCGCACGTACTCCATCACCAGGTACAGCCGGTCGTACGACGCCTCGTCCAGTACCGCGTCGAACACCTGCGGCACGCCGTGATGCCCGATCCGAGCGGTGACGCGCGCCTCGCGTTCGAAGCGGCGGGCGAACTCCTGCGCCTGCGCGGGCGATGCGACGACGTCGGGCCGGATGAGCTTGACCGCGATCTCCCGGTCGAGGACGGCGTCGTAGCCCCGCCAGACCGTGCCCATACCGCCGGACTCGATCTCCTCGATCAGCTCATAGCGGCCCTGCTCGCCGATTCTCCTCGCCTGCGACACGCGTTGCGCCCCCGTCGTCCTGATGCCACGTCAGTCGATCGCTGTACACGGTACCTATTCGCGGGGTGCGCGGCAGGGGTTACAGCAGGTGGTCGGCCTTGCCGGCCTTGATGTCGGTGATGAGGGTGCGCAGGGCTTCGAGTGAGTCGGTGAGGTAGTGGCCCTCCTGACCGTTGACGGCTATGTAGCCGTTGCCGTCGGCGTCGGTGCCGAGGCGGAAGCAGTTGCTCGCATCCTGGCAGAAGGGGGCTTCCCAGCTGATGTCAGACATGAGCAACTCTCCTAAAGGCTCTGGGAAATGGCTTGCATGAGATCGAGGGTCTCCTCGGGCTTGAGCGCGAGCCTCTGCATCTCGTCGAGTTGTAGGCGGTACTTGCACAAATGGGCGCCCGAATAAAGGAATTCTCCTGCCGTGGTGCGATCCAGGTGCACGGTGTCGAGCGGGGGCATCTGGCCGAGGACGTACAGGATCGCCTGGCCCGAACCGGGGAACGCCCCAGCGGAGAAGGGGATGGCCTGGATTGTGACGTTGTCGCGGTCTGCGGCTGCCATGAGGTGGCCAAGCTGGTGGCGTAGCACCGCGCGTCCACCCACTTCGATCCGTAGGGCGGCTTCGTGGATGATCAGCGCGTAGTCCGGAGCCCCTGGCCGGTCGATGACCTGCTGTCTTTGTACACGGTGGGCGACTCTGGCCTCGAACTCCTCGGCGGGCAGCGGCGGGATCGCAGCTTGGAAGAGAGCGTGCGCGTACGCCTCGGTCTGCAACTGCCCCGGCATGTGCGTCATCGTGCTGACACGCAAGCCCTGGGCGTGCCACTCCAACTCGGCGATGTCCAAGAATGTCGCGGGCAGGAGGTCGCGATACTCCTCCCACCAGCCGGTCGTGCGGTCGCCGCACATGGCAACCAGTGCGTCCACCAAAGCCTGGTCAGTGCACTCATACCGGAAGGCAATGCGCCGGACGCGCTCCGGGCTGACGCCGTGGCGTCCCGCCTCGGTACTGGTGATTACGGTCCGTTTCGTGTCCAGCAGAGTGGCGGCCTGTTCGGTGGACAGTCCCGCCCCTTCCCGTAGCTTGCGCAGTTCTGCGCCCAGCCGCTGCTGGCGTGCGGTCGGATTGCTCCTCGGCGGCATGCGTTCCCTCTCGTCGCGTGCGACTCAGTTTGCCGCGAAGCGAAGTTCGTTCCAACGGACCTTCGGGACTTGGTAGCACATGTATCCCCGTTGTCCTACTGTGAGTATCGCGCACGCTACACACCGCAATGCCGGAAGCGCACCGCGCGAGCATGCCCGTCCGCCCTGGGACGGGTGTGCCCGCGACCAGGGCGGTAGGCCACCGGCGATCCCAAACCCCTCACACAGACGTGGAGTTCGCCATGCCCGAGATCCCCCTCGTACCTGTCCACTGGCGCTTCCCCGCCCACCCCGCCTCCGTACGACGGGCCCGGCATGCCGTCGCCGCATCGCTGCCGCATGTCCTCCGCCCCCACCTCGGTGACGACCTCGGCTTGTTGACCTCGGAGCTGGTCACCAACGCCATCCGTCACGGAGCCTGCGGGGAGGACGGCGACCTCGTCGAACTCGTTCTGTGGCCCGCCGACGGACACTACTGGCTCGCCGTCTCCGACCCGGGTGCGGGCAAACTCGAACTGGCCCGCCTGGACACGGACTCCGAGAGCGGTCGGGGTCTGATCCTCGTGGACAGCCTTGCCACCGCCTGGACCGTCCGGCCCCGCTCCACGCGCGGAACGTCCGTGATCGCGGGTCTCCCTTTCCGTCAGGACGGTTGACGGGACGGAGCCGCCCGCAGGGGAGGGGGCAGAAGGGCCCGGCGTGTGGTCAGGCCGCCTCGTCGTCGATGTTCTCCTCCCGGCGGATCATCCGCCAGGCCGCCCGGCGCGCACTCTGGTTGAGCGACTGCTTGAAGCTGTCGTCGTGGCTGAAGTACTGCCGTCCCATGTCGGCGATGGTGTCGATGTGCTCGGCCATCTTGTCCTCGAAGACCTCGTCGAAGACGAGACCGAAGTTCTCCTCGTCGTTGACGGCGGCGGCGCGGACTTTCGGGTCGGCCGTCGTCTCCGAGAACGGCGTGATCACGTCCTGATCAGTGAAGCTGGTGCCGTACTTGTCGTTGAACTTCTCGATCAGCTCTGACAGCAGCGACTTCTCCTGCTCTTTGGCGCCGCCCCCACCTTCGCCGAAGCCGCGCAGCTCCGCCGCTCCCTCGGAGGTCAGGGTGAGGTCGTACTCGCCGGTCTTCTGGATGCGCAGGTGACTGAGGTCGACGTCCCCTATGTCCACGCCGCCGTCTCCGCGTCGCGGCAGGCGGTTGAGCAGGTGGCGGCCGTAGAGGTAGAGGCATTCGAGGTCGGCGTCGCGGTAGGGCACGATCTGCGAGAGGAAGCCGTACTTCCGCACGTAGTCGTTGAGATCCGCGCGGAACTGCTCGGCGGCCTCGGCGGCTTCCTCGTCAGGGTCGCCCGCCTCGTCCTTGCGGTCCAGCAGCTCGGTGAACCGCTCGACGGCGGGGCCGAGATGCCGGTACAGCTCGGCGTGCAGCTTCTCCCAGCGGGCCGCCGAGCCCGCTGCCCTCTCCTCAGCCTCCAGATAGGCATCCGCGAACTCCCGCATCTCCTCCTCGACGAGGATGTCGGGCTGCATGACCTGACTCTGCGCGGTGTAGAGGAGGTTGGGGTCGGAGGGAAGGGTGTTCGCCTCCTCGAAGTACGGCCGGAAGGACTTCTTGATGTCCTCGGCGTCGTTGACGAAGTCCAGTACGGCCAGGTCCGCCTGCGACTTGCGGTCGGCGGTGCGGTTCAGACGGGAGAGGGTCTGGACGGCGCTGATGCCCGCGAGCTTCTTGTTCACGTACATCGTGGTGAGCAGCGGCTGGTCGAAGCCGGTCTGGTACTTCTCGGCGACGACCAGGATGCGGTACTCGCGCTGCGTCGCCGTCCCGCCGGTGCGCACGGCCTTGTCGTCCTTGCGCGTGTACGCGAACGCCTTGGGCAGCGCGGACTCGGCGAGGCCGCCGTTCTCCTTCGGCTCGGTCGTCTCCTTACCGTCGTACGTCAGGCTGCCGGAGAACGCGACCAGGACGCCGGGGTCGGCGTACGCCTGGTCGTCGACGTACTTCCTGATCTGACGCGCCATTTGCACGGCGCTGTGCCGGGAGGCCGTCACCACCATGGCCTTGGCCCGCCCGCCGAGTCGGCCGGCGGTGTGCGTGCGGAAGTGCTCGACGATCACCTGCGCCTGCTGCGTCACGGTGGAGTCGTGCGTGAGCGCGTACCGGGCGAGCAGTGGATTCGCCTTGGACGGGTCCACCTCGCGCTCGGCCGGGTTCTTGTTCACCAGCTTCCAGTACGTGTCGTACGTGACGTAGGTGCGCAGGGGATCGAGGATGAAGCCCTCCTCGATGGCCTGGCGCATCGAGTACGTGTGGAAGGGGACGTACGTCGCCTTGCCGTTGACGGTGTCCAGGGTGCCGAAGAGTTCGAGCGTCTTGGCTTTGGGCGTGGCCGTGAACGCGAAGTAGGAGAGGTTGGAGGCCATGCTGCGCTGGGTGGCCTTGCGGACGAGCCTGGCTTCGGTGGTGGCTGCCGCTGCTTCCAGTTCGGTTGCCCCAGCGTCATCGGAGTCCGAGTCCAGGCCCAGGTCACGCAGGGCCGCGCGTACGGCGGTGGCGGCGTCGCCGGACTGCGAGGAGTGCGCCTCGTCCACGATGATCGCGAAGTTGTGGCCCTGTATCTCGGTCGGGTTGCGACGCAGGTAGTCGATGAGGGCGGGGAAGGTGTGCAGCGTGACCGTGATGATCTTTCCGGTCTCGCGGGACAGCGCCTTCGCGAGCTGGTCGGACTTCGCGCCGTGCTTCTCGTCGATCTTCACGACGAGACCGGCGGTCTTCTCGAAACTGCCCACCGTTTCGCGGAGTTGGGCGTCGAGATTGCGGCGGTCGGTGATGATCACGACCTTGTCGAAGACGGGCGCACCGGGCTTGAGTCCGGCGGCCAGGGCGTCGGGGTCGATCTCGGCGGGGTCGGTGGGCGTGTGCAGCGACGACAGGCGGTGCGCCAGCCATCCGATGGTGTTCGACTTGCCCGAGCCGGCGGAAGCCATGCCCAGGTAGTTGTGACCGGCGCCGTGGCGGGCCGCGTGGCCGGTGAGCTTCTTGACGATGTCCCACTGGTGGTAGCGCGGGAAGATCAGCTTCTTCCGCGTCCGCCCGTCCGGGCCCTTCTCCTTGCTGAGGTGCACGAACCGCTCGATCAGGTCCAGCCAGGTGTCCCGCTCCCAGATCTGCTCCCAGAGGTAGGAGGTCGCGTACGTTCCGGGGACGGTGGGCGCCGGATTTCCCGCCCCGCCGGGCTTCCCCGGGCCCTCCGAGCCCGTGTTGAACGGTAGGAACCGAGTGAGCTTGCCGCGCAGTTCGGGCGCGACGTAGACCACATCCGTGTCCACGGCGAAGTTCGCGATGACGCGGCGCGCGAAGATCAGCTCAGTGGGGTCCCGCTTGAGTCGGTACTGCTCCTTGGCGTGCTCCGCCCCCTGCCGTGTGAGGGCGTTCTTCAACTCGGCGGTCGCCAGCGGGATTCCGTTGAGGAACAGGGTGAGATCCAGCTCGTTGCCCTTGTCCGCCTGCTTCGCCGCGTACTGCAACTCCTTGACGAAGGTCAGCCGGTTCGCCCGGTAGTCGTCCAGGACAGCGTTCGATGCGACGAGCGACGGCTTGAAGTAGGCGAGCCTGATCAGGATGCCGTGGTCCTTCACACCCTTGCGGAGTGCGTCCAGCACACCGTCGGTTCCGATCGCCTGGTCGACGCGCTTGGCGAACCCGGCCATGGCGGTGTTGGGATCCCCGCCGTACAGGGCGATCAGCTCGGCCCAGTCGTCGGCTTGGGTCTTGCCGATGAACTCGAAGAGCTGGGCGGTGTCCAGGCCGAGTTGAGGTTGGTAGTGGGACCGGCTTCCCTCACTCCAACCGCGCTCCAGCAGCGCGGCGACTATGGCGTTTCCGAATGCTGCTTCGTCGTGGACGGACATGAGCGGCTATTCCCCCCGCTTTCCGGTGATCAGGTATGTAATGTCGCGGCAGAGCTTGTCGAAGGACGGTGAGTTGACGCGAGCCAGGTCGAGATCCATTTCCTGGGTCAGGGCAGGCTGGTCCACGCGGGGGCGGTACCGCACTCCGTCGCGCCGGCGATGGGTCAGCCAGCCCTTGCAGTCGCGGAGCGTCTCGCTGTTGGCCGGGACCTCCAGGTGCTCGGCGAGACCCGCCCGGCCGCCGAGGGAGGGCGCCGAGGCGAGGAACCATGCCTCGAACTCCCGGTTCGCCAGTACCACGGCCGTCCGGCGGTCCGGGCGGGTTGCTTCGGCCCTGGCCAGCAGCGAAGGCCCGAGGCTGGCCGGGCAGTCGTCGTCGGCGTCGATCACGACGAGGATGCCTCCTGGGTGGCCGGCGGGTACGCGTCGAGCCTGGGCCTCCACGGCGGCCTCCAGCCCGCCCGGCCTGACGAGTCGGCCACGGTCGACCATGAAGGGCGGCTGGATGTCGGCGTCCCAGATCGCAGCCTCGTACATCAGCCGCCGGAGGAGTACGGGGAGAGCGCTGATCTCGCCCTCGCCTTCCACGACGGAGGCGATCGTGACTCTCGGCTGGTTCACTCCTCACCCTCCGGTTGCTCGTCCGGTCGGGCTGGGGGTTCGACGACCGGGCGCAACTGGTTGGAACGCAGCAGTTCGGCCGTGGTAGCCAGGCCGTCGGCCACGATCGACCGACTTACGGGGTCCACCTCGCCGATCACTGTCACTCCGTGCTCGGCGGCAACCACGCGGATGGCCGACAGGTCTGCCTCTTTGCGGTCGAACAGCTCCGCGCTTTGCGTGGTGGCGAGGATCTGTACGTGCTCGCTTGCTTCCGTGAGCGCGTCGTAGAGGGCTCCGGCCGCGAGTGGGTGCAGGGCGAGTTCGGGCTCTTCGACGGCGATGAGCGGAATCCAGCCGTCGCGGGCGTCGTGCTGGAAGAGTGCGGTCAATAGGCCGATGGCTCGGATGGTCCCCTCCGACATGGACTCGGCCCGGAAGGTGTGCGGTTCGGTATCTCCGTCAGTGGCGAAGCTGATCCGCGCCGCGATGTAGTCGGCGGAGGCGTCTGTCGGGCCGACCTCTACGACTCCGGGCACGATCGCCCTGAGGTACTGCGAGATGCGCTCTCGCTGCCGCTCCCCGAGCGCGGCCAGTGCCGAGCCGAGGCCGCTGCCGTCCTCCTTCAGCATCCCGGCGGTTGGCGTGTTGGGGCGTGCGGCACGGAGGCTGGACAGGTCAGGGCTGTAGAAGAACATATCCGCGAGAGTCCCGTGAAGTTTGAAGAACGGCTCTGTGTCAGCCACTCGTGCAAGCTCCAGCCGACTCTTACGATGTCCCGTTTCCGGGCGGTCTCGCACCTCGAATCGCTTGGCGTCAGTCCCGCTCTGCTCGCCAGGGCGGTGCATTTCGCAGAACTCACGCTGGATACGGACACCGGATCCGGCGTCTCGGCCCGACCGGGTGGCGGCCGTCGGCGCGAGGGTGATCTCGTACGACCCCACCCATGGCTTCCTGTCATGGGGAGGGAACGCCGGCAGGTAAAACTCCAGACCGATCGTGCAGGAGCGTGCTGGCTCAGGGACCCGGCGCACAACCTCCTCCCACCCGCCACGCGCCGCCACGGCCTCGGTCGGACCGTCCAACAGTGCGTCGCGAACGAAGCGCAAGGCGTCCAGGAAGTTCGACTTGCCTGCTGCGTTCAGTCCGAGCAGCACGGTGAACGGGCCGAGAGTCACGTCGCAATGGGCGATGGACTTGTAGTTGTCGACGCGGACACGGGTGATCAGCGGCATCGGGAGGTGAGGCGGGGCGGGACTCATAGCGTGATCATTCCTCGATCCAACGTCCGCTGGCGGTGGACACGTCGATCTGGCCGGTGACGGCGGCGGTGATCAAGGCTTGGCGCCGCTCGACGAGAACCGATCTTTGACGTTCCAATTTGTCGCTTAGTCTCCTCATAGAGTCTTGGATGCGGGCGATTTCTCGAACCATGTGTTTCCGCTCCTGCGAGTCCGAGGGCCAAGTCAGTGAAAAATTGCCGAGGTCTTCCATGCCGAGCGTCGGTTGAGCGGTGTCTGTGCTTGTAGCGACAAGGGCCTGCTTGTGGAAGGAGCTCGTACCGAGCCAGGCTTCGACGAGTTGCACGTCTACATCGGGCATGAAACGCATCGAACACACGGCTCGCGCGATGTTTGCACCAGCCAAACTCGCGGGGGCAATCGCTGCCCGTCCTAGTGTTCCCACAACGCTCATCAGTAGATCGCCGGGCTGGACAATGCTTCTGGCGTATTGCGCTGACAATTCACTTGGAATATTGCGCAACCCATCGGCTCGTCCCTTCAAATCAAGGAGGTCATTGACCCGGATGAAGGGGACACCGTCGTCTGTAAATATCGGGACCAGGACGCCGTAGCGCGGACGCACAGAGAACAGATATTTGAGTCGCGTCTGAGTCCCGGATCGCGCCTCTCGGAATGAAAGGTCCAGCATCGCTCGTTCGCGCTCTGTCAGGATTTCCAACTGCGTGGACCGAGACGCATCCAAACCGTCGATGCGGGCGGTCTCGGCGTCGAGGAACTCGGCGATGCGGCGCTGCTCATTCACGGGCGGCACGGGAAGGCAGATTTCGCGTGCTACCTCAAGGTTGATCCGAGACCGCGTCGACCCTCGGGTCGAGGCTGAAACTTGGTCTGAAACAGCTGAGGACCCGAGTGCCCATGCGGCGAACCGATGCGTGAGTTGGGCCTCATCCAGTCGAACTCGGTAGCAATCTGCCTTAACAATGGCGGGCCCTAGGTGGTCTGGTGCAATGCAGGCGCGCCCCACGGGATGTCGATCATCGCCGAGCCCTGCAATGAGCAAATCTCCTGCCTTGACCTCATGGCGTCGCAATTCTTGAAAATAAGACATCGGGATGAATGCTGCATCGGAATCCTTGAAGCGCGCTGATCCAATATTTCCAAGGCGAATCACGCGTGCGCCTTCATCGGAATAATGTCTACTCGTCAGTGAACTCCCGAAGGGCCCATCCGTCATCTCGTGGACGAAACGTCGAAGCGGGAACTGTGGGTACGTGTAAGGCGTCCTGTTGCTCACTCCGTCACCTCCCCAAGTAGCGCCTGAATCTCGGCCTCAAGCGCCTTCAACTCCCCGTCGATCTCCGCCAACGCTCGCGGCGGCTTGTACACGTAGAAGTGCCGCGTGAACGGAATTTCGTACCCCACCTTCGTCTTGCTGTGGTCGATCCACGCGTCCGGGACGTGCGGCAGCACCTCGCGCCGCAGATATTCCTCCACGTCCTCCTCCAGCGGCACGTTCTCGTAGTCCCGCAGCTCCGGATCCGGCTCGGGCTCGCCCTTGACGCGCTGGACCTCGCCCCCCGGATCCCGTACGCCGACCATTTCCCGCAGCGCCTTGCTGAACGGCGCGCCCGTCGGCCACAGCAGGCCGGCCGCGACGACCGCGTCCTTCAGGTCGATCCACGCGTCGGACTTCGTCGTCCAGGACTTGCCGACCAGCGGGCGCAGCGCCGCCACGAACGCCTCCGCGTCCGTCGCTCGTGTGATCGGCTTGGACGCGGCGATCGCCGTCAGCGTCTCCTCCGTCACCTCGAAGCGGAGCTTCAACGGCCGTTCGACGGTGATCCGGTGATACCCGAAGTCCTCGTTGCGGAAGACCTTGATCTTTCCGGCCCGGTCGGCCAGGTCGTGGCCGCCGCCCCTCTCCGCCGCGTCGACGATAGCCAGCGCCTCCGTGTAGAGCCTCGTGATCTCGGAGATGTGCTGCTCGCCGAGTTCCTTGCGCTTGTCGCCCAGCGACTTGCGCATCTTGCGCCAGTAGTCGCGCGCGTCCAGCAGGACGACCTTGCCGCGCCGGTCCCTGGACTTGCGGTTGCTGAGCACCCAGAAGTACGTGGAGATGCCGGTGTTGTAGAAGAGCTGGTCGGGGAGGGCGACAATGCCCTCCAGCCAGTCCTTCTCCAGGATCCACTGCCGGATCTTGGACTCACCCGACTCCGCCGCCCCTGTGAACAGCGGGGAGCCGTTGAAGACGATCGCGATGCGGCTGCCGCCCGCCCCCGACGCGTCCACCGGCTTCATCTTCGAGATCATGTGCTGGAGGAAGAGCAGCGACCCGTCGTTGATACGCGGCAGGCCGGCCCCGAACCGCCCGCTCTCACCGAGGCGTTCGTGTTCGTCCTCGACGGTGTCCTTGACCTTCTTCCACTCCACGCCGAACGGCGGGTTGGCCAGCAGGTAGTCGAAAGTGGTGGGCGTGTTCTTGTCCCTCTTGGAGTCGTCGCTGCTGAAGCCGTCGTCGCTGAAGGAGTTGCCGAACTTGATGTTCTCCGGGTCCTGGCCCTTGATCATCATGTCCGACCGGCAGATGGCCCAGGACTCGGGGTTGAGCTCCTGGCCGAAGACCTTGACCGTGGCGTCCCGGTTGTGAGCCGTGATGTGCTCCTCGGCCGCGCTGAGCATGCCGCCGGTCCCGCAAGCCGGGTCCATGACCGTGCGGACGGTGCCCGGCAGGGCCAGCGCGTCGCTGTCCGGTGCGACGAGCAGGTTGACCATCAGCCGGATGACTTCCCGGGGTGTGAAGTGCTCACCGGCCGTCTCGTTGGACTGCTCGGCGAAGCGCCGGATCAGCTCCTCGAAGACGTAGCCCATCTGGTGGTTGGTGACGATCTCGACCGGCTTGCCGTGCTCGTCGAGTACGACGTTGCCGTCCGCATCCCTCTTCACCGGCCGCAGGTCGAGGTCGGCGAACCGTCCGACCACCTGGTACAGGAGGTCCGCCGCGGCCAGCCGCTTGATCTGCTGGGCGAAGTCGTAGCGCTCCAGGACCTCCCGCGCGTTGGGGGAGAAAGCGCCGTAGTACTCGTTGAGGTACTTCGCCGCGTGCGAGGCGTCGCCCGCGATGGCCTTCAGCGTGTAGGTGCTGGTGTTGTAGAAGCTGTGGCCGGAGGCCTTGCGCAGGAAGCGGTCGGGGTTGATGTCCTGGTTCTCGTAGCGGGCGGCGACCTCCAGGACCTTGTCCTTGGTCGGGGCGAGGACGCACTCCAGGCGCCGCAGCACGGTGAACGGCAGGATCACCTTGCCGTAGTCGGACTGCTTGTAGTCGCCGCGCAGGAGGTCGGCGACCGACCACGCATGATTCGCCAGTTCCGTGTGCTTACTGCTGTTCAACGCTGTCCTTCCGGAGTTTCGCCGTCCCCGAGGGACGGAGAGGTCAAGTCTGGTCGTTCGCGGTGCCGGGCCGCACGTTTCACGCCGATCCGTGACTGCCCGGCAACAGCGCGCCGCCGGTGAGTCCGGTGCCGAGGAGACATGTGAGGTCCTCGGCGGCCCGGTCGGCGCGGCGGGCGGCGGTACGCAGCTCGTGCAGGCGGCGGAACGCGGCGCCGTAGCGCTGCTGTTCGGCGAGTGGGAGCAAGGGAACGCGTAGTCGTCGGGGCTCCACCCGAACGACGGATGTGCCGGTGGCCGCCGCGTTGACGTTCTGTTCCGCTGAGAGGAACCCGGCCAGGAACCAGGGGTCGAGCCGACGTTGATCCGGGCGGAAGAGCAGCAGATGAGGCCCGAGGAAGCAGCCTGCCTCGCCCGGTTCGACGACCCGGGCCACGGCGCCACGCCCCACGCGGAGCATCTCTGTGAGCAGCACGTCACTTCCCTGGATCAAGGGGAGGGCGGTGCCAGTGGGAAGGTCCGCCTGCGTTCCGGAGGCGGGTCGGTTCTTCATGACGTCGGTTGCCGTGAGCGTCGGCCATCCGCCGAGTTCTGGCTCGGGCTGCGGTAGCGGTTGGCCGCTACGGGTCCGGCGGCCTCCGGGCGCGGTGCGAAGCAGACTGAGAGCGCCGCCGCGCAGAAGATCCTCGACTGTTGCTGTGCGCCAGTCGCGGGGTCGGCCGTCGGCCGGTGGCCAGTCGCCTTCGATGCTGAGGCCGGTCAGGTCCCTCGCGGCACGGTGGAGTTGGTCGTACAGCTCCGATGCCTGCCGGGCCAGCAGGGCGGGGCGCAGAGTCTGCCGGGGAGCCGTTCGGATGTGGCGGGCCGGAGTCAGGTCCACGGCCTCGTTGAGGAGGTCGGTGATCGGTACGGCGCCCGCGATGCCCGGGGCTCCGGTGAAGCTGTCCCGTTCCGCCAGGTACGGCCGCCACGCCGAGAGCACGGTGTCGCCGATGGCGGCCCAGTCGAGATCGCGGTTCCCGGAAGCGGATGCGTCGATCAGCAGGACCGTACTCGGAGCTTCGGCCTGCGGATCGGGCCGTTCGAGCACCCACAGATGCAGGCCGATGTGGAGCGGGGTGGCCGCGCCCTGGGGAAGCGAGACGACGGCGCGGAGGGCGCCGTCGCGTACGAGCTGCGCCCGGATACGCCGGCCGGCGGTGCGTTCCGCGACGGCGGGCGGCATGAGCAGTACGGCACGGCCCCCGGGCGTGAGGTGGGCCAGGCAGTGCTGGACCCAGGCGAGTTCGGGCTCGCCCTTGGGCGGTACGCCGTAGGCCCACCGTTGGTCGTACGCCAGATCCTCGTGCCCCCAGTCACGGACTCCGTACGGAGGATTGCACAGCACAGCGTCAGCGGTGAGGCCCTTGAAGGCGTCCGAGCGCAGGCTGTCCCCCGCACGTACGGTGACGGCAGCCTCGGGGGCGCTCAGCCGGAGCCGTACGGCGGCCTGGGCGGCCTGGGTGACCAGGATGTCCTGGCCGTGAAGTTCGGTCGCTCCCGCGGATGCCGCCGCGGCGAGTAGCGATCCGGTGCCGCACGCGGGGTCGAGAACGCTCGCGGGGAAGGCACCCGCGCTGTCGGTCAGGAGCCGGGCCATGAGGTCGGCCAAGGGGCGCGGCGTGAGGTAGGTGCCGGTGCCTCCCGAGTCCTCCAGCAGGCGTTCGGCCAGGACATCCGTCGCGGCCTCGGCGCCGTCCGCGACGACGTACTGCACCAGGGCCCTCAGCGGCTCGGCCGCCTCGGGGTCGTATGCGGCGTCCTCGGTTCCCGGGATGTCCTGGGCTCCGTCGTCCGCAGCCGACCGGACCCATCGCAGCAGTGCGTCGTCACGCAGTTTGGGAAGGATTTCACGCTCTCTCCGGTCCAGCCGGGCAGCCGCGAGCACCACAGGGAACAGGTGCAGGACCGGTTCGCCGGCGCCGGGGTGGGTGCGCAGCGCGGTGCGAAGCCGGTCCGCCGGTGTGTCCTCGGGAAGTTGGCCACGGGCGGCGAGCCAGGCGCGTACGGCGTCGAGATCGTAAGTGGGGCTGGCGTCCGTGCCTCCCGTAGGGGTGGGGAAGTCCGGATGCCGACGACGCCAGTTACTCACCGTGGCGCGGGTGACGCCGGCCAGCCGGGAGATGTCGGCGGCGGTCACGAGGGCACTGGCCTGCTGGTTCATGGGCTCCTGCCGGGTGACGTGGGGGCGGGCGTACTGGACGGCCTCACTCTATACCGGCACCCAACCGATGTGAAGTGTTTGACAATGCTTTCAGTTGCCACTCTACTGGTTGTGTTTTCACTGGCTTCCCGGCTTCCCCGGGCATCCCTATGCCCGCGACACGTCGATTCGAACGGAGCGGCACCATGGCTACCAGTACTTCCGGCACGTCCAAGCGCACCCTGTACCGGCTCACGGGTATCGCTCCCACGGTCGACGCGATGTTCGACGTACTCGACCCGGCTCGGCTCGAAGCCGTTGGCGCGGAGCTGGACTTCCCGGAGGAGCGGTTGGGTGTTCCGGCGCTGCTGGTCACCGGCAGCTTCGAGCAGCCGGTCGCGGGCTGGTGCGACGAGATCAACCGCACGACCGGGTGCGAGGTGTCGCGGCCCGTGAACCGGTCGGCCGGGCTGCTGATGCTCGCGGTCGACGGCGAGGTGTACGCCGTCGGCTACGACCAGGGCTTCCGTCTGGTGCCCGACCGGGTCAAGGACCGGCGGTTCGGGCTGGGTTTCGTGATCCGCAGGGTGGACCCCGCCCAGATCCGGGACATGGTCTCGCATACGCCGGGCGGCGGCCGGACCGACATCACCCTCGTGCCCGGCGGCGCTCCGGTCTGGAACCTGGGTGTCCAGGAGCACGCGCAGATCGTGCGGCGGCTGGGCGGTCGGCTGGACACGCTCCAGCTGACGATCGCTCAGGACGACCGTACGAAGATCTCCAGCGTCGAGGGCGGTACCGGGCTGCGGATGCGCCTCGGCATCGACGCCGCGGACCTGGTCGCGGACATCCGGGCCATCGCCCGTGTCCTTCGGGAAGAGGCCCCGACTCCGGAACTGGAGTTCGTCGAGCACATCGTCCCGGTCAAGGACGACAGCCTCGTCACGCGGCTGGAGGAGCGGCTCGACGACATGCTCGGCGAGCCGCCGGACGGACGTGTCGCGGTCGCCGTCCCGTTCGATCACTGGGACGACTACGGCGCCGCCCAGGCGTTCGCCATCAAGGTGCGCAGTAAGGACGCCTACCTCGCCGACGACTTCAGTCTGGAGTACGTCCTCAACCGGGCCCGCGTGCAGAGGGCGGGAACGCGCTTTGCCGCGTTTCGGGACGGCAACGTCACCCTCTACGCGCACACCCGGGCGGAGAAGAGCGACGTCATCTGGACGTCGAACGTGCTGCGGTGGATCGAGGCGGAGGTGGCGCTTGGCGCCCGCCGGTTCTTCCTGCTGGACGGGCAGTGGTACGAGATCGGTGAGGTGTATCTGGAGGCGATCCGTTCGCAGGTGGAGCGGCTCATCACCGACACGCCCTCGGTCGACCTTCCGGCCTGGGTGCTCGGGGACAAGGAGCGGGACTACAACGAGTCGGTGCCCGACCTGCGGCCCGGTTACGTCTGTTTCGACCGTGACAACGTCCGGACCGCGCTGCATCGGGGCAACGGCGTGGAGATCTGCGACCTGCTGAGCCCGGACGATGTCCTGGTCATGGTGAAGCGAGCAAAGGGGTCCGACGCGCTGAGCCATCTGTTCGGCCAGGCCGTGGTCGCCGTGCAGACTCTGCTGCACTCGCCGGAGGCCATGGACGGGTTCGCCCGGAAGGTGGCCGCGGCCCGGCCCGGCAGGGCCCTGCCAGAGGGTTTCCGGCCGTCGAAGGTCGTCTTCGCGATCCTGCTGAAGAACGGGACCGACCTCACAGCCGACACGCTGTTCCCGTTCTCCCAGGTGACCCTCGTGCAGACGGCCAAGATGCTTGAGGCGTGGGGCATCGCCGTCGAGGTCGTCGGGATTCAGGCCACTTCGGTGCCTCCGGGCCGGGCGGGAATCCGTCACTTGGCCGCGTAGCGGGCCCGTCTTACGCAGCCATCAAGGTAGCTGCGCCAGCGCCCTCCCTGCACGTTTAGGCAGGTCATAGCGTTGCGGTGACTTTCCCCGGCGTACAGCCCGACTCGTCTGCCGCTGAGGGCCCCCGATCAGCGAACATACTGGTCAGTGGCCCTTTTGTGCCCCGGCGGTCTTGCGTGGACCCCGTTCCGTACCGGTTCGAACGAAGCCTTGCCGAGCTTGTGCCGACAGGCTGAGAAAAGGGCATCATCGGACGGATCCCTGCGACCGCTGGGCCGGTTGCCGAGAAGTCCTTGCGCGCCCTCCCCGCAATCGTCATGATCGTGGGCATGTCTGGGGGGCCGAGCGACCTGATCCTGACCGATGACGGTCTTCCGTCCATGTTCCGCTCCGCGGACGCCGCCTCCTTAGCCGGTCAGTCGGATACGGTCCGGTGGTCCGCTCTCCAGTTGTCCATGCTGGTCGCCGGAGCCGTGCTGGGCGGGGTCGACATCCATCTCGGCAACAGCCTTGATCTGGGCGCGCTCGTCGCGTCAATCGCACTCCTGGCCTCGCTCGCACCGGCCTTGTGGCTGTCCTTGAAGAATCCTCAGCGTGCCTGGTACCGAGGGCGCGCGGCAGCTGAATCGGTACGCACTCTGTCGTGGAAGTACGCGGTGCGGGCGGAGCCCTTCACGGGCACCGACGAGGCGGCGAACGAGCGGCTGCTGGATGACATGGCGAGCATCCTTCGCGACCTCCGTGACGTCGGCTGGCTCATCGATGCCGGCGGTCAGGCCGAGATCACCCCTCAGATGAGAGACCTGCGGAGTCAGCCTCTCCGGCTGCGTCAACAGGCATACATTCAAGGACGCTTGGACGCCGAGTACGTCTGGTACACCTCCAAAGCCGCCAGGTTCACGCGCATGGCCCGCCGGTGGGCGGCTGCGGCGGTTATCGCGACGTCGCTCGGCCTGGCGGGAGGGTTCCTGCGCGCCTTCGGCCTGCTCGACTACGACGGGCTGGGCAGCGCCTCGGCCATTGCGGCTGCCGCTACGGCATGGACGCAGCTCAAGCAGTACCGTCCGCTGGCGGCCGCCTACTCGCTCACTGCGCACGAACTGCTTTTGGTGAAGGCCGGCTTGGAGACCCTGGCCGATGACGAGGTCCAATGGTCACGTCGATGCAGCGAGGCCGAGGAGGCCATCTCACGGGAGCACACGATGTGGCTGGCCCGCCGGGAGGCCGCCTGAACTCCGGCACCGTGTCGCTCGTACTCAGTCACTGCCTTGACCAGGAGGAATGCGCGTGTCCTACCGGCTTGACGCCCAAGACGGCAACCACACCGATGAAGCACTGCGTGCGAGTCTGGAGGGATTGCTCGCCGACAACACCCTTTTCTACCTCGCGACGACGGGTTCTGGCGGTGCGCACATCAACACCGCGTTCTTCGCGCACGACGGGGAACTGAACCTGTACTTCGTCAGCGAGCGATCCACCCAGCACAGCCGAAACACCGCGAGTGACTCGCGCGCGGCAGCCACCGTGACGCATCAGCCGCCCGAGTACGGCGAGCACCTTCAAGGCGTCCAGTTGTCCGGCGTCGTACACGAAGCCCGGGATACGGCGACTGGCGCAAGGGCTGCTCTGACCTGCTACCAAGGGCGGTTCCCGACGTTCGCGCAGGACGCGGCGACGCAGCAGCGCTTCCTCACCGGCGAGGGTTCCCTGGCGCTGTACCGGTTCCATGTCGAGTTGCTGACGCTGCTGGACGAGCCTCGGTTCGGACGCCGGGTGTACGTCAAGGCGGCCGTTGTCAGGTAGCGGGAGGGAAGGGCGGTGCGGCGTCGTCCGCGATGTCGATCTCCGGTACGTCGACGTTCGCGAAGACGGCCAGGCTGTCCGCAGGGTCCAAATCGGCGGCCAGCCGGTGCAGTTCCTCAAGGGGATCGATGCTTTGAGGGAGCGTGCCGTCCTGGAGCTGCTGCACCCAGTCCGTACGCCGTGATCCACGCACCCCGTCCATGCGATCGTCCTCCCGGTCGGTCGTCGGTCCGCTGTCCGCCACGGTACCGGCCAACGCACCATTCCTCAGCCTCCGCGCTGACCATGACGGACCCGAGAGAGGACCACGTGACGTCCATAGGCAAGACAGTCAGGCTCGCTCGCATCATCCCCGGTGTCCGGACGGTCATGGTGCCCTTCGACGACGACCTCATCAACGGGCCCTACGCGGGTCTCGCCGATCCAGTGACACGTGCACGAGAGGTCGCATCAGGCGGGGCCGACGCCATGCTCGGCTTCCCGCGCCTCCTGACACAGTGCGCGGAGAGGGGCATACGCCTGCCCTTCGTCTCCAACCTCACCGCGAGCACCGTCCTCGGCGTCCACACGCGCAAGGTCGCGGTGAGCACTGTGGAGCGCGCCGTGCGCAACGGATGCGACGGAGTCGCGGTGCATGTGAATGTGTCGGACCGTCAGGAGCCCGACATGCTCTCGACTCTGGGCGCGGTCGCCGAGGAATGTGAACGGTGGGGGATGCCGCTCCTGGCCATCATGTACCCACGGCGCTCCCATAACGGAGCGGATGACAACTACCTCGAACTCAAAGAACACGAGCGTGCCCGATACGCGGATCTTGTGCGCCACTGCGTGCGCATTGCGGTGGAGCTCGGCGCGGACATGGTGAAGACGCAGTACACCGGCGACCCGGAATCCTTTGCCTCGGTCACCACCGCGTCCATGGGGATACCCGTGATCGTCGCCGGCGGACCCCGTACGTCGATCCGGGAGGCCCTGACCAACGCACACGGCGCGATCACGGCGGGGGCCACAGGTGTCTGCTTTGGGAGGCAGACCTACAACCGAACCGACATCCCCGGCTTCGTAGGCATGCTGCGTGCGGTGGTTCACGACGGACGCGCACCGGATGACGTGCTGGCCGGCCAACCGGGCATCACCGCCACCAGCGCGCAGTGAGCGCCATGTCCACGACGTCCCTGCGCCGTTACAGCCCGGCGTTGGGTACCGCGGGCGTGGCGGTCCTGTGGGGCACCAGCGGCGTCCTGGTCCGCGAAAGTGTGCTGTCCGCCGTAGCGATCGCGTTCGGGCGCGCCGCGGTGGGCGCGGCGGCCCTGTGGCTGTGGGAAGCGGTCACGCCGCGAGGGCGAGGCCGGGCGAGCATCCGCAGCTACGGGAAACCGGCGGTGCGCTCACTGCTGTGGTCCGGAGCGCTTCTGGCTGTGCACTGGCTGACGTTCGTGATGGCCTTGCAGCGGGCGCCGATCGGCACGGTCCTGCTCGGTATCTATCTCGCTCCGCTCGCCATCGCGGGGCTGGCCCACCGCACTCTCCAGGAACGTGTCACGCGTCGCCAGATGGCAGCGCTTGCGCTGGCCCTGGTCGGCAGCGTCTTCGTCCTCCAGCCGGGGCAGACCGGCGGTCTCGACGGTGTGACGTTGATCGCCGTTTCGGCGCTTGCCTACGCCGGGTCCACGCTGGCCAGCAAGAAGGCGCTCGGTACCGTCCCGACCGTACGGGTCGCCACCGGCCAACTCGCGATCGCCGCAGTGCTCTTGATGCCCTGGCTCGCCATCCATCCGAGGCTGCCGAGCCGCGTCGACGTCTTGGTCATCACCAGTCTGGGCGTGATCTACAGCGCATTGGCGCTCCTGGCCTACCTCGCCTTCCTCAAGCGCCTGCCGGTGACGACGGCCGGAATCCTGCTGTACCTCGAACCGGTCTCGGCACTGGTCTCCGGCTGGATCTTCCTGGGCGAACATCCCGCGCCACTCACCTGGCTCGGCGCATGTCTCGTATTCGTCGCAGGCTTCATGGTCAGCAAGGATTCCGTGTCCAACGCCGAACGGAAGCAGGATAGTTGAGTGTTGATCCGATACGGTGACTTCACCGTGTGAGATCACCGATTCACGATCAGCGAAGGACAGATCATGCCGCTCTCCGGTCAGGTTGCCGTCGTCACCGGTTCCTCGCGTGGAATTGGGCACTCCGTAGCGCTTGCCTTCGCCGAGCGCGGCGCGAAGGTCGTGGTCAACTCACACAGCGACCTCACAGGAGGCGAGGCGCTCGTTCAGACAATCAAAGAGAACGGCGGCAGCGCACTGTACGTGCAGGCCGACGTCGCCGACACCGCCGACGTCGAGCGTCTCTTCACGACCTCCGAGGAAGCGTTCGGCCCGGTCGACGTCCTGGTGAACAACGCCGGCCTCACCGAAGGCATGCCCATCCTCGACTCCACCAAGGAGCACTGGCTGCGCATGCTGAACATCAACCTCCTCTCCACCGTGCTGTGCTCCGTGCGGGCGGCCAGGACCATGAAGGAGCGAGGCACCGGCGCCATCATCAACACCTCCTCCATCCGCGGCTTCGACGCGACGGGCCGGGAAGGCGTGATGGCCTACTCCGCCGCCAAGGCCGCCGTCAACAACTTCACGCGCACACTGGCCAAGGAGCTCGCGCCTACCGTACGGGTGAACGCCGTCGCCCCCGGCTTCGTCAACACCTCGTACATGGACCGGACCGACGAGGCGCTGAAGGAGTCCTGGCTGGACATCATCCCCCTGCGCCAGTTCATCGCACCCGACGACATCGCAGGCGCATACGTCTTCCTCGCCGAGTCGCCGTACATGACCGGCACTCTTCTGACCGCCGACGCGGGGTTCACCCTGGGCCGCGGCTGAAGAGAGCAGGCAGCAGGGGGGAGGTGTGACAGTGGTCCGGGAGAAGATCTTCATCTCCTACCAGCGGGACTCCGCTGTCCTCGCGCAGCGTATCCACGATGCACTTGAAGACGCGGGTTTCGACGCCTGGGTGGACACCGAGCGCATCCGGCACACCGATCGATGGGCCACCTCTATCGACCAGGCGCTACGGTCAGCCGACCGCCTCGTTGTGCTCCTCACCGAGAAGGCCACGGAGTCCCGCGAGGTCTTCAACGAGTGGTTCTTCTTCTATGATCATCGCAAGCCCATCCACGTGGTGCGCATCGACGGCTGCGAACTGCACTACCAACTGGTCCCGTTTCAACGCCTGGAGTGGACCGCCCAGGCCGACGAGAGCGAATGGGCGGCACGCACGAGTGCACTCGTCACCACGCTACGCGGTTCATTCTCGTGGCCTCAGGCGGCTTCGGCGGATGACGCGGTGGTCACTACCCCCTTCGCCCCACCCCGCACCCTGCCCGGCGCGTTCGCCGCGCTCGAAGAAGCCATCCGCAATCCCGATCGCTCCGTCGCCCTCACCGACGAGCAGCTCCACGACATCCGTGACCACTCTTCGCGCAGCGTCCGTGAGTATCTGCTGTCCTGCTACGCCCGATGGTGCACCCCGCGCTACCAACTCGACCGCCGCTTCGTGCGCCTCGCCCTGGTCTACGACGAAGGCACCGACGCTTCCGACCGCTGGGTCACCGCGCCGAGCAGCCGCCGCACCGACGACCTCCAGGCCGTCCTCGCCGGCAGCGACTCCTTCGCGTACGTACTGCTGGGAGCGCCGGGGTCTGGAAAGACGACATTGCTGCGCCGCCTCGAACTCGACGTGGCCGCAGAAGGAATGGCCCATCCCGCCGAGCCGGTCATCCCGTTCAGCATCTCGCTGGCCGAATACGGTCTCAACGTCGGCGAACCGCCGGTCCCACGCCGTTGGCTGGAGGACCGCTGGAGGGCACGCAACCCGCACCTGCCCGAGCTGGCGCACTTCTTGGAGTCGGGCCGCCTCCTGCTGCTCCTGGACGGCCTCAACGAACTGGCCCACCTCGATGCCTCCGACCTGCGCCGCCGTATCGACGCGTGGAAGGCATTCCTCTACGAATGCGTGCGCGACGTCCCTGGAAACCGGGCCGTGTTCACCTGCCGCACCCTCGACTACGGCGCCATGCTCAGCAGCAAGGACGTCGGCGTCCCGCACATCCGCCTCGAACCCATGACCCGCGACCAGGTCCTGGAGTACATAGCCCTTCACCTGCCCGAACAGGCCGACCTTGTCCACGATGCCCTGAACGGCGACCCGCGAACCCTTTCGTTCTACCGCACTCCCTACATGCTGCGCTTGCTGGTCAACCAGGTCCGCGCTGTGGGCACGGTCCCGGTCGGCCGTGTCGACGCGTTCGCCGGCATGGTCCGCGAGCTGCTCCGCCGCGAGATCCTCTCCGGCAACCCACGGACCGCCGACCCGGAGCTCCTCACCGATCGCGAACAACGCCGCCTGCGTGACGGCGTCCGGGACCCACTGTGGCTCCCGGACCGCGGCCACCTCGTTCCCGCCCTGACCCGGCTCGCGTACCAGATGCAAGAAACCAAGCGCGGCGAGGACAAAGGAAGCGTCGTCGTCGACTACGACACTGCTGTCGACCTCCTCAACGGGCTGGCCCGACTCGCGGAGGCCTCCCTGCGTGTCGGCTGCGACACTGGCATCCTGGACGAGGACGAAGAAGCCATCCGCTTCTTCCACCAGCTCTTGCAGGAATTCTTCGCCGCACGCCAACTCGCGGCAGCCCCCGACTTCTCCCGCCTTGCCATGCCCGACACGGCTACCGCCGTAACCCCGCCTCTTGCCGTGGTCCTGACGCAGCTTGCCCCCGGCGAGCCGCTACCGCCGCTGCCGACCACTGGCTGGGAGGAGACGGCAGTCATGGCCGCCGCCCTCGCCGAGGACCCCGACGCGTACGTCCGCAACGTCCTCGCCGTCAATCCCGCCCTGGCAGGCCGCTGCCTGGCCGCCCCTGACGTACGCGTCGACACAGCCGTGCGCAATGAGGTGACGCACACGCTCGTCGCCCGCAGCACCAACCCGACGACGGACCTGCGGGCCCGCATCCACTACGGCCGCATCCTCGGCGTCCTGGGCGATCCCCGCCTGACGCGTGTCGAGAGCGCTCACGGTGCTGCGCTCCTCCCGGAGTTCGCGCACATACCAGCCGGCAACCACCGCATCGGAGCCGAAGGCACCCCGTACATCCTCGAACGACCCGTCCACGAGGTGCGCCTACCGGCATTCGACCTGGCCCGCCGCCCGGTCACCAACGCCGAGTACGCCCACTTCATAGCCGCTGGCGGCTATGAAGACGACCAGTGGTGGCACTCCGCCCACGCCCGCAGATGGCGCTCTGGCGAGGGCATCCAGGACCTCATCGCCGCCGAGTGGCGTAAGAAGCGCGACAACCTGCGCCGACGCCCCACCCTCCCCGTGGACATGCTCCGCACCGGCGCGGCTACCCTGCAGCAGGCCGTCAGCATGGTGAAGCTCACCACCATGACCGACGAGGCCATCCAAAAGGCCCTGACAGACATCTACGGCACGGAGGCCCCGTCCACACCGGCGTACTGGTACGACAGCCTCCTCGCCCACCCCAGCGCCCCCGTCGTCGGCGTCTCCGTTTACGAGGCGGAGGCCTACTGTGCCTGGCTCAGCGCGGTGACGAGCACGACGATCCGTCTGCCCACCGAATACGAATGGGAGGCCGCTGCGTCGGCCGGAGGGCGAGCCTTCCCGTACGGGGACGACTTCGAGGCGCTCGCGTCGAACTCCTTTGAGCTCCATGCGCGCAGCACGCTCCCCGTCGGCATTTTCCCCGAGGGACGGAGCCCCTCAGGCATCGACGATCTGTCCGGCAACGTCTTTGAGTGGACGGCGAGCGCCCCGGAGCCGTATCCCTACGATCGGAACGCCCGTCCGTCGGACGAGCCCAGCGATGCCCGTGTGTGCCGTGGGGGTTCGTGGCGCCACCGGCACAACAGGGCGCGGGCGGCGTACCGAGGGCGAGGACAGTGCTTCGTACGCAACGACGATCTTGGATTCCGGCTCGCGAGGGGCTAGGGGCAGTTGCCCTTAATGAGTTGAGGGAATCCGCTCGGTCGGTGCTGCCCGCACTGTTACGGTCTTTTCATGGGACCCCTGGAGCCAAAGGTAAACGAACTCATCGTTGCGGTGATCTGCTTCGCAGCGGTCTTCTTCGCTTTCGCGAAATTCCTGGTGCCGCGCATCACCAGGACGCTCGAGGCCCGGCAGGACGCTATCGAGGGCACCATCGAACGTTCCGAAGCCGTCTACGCGGAGGCTCGGCAGGTTCACGCCGAATACCAGGCCGAACTTTCCGAGGCGCGCCACGAGGCCGCCCGCCTCCGGCAGGCCGCGACCGACGAGGGAAGCCTCCTCATTCAGCAGGTCCGGGCCGAGGGGCAGCGGCAGCGCGACGAACTCGTGGCATCGGCCAGGGCGCAACTGGAAGCCGATCGGATCGTCGCCGAGGCGGCACTCAGGGAGGATGTGCTCAGGCTGGCCACCGACCTGGCCGAACGAATCCTCGGCGAGCCGATCACCGATGAGCGCAGGGCGCGGGAAATCGCCGACGCGTTCTTCGCCGAGGTGGACGCCGACTCCACGGCGAAGGCATAACCACAGCCTCGTACAAGGCCCGGACTTCTTCGTCTGGGCCTTTTTCGCGTTCTCGCATCCGCGGTCAGGGGAGTGCGAGACATGCCCAGACGGTCTTGCCGGAGGGCGGGTACGGGGCGCTGCCCCAGCCGCTCGCCAGCGCGTCCACGACGAGCAGGCCGCGACCGGATTCGGCGGTGGGGGTGGGTGTACGAGGCTGGAGCGGGCGGTCGCCTCGAGGGTCCGCCACCTCGATGCGGAGCGTGTCCGGGGCGTCGACGGCGAGCGTGAGCCGGAAGCAGCGGCCTCTCACCCGGCCATGGGTCACCGCGTTCGCGGCCAGCTCGCCGACGACCAGGGCAGCGGACTCGCTGGCCGTGCAGGAGGCCGGCCAGCCCCAGTCCGTGAGTTGCTGCGTGGCGAGCAGGCGGGCGAGGTGAGCACCTCGGGGCGTCGCGCTGAGGAGCTGGGTGAACCGCAGGGTGGAGATGTGTGACTTCATGTCACCCAGCGTGGTCGGGGCGCTCTACGCTGACCAGGCAATCCCTCTGTACGGAGGGTGTGTGTACCGGTACGCACGGTGTGCCGTACCGGTGTCGGCCGTGACCAGACAGGGGGTACGGGTGTCTGAGACGCAGGAGTCGTACGACGAGGGTGAGCTGAACGGTGACCTGGTGCGGGCGTTGGGCAAGCAGGTGAAGTTGCTGCGGGAGCGGGCCGGGCTCACGCAGAAGGAGCTGGGGGACCGGCTCCGGTACAGCGAGGATCTCATCTCCTCGGTGGAGCGGGGGAGGCGTAACCCGCAGCCCGAACTTCTGGAGGCTGTGGATGAACTGCTGGGCGCGGGTGGGTTGTTGAAGGCCACGATCGAGGACGTGGAGAAGGCCAAGGCGAAGGCGAGGGTTCGGCATCCGGCGTGGTTCAAGGATTACGCCCGGATGGAGTTGAGTGCGGTCGAGATCAACTTCTTCAGCATGGTGACGGTCCCGGGTCTGTTGCAGACAGAGGACTACGCGCGAGTCACGTTCAGTGTGCGACGGCCGCTGTGGTCGGAGGAGACCATCGAGCAGCGCGTGGCCGCGCGGATGGCTCGTCAGGAGATCCTGACCCAGTGGCCGCCGCCGATCGTCACGGCAGTCATCGATGAGGCCGTTCTACGGCGTGAGATCGGCGGGACGAAGGTCCAACAGGAACAGCTGCGGCACCTGTTGAACGTCGGCCGACTTCGTAGCACCACCTTGCAAGTCCTGCCGCTAGGCTGCGACGAGAACCCCGGTGTGGATGGTCCTTTCATTCTCCTGACGCCCAAGGGGAAACCGCAGGTCGGCTACCTGGAGGTGCAGGGGGCCAGCCACTTGATCACGGACCCGGAAGAAGTGCGTATGCTGGCCGCGCGGTATGGAGCCATCCGTGGGCAGGCTCTCACACCAGGCGAGTCCCTTGCTCTGATGGCCGAACTGTTGGGAGAGCGATGATGACTGGTACCACCTCGCCCGAACTCGCCTGGGTCAAGAGCAGCTACAGCGGCGGCGAGGGCGGCGAATGCCTTGAGGCCGCCATAACGCCCGACTCCATCCACATCCGCGACTCCAAAGCCCCCACCCGTGCCCAACTGACCATCGGTGCCTCGGAGTGGGCCGCGTTCGTACGGTTCGCCGTCACCCGCTGACGGTCAGAGCTTCTCCTACTCCTCGAACAGCGCTTCCTGCTCCCCCTCCGCCTTCGCCCGCACCCGGCAGTTCCGTGCCCCCACCACCACGGCCGTGGCCGCCGCCGTGACCCCCAGGGCCACCGGGACCATCCAGCCGCGGTCGAAGACATGGCCGAGGGCGTGGTCGAGGGAGGCGCGGCCCGGGCCGGTGATGGCGAGGCCGGCCGCCGCGAGGCCGAGGCTCGCCGCGTACTCGTAGCCGCCCGACTGGGCGAAGAAGCCGTTGGGCACGTGGACCGACGCCGCCCCCGCCATCGCGCCGGCCGCCGCCGCGCCCGCGGCCGGGGTTGCCAGACCCAACGCCAGCAGGGTGCCGCCGCCCGCTTCCGCGAGGCCCGCCGCCGTCGCGCTCGCCTTGCCCGGCGTGTAGCCGACGGACTCCATGAACTGGCCGGTGCTCTCCAGACCGTGCCCGCCGAACCAGCCGAACAGCTTCTGCGCGCCATGCGCGGCGAGCACTCCGCCGGTGCCCAGCCGGAGCAGCAGCAGGCCCAGATCACGTCGGTCGAAACAGGTCACGGCGACTCCCGGCAGATGGGGCGGATGGGCGGACGGGTTCCTCCCGCCCGTCCACCGTCGCAGCCCTCACCCCGGTGGGCGAGCCGGGGAGGGCGTTCGGGTGGCGGGGCCGCGGCGGCGGTGTGAGCCTGACGCCATGACGATCAAACCAGCCAAGCTCAGCGACCCGGCCGTCCGGGCCTTCGTCAACGCGGTCAACTCCCATGACCGCGAGGGCCTCCTGCACCTCCTCGCCCCCGGCGCGACCATGTCCGACGACGGCTCCGACCGCGACCTCGACGAGTGGCTCGAGGCGGAGATCTTCTCCTCCCACGGCCACATGGACGTCCAGAGCGAGTCCGACGGCGGCCGGGCCCTGGTCGCCGACTACCGCAACGACGCCTGGGGCGAGATGCGCACCGCGTGGCGCTTCACTGTCGACGACGAGGGGCAGATCGCCCGCTTCGAGACCGGGCAGGCGTAGAAGTCGCGTACGCCGGGCCTTGTCTTCGTGTGCGCTTCAACTCCTAGCGTCTCTCGGCATGACGCAGAGAACTCTGGGACGCAGCGGTGTGGACGTCAGCGCGCTCGGCTTCGGGTGCTGGGCCATCGGCGGTGAGTGGCAGGGTGCCGACGGGCAGCCGCTCGGCTGGGGGAAGGTGGACGACGACGAGTCCGTACGGGCGATCCACCGCGCCCTCGACCTCGGCGTGACCTTCTTCGACACCGCCGACTGCTACGGCACCGGGCACAGCGAGGAGATCCTCGGCCGGGCGCTGGGCAAGCGGCGGGACGACGTCGTCGTCGCCACCAAGTGGGGCAACCTCTTCGACGAGCGCACCCGCACCGCCGACGGCCAGGACGACACCCCGGCCCACGCCCGCCGCGCGCTGACCGACTCCCTGCGCCGGCTCGGCACGGACCACATCGACCTGTACCAGTTCCACCTCTCCGACGCCGACCCGGAGCGGGCGGCCGAACTCCTGGACACCTGCGAGGAGTTCGTACGGGAAGGGCTCGTGTGCGCCTACGCCTGGAGCACCGACGACCCCGCCCGCGCCGCCGTCTTCGCCGAGGGGGAGCACTGCGCGGCCGTACAGCACGCGCTCAACGTGCTGCAGGACGCCCCCGACATGCTCGCGCTGTGCGAGGAGCGGGGGCTCGCGAGCATCAACAGGAGTCCACTGGCCATGGGGTTGCTGGGAGGGAAGCGGCGCGGCTCGCTCGCGGCCGGGGACATCCGGAGCAGGCCGCCGGCCTGGCTCCAGGGGTACGACGCGGACGGCTCCGGCGCCGACCAGGCCTGGCTGGCCCGCATCGACGCCGTGCGGGACATCCTCACGAGCGACGGCCGCACCCTCGCCCAGGGCGCACTCGCCTGGCTGTGGGCCCGCAGTCCGCGCACGATCCCGATCCCCGGGTTCCGCTCGGTCGCGCAGGCCGAGGAGAACGCCGGCGCGATCGGGAAGGGGCCGCTCACCGCCGGTCAGTTGAACGAGGTCGAGCGTCTGCTCGGGCGGTGAGCGGCCTGTGAGCCGCTCTGGGTGAAGGATGTGTAAGGGCTGGGAAGCGCTGAGAAACGCAGATAACTCATCGGATTTTCATAACGCGGCAAATTCCCGACCGTCCGTGCCCGGCGTCGCGGAAGCCGCAGCTGGGCGCGGTGTACGGTCCCGGGGTGCGTGAATGTTCCCGGATCAGTCGGCGTGCCCTCCTCGGTCTGACGGCCGCCGCCCTTCCCGTGTCCCTCTCCACGGCCGCCGAGGCCACCGCGGCCGAGTCCACCGTCGTCGGGGGCGAGCAGCTGGCCCACGCGGGCGTCCAGGTGCGCGGTGCCTCCGGACTGCCCGCGAAGCTCACCGCCCGCTCCTGGCTGATCGCCGACCACGACAGCGGCGAGGTGCTCGCCTCGTTCAATGCGCACCGGCGCCTCGCGCCCGCGTCCACGCTGAAGATGCTGTTCGCGGACACCGTGCTGAAGAAGTTCGACCGCGCCCAGCGATATACGGTCAAGGACGCCGACCTCGCCGACATCCCGGCCGGCTCCAGCCTCGTCGGCATCAAGCCCGGCCTCACCTACACCGTCGAGCAGCTGTGGCAGGGCGTGTTCCTGCGCTCCGGCAACGACGCCGTGCACGTGCTGTCCCACATGAACGGCGGCATCGCCAGGACGGTCGCCGAGATGCAGGCCAAGGCCGAGGACCTGCAGGCCCTGGACACCCATGTGGTCAGTCCCGACGGCTTCGACCACCCGGGCCAGATCTCCTCGGCGTACGACCTCACGCTCTTCGCCCGCCACGGCCTGAAGGACACCGACTTCCGCGGCTACTGCGGCACCCGCACCGCGAACTTCCCGGCGGGCGGCAAGAAGACCTTCCAGATCCAGAACACCGACCGCCTGCTGACCGGGGCATGGGGTCTGAAGACATACGACGGCCTGATCGGTGTCAAGAACGGCTACACCAGCAATGCCGGCAACACCTTCACCGGCGCCGCCACCCGGGGCGGACGCACCCTGCTGGTGACGGTCATGCACCCCGCCGAGGGCAGCAACGCCGTCTACGAGCAGACGGCCGCTCTGCTCGACTGGGGCTTCGGGCACGGGCGTTCGGCGCAGGCCGTGGGCACGCTGGTCGACCCGCTCAGCGAGGGCGGCGCGAAGGTGAGCCCGGCATCGGGGAGCAAGGGGGACCGGGCGGCCGACGCCTCCGGCGCGTCGTCCGGCGGCCCCTCCACCGGCCGGCTGGTGGAGGGCGCCGGGGGTACGGCGCTGCTGCTGGCGGCGGCCGGAACGTGGGTGGTGAAGCGGCGGCGCGGGGCGGTCGCCGCGGCGGCGACGGCCGAGGCGGAGACGGACACCACGGAACCGGGCGGCAAGCACCGGCGCTGAACGCCGAGCAGTGCGGCGGCCGTTCCACCGACCGGTGCGTACCCCGCGCCTCGCGCGAGGTCCACCCCCAACTTCCGGTCCGGTGGAACGGCCGCCGCCTTCCCCCCTCAAAATGGCCTCGGCGGGGCCGCGGAACCCCTGTACTCCAACTGTGAAGCTCTCGTGGAGGAAAGTTGAGCATATGTGCGCGACGGGCCGCAACACCATGGATGTTCAAATTCCGTTTGTGGTATAGGCGGGTAGGGCTCCCGAACGGGGTTCAGCCCCGCCCGATGTAGGGCATCGCCGTCGCCAGCACCGTCGCGAACTGCACGTTCGCCTCCAGCGGCAGCTCGGCCATGTGCCGCACGGTCCGCGCCACGTCGGCCACGTCCATCACCGGTTCCGGGGCTACCTCCCCGTTCGCCTGCAGTGCGCCGGTCTGCATCCGGGCCGTCATGTCGGTGGCCGCGTTGCCGATGTCGATCTGCCCGACCGCGATGCCGTACGGCCGCCCGTCCAGCGACAGCGACTTGGTCAGCCCGGTCAGCGCGTGCTTGGTCGCCGTGTAGGCCACCGAGTGCGGGCGCGGGGTGTGGGCCGAGATCGAGCCGTTGTTGATGATCCGGCCGCCCCGCGGATCCTGCTCCTTCATCTGCCGGTACGCCGCCTGCGCGCACAGGAACGCCCCGTTGAGGTTGGTGTCCACCACGTGCCGCCAGGCGTCGTAGGGGAGTTCCTCGACCGGGACCCCGCCGGGCCCGAAGGTTCCCGCGTTGTTGAACAGCAGGTCCACCCGCCCGAACCGCTCCACGGTCGCCGCGAACAGCGCCGCCACGTCCTCGGGCCGGGACACGTCGGTGCGCACGGCGAGCGCGGCGCCGCCCGGCACCAGCGCCGCCGTCTCCTCCAGCGTCCCGGCGCGCCGGCCGGCCAGCGCGACCGACCAGCCGGCGGTCAGCAGCTCCACGGCGACGGCCCGCCCGATGCCGGAACCGGCGCCGGTCACCACCGCGATCTTCGATTCCCTGTCAGTCATGGCTCCGCAGCGTAGGCGGGAAGTCCGCGATGCGGAATGCCATGTCCGCCATACGGTTATGCGGTCACCGCCGCCGGCTCCTCGCCGGGATACCGCACCCCGATCCGCTCCCGTACCGCGTCCAGCGTCCGCATCACCGCGAGCGAGCCCTCCAGCGGCACCAGCGGTGACTCCTTCTCGCCCGCCCGCAGCGCCCGCATGACCTCGACCGCCTCGTGCCGCAGGCTGGTGCGCGGCCCGTCGGCCGGGTCGGCGGTGAACTCCTCCGGCTCACGGCCGTCACGGTGCAGCACGAACCGGTCGGGGTGGAAGAAGCCCGACGGTACGTCGATCCGGCCGTGCGAGCCGGTCACCGACGCCGTGGCCGCCGTACCGCCGACGATCGAGCAGTGCACCGACGCCAGCGCCCCGGACTCCCACGACAGCAGCGCGCCCGTCTGCAGGTCGACGCCCTCCGCCGAGACCTGCGCGCTCGCCGTGACGGAGTCCGGCTCGCCCAGCAGCAGCTGCGCGAACGACACCGGGTACACACCCAGGTCCAGCAGGGCCCCGCCGCCGAGCGCCGGGTCCCGCAGCCGGTGGGCCGGCGGGAAGGGACCGGCCAGCCCGAAGTCGGCCTGCACGGTGCGGACCTCACCGATCGCGCCGTCGTCCACCAGCGCCTTCAGCCGCCGTACCAGCGGATTGCAGTACATCCACATCGCCTCCATCAGGAAGCGGTCGTGCTCCCGCGCCAGCGCGACGAGTTCCTCCGTCTCGCGCAGGTTCAGCGTGAACGGCTTCTCGCACAGCACGTTGCGCCCCGCCTCCAGACACAGCCCGGCCGCCGCCCGGTGCGCCGAGTGCGGGGCGGCGACGTACACGACGTCGATGTCCGGGTCCGCCGCCAGCGACGCCCAGTCGCCATAGGCCCGCGCCACCCCGAACCGGTCGGCGAACGCCTCCGCGGCACCCTGACTGCGCGAGGCGACGGCCGCGATCTCCGCCTCCGGTAGATCGACCAGGTCCGCCGCGAACGCCGCCGCGATCCCGCCCGTCGCCAGGATTCCCCACCGCACCCTCTGCTCCGCCATCCCGGCCGCCCCGCCCTCGCTCGTATGTACCTCGGCAATGTGTACGAGCTGAGAGCATAGGTGCCGGTCGTTTCGCAGAAGGAGGGACACATGCGCGAGCACATGGCGGCGGCCGCACCGCGGACGGGGCGGATCACACCGTCCCCGGACGCCACCCGCCGCACCGGCCTGCTCGTCACCTTCGTGCTCGGCGGCCTCACCGCGACACCCCCGCTCGCGATGGACATGTACCTGCCCTCGCTGCCCGAGGTCACCAGGTCCCTGCACGCCCCCGCCGCCACGGTCCAGCTCACCCTCACCGCGTGCCTGGCCGGCATGGCCCTCGGCCAGCTGGTCGTCGGTCCGATGAGCGACCGCTGGGGCCGCCGCCGACCGCTGCTGACCGGCCTCGCCGTATACGTCCTCGCGACCGCCCTGTGCGCCCTCGCCCCGAACGTCGAGACCCTCGTCGTCTTCCGGCTGGCCCAGGGCCTCGCGGGCGCGGCCGGCATCGTCATCGCCCGGGCCGTCGTACGCGACCTGTACGACGGCGTCGCCATGGCCCGCTTCTTCTCCACCCTGATGCTGATCTCCGGGGCCGCGCCCGTCGTGGCTCCGCTGATCGGCGGACAGATCCTCCGGGTGACCGACTGGCGGGGCGTGTTCGTGCTCCTCACCGTGGTCGGCGCGCTGCTCGCCGCGCTCGTCTGGCTGCGGCTGCCGGAGACGCTGGCGCCCGAGGAGCGGCACGACGGGGGAGCCGGTGAGGCGCTGCGGACGATGCGGGCCCTGCTCGCCGACCTGCCCTTCACCGGCTACATGCTGGCCGGCGGCTTCGCCTTCGCCGCGCTGTTCGCCTACATCAGCGCCTCGCCCTTCGTGATCCAGGAGATCTACGGCGCCTCCCCGCAGACCTTCAGCCTGTTGTTCGGCCTCAACTCGGTCGGACTCGTGGCCGCCGGGCAGGTCAACGGCAAGGTGCTGGTCGGCCGGGTCGCCCTGGAGAAGGTGCTGGCCTGCGGTCTGACAGTGATCGTGCTCGCGGCGACGGCGCTGCTGCTGATGTCGACGGGAGCGTTCGGGGAGACCGGGCTGGCCCCGATGGCGGCCGCCCTCTTCGTCCTGATGACGGCGATGGGCATCACCCTCCCCAACGCCCAGTCCCTCGCCCTGCTGCGCACCCGGCACGCCGCCGGCTCCGCCTCCGCGCTGCTCGGCACCACCTCCTTCCTCGTCGGCGCGGTAGCCTCACCGCTCGTCGGCATCGCCGGCGAACACACCGCCGTACCCATGGCGCTCGTCCAACTGGCGGGAGCACTGGTCGCGGCGGCCTGCTTCGTGGGACTGTGCCGTCCCTGGAACACACGGGGGAACACCCGTACGGGGTCGGAGGGAGACGAGCACTGAGCGCACCGAGACTGCGCGCCGACACACCGGAACGGGCCGGGCTGGACCCCGCGGAACTGGGACACCTGGTCGGCGAGCTGCACGCACTCACCTCCGGAGACCACCCCTGGGCGGCCGGCGCCGTCGTGCTCGCCGGCCGCGGACCCGTGATCGCCGTGGCCGAGGCCGCGGGCTGGGCGGTGCGTTACGCCGCCTACGACCCGGAGACCGACACCGGCGTGGAGCTGCCGCCGGACGCCCGGGTCCCGATGACGGTGGACACCCCCTTCGACCTGGCGTCGCTCACCAAGCTGTTCACGTCCGTCGCGGCCGTGCAGCAGATCGAGCGCGGCACCCTCGGCATGGACGCCCGGGTCGGCGACTACCTGCCCGACTTCCACGCGGCGGCCGCGCACGGCATCACCGTCCGCCAGCTCCTCACCCACACGTCGGGGCTGCGCCCCGAACTCCCGCTGTACGACTGCCCGGACGACACGAGCCGACTGTCCCTGCTCCGCGCCGAGGCACCGGTGTCCGAACCCGGCACGCACGTGTACTCCGACCTGAACATGCTCCTGCTCCAGTCCGTGCTGGAGCGGATCACCGGCCGTTCCCTGGGCGTCCTGTTCGAGGACGGCATCACGCGTCCGCTCGGCATGACGGCGACCCACTTCGGCCCCCGCCCCGGCGCGGCGGCCACCGAGGACCAGCGGCGGCCGTGGGCCAAGGCGGACCGCGGGATGCTGCGGGGTGTGGTCCACGACGAGAACGCCTGGGCGCTGGGCGGGGTGGCGGGCCACGCGGGCCTGTTCTCCACCGCTCCCGACCTGGCGGTCTTCTGCCGCACCCTGCTCGCCGGCGGCTCCTACGGTCCCGCCCGCATCCTCGGCCCCGACTTCGTCGAACTCCTCCTGACCCCGCCGGGCCTGGGCTTCACGGTGGACCAGCCGTGGTTCATGGGCGAACTGTCGGGCAACGGCGCGGCGGGCCACACGGGCTTCACGGGCACGTCGCTGGTCCTCGACCCGAGGACGGACACGTTCCTGATCCTGCTGGCGAACACGGTCCACCCACGGCGCCGCACCCCGGACAGCGGACCGAGGGCGGCACTGGCGACGAGGCTGGCGAGGGCGGTGATCTGAGCAGCACCCCGTAGAATCACCGGGTGAACGACCCCGTGACCCCGGCCCAGACCCTGCGTGCCGCTCTGGACGACGTCCTCGCCGGGCTCCCGCCCAGGCAGGCCGCCGGAGCCGTGGAACGGCTGATCGCCAACTACCGGGGTGAAACCCCGACCCACGCACCGATCCTCCGCGACCGGGCCGACGTGGCCGCCTACGCCGCCTACCGCATGCCCGCCACCTTCGAGGCGGTCCACTCCGCGCTGGAGGCGTTCGCGGCGACCGCCCCCGACTGGACCCCCGGCAGCCATATCGACGTCGGCGGTGGCACCGGCGCCGCCACCTGGGCCGTCACGGCGACCTGGCCCGGCGAGCGCGGCGTCACCGTGCTGGACTGGGCCGAGCCCGCCCTCGCCCTCGGCCGGGAGATCGCCGCCGCCAACCCGGCCCTGAAGGACGCCCGCTGGCAGCGCGCCCGGATCGGCGCCGACCTCACCCTGGACGTCACCGATCTCGTCACGGTGTCGTACGTCCTCAACGAACTCGCCGAACCCGACCGCGCCGCCCTCGTCGACGCCGCTGCCGCCGCCGCGCAGGCCGTGGTGATCGTGGAGGCCGGCACCCCGGCCGGCTACGCCCGCGTCATCGAGGCCCGCGACCGCCTGATCAGCGCCGGCCTGCACGTCGTCGCCCCCTGCCCGCACAGCGCCGGCTGCCCCATCGAGCCCGGCAAGGACTGGTGCCACTTCTCCGCCCGGGTCAGCCGCTCCTCCCTGCACCGCCAGGTCAAGGGCGGCAGCCTGCCGTACGAGGACGAGAAGTTCTCCTACGTCGCCGCCACCCGCCTGCCGGCGGAGCCGGCCGCTTCTCGGATCGTCCGGCGCCCCCAGATCCGCAAGGGCCAGGTCCTGCTCGACCTGTGCGAGCCGGACGAACGCCTGACCCGCACGACGGTCACCAAACGCCACGGCGACCTGTACAAGGCGGCGCGGGACGCGGAGTGGGGAGACCGGTGGCCGCCGCTGGAATCGGACGCGTAGGCAGCGCCCCGAAGGGGCGCGGGGCTGTGTCGATATGCGGCTCCGCCGCGCGGGCTTGACCAGCCACGACGGCGCCGCGGTCGCTCGATGGCCTGGCGCGGCACTTTCCGGCGCACCGCTGAACCGGCGGAGCTTGTAGCGTCAGGCCATGGTCAAGAAGCCCGCCCCAGACGCCACCCGCCGCAGTGAGAAGTCCCGCCGTGCGATCTACGACGCCGCCCTCGCCCTGGTCGGTGAGGTCGGGTACCCGAAGACCACCGTCGAGGGGATCGCCGCCCGGGCCGGGGTCGGCAAGCAGACGATCTACCGCTGGTGGCCGTCCAAGGCAGCCGTTCTGCTGGAGGCGTTCCTCGACCTTTCCACGCAGGCGGCACAGGAAGCGGGGCAGGAGCCGTACGTCATCCCGGACACCGGCGACCTGGCCGCCGACCTCAAGGCGGTGCTGCGGATCACCGTGGACCAGCTCGTCGACCCGCGTTTCGAGGTGCCCTCCCGGGCGCTGGCCGCCGAGGGCGTCGTCAACGAGCCGGTCGGCCGCGAGTTCGTCACCAAGCTCCTCGAACCCCAGCTCCAGCTGTACGTCGACCGGCTGCGCTCCGCGCAGGACGCCGGGGCCGTACGGGCCGACGTCGATCCCCGGATCGCCCTGGAGCTGTTCGTCTCGCCCCTCGCGCAGCGCTGGCTGCAGCGGACCGGACCGATCTCGTACGACTACACGGACACCCTGGTCGACTACGCCCTGCACGGAATCGGACGAATCGGACCCCAGGCACCCCGAAGCAGATGAAGATGGGACGATAGGGCATGCTGTCGGAACACCACCGAGGCGACACCATCGCGGCGACCACCGAGGCGAGGGGATAGATGAGCGCGACGTTCGGCGGCCCATCCGGCCGGCAGGGCAGACTCTCCCAGTGGCTGCGTGGACGCCGTCCGAAGGAGGCCGTCGGCACCGACGGCCGTGAGGCCCTGCTGCTCGCCGCCGCCACCGCGGGCCTGCCGCTCGCCCCCGCCGCGCATCCCGCCCCCGGCTACCGCTGTTCCTGCGACCGCGTCGGCTGTCCCACCCCCGCCCGGCACCCGGTGTCGTTCGCCTGGCAGACGCAGTCCACCACCGACCGCGCCCAGATCGAGCGCTGGGCCCGGCACCAGCCGCAGGCCAACTTCATCACCGCCACCGGGATGACCCACGACGTCCTGGACGTGCCCCTGGAGGCCGGGCGGGAGGCGCTGGACCGGCTGCTCGGCGCCGGTGTCGAGGTCGGTCCGGTCGCCGAGAGCGACGACGGCCGCATGCTGTTCTTCACCCTCACCCGCGGCACCCCCGAGGACGAGGACGAGTGGTGGCCCTGCGAGCTGGACTGCCGCCCGGAGACCATGGACGAGCACCCCGGCCTGCGCTGGCACTGCCGGGGCTCCTACGTCCTCGTCCCGCCCGCCCGGCTGCCCGGCGACGACGACCAGCAGGTGCGCTGGGTACGCGGCCCGGAGCACCCGCTGCCGGACCCGCTCAGCCTCCTGGAGGCCCTCACCGACGCCTGCGCCCGCCACGCCGGCACCGAACACCACGGCGCCGCCTGGCCCCTGCGCCACTGAGACCGTTTACTCGCCCTGCGCCGACGTCAGTCCCGGTACCCGGCCCAGCATGGACACCGCGCCGTTGCCCGCCGGATCCAGGGCGACCTCGTTGGACATGAACTCCAGTGTCAGGGACTGCTTCACCTCGCCCTTGGTCAGGGCCTGCACGTCCTTGTTCTGGGCCGGCATCGTGGTGCCCGCGGCGACCGTCCGCTTCTCGTAGTGGTGCGTGGTGAAGAACACCAGCGCCCCGCCGTCCGCCGTCCGCAGCGCCAGCGGCCGGTAGTCGCCGTTCGTCAGCGGCTTGTCGATGAACTGGGTGACCAGACCCGGCTTGCGGGCCCGCTGGGCACGGTTCGCGCGCTCGGCGCTGGTGTAGTCGCCGTCGGCGAAGGTCTGCCCGCCCTTCTGCAGATACGTCGCGTAGTCCGCGCTCAACGCGCCGGGTGCGACGGCGAGTTGCACCGAGTCCGCCGGCACGGCCTCGGCCCAGCCGTCCTTGTCCGTCGTGAACTTCGGTACGGCACCCGGCGCGACGAGCGTCAGATACGCCACCTGCCAGCGCTCGCCGAGGCCGCCCCGGGTGAACACCAGCAGCCAGCGTGCGTTGCCCGCCTTGTTGCCCCGGGCGTCGGCGACGAACCAGCGCGGCCAGCCCGCCTTCTTGGGGATGGTGATCTTCACGTCCGTCAGCTTCAGCGGCACGTGGTTCGCGTTGCCCGACGGGCTGTTGGTGTGCCCGGCCTTCAGCCGCGCCTCGTCGATGTCGCCGAACGGGCCGGTGACGTAGGGCGCGTCCAGGGAGCTGTCGTAGGCCTTGTCGGCCTTGTTGTACGCGGTCGTGAACGCGGTGACCGCCTTGGCGGCCTCGGCACGCGTGGCGGCGGGGAGCACCTCCCGCTCCCCGTGCACCACCACGCATCCGCTCGCCGTCAGTGACAAAGCACTCAACGACACCGCTATGAGTGCGTTCCGGTCACGCCTGCGGAGCCTGCGCGGGCTGCGATCCCTGCTCATCGGGTCCCTTCACCTTCGCCTTCCCGGAGGCGAACCCTACCGGGGCGAAGAACACCGCGAGTGTCGGGACCAGGTACAGCAGCCACACCGTGACCTGGACGACCGTCGGATCCGGCTGGAAGTTGAACACGCCCTTCAGCAGCGTGCCGTACCAGCTGTCCGGCGGGATGGTGCCGCTGATGTCGAAGGCCAGGCTGTTGATGCCCGGGACCCAGTTCGCCTCCTGCAGATCGTGGAAGCCGTACGCCAGCACGCCCGCCGCGACCACGACCAGCATGCCGCCGGTCCAGGTGAAGAACTTCGCCAGGTTGATCCTCAGGGCGCCCCGGTAGAACAGCCAGCCCAGGAGGACGGCGGTGGCGAGGCCCAACGCCACGCCGACCAAAGGGCGCGGGGTGCCGTCGCTCGCCGCGTGCACCGACGCCCACACGAACAACGCGGTCTCCAGGCCCTCCCGACCGACGGCCAGGAACGCGGTGGCGACCAGCGCGCCCGTGCCCATCGCCAGGGCCGCGTCCAGCTTGCCGTGCAGCTCGGACCTCAGGTGCCGGGCGGTGCGCCGCATCCAGAACACCATCCACGTCACCAGGACGACGGCGACGACCGACAGCGAGCCGCCGAGCGCCTCCTGCGCCTGGAACGTCAGCTCCTGCGAGCCGAACTCGAGGGCGCAGCCGAAGCCCATCGCGATGGCGACCGCGATGCCGATGCCGATCCAGATCGGCTTCAGGGCGTCCCGGCGGCCGGTCTTGACCAGATAGGCGATGAGGATGCAGACGACGAGCGAGGCCTCGAGCCCCTCGCGCAGGCCGATCAGATAGTTGGAGAACACGGGCTGTCACGCCTCCTTCGAGAACAGCGCCCGCCCCCACCAGTCGTCCGCGTTCCGGACGCCGGGGGGAACCGCGAAGACCGCCGAACCCACGTGCTGGGTGTACTCGTTGAGGGCGTCGTGCGCCGACAGCTTGCGCTGGAGCGGGATGAACCCCTCGCGCACGTCCCTCATGTAGGCCAGGAAGAACAGACCGGCGTCCAGCCGGCCGAGACCGTCGGTGCCGTCCGTGAAGGAGTAGCCCCGGCGCAGGATGGTGATCCCGCCGTTGGCGTCGGGATGCGCCAGCCGCACGTGCGCGGTCGGCTTCATCGCCTTCAGGAACGGCTCGTCGTGCTCCTTGGCCTTGCCGACCGGAGCACCCTCGCGCTTGTCCCGCCCGAACACGTCCTCCTGCTCCTGGAGCGAGGTCCGGTCCCAGGTCTCGATGTTCATGCGGATGCGCCGGGCGACGAGATACGACCCGCCGGCCATCCACTCCGGGCCGTCCCCGTCACCGACCCACACGTGCCTGGTCAGCCGGTCGGTCTCGGTGCCCGCGATGTTGCGGGTGCCGTCCTTGAAGCCGAACAGGTTGCGCGGGGTCTGCGCGTCCGGGGTGGTCGAGGAGGTCTTGCCGAAGCCCAGCTGGGACCAGCGCACGGCGACCTTGCCGAAGCCGATGCGGGCGAGGTTGCGGATGGCGTGCACGGCGACCTGCGGATCGTCGGCGCAGGCCTGGACGGCGAGGTCACCGCCGGTGCGGGCCTTGTCGAGGTTGTCCCCGGGGAAGGCCGGCAGATCGGCGAGCGCGGCGGGACGCTTGCCCCCGAGCCCGAACCTGTCGAAGAGGGAGGGCCCGAAGCCGATGGTCAGCGTCAGCCGGGACGGCCTGAGTCCCAGCGCCTCGCCGGTGTCGTCCGGCGGGGCCTCGGCGAGCCCGCCGTACGCGCCCTCGCCGACCGCCTCACCGGCGGTCATCCGCCGGGCGGCCTCCGTCCACTCCCTGAGCATCTGGACGAACTCGTCGCGGTCGTCGGTCTTCACGTCGAACGCGGCGAAGTGCAGCCGGTCCTGCACCGGGGTGGCGATGCCGGCCTGGTGGGCGCCGTGGAACGGTACGGCGTCGCCGACGGGCTGGGGCGTGTCGTCGCCGCTCGCCATGGCCACGGCCCCGCCGGCCACGGCGGCACCGAGCGCGAGCCCGGCCCCGCCCCAGCCGATCAGCGCGCGGCGCGAAGGGCTGCCGCCGTTGTCGCTGCTCATGCTCACTTCACCACCGCGGCGGCGAGCTTGGACAGCGGCTCGGCGAGCGCGTTCACGGCGTCCGACAGTTCCTTGCGCTGTTCCTTGGTGACCTTGTCGTAGGAGACGAAGTCGTAGGAGGTCTTGTCGGCGCGGTACTTGTCGAGCAGGGCGTTCAGGGCGGTGAACTGCTTGTCCAGCTCCTCGGTGAGCTTCGGGTCGTTCTTGGCGGCGACCGGCTTCAGCAGCTCGTACGCCTTCTGGGCGCCCTCGACATTGCCCTTGAAGTCGACCAGGTCGGTGTGCGCGTAGCGGTCCTCCTCGCCGGTGACCTTGCCGGTGGCGACCTCGTCCAGCAGCTCCTTGGCGCCGTTGGCCATGGAGGTCGGGGTGATCTCGGCCTTGCCGACCCGCTTCTGCCAGTCCTTCAGGTCGGTCACCAGCTGGTCGGCGAGCGTCCTCTCCTCGGCGCCGGTCTTCCTGTCGTGCCAGAGGGCCTTCTCCAGCCGGTGCCAGCCGGTCCACTGCTGGCCGGCCTCCAGGCCGTCCTCGCGGACGTCGACCTTCGGGTCGATGTCACCGAAGGACTCGGCGACCGGCTCGGTGCGCTCCCAGCCGAGGCGGGAGACACCGTAGGCCTTCTTCGCGGCGTCCACGTCCCCGGCCTTGACGGCCTTCACGAAGTTCTCGACGAGCGGGAGGGTGGCGTCGGCCTGGTCCTGCGCGTACTGCCGGTACTCGGCGACGGCCTGGTCCAGCTTCGGGTCGCGCCTGGCGGTCGTACCGCCACCGGTGACGGTGAGCTTCTGCCGCACACCGTGCCCCTTCATCCCGGGCCGGCAGGCGATCTCGTACGACCCCGCCTTCACCTCGGCGGTCAGCGTGTACTTGGTGCCCGGACCGATGTTCTCCTTCTCGGAGACGATCCGGTCGTCCGGGAACAGGATCTCGACCTCGGTGGCCTTGGACCCCTTGTTCTCTATCGTCAGCGTGACCTGCCCGGCCGGTACGGACGTGGCCGAGGTCTCGCACGTCGCGTCGGCCGCGGTGACCTGGACGGCGTCGCCGTCCTTGGCATCGCTCTTCGCGGTGCACGCCGAGAGGGCGGTCAGGGCGGCCACGGTCGTGGCGGCGGTGACGGTCAGTCGGACGGCTCGCATGCAGGCTCCCAGCGGATCCGGTGTGGTGAGGCTGCCCTAACTTACCTGAGCCTTACCTTGCTCATACCTATGGGGGTGGTGATTCGGGTCTCAAAAGGTTGCACCCGGGCCGAGGACGCCGGTGTCCCGCACGACGAGGCCTATCGGCGTGTGTTCGGCGAGGGTGAGAGGTGAGGTACGAGGTCAGCGACCGGCAGATCCGCGTGTCCGTGATCCACCTCGGGCGGGTGCGCTGATCGGATCCGCTCGGCGACGCCCTGCCCGAGCTGCCCTACGCCCCCTCGGGCATGCGCACCCACCCGCTCCCCGGCGGCGCCCCCGCCTGGCGCGCGCTCGCCGGGGCCGCGATGTTTCAATTCCCCGGTGACTGACTACGACGTACTCCGCGTCTTCTGCGGACCGAACGGCGGCTACGGCAACGAACTCGGCGTCGTCCGCGACGGCTCGGTCCTGCCCGAGCGGAGCGACCGGCAGGCGATGGCGGCCAAACTCGGCTTCAGCGAGACCGTGTTCGTGGACGACCCCGAGCGCGGCGTCATCGACATCTACACCCCCACCCTGCGGCTGCCCTTCGCCGGTCACCCCTGCGTCGGCACCGCCTGGCTGCTCGACGTGCCCGAACTGGTCACCCCCGCCGGAGTCGTCGGCGTCCGGCTGGACGGCGAGTTCAGCTGGATCGAGGCGCGGGCGGAGTGGGCCCCACCGCGCACCCTGCGCCAGTACGGCACGGCGGCCGAGGTCGACGCCCTGGACGTGCCCCCACCGGGGGAGTGGATCTACGCCTGGGCCTGGGAGGACGAGGCGGCCGGCCGGATCCGCGCCCGCGCCTTCCCCGGCCGTGACGACGGCATCGACGAGGACGAGGCCACCGGAGCGGCGGCCCTCCTCCTCACCGACCAGCTGGGCCGCGCCCTGAACATCACCCAGGGCAGGGGCTCCCAGATCCTCAGCGCCCCGCAGCCGCACGGCTGGGTGGAGATCGGTGGACGGGTGTTCCTCGAGCGCCAGCCGGAGCGCTAGGCGCTCAGCGGGAACTCCTCACCCAGAGCCCTGAACACCGCGGTGTTCAGGGCGAACGCCCGCCTGCACTCCGTCACGACCCGCTGCTTCTCCAGGTCGTCCACGGCGATCGCGTCCAGCAGCTCGCGGTAACTCCGCTTGAACGCGGCCGGGTTGGAGAGCCCCTCGAAGACGTAGAACCGAACCCCGTCGCCCTTCCGCGTGAAGCCCCACGTCCGCTCCGCGCTGTCCCGGATGATCTGGCCGCCGGACAGATCGCCCAGATAGCGGGTGTAGTGGTGGGCGACGTAGCCGCCGGGCCATCGCTCGGCGCACTCACGGACCCGGTCCGCGTACGCCCGGGTCGCCGGCAGCGCGGACAGGGTCGCCCGCCAGCCGGCGCCCCGCAGATGCGCCAGGTCCCGCTCCAGCGCCGGAAGCCGGAACAGCTCCGGCCGGATGAACGGCCCCGCCACCGGATCCGAGGCCAGCCGCCCGGCGCCGCTCTCCAGCGCCTCGTACACGAACCACAGCTGCTCGGTGTAGCGCGCGTACGCCGCCACGCCCAGCCGGCCGCCGAGCAGGTCGCTCATGAACGTCGAGGTCTCCGCCTCCACGTGCTGCTCGTGGGACGCGGTGCGGATGAGGGCCGAGAAGGAGTCCATGGGGCCGTCCCTTGCGCATCTTGCCGACACCCTGTCGGTAAAAGTCTACAAGAGAAGGCCCGCCCTCGCAGAGGGCGGGCCAGGGGCGGGGGTGGCGTCAGGGCAGGGTCAGGATCTCCGCGCCCGTGTCCGTCACCACCAGCGTGTGCTCGAACTGGGCCGTCCGCCTGCGGTCCTTCGTCACGACCGTCCAGCCGTCGTCCCACATGTCGTACTCGTGCGTGCCCAGCGTCAGCATCGGCTCGATCGTGAACGTCATGCCCGGCTGCATGACCGTCGTCGCGTGCGGGCTGTCGTAGTGCGGGATGATCAGGCCGGAGTGGAACGAGGAGTTGATCCCGTGCCCGGTGAAGTCCCGCACCACCCCGTACCCGAACCGCTTGGCGTACGACTCGATGACCCGGCCGATGATGTTGATCTGCCGGCCCGGCTTGACCGCCTTGATCGCGCGGTTCAGGGACTCACGCGTGCGCTCCACCAGCAGCCGCGACTCCTCGTCCACGTCCCCGACCAGGTAGGTGGCGTTGTTGTCGCCGTGCACCCCGCCGATGTACGCCGTCACGTCCAGGTTGACGATGTCGCCGTCGTTCAGGACGGTCGAGTCCGGGATGCCGTGGCAGATGACCTCGTTGAGGGACGTGCACAGTGACTTGGGGAAACCGCGGTAGCCGAGCGTGGACGGGTAGGCGCCGTGGTCGCACATGTACTCGTGCGCGACCTTGTCCAGCTGGTCCGTGGTGACCCCGGGCGCGATGATCTTCGCGGCCTCCTCCATCGCCCGCGCGGCGATACGGCCGGCGATCCGCATCGCCTCGATGGTCTCGGGGGTCTGCACCTCCGGCCCGGTGTACGGCGCCGGCGCGGGCTTGCCGACGTACTCGGGGCGGCGGATGTTTCCGGGGACCGAACGGGTGGGGGACAGCTCCCCTGGTACGAGCAGCGACTGGCCAGACATGCCAGCGAGTCTATCCACGCCGACATGGGGGAACATGTCGGTGGCGAGAGGAGCTGTCCATGGCCCTGTTCAAGAGGCGCACCGTCGGCAAGCCGGGCGAGTGGTACTACTGCCTGGAGCACAAGAAGGTCGAGGAGGGCCCGGAGTGCCCGGGCAAGGACCGCTTCGGGCCGTACGCCTCGCCGGAGGAGGCCCGGCACGCGATGGAGACGGCCGCCGAGCGCAACCTCGAGTGGGAGAACGATCCGCGCTGGCACGACGCGCAGGCGGGCGGGAGCACCGAGGACGAGTGATCACGCCTGTACGGCCGCGCGCCGCTCGCGCATGCGGACCGCGTGCTCGTTCGTCCGCGCGTCGTACGACATGAGGCCCGGCAGGCACAGCGCGAGCAGGCCCATGGCGCCCGCGCAGGCCAGGCCGCCGGAGACGACCGAGGTCCGTACGCCCGCCCAGGCCGCGAGGCCGCCCGCGCGGACCTGGCCGAGCTGGGGGCCGACCGAGTAGGACAGCAGCTCGATCCCGGCGAGGCGGCCGCGCAGTTCGTCGGGGATCGTCTGGTTCCACATGGCGGACCGGAAGATCCCGCTGACCATGTCGAAGCCCCCGCCGATGGTCAGGAAGGCCAGGACCAGCCACACGTTTCCGCAGACGCCCGCCGCCGCGACCGCCAGGCCCCAACCCGTGGCCGCCAGCACCACCATCAGGCCGTGCCGGTGCACCCGGGAGGCCCAGCCGCTGGTCAGGCTCACCAGCATCGCCCCGGCCGGGACGGACGCGTACATCAGGCCGAGCGACCAGTCGGCGTGCAGTGCGTCGGCGAGGAACGGCAGCACCGCGAGCGGCATGGCCAGGAACATCGCCGCGAGGTCGACGACGTAGGTACCGAGGAGCTCCTTACGGCTCCACGCGTACCGGGCGCCCTCCAGGACGGCCGTCAGTGAGGGCCTGGAGGCCTCGTGGGAGGCGGGGGAGGGGGCGATCCGCACGATGTACGCCAGCGAGACCGCGAAGGTGAGCGTGTCGGCCGCGTACGCCCAGCCGAGGCCCGCGTAGGCGACGACCACGCCCGCGACCGCCGGGCCGGCGACTCCGCCGACGGTCCAGCGCAGCGAGTTCAGCGAGGCCGCGGCGGGCATGTCGTCGTGGGCGACGATCCGGGGCCAGAGCGAGTCCAGCGCCGGTCGCTGGATCGAGCCCAGGGCGGAGGAGAGGGCGGCGATGGCGTACAGCGGCCAGACCGCGGGGTGCGGGAGCAGGGCGTTGACCAGCAGGACGGCACTCAGCAGACCCTGACCGGCCTCCATCCACACGATGAGCTTCCGCTTGTCCAGCGCGTCGGCGAGAGCACCGCCGTACAGTCCGCAGACGATGAGCGGCAACAGCTCCACGGCCCCGATCGCGCCCACGGCTGCCGCCGAGCCGGTGAGGTCCTTCAGCTGGACGGGGAGCGCGACGAAGGTGAGGAAACTCCCGAAGTTGCTGATCAGCCCTGATGTCCAGAGCCGCCGGAAGTCGGCGGAGGCCTTCCAGGGGGAGAGGTCGGGGAGGAGGTTGCGCAGCACAAGGGGTCATGCTCGGTCGGCCGCGCGCCCCGGGCAACCGTATTTCCGGGTGTGCTCACCAAGGGGCCGGCGGTGGGGCCGTCAGGACCTCGGCCAGTCTCGACAAGCGGTCGCGGAAGCCCCGTTGAGCCCTCGGAGGGCCCCCGTTCTCGCCGGCCGCCGCGCTGACCAGGTGCTGGACGGTGTCCAGGTCCAGCTCCGCCCCCTGCGGCACCGCCAGCGACTCGTGGGCCATCGCCGTCAGCTCGCCCTCGTCCGCGCCCAGCGCCAGCACCGTCACCCCGGCCCGCCGGGCCGAGTGGACACGTTCCAGCAGGGGTGCGGGCTCCTCGGGGGCCACGACCAGCAGGGTCTCACCGCGCCGCGCCCCCTCGATCCGGCCCGGTCCGACGGCCAGGTGGGGCGGGTCACCGGGGCGCGGCCGGTGTCGTACGAGCGTCGGCGCCAGCTCCGGCGTACCCGACCACGCGGCCTCGTCCACCAGATGCGCCGCCAGATGCCACGGCTCGTACTCCGGCGTCCCCACCAGCAGCAGCCCGCCCCCGTGCGCCACCACCGACCCGCGCAGCACCCCCGCGAACCTCCGGGTGGCCCCCAGCCACTCCGTCCCGGCGAGTACTTCGCGCAGCAACGCGACCCGTACGGCGTCCATACGACCGCATACTGCCCCAACCGGCCACTCGCGACCCGGAGTTCACCCGGAATTCCCCCGCCCCGGGGACATCCACCGGTTCACCGGACACGTGTAGGTACAGCACAGCGATGACGACGGGCTCACCTGACCCGGTGCCGTACCCGCCCCGGACGTAGAGTCGGGTCCATGACCTCTACGACCTCTTCCGACAGCTCTTCCGGCACGGCACAGAAGGCCCCCGCCAAGGACCCCTGGGACCTGCCCGACGTCTCCGGGTACGTCGTCGGCGTCCTCGGCGGCACCGGCCCGCAGGGCAAGGGCCTCGCCTACCGGCTCGCCAGGGCCGGCCAGAAGGTGATCATCGGCTCCCGGGCCGCCGAGCGCGCCCAGGCCGCCGCCGGGGAACTCGGCCACGGCGTCGAGGGCGCCGACAACGCCGAGACCGCGCGCCGCAGCGACATCGTGATCGTCGCCGTACCGTGGGACGGCCACGGCGACACCCTGAAGGCCCTGCGCGATGAACTGGCCGGCAAGCTCGTCGTGGACTGCGTCAACCCGCTCGGCTTCGACAAGAAGGGCGCCTACGCGATCAAGCCCGAGGAGGGCAGCGCCGCCGAGCAGGCCGCCGCCCTGCTGCCGGACTCCCGGGTCGCCGCCGCCTTCCACCACCTGTCGGCCGTCCTGCTCCAGGACCCGGAGATCGACGAGATCGACACCGACGTCATGGTGCTCGGCGAGGAGCGGGCCGACGTGGAGATCGTCCAGGCGCTCGCCGGCCGCATCCCCGGCATGCGCGGCATCTTCGCCGGCCGGCTGCGCAACGCCCACCAGGTCGAGTCACTGGTGGCGAACCTGATCTCCGTCAACCGCCGCTACAAGGCACACGCCGGGCTCCGCGTCACCGACGTGTGAGCGGATGGGGGACACTGGTGGGCACCGGCAGTGTCCCCCACCGCACCCGAAAGCGACTCCTATGCCCCCCTTGCCCCCACCCGCCCAGACCCGGCGACTCGCCCTCTACGCCCTGGTCGTCTGCGTCCTCGCCGTGGCCGCCGCCGTCGTCTCCTTCGTCCAGGGCAGCTGGCTGGGGATCGTCTGGGTGCTGCTGGCGGGCCTGTCGTCCAACATGACCTGGTACTACGTCAAGTGTGGCCGGCGGACGGCGGGGCAGGACACGTCCGTCACGGGCTGACGGTGCAGATCTCCGGCGTGCCACGCCAGAAGCGGTACAGCTCCTGGCCGCAGTAGCGGGAGCCGTCGTCGACGCCCAGGCCGCGCAGGATCGCGTCGATCGCGTCGAAGAACACGTTGTTGACCGACGGCACCCACAGCAGCGCGAACACGAACAGCAGGCCGAACGGCGCGAACGGCGCCACCTGCCGCTTCACCCGGTACGACAGCCACGGCTCGATGACGCCGTAGCCGTCCAGGCCCGGCACCGGCAGGAAGTTCAGGATCGCCGCCGTCACCTGGAGCAGGCCCAGGAACGCCAGCGCGAACCGGAAGTCCGCGGGCACCCCGTCCAGCGCGTGCAGCCAGAACGGCGCGGTGCACACGGCCGCGAACAGCACGTTCGTCAGCGGGCCCGCCGCCGAGACCAGACTGTGCTTCCAGCGGCCCCGGATCCGGCCGCGCTCGATGAACACCGCGCCGCCCGGCAGACCGATCCCGCCCATGATCAGGAAGAGCACCGGGAGCAGGATGCTCAGCTGCGCGTGCGTGTACTTCAGCGGGTTCAGCGTGAGATAGCCCTTCGCGCCCACCGTGATGTCCCCGCCGTGCAGGGCGGTGCGCGCGTGCGCGTACTCGTGCAGACACAGCGAGACGATCCAGGCCGCCGTCACGAACAGGAAGATCGCGACGCCCGGCTGTGTCGCGAACCCGGTCCAGGTGGCCCAGCCGGTCACCGCCGTCACGGCCAGGATCCCGACGAACACGGGACTGACCCGGCGGTCGCCGTGGCGGGTGGTGGCGGTGGTCATGGGCAGGGCTCCTGCTGGTGTCTCGGGTGGGCCGGGGTCGACCGTACCGGTGATGTGGGGGGAACGTCCTGCGGAGGGCCAGAGGTTCCTGGTAATCGATAGGCTGTAATCGAGTCGACTGAGGAGGTGGCCATGACGATCGCCGAGGGCTGGGTCGAACTTGTGCAGGACACCATCCATGTGCCAAAGAGCGCGCGCCTCCGGCTGACGAGGAATGGGCTCACTTTGGTACCCGTCACTCAGGCGCACGTGACCACGGCCCGGCGTATCGCCAACCAGATCGAGGCAGGACTGCCCGGTTGGATGGCGACGGGTGAGTTCTCGGTCGTCCCTCCCCGGGAGGGCTACAAGCCGGAGCCCGACGCGTCGGCGCTGCCGTTGGAACAGATCCGTCCGGGCACGAGCGAGATCGACGAGTCGCTGCTGCCCTTCGTGGTCGAGGTCGTGTCGCCGGAGAGCAAGCACCGCGACTACAACACCAAGCCCGACCACTACGCCCTGCGTGGCATCCCTGCTTACCTGATCGTCGACGTCCTGACCGGCACCTGGACGCTCCTGACCCAGCCGGAGAACGGCGCCTACCAGTGCACCCGGTCCGGCCCCTTCGGCAAGGAGATCGAGATCCCCGTTGCCGACCGGACCCTCACCCTCGACTCCTCCCAGTTCATGCGCGTCTGAAACCCGGAAGCGGTGTCCGGTCGTCCCCGGGGACAATGGACACCGTGCGCTATCGGCTCCTCGGCACCACCCAGGCACTCCGCCCCGACGGCACGGCCGTCCCGCTCGGCGGGGCGCGGCTGCGTGCCCTGCTGAGCGTGCTCGCGCTGCGGGCCGGGCGGACCGTGCCCGTCGGGGTGCTCGTGGACGAGGTGTGGGGCGCCGACCCGCCCACCGACGCGGCCGGTGCGCTCCAGGCGCTGGTCGGCCGGCTGCGCCGTACCCTCGGCGCGGACGCCGTCGCCTCCGCCGACGGCGGCTACCGGCTCACCGCCCCCTCCGACGACGTCGACCTCAGCCGGTTCGAGCGGCTCACCGGCGACGGTCTGCGGGCCCTCGCCGACGCCGACCCGGCCAAGGCCGCCGCCGTCCTGGACGACGCGCTCGCCCTGTGGCGCGGCCCCGCCCTCGCCGACCTGCCCGGCCACACCGCCGAGGCGGCCCGCTGGGAGACCCGCCGCCTCGACGCGCTGCGCGCCCGGCACGCCGCCGCCCTCGCCCTCGGCCACGCCGAGCAGACGCTGCCCGAGCTGGCCGCCCTGTGCGACGAGCACCCGCTGGACGAGCCGCTCCAGGCACTGCGGCTGCGCGCCCTGCGCGACGCCGGCCGCCCCGCCCAGGCGCTCGCCGCCTACGAGGACGTACGACGGCTGCTCGCGGACCGGCTCGGTGCCGACCCCGGACCCGAACTACGTGCCCTGCACGGCGAGTTGCTCACCGCGGAGCCACCGCAGAAGGCGCCTGAGCCCCGGTCGGCCCCGGGTAACCTGCCCGCCCGGCTCACCTCCTTCGTGGGCCGGGAAGCCGACATCGAGGCCATCGGCGCCGACCTCGCGGGCGCCCGGCTGGTCACCCTGCTCGGGCCGGGCGGCGCCGGGAAGACCCGGCTGTCTCTGGAGGCCGCCGAGGCGGTACGGCACACCGTCCGGGACGGGGTGTGGCTGGCCGAGCTGGCCCCCGTGGACGACCCCGAGGCCGTACCGCAGGCGGTGCTCACCGCGATCGGCGCCCGTGAGACCGTGCTGCACGGCGCCGGTGTCGAGGGCATGCGCGCGGTCGCCGACCGCTACGACGAACCCCTGGAGCGGCTCCTGGAGCACTGCGCCCGGCGCCGGATGCTGATCATCCTCGACAACTGCGAGCACGTCGTGCAGGCCGCGGCCGATCTGGTGGCCCGGCTGCTGTCCCGCTGCCCGGGGCTGGTCGTCCTCGCCACCAGCCGCGAACCCCTCGGTGTGCCGGGGGAGTTGGTGCGGCCGGTGGAGCCGCTGCCGGAGCCGGTCGCGCTGCGGCTGCTGGCCGAGCGGGGCGCGGCGGCCCGGCCCGGGTTCCGTACCGAGGACGATCCGGACGGCTGCGCCGAGATCTGCCGGCGGCTCGACGGGCTGCCCCTCGCGATCGAGCTGGCCGCGGCCCGGCTGCGCATGCTCACCCCCGGGCAGATAGCCGCCCGGCTGGACGACCGCTTCCGGCTGCTCACCTCCGGCAGCCGCACCGTACTGCCCCGCCAGCAGACCCTGCGGGCCGTCGTGGACTGGTCCTGGGACCTGCTGGACGCGGACGAACGCGACGTCCTCGCCCGGCTGTCGGTCTTCGCGGGCGGCTGCGACCTGGCCGCCGCCGAGGCCGTCTGCGGCCCGGTCGCCCTGGACGCGCTCGGCTCGCTGGTCGACAAGTCCCTGGTCGTGGCCGCCCCTTCGCACGAGGGCGGCATGCGCTACCGGCTGCTGGAGACCGTCGCCGAGTACGCCGCCGAACGGCTCGCCGAGAACGGCCACCGGGGCGAGGCCGAACGCGCCCACCTGGTGTACTACCGCGAACTCGCCCGCGCCACCGACCCGTTGCTGCGCGGCCCCGAGCAGCGCACCGCCATCGAGCGGTTCCAGCTGGAGTACGAGAACCTGCGCACCGCCCTGCGGCACGCCGTCGCCCTCGGCGACGAACAGGAGGCGCTGTGCCTGGTGCTGTCCCTGGGGTGGTTCTGGCAGATGCGTGACCAGCGCGTCGAGATCCGCAACTGGTGCCGGGAGGTCATGGCGCTCGGCCCCGACCCGTTCGCCGAGCCGGTCCGCCCGGCCCGCCCGGTCCGGCAGCGCTGCACCGACACCCCGCCCCCGTACACCGGCGAGCTGCTCGCCGAGGCCCGGCGCGGCGTCCACCTGGCCCATCTCGCCTGCATGGAAACCGAGTTGGAGGCCTGGCAGACGCCCGAGGCGCAGGCCAAACTGCGGGCCGTCACCGAGGTGTACAAGCCCGGCCTGCCGCAGACCTGCCGGGCCCCGGGCATGCTGTGGTTCTTCGCCGAGATACTGACCGGCGGCATGGACCGGCTGCGCCCGATCATGGACGCCACCGTGGAGACCTGCCGGAGCACCCCCGGCTTCGAGTGGGAGCTGGCAGGCGCCCTCCAACTGCGCGCCAACCTGCTCGCCAACCGCACCGCCTGGGCGGGCGACGCCTCCCGTGATGCCGACGAGGCGCTGCAGATCTACCGCCGCCTCGGCGACGCGTGGGGCACCGCCGAGGCGCTGTCCGCGCGCGGCGAGGCCCATGAGCGCAAGGGCGCCTACGCGGCCGCCGCCGCCGACTACCAGGCCGCCATCGCGTACGCCGAACGCCTCGGCGCCCGCGCCCAGATGGCCATCCTGGGCGCCCGGTTCGGCAGTGTGCTCATGGAGCAGGGCGAGCTGGAGCGCGGCGAGAAGATGCTCCGCGACGTCATCGCCAGCCAGGACGGCTCCCTCAACGAGGCGATGCCCGCCGCCCGGCTCTTCCTCGCCTGCTGGCTCGCCGTGTACGGCCGGACCGGCGAGGCGCGCGAGCAACTCCGGCTGCTCCGAGAGGAGTTCGCGATCGCGCACTTCGTGGTCTTCGACGCGATGATCCTCGTCCAGGAGGCCTGGGTGGACGCCCTCGACCGGCTGCCGGAGCAGGCCCTGACCCGGGTCCGTGAGGCGCTGCGGCTGACCCGGGACCCGCTGTCCGAGGCCGTCAGCCCGCACCTGCCCTCCATCTGTCTCTCCGTCGCCGCGATGGCCCTGGCGGAGCGCGGAGAGGCGGGTGCCGTGGCCGGGGCCCGCTGTCTGGGCGCCGCCGACGCCCTGATGCCGCCCGGCCACGCCCCCTCCGGCATGGAGCGCCGGGCGCACGACCTGACCGAGACCCGGATCCGCGAGCGGCTCGACGAGGCCGGGTACGCGGCGGCGTACGCCGAGGGCGGTGGCCTCTCCCTCGCGGAGGCCACCGCCCTGATCTGACGCGCGGGCGTCAGCTCTTCGTACGGAACTTGTGGATGGCGATCGGTCCCATGACCGCCGTGATCGCCACCGACCAGCCCACGGTCACCCACAGATCGTGGGCCACCGGGCCGCCGACCATCAGCCCGCGGGCCGCGTCCGCGAGCGTGGACAGCGGGTTGTAGTCGGTGAAGTGCCGCAGCCAGCCGGGCATCGACCGGGTCGGCGCGAAGATCGAGGAGCCGAACTGCAGCGGGAACAGCACGAGGAAGCCCACGCCCTGCACGGACTGCGCGTTCTTCAGCATCACGCCGAGGGTGAGGAACACCCACATGATCGAGGAGGCGAACAGCGCGGACAGGCCCACGGTCGCGAACAGCCCGCCCCAGTGGTGGATGTGGAACCCGACCAGGACGGCGACGACCATCAGGATGACGGTCGCGAACAGCATCCGCCCCAGCTCCACGGCGATCTTCGCGAACAGCACGGAGCCGCGCCCGATCGGCAGCGTGCGGAACCGGTCCATGACCCCGCTGTTGAAGTCCTGGCTGAACCCGGTGCCGACGCCCTGCGACAGGGTCATGCTCATCATCGCCAGCATGCCGGGGATGACGTACTGCACGTACTGGTCCTGGCCGCCGCCCAGCGCCTGGCCGATCGAGCCGCCGAAGACGTACACGAACAGCAGCGTGAAGACGATCGGCATGAACAGCGCGTCGAACATCGACTCCGGGTCCTGGCGGATCCAGAGCAGGTTACGGCGGACGAGCGCGCCGGTGTGCCGCAGATGCCCGCGCAGCGGGATCCGTACGTCGGCGTCGGTGACAGGAGTGGTTACGGTGGCGGCGCTCATACGGCGACCTCCTCGCGGGAGTCGGCGGGCGTGGTCTCCTGCGGGGCACCGGCGCGGTGGCCGGTGAGGGACAGGAACACCTCGTCCAGGCTGGGCAGTTCGGTGGTGATGGAGGAGATCGTGATGCCGCGCGCGGTGACCGCGCCGACCACGGCGGTCAGCTGCTCGTCGCTGAGGATCGGCACCAGCAGCGTGCCGGTCTCGGGATCGACGGTGGTGGCGGCGAGCCCGGTGATGCCGAGTTCGTCCAGCATGCCGGCGAGGGGCCGCAGCTCCATCGGGTCGAGGGGGCGCACGCGCAGCGTACGACCGCCGACCCGGCTCTTCAGCTCCTCGATCCCGCCGGTGGCGATGACCTTGCCGCGGTCCACCACGGTCAGCTCCGAGGCGAGCTGCTCGGCCTCCTCCATGTACTGGGTGGTGAGCAGCACGGTGACGCCGTCGCCGACCATGGTCTTGACCTCGTCCCACACCTCGTTGCGGGTACGGGGGTCGAGGCCGGTGGTGGGCTCGTCGAGGTAGAGGACGGCAGGCCGTCCGATCATCGAGGCGGCCAGATCCAGCCGCCGCCGCATACCACCGGAGTACGTGCTGGCCGGCCGCTTGGCCGCCTCGGTGAGGGAGAACCGCTCCAGCAGCTCGTCGGCCCGTGCGCGGGCGTCCTTGCGGGGGAGGTCGAGCAGCCGCCCGATCATGTACAGGTTCTCCCAGCCGGGCAGCTTCTCGTCGACGGAGGCGTACTGCCCGGTGAGCCCTATGACCCGCCGCAACTGCCGGGGCTGCCGTACGACGTCGTACCCGGCCACGGTGGCCTGCCCGGCGTCGGGGGTGATCAGCGTGGACAGAATCCGTACGAGGGTGGTCTTGCCGGCGCCGTTCGGTCCGAGCACGCCCATCACGGTGCCCTCACGCACATCCAGGTCGACGCCGTCCAGCGCCTTGGTCTCGCCGTAGTGCTTGACCAGTCCCCGCACCGTCACTGCGTGGCTTGCGCCGACGGGGTTGTCATCGATTCGCTTCATGACGGAGACGGTGCCAGTGTCTGCCGACAAATCACCGACAGGCCACCTACAGCAACCGACAACCCGCCGACGACCACCGAAACCATCAATTGAGGAACCACGGCGGCGAGCAACCACCTCCGCGAGAGCGGCGCCGGTTCAGGCGCAAAAAACGGCAGCCCGCCGACGGGGGAAGATCGGCGGGCTGCCCGGGGTGTTGCCGCAATGGCTCAGTGGACGGAGTGCTCCTCCAGCGGGAAGGTTCCGCCGACGACGTCCTCCGCGAAGGCCTTCACCGCGCTCGACATGACCTCACGCAGGTCGGCGTACTTCTTGACGAACTTCGGGACCCGGCCGGAGGTCAGGCCCAGCATGTCCGTCCAGACGAGGACCTGCGCGTCGCACTCCGGGCCCGCGCCGATGCCGACCGTCGGGATGTGCAGCACGCGCGTCACCTCGGCCGCCAGCTCCGCGGGAACCAGCTCCAGGACGACCGCGAAGGCACCCGCGTCCTGGACCGCCTTCGCGTCCCGCAGGAGCTGCTGGGCGGCCTCCTCGCCCCGGCCCTGCACGCGATAGCCCATCGCGTTCACGGACTGCGGGGTCAGCCCGATGTGGGCCATCACCGGGATGCCGGACTCCACCAGCAGCCGGATCTGTTCGTGCGACCGCTCGCCGCCCTCCAGCTTCACGGCGCCCACCCCGGCCTCCTTCACCAGCCGGGTCGCCGAGCGCAGCGCCTGCACCGGGCCCTCCTGGTACGAGCCGAAGGGGAGGTCGCCGACGATGAGGGCGCGCTGCGTGCCGCGTACGACGGCCGCCGACAGCATGGTCATCTCGTCCAGCGTGACGGGCACGGTCGTCTCGTACCCGAGGTGGCAGTTGCCCGCCGAGTCCCCGACCAGCATGACCGGGATCCCGGCCTCGTCGAAGACGGACGCGGTCATCGCGTCGTAGGCGGTGAGCATGGGCCACTTCTCGCCGCGTTCCTTGGCGAGGGCGATGTCGCGAACAGTGACACGGCGTGTGCCCTTCCCCCCGTACAGCGCCTTGCTGCCGTCGGAGGGCTTTGTCTGGGCAGCCGAAAGCTGCGTCATGGCAACGGCTCCTTCAGTCATCTCGAGGCGCCCTGACGGCGTCCCCGGATCGTCTCCATGGTGGCACCTCGTGCCAGTCAGGGCCAGGGGAACCCCCTGTGATCCCGTCCAGAACGGCTCCAGGCCCACCTTGTAAGGCCTTGGTAAAGAAGATTAGATACGAGACCGTTCCGTATCGAAATGATCGTAGTCTCGAACACATGACAAGTCCCGTCCCTGCTTCCCGGATACCGGAAGCGGTGCACCGGCGCCGATGGGCGATCCTCGGTGTGCTGATGCTGAGCCTGCTCATCGTGGTGCTCGACAACTCGATCCTGAACGTCGCGATCAAGACCATCTCCACCCCGGCGCCCACCGGCCTCGGTGCCAGCCAGGGCCAGATCGAGTGGGCGATCAACGCCTACACCCTCGTCTTCGCCGGCCTGCTCTTCACCGCCGGCCTCGTCGGCGACCGCCTCGGCCGCAAGAAGGTGCTGATCGCCGGCATCGCCGTGTTCGGCATCGGTTCGGCGCTGGCCGCCGAGTCCGGCTCGCCGGCCCAGCTGATCGCCTTCCGCGCGCTGATGGCCCTCGGTGCCGCCTTCGTGATGCCCTCGACCCTCGCCGTGCTGATGAACGTCTTCGAGCGCGAGGAGCAGCCGAAGGCCATCGGTATCTGGGCCGGCGGCGTCGGCCTCGCGATCGCCATCGGCCCGATCACCGGCGGCGCCCTGCTCGACCACTTCTGGTGGGGCTCGGTCTTCCTCGTCAACGTGCCGATCGTGATCATCGCGCTGATCCTGATGACCTGGCTGGTGCCCGACTCCCGCGACCCCAGGCCGGGCCGTCTCGACCCGATCGGCGTCGTCCTGTCCGTCGTCGGCCTGGTCCTGCTGGTCTACGGCATCATCAAGGGCGGCGAACTGGCCGACTTCACCGACCCCAAGGTGCTGGCGACCATCATCGCCGGACTCGTCGTGCTCGCCGCGTTCGTCGTCTTCGAGAAGCGCAGCGACCACCCGTCCCTCGACGTCACCTACTTCAAGAACAAGGTGTTCTCGGCCGCCATGAGCGCCATCGCGCTCGTGTTCTTCGCGCTCATGGGCGTCACGTTCTTCGGCGTCTTCTACACCCAGAGCGTGCGCGGCTACTCGCCGCTGGAGTCCGGCGTGCTGATGCTGCCGCTCGCCGCCGCGCAGATGATCTTCGCGCCGCGCGCCCGGCTGCTGGTCGAGCGGTTCGGCAACCGGGCCACCACCACCGCGGGCATGGTGCTGATCGCCGCGACGCTCGCCGCGTTCGCCACCTTCGAGGCGGACACGCCCATCTGGCTGCTGGAGGTCGTGTTCTTCCTCATGGGCACCGGCATGGCCCACATCATGACGCCGACCTCGGTCGTCATCATGCAGGCCCTGCCCCGCGAGAAGGCCGGCTCCGCCTCCGCCCTGAGCAACACCTTCCGCCAGGTCGGCGGCGCCCTCGGCATCGCCGTACTCGGCTCGGTGCTCGCCACGTCGTACCGCAACGGCATCGAGGACAAGCTCGGCCTGCTGCCGCCCGCCCTTCGCAAGACGGCCGGCGACTCCATCGAGGCCACCCTCGGCATCGCCGGAAAGCTCGGCCCGCAGGGCAAGGCCCTGGTCACCCCGGCCGACGACGCGTTCCTGCACGCCATGCACGTCACCGCCCTGTGCGGTACGGGTATCGCGCTGATCGGCGCCGTGGTGACCGCCCTGTTCCTGCCGGGCAGGCCGACGGCCGGTCAGCAGGACGAGCGGGAGCCGGAGTTGGTCGCGGCCGCGGACTGACGCGGACCGCGGTCCCTCCACGGGGAAGGAGGCCGCTGCGGGACAATCACCGCAGCACAGTGAGAGGACGGAAGCGACGTGACCCTTGCCGACACCGACACGGATACCGGCGTCGACCCCGATACCGGCATCGACAGTCGGCTGCGCCCCTGCGGGTCCGCACGGGGCAGGCCCCGCAGCGAGGCGGTGGAACGCGCCATCCTCGAAGGCGTGATGAAGCTGCTGGAGGACGGCGTCCCCCTCGCCGAGCTCTCCATCGAGCGCGTCGCACGCACGGCCGGCGTCGGCAAGGCCACCATCTACCGCCGCTGGAGCGGCAAGGAGGAACTGTTCGTCGACGTCGTGCGCGCCGCCGAACTCCCCGACCCCGAACTCCCCGGCACCAGCATGCGTGACGACCTCGTCGTCCTGCTGGAGTCCCTGCGCGAGCGCGGCCTCGCCAGCCGCTCCTCCGCGATCCTGCACAACGTGTACGCCCAGATGAAGTCGAGCCCCAAGCTCTGGGCCGCGTACCACGCCAGCGTCATCGCCCCCCGCCGCGACCTCGTCATGGATGTACTGCGCCGGGGGCAGGCGAGCGGTGAACTCCGGCCGGACGCCGACGTGGAGCTGGCCAACGACCTGTTCGTCGGCCCCATGCTCGTGCGCAGCATCGTGCGCCCCGACGGCGACCTCCCCGAGGGCCTCGCCGAGGAGATCGTCGACACGGTCCTGCAGGGCCTACGGCCCGTCAGCTCGACAGCCTCGTAGCATCCATGTGCGCGTTTCGTCACAGACCCAGGCGTCACAGGGGCAAACGGAACTCGCAGCCCCGCCCCGTTCGTCCTCGACTTCCGTACGGCCGTCACGGGACGGCGGGAACAGCGCCGATCATCCCCTAGGGTCGGAACAGCACGGGGGGACGACGGTGTGCACGGCAGGCAGTGAGGCAGACGGTATGGCGCAGCAGGCGTACGTTTCGGAGACGGTGGGCGGCGGCAAGGGGCCGAAGCGACCCGGATCCCGGCTCCGACGCCTGGCGCACCGCCTCTTCACCGGCTGGCGCGGCGACCCGCGCATCTGGCGCAGGGGCATCATCGTGGCGCTCCTCGCCCTCCTCCTGGCCCTGGTGATGCTGCTGCACTCGCACATCCCCAACCGGGTGGGCAACCTCGGCAGCCTCACGGAGACCTTCCTGCCCTGGCTGGGCCTGCTCATCCCGCTGCTGCTGCTCTGTGCCCTGCTCCGCAAGTCGGCCACCGCCCTGCTCGCGATCGTCCTCCCGGTGATCGTGTGGCTGAACCTCTTCGGCGGGCTGCTCGTCGACCGGACCGGGTCGGGCGGTGACCTGATGGTGGCGACCCACAACGTCAACGCCGACAATCCCGACCCCTCGGCGACCGCCCGCGCGGTGGCGGCCTCCGGCGCCGACGTGCTCGCCCTGGAGGAGATCCCGGGCACCGCCGTACCCGTCTACGAGAAGGCGCTCGCGCCGACGTACAGGTACCACGCGGTCGCGGGCACGGTCGGGTTGTGGAGCAAGTACCCGATGAGCGACGTCCACTCCGTCGACATCAAGCTCGGCTGGACGCGGGCGATGCGCGCCACCGTGACGACCCCCAAGGGCCCGGTCGCGGTCTACGTCGCCCACCTGCCCTCGGTCCGGGTGAAGATGAAGGCGGGCTTCACCGCCCGCCAGCGGGACAAGAGCGCCGACGCGCTCGGCGAGGCGATCGCCGACGAGCCCCTGAAGCGGGTCGTCCTGCTCGGTGACCTGAACGGCACGATGAACGACCGCTCGCTGAACGCGGTGACCTCCCAGATGCGCTCCACGCAGGGCGCGGCGGGCAGCGGCTTCGGGTTCAGCTGGCCGGCGTCGTTCCCGATGGCGCGGATCGACCAGATCATGGTCAAGGGCGTCGAGCCGGAGAGCTCCTGGACCCTGCCCCGGACGGGCAGCGACCACCTCCCGGTGGCGGCCCGTGTGAAGCTGGACACGTCCTCGTAACCCGCCGGAATACTGGGCCTGAGAGACTTTGTTCCGTAGCTGAACATAGACTGGCTACGGAACTCCGCTCTCTTACCTCGAAAGGCACAGGCCCTTCATGCCCCTGGCCCTGCTCGCTCTGGCCGTCGGCGCTTTCGGTATCGGTACGACCGAGTTCGTGATGATGGGCCTGCTGCCCAATGTCGCGGACGACCTGCACATCTCCATCCCCACGGCCGGTCACCTCGTCTCGGCGTACGCGCTGGGCGTCGTGATCGGCGCGCCCCTGCTGGCCGCCGTGACGGCCCGCATGCCCCGCCGTACGGTCCTGATCGCGTTGATGGGACTGTTCGTGGTGGGCAACGCCCTGTCGGCGTTCGCCCCCGGCAACGGCTCCCTGCTGGCCGCCCGCTTCCTCAGCGGCCTGCCGCACGGCGCCTTCTTCGGCGTGGGCGCGGTCGTCGCCACGTCGATGGTCCCGCCGGAGCGCAAGGCCCGCTCCGTGTCGCTGATGTTCCTCGGCCTGACCGTCGCCAACGTCGCGGGCGTCCCCGTGGCCACGCTGATGGGCCAGCACCTCGGCTGGCGGGCGACCTTCCTGGGCGTGAGCGTGATCGGCCTGGCGGCGATCGCGTCGCTGGCGCTGCTGATCCCGCACGACCGGGTGGGTGCCCCCTCGGCAGGCCTGCGCGGCGAACTGGCCGCGCTGAAGTCCCTGCCGGTCTGGCTGGCCCTCGGTACGACGGTGGCGGGCTTCGGCGCGCTCTTCGCGGCCTACAGCTACGTCACCCCGATGCTGACCGAGTCGGCCGGTTTCGCCGAATCCGACGTGACCCTGCTGCTGGCCCTGTTCGGCGTGGGCGCGACGGTCGGCAACCTGCTGGGCGGCCGCCTCGCGGACCACTCGCTGAGGGGGACGCTGTTCGGCGGCCTGGTGTCGCTGGGGCTGGTTCTGCTGCTGTTCCCGGTGCTGATGCGGGCGGAGTGGAGCGCGGCGCTGGCGGTGACCCTGCTGGGCATGGCGGCGTTCATCACCGGCTCCCCGCTCCAGCTGATGGTGATGGAGAAGGCGTCGGCGGCCCCGTCCCTGGCCTCCTCCGCCAACCAGGCGGCCTTCAACCTGGCCAACGCCGGCGGCGCCTGGATCGGGGGCCTGGCGCTCGCGGCGGGCTTCGGGGCCACGTCCCCCGCGCTGGCCGGCGCGGCTCTGGCGGCGCTGGGGCTGGGTGTGGCCGGGGTGGCGTATGCGGTGGACCGGCGTCGGTCGGTCACCCACGTCGGCCGGGTGGTCGCGTCTCATGTGCCCGAGCAGCAGGGTGTGCTGAACCACTGACCTGCGCCGCCTGGGCACGGTCGCGTCTCGCGTGACTGGCAGATCTGTTCCGGGCCGGGACCCCTGGTCCCCAGCTGTTCCCGCGGCTTTTCCGACTCCGCCTGGGAACGAATCTGCCCATCACCTCACGGCCGGCGGCTGCTGCCGCTCGTCGCGGTCGGGCGGAATCTGCGGCTGAAGTCCAGGGGGATGTCCAGGGCCAGGAAGTTCTTTCCGGTCCCGGTCCGGGCGCGCAGGCGGATCCGGTGCTGGGCCACCGGCACCGTCTCGGGAAGCTGAAGGTTCCACGCCTGCCGCCACGGGCCGGCGGGCGGCCTGGGGTCGCCCGACAGGCTGGCGCCCATGCCCGCCAGCAGTTCGGGCAGCCGGTAGCTCCTGTCGAGGAACTTCATCGGACCGAACTTCATGGTCACGTCGCAGGTGACCCGGGTCAGGTCGACGGTCTCCTTGAGGTGACCGTCCATCTCCCAGCGGACCTGATGGCCGAGCCACGGCAGGGCGGGAGTCAACGTGATGTCGAGGATGTCCAGGACGTAGGTGTCGTCGCTCGCATCCTCCACCAGGCGCATGCTCACCTCGCTCACCTCGCGGAGTGTCAGTCGGCGTCGGACAAGGGTAGGGACTGGAGCCCCGGCCCGATTCCGGCGGGCCGGGGCTCCCTATTCATGCGGTCATTTCCGGATCGGTACCCGGATCACCACTCGTCGTGGTGCCGGACCACGCGGAAGCTGGCCACCACGCCGTCGTCGACGTGGATGTCGTCGACGTGGCCGGGGTGAATGCCGAAGCTGTCGCTGTGCGGGCCGACGGTGGCGATCGGAGCGCCGTTGTCGCAGACCGCGCCGCGGAAGACCTCGACGGTCTTCTTGCTCTCGTTACGGACGTTCAGGGTCTTGGCGTCCAGGCCGCTGATGACGGTGATGCAGTCGCCCGGGTGGGGGGAGTACGACCGCTCGTTGATCTCGATGCGGCCCTCGTGCTCGCGCTCCTCGCCACCCCGGCCCTCGTTGCCCCGGCCCTCGTTGCCCTTGCCCCAGTTCTCGTTGCCCTCGTTGTTGTTGCCGTTGTTGCCCTTGCCCTTGCCCTGTCCGGAGTCGCCGTTCAGGGGCGCGACGGCGGCGGCCTCCGGGGCCGCCTGGGGGGCCGAGGCCGCCGAGGCGTAGGTAATGCCGGTCGCGGCAAGAGCTGCCGCAGCTCCGACGGCGGCGGTCACCATGGTTGAACGGGCGAGCTTCATGGTGCTTCTCCTGTCTTGTGTCTCTCGGAGATGCCGACCCCTCAGTCGGCTCGGAACGAACATACCCATCGCGGTCATATCAGTCATACCGGAAGGCTCGCGTAAGGGCCGATCAGGGCATTTGTGGGCTCGGATACCGCTTCTCCGGGACGTCGGCGCCGCCTCAAATGGCCAAGAAGAAAAGGACGATTGACGTACAATTAGCCCTTCGGGGTGATGTTCTGACGCCCGCTCACATCCCGCCGACACGGCGTGCCGCTGCGGATGCGGCGAGGCGAGTCGTGTTATGAGGTCGTGTCAGTGCCTCAGCTCGCACCACACAGCGCGTCCCCACGCAAAGAGGGGCGTTGGGGTGCTCGGCACCCCAACGCCCCTCGCCCCTCAGCGGAGCGTCAGTGCGTCAGTGCTTCTTCGCCCACGACTGCACGTAGCCGTCGGCCGGAGAGCCGACGCCCGTCACGTCGTCGTAGCCCTTCGTCGCGGACAGGGAGCTGTCCTTGCCGAGGGAGCGGACCGAGTACCGCAGGCCGCCGGAGGCGTCCAGGCCGTTGGCGAAGTCCACGCGGGCGACCGCCAGGTCGGAGCCGGTCGGGTTGTCCGTGACGTCGTGGAAGACGCCCTTGCCGTACTTGGAGTAGATCTCCGGGTTGGCGAAGCCGATCGCCTTGCCGCCCCGGGCCTCCTCGGCCAGCGCCTGGATGGCCGCGATGGTCGGCGCGGCCAGCGACGTGCCGCCGATGCGGTACTCGCTGTACTGCTGCGAGCCGTCCGCGAAGGTCTGGGTCTGGCCGACCAGGAAGCCGGTGTTCGGGTCGGCGATGGCCGCGATGTCCGGGACGACGCGGTTGCCGTCGGCGCTGTTGGCCTTGGCCAGCGCGTCGGGGACGACGCCCTTCTGGTAGTACGGCTCGGCGACCGTCTTGCTGGTGCCGCCGCCCGCGCCCGAGGTGAAGGCGCCGGGGAAGTTGGTCCAGCTCTTGCCGTCGGCCGACAGGGTCGCCTTCTCGGTGCCCCAGCCGGTCTCCCACTGGTACGTGTCGCCCTTGCCGACGGCCAGCGACGTACCGCCGACCGCGGTCACCCAGGCGGAGTTGGCCGGGGTGTCGACCTGCTTCGTACCGGTGTTGGCGACCTCGTCGCCGTTGTCACCGGAGGAGAAGTAGAAGCCGATGCCCTGGACCGCGCCCAGCTGGAAGACCTGGTCGTAGGCGGCCGCGAGGTCCGGCGTCTGGCTGGCCTCGGTGTCGCCCCAGGAGTTGGAGACGATGTCGGCCAGGTGATTGTCGACGACCTTGCTGAGCGAGTCGAGCAGGTCGTCGTCGAAGCAGGAGGCGGCACCGACGTACGTGACGTCGGCGTTCGGCGCGACCGCGTGCACGGCCTCGACGTCGAGGGTCTCCTCGCCGTACCAGCCCGCGGCCTTGCACTCCTTGATCTTGGAGTACTTGTCCGGCAGCACCTGGTGCAGCTGGCTGGTCCGCCAGGCCTGGTCGCCGTGCTTCGCCGCGTACGTGCCCGCGTCGAAGGCGATGGTCGGCGAGGCGTAGGCGTCGGTGATGGCGACGCGGACACCCTTGCCGGTGTACGTGCCGGCGCCGTACGCGGCGCGCAGCTGCTTGCCGGTGTACCCCTTGATCGCGTACGGGATCTTGCCGCCGTACGCGTCCGGCAGCGTGGTCGCGATGTTCGAGCCGAAGTACGAGGAGAACGGCCCGGAGTTCTTGAACACGGCGTCCGGCGGCGGCAGTTGCTCGTCGTGGTTCGCCTTGTGCGGGGCGTTGTCCAGACCGGTGACGGTCAGGACGGCGCCCTTCAGGCCGGCCGGCACGGAGGCCGCCTGTGCCGGGGCGCGGTAGGTCGCCGAGCCCTTGGCGAAGTTGTGCAGCTGGGCGCCGAACGCCTTCTCGGCGGCGGCCACGTCACCGGAGACGGCGACGTAGTGCTGGGTGACCGCGGTGACCTTCAGACCGGCCGAGGTCAGCCAGGACTTGACGGCGGCCACCTGGGCCTTGGTGGCCCCGAACTGGGCCTGCGCCTTCTTGGCGTTCAGAAACTTGCCGTAGAGCGGCGAGCTGGGGTCGGACACGGCCTTGGCGTAGGCGGCGAGGCCCGCCGCGTCCCGCCCGGCCAGGTAGACCCGGGCGTTCACCTGGGCGCTGTTCGCGGTGGCGCCCTTGTCCGCCTTGGCCGTGGCCCAGGCGGGCTTGGTGCCCTGAAGTGCCTGACGAGCAGGGCTGTCCGCGGCGTGTGCCGCGGGTATGCCCAGCGCCAGCGCGCCGGCGATCATGGGCAGTGTCGCTGCCATGCTCACGGCGCGCAGCTTGGCGCGGTTGGATCTCATAGAACCCCCTGCAATGCGGTTCGCATGCACGTAGTGGTCGGTACGTCGCGGCTCCGCGGTGCCGGCCCGCGGCGGTGTCGGCCGGCGGTGCTGGATCACACGATGGGGGTCACTCTTTCGATGAACTGTTCATGCCAGGGGAACGGAAAGGTCAAGAGAAGCTCAAGTAGTCGTCAGGTGGGGCGATTTGGGCCCTTTATCCTTACGGCTGTGTTACGAAACCGCTTGTCCGCTGTTCACGAACGCGGCTTCGCTCCCCGCTCCTTGAGCATCCCGGCCATCACCTGGAGCTCCGACTGCTGGGCGTCGACCATGCCCTGCGCGAGCCGCTGCTCCACCCCGACGGTGCACGTGGCCACACACCCCTCGGCCATGTGGATACCGCCCTTGTGATGGTCCGTCATCAACTGGAGGTAGAAGGTCTCGGCCTGCTTGCCGCTGAGCGACTGGAGCTTCTTCAGCTCGGTGTTCGTCGCCATGCCCGGCATCAGCGAGCCGTCCCCCCGCTCGGGCATGTCACCCATGCCCATCCAGGCCATCGGCGGCTTCGCCGACACCTTCGGCAGCTCCCACAGATCCAGCCAGCCCAGCAGCATGCCGCGCTGGTTGGCCTGCGTCTGCGCGATGTCGTAGGCGAGCCGCCGCACGTCCGCGTTCGTCGTGCGGTCCCGCACGATGTACGACATCTCGACGGCCTGCTGATGGTGTACGGCCATGTCCCGGGCGAACCCGGCGTCGGCCGACTCCGCACCCGGCACCTTCAGCTCCGACGGACCGCCGGAGCCCTCGGCGACCGCGTACGTCGCCGCACCGGCCGCGACGAGCACCGCCGCCGCGGCCCCGGCGATCCAGCCGATGCGCCGCCGGGTCACTTCATGGCTCCGCCGGTGCAGGAGGCGCCCGGCTCGGGGGTCTGCTGGCCCTGGACGTACGTCGAGAAGAACTTGTCCACCTCGGGGTCGGTGGCGCTCTTGACGGTCACCTGGTGGCCCCACGCCGACAGGATCAGCGGCGCGGCCTGGTTCTCGTACGGGCTCATCAGCGAGTACGGCGTCTTCTTCACCTTCGCCGCGAGCGCGTCCACGTCCGCCTTGCTCGCCTTGCCGGTGTACGTCACCCAGACCGCGCCGTGCTCCAGGGCGTGCACGGCGTTCTCGTCCTGCACCGGCTTGGTGTAGACGTCACCGTTGCAGTCCAGCCAGACCGGGTTGTGGTTGCCGCCGACCGGCGGGTGCATCGGGTACGACACCTTGGTCGTCACGTGCGTGCGCGCCAGCGTGCCGGACCAGGTCATCACCCCGTCCTTGCCGGTGGTGAAGTGCCCGGAGTCGCCGGAGGAGCCGCCCTTGGAGTCGCTCGCGGTGAGCGACTTCTTGTCCGACTGGGAGTTCACGAGGACCACACCGCCGACGACGAGACCGGCGACGACCACCACGGAAGCGGCGATGGTGAGCACCCGGCTACGGCGCTCGCGGGCGCGCTCGGCACGCCGCATCTCCTCGATGCGCGCCTTGCGCGCCGCGCTGCTGCTGTTCTTGGCGGAACCCATGAGGCTTTTGTCCTTCTGGGGGAAAGGGCGGACAGGAGGGGTGGGGCTCGCTGATGGTAGTCGGCAGTCCGTCTGCGCCGAAGAGAGGGACAGCAAACGGACAGGCGAACGGATAATTTGAACCCAGGATGCGTATTACTTACGCTCGCCGTATGCGGCTCCTTCGCTCCACCGACCTGGCCCTGCGGGTCCTGATGCGACTCGCCGTCGCCCCCGACACCACGCCCACCACCCGCCAGGTGGCGGCGGACATGGACGTGCCCTACACCCACGCCGCCAAGGTGGTCGCCGAGCTCCAGCACCTGGGCCTGGTGGACGCCCGGCGCGGCCGCGGCGGCGGCCTCGCGCTCACCGAGAAGGGCCGCACGGCGTCGGTGGGCGCGGTGGTGCGGATCTTCGAGGGCGACGGTGACGTGGTCGAGTGCGAGGGGGCCACACCGTGTCCGCTGAACTCCGGGTGCCGGCTGCGGGGGGCCCTGCGGCGGGCCCAGGAGGCGTTCTTCGCCGCGCTGGATCCGGTGACGGTGGGGGAGATCGTCGCCGAGCCGACGGGCCCGCTGCTGCTGAACATCACCCGGTGACCGCCTCCCGGGCCGGCCTCGCACGTCCGTATTCCGTAATGCCGGAATATTGGGCATTTGTGCGATTTCCGGACTAGTGTGGGAGCGCTTGGACAGGTGCCCCGAGGAGGCGGACCGAGCAGCGGTGCGCGACGGGGCCGCCCCAGCCGAGGGAAGTGATCCCGTTGTCGGTCGCCTCGGACCACATCGGCGGTCTCGTCCGGGCCCACGAGCGTTTCCTGGCCGGTGCGCGGATCGACGCGGACGTACCCGCCCCGGTGCTCGACTCCTGGAAGCGCTGCCGGAACGCGGGGCTCCAGCCGCACCATCTGCTGATTCCGTACGCCGCGGACCTGGGGTTCGACGACCGGGTCCGCAGCGCCGCCGACCCCGTCCTGCACCGCCTCGCCGCGTCGCTCGCCGACATCGGCGTGACCGTCGTGCTCTGCGACGCGCAGGGCCGCATGGTCGAGCGGCAGGGCGGCGACCTCCAGCTGTGCCGGCGCCTCGACGAGGTGCACTTCGCCCCCGGATTCGACGCCTCCGAGAACGCCGCGGGCACCAACGGCGTCGGCACCGCGCTGGCCGAGCGCAGGCCGGTGTACGTCGTCGGCCGGGAGCACTTCGCCGACTGCCTGCAGCCGTTCGCCTGCGCCGGTGCACCCGTCCGTGACCCCCTCAGCGGACACATCGAGGCCGTCCTCGACCTCACCTGCCTGCGCGACGACGGCGACCCGGCCATGCTCCGGCTGGTGCGCGAGGCCGGCGGCGACATCGAGGCACGCCTGCTGAAGGAGGCCGGAGCCCGGGAGCGCGCGCTGCTCGCCGCGTACCGGCGGGCCGCCCGGGCCGCCGACCGAGGCGACTGGCCGCCCCAGCCGGAGCCGCCGCTCGCCGGACGGGACGGCGTCCAGGACGCCGGCGGCCTCGGCCGGATCGACCTGGCCGTCCTGCGGGAGAAGGCCGAGGAACTCCTCGCCGCGCCCCAGCGCACCCTCGACGAGGTGACCCTGCCCGGCGGCCGGGTCGCGCTCCTGCTGCGCCGTCAGATCAGGGGCGCGGCCGGCGAGACCGGCGCGGTGGTCGAGGCCCGCGTCCTGGACGGCCCGCGCATGCGCTACGCCGACCTGAGCGCACCGGCCGCCTCCGGGGCAGTGGCGCCGCCGGCCGTACCGCCCGCGCCCACTCCGCCCGCTGTACCCGCTCACAACGGCGACGGTCCGGACACGGTGTCCGCGTTCGCCCCGTACACGGTCGTACCGCCACCGCTCACCACGGAGCCCGCCCCCGGCGCGGACGCGCACGCCGGTGAGGCCGACGGGCCCGGCTGGCTGGTGCTCGTCGGTGAGCCCGGTGTGGGGCGGCTCGCCCTGCTGGCCCGCAGGCGCCTCGGGCTGGTGCACGACGCCGGAGTCCGGATCGGCACCACGCTGGACGTCACCCGCACCGCGGAGGAGCTGACGGAGGTGGCCGTCCCCCGGTTCGCCGACTTCGCGGCCGTCGACCTGCCCGACGCCGTGCTGCGCGGCGAGGAGCCCGGCCCCTTCACGGCGGACACCCCGTTGCGCCGGGTCGCCCTCGGCGCCATCCACCAGGAATCCCACCTCTACGACGTGGGCGACCCGGTCCGCTGCGTTCCCGGCACGCCGCTGACCCGCAGCCTGGAGACCCGGCAGCCCGTGCTCGAACCCCACCTGGGCCGGGCCGCCGACTGGGCCGCCCAGGACCCGGACCGGTGCGAGCAGGTGCTGGCCGCGGGCATCCACTCCCTGATCGCGGTGCCGCTGCGGGCCCGCGGCAGCACCCTCGGCGCGGTCGCCTTCTACCGGTCGGAGCAGCCCGCGCCGTTCGAGGACGACGACGTGGCCCTGGCCCAGGAGCTGGCCGGCCGGGCGGCGATCTGCATCGACAACGCCCGCCTCTACACCCGCGAGCACAATACGGCGCTGGCGCTCCAGCGCAGCCTGCTGCCGCGCGGCCGGCCCGAGCAGAGCGCCGTCGACATCGCCTACCGCTACCTGCCCGCACAGGCCGGGGTCGGCGGCGACTGGTTCGACGTCATCCCGCTCTCCGGCGCCCGGGTGGCGCTGGTGGTCGGCGACGTGGTCGGCCACGGCCTGCACGCCGCCGCCACCATGGGACGGCTGCGCACCGCCGTGCACAACTTCTGCTCCCTGGACCTGCCGGCCGACGAACTCCTCACCCACCTGGACGACCTGGTCGGCCGGCTCGACCGGGGCGAGGGCTGGGCCGTGGAGGCCTCCCACTCGGACCCGGACTCCGGGATCGTCGGCGCGACCTGCCTGTGCGCCGTCTACGACCCGGTGTCCCGCCGGTGCACCTTCACCCGCGCCGGGCACCCCGTCCCCGCGATCGTCGCTCCCGACGGGACGGTGGACTTCGTGGACCTGCCCGCCGGGGCGCCGCTCGGACTCGGCGGCATGCCCTTCGAGACCGTCGAGGTGGAGCTGGCCGAGGGCAGCCAGGTGGTGCTGTACACCGACGGCCTGGTCGAGGACCGGCTGCGCGACATCGACGTCGGCCTGGACCAGCTGCGCACCGTCCTGGCCTGTGCCGGCCGGCCCCCGGAGGAGACGTGCGACGCGGTCCTCGACGCGCTGCTCCCGGCCCGGCCGACGGACGACGTGGCCCTGCTGGTCGCCAGCACCCACGCCCTGGGACCGGACCGGGTCGCCCAGTGGGACCTGCCCAGCGATCCCGCGGTCGTCTCCTCCTCCCGCCAGACGGTCACGCGGCGGCTCGCCGAGTGGGGCCTGGACGAACTCGCCTTCACCACGGAGCTGGTCGCCAGTGAGCTGGTCACCAACGCCATCAGGCACGCCACGGGACCGGTCCAGCTGCGGCTGCTGCGCGAGCGCGGGCTGATCTGCGAGGTCTTCGACGGCAGCGCCACCTCACCCCGGCTGCGCCGCGCCCGCACCGAGGACGAGGGCGGACGCGGCCTGTTCCTCGTCGCCCAGCTCACCGAACGCTGGGGGACCCGCTACACCCCGGACGGCAAGATCATCTGGGCGGAACAGCCCCTGCCGTGACCGCCCAGGGCCCCGGCTCAGCCCTGCGCCAGCCAGAGGTCAGGGCCGAACACCTCGTAGTGGATGTCGGCCGGAGCCACGCCCTTCTCGAGCAGCTGACCGCGTACCGCGCGCATGAAGGGCAGTGGCCCGCACAGGTACGCGCGCGTGCCGGCCGGTACGGCGATGCCGTCGAGGTCGACCAGGCCGGTGCGGGTGCCCGGCTCCGCGTCCCGCTCGTAGAAGAAGTGCACGGAGGCGTCCGGGAGCTTCTGCGCGTAGGCCTCGTGGTCGGTGCGCAGGGCGTGGTCGGCGGGGGAGCGGTCGCCGTGGACCACCGTGACCGGGGTGGTGTGGCCGTCGGCGGCCAGGGCGGCGAGCATCGCGACCATCGGGGTCACGCCGATGCCCGCGGAGGCGAGCAGGAGCGGCCGGCCGTCGGGGTCGCCGAGGACGAGGTCGCCGTACGGCTCGGACAGACGCAGGACGTCACCGGTGCGCACGCGCGCGTGGAGGTGGTTGGAGACCTCGCCGTCGGGTGCCGCCTCGTCGCCCGGCACGCGCTTGACGCTGATCTGGCGCACGGACTCGCCCGGGGCGCCGGACAGGCTGTACTGCCGTATCTGCCGGGCCCCGTCGGACAGCTCGACCTGGACGGAGACGTACTGCCCGGCGCGGAAGGCGGCCACCGGCCCGCCGTCTACGGGTCGCAGCCGGAGGGAGACGACGTCCGCGGTCTCCTCGACCCGCTCCACGACCTCCCACTCCCGCGGGCCGCGGCTGCCGCTCTCCTCGTACAGCCGCTTCTCGACGGCGATGAGGGCGTTCGCCATCAGCCAGTACACCTCGTCCCAGGCGGCGGCCACCTCGGGCGTGACGGCCTCGCCGAGGACCTCGGCGATGGCGGCGAAGAGGTGCGTGTGGACGACGTCGTACTGCTCGGGCGCGACCCCCAGCGAGGCGTGCTTGTGGGCGATGCGCCCCAGCATGGCGTCCGGCCGCTGGTCCGGGTGCTCGACGAGATACGTGGCGAAGGCGGCGATGGAGCCGGCGAGGGCCTGCTTCTGGGCGCCGGAGGCCTGGTTGCCGCGGTTGAAGAGGTCCCGCAGCAGCTCGGGGTGGGCGGCGAAGAGACGGGCGTAGAAGCGCTCGGTGATCTCGCCGATGGCCGCCCCGACGGCGGGGAGGGTGGCGCGGACGGTGGCAGCGGACTGCTCGGACAGCATCGGGACTCCTCGGAACTCGGCTGACTCCTCGACTGAGCGGCACGCTATGAAAACTTGCATTTGAGATGCAAATTAAACGGGCGTGGTCTCGGTCACGGTGGAAGCGGACCGGCCATTACGGATGTCGGTGCGAGAAGGCAAGATGGGCGGCAGAGCGGTACACCTGCCGTACGACAGGCATTCAGGCCTAGGACGCTCGGGCGATCAAGGTCCGCAACGCGCTGGAAACGGTGTTGTGGTGAGATGCTCCCAGGCGGCCTGACCAGCAAGGATGGGGAAGCGGAAGATGGACAAGCAGCAGGAGTTCGTGCTCCGGACGTTGGAGGAGCGCGACATCCGGTTCGTACGCCTGTGGTTCACGGACGTGCTGGGCTTCCTCAAGTCCGTCGCCGTGGCCCCCGCCGAGCTGGAGCAGGCCTTCGACGAGGGCATCGGCTTCGACGGCTCGGCCATCGAGGGCTTCGCCCGGGTCTACGAGTCCGACATGATCGCCAAGCCGGACCCCTCCACCTTCCAGGTCCTGCCCTGGCGCGCGGAGACGCCCGGCACCGCCCGCATGTTCTGCGACATCCTCATGCCGGACGGCTCCCCGTCCTTCGCCGACCCCCGGTACGTGCTGAAGCGCGCCTTGGCCCGCACCTCCGACCTGGGCTTCACCTTCTACACCCACCCCGAGATCGAGTTCTTCCTGCTGAAGGACCGCCCGCTGGACGGCACCCGTCCGACCCCGGCCGACAACTCGGGCTACTTCGACCACACCCCGACCAACGTCGGCATGGACTTCCGCCGCCAGGCGATCACCATGCTGGAGTCGATGGGCATCTCGGTCGAGTTCTCCCACCACGAGGGCGCGCCGGGTCAGCAGGAGATCGACCTCCGCTACGCCGACGCCCTCTCGACCGCCGACAACATCATGACGTTCCGGCTGGTCATGAAGCAGGTCGCGCTGGAGCAGGGTGTCCAGGCCACCTTCATGCCGAAGCCTTTCTCCGAGCACCCCGGCTCCGGCATGCACACCCACCTGTCCCTGTTCGAAGGTGACCGAAACGCGTTCTACGAGTCGGGCGCGGAGTACCAGCTCTCCAAGGTCGGCCGCTCCTTCATCGCGGGCCTGCTGCGGCACGCGGCGGAGATCGCGGCGGTCACCAACCAGTGGGTGAACTCCTACAAGCGCATCTGGGGCGGCTCCGAGCGCACGGCCGGCGCCGGCGGCGAGGCCCCGTCGTACATCTGCTGGGGCCACAACAACCGCAGCGCCCTGGTCCGCGTCCCCATGTACAAGCCTGGCAAGACCGGCTCCGCGCGCGTGGAGGTCCGCTCGCTCGACTCGGGCGCGAACCCGTACCTGGCGTACGCGGTGTTGCTGGCGGCGGGCCTGAAGGGCATCGAGGAGGGCTACGAGCTGCCGCCGGGCGCCGAGGACGACGTCTGGGCCCTCTCCGACGCCGAACGCCGCGCGATGGGCATCGAACCCCTCCCGCAGAACCTCGGCGAGGCCCTCACCCTGATGGAACGCAGCGACCTGGTCGCCGAAACCCTCGGCGAGCACGTCTTCGACTTCTTCCTGCGCAACAAGCGCGCCGAATGGCACGAGTACCGGAGCGAGGTCACGGCGTTCGAGCTGCGGAAGAACCTGCCGGTGCTGTAGGGGCAGGTCGGGCGGGGTTTCTCGCTCATCCTGCGGGTGGGGCCCGTGGTCGCTGACCGCGGGCCCCACGTCGTCTCGGTGCCCCCAACGCCTTCACGGGGCGCAACCGCCGGACGCAGCGCACCGGTGCACCCTAAGATCCTTGTGGGGAAGGGAAGTTACCCAGGGGGGCACACTGTTGGACCCGGCAACGATCGGCACTCGCCTCGCCTCGGCCGTCATCGGCCCGCTGGTCAAGAAACTCTTCGTCACCGAAGGCCCCGGCGCGGGCCTGGTCCACCAGCCGATCCGGATCTCCGGGTACGTCTCCTTCAAGGGCGAGAAGCGCCGCCTCACCGCCTCCGACGTGCGCGGCCTCGCCGCCAAGCTGGTCGCCCACGCCCTGCGCACCGGCGAGCGCCCCATCACCGAGGACGAACGGCAGGCCGTCACCGACGCCCTCGCCACCGCCCTCCACGCCCTCGGCGACATCACCCTCACCGACCTGGACGCCGTACGACTGGGCCACGAGGCCTTCGCCCGCGAACTGCGCCGCGCCGCCGGCCATCCGGAGCATCAGCTCTCGTCCGACGCCACATACCTCTACGAACGGCTCCTCGACGCGGCCTGCCTGCACATCCTGCACTTCTTCACCCAGCGCTCGACCTTTGTGGCCCACACGCTGGTCCAGCAGACCCGCTCCCTCGACGCCCTGACGGCGAAGGTGGACGAGCTGATCCGGCGCAGCCCGCTGCCAGGGTCCGAGGACGCGGCGTTCGAGCAGGAGTACCTGCCGTACGTCATCAAGAAACACGGCAAGCTCACGATCTACGGCATCGATCTCAGCCGTACACCGAAGCGGTGGCCGTTGGACCTGGCCTATCTGAGTCTGGAGGCGTCGTCTGCGCTGATGGGCCGGTGGCGGCACGCGTTCCAGGTGTTCCGCGAGGCCAACGGCCTGCCGGAGGGCGTTGTCGACGCCGCGGCGGTTCTCTCCACCCTGACCGTCGTCGATCCGGATGTCATCAGGAGAACCGACAACCTCGCGCAGTGGGTGACGGCTCTGGAACCGGACGTTCTGCCCCACTTCCGGATCATCCTCGCATCGGAGCGGGACACCACCCGCCGACTGCTGGCCGAAACCCACGCACACCGCCCCGCCGACCAGGCCCTCGCCGACAGCCCCCGCGTCCTTCTGCGCGGGGAGGCGGGCTCCGGCAAGAGCACGCTGGTGCAGTGGCTGGCGGTCACCGCCGCGCGGCAGGACGTACCGGACCGTATGGCGTACCTGGAGGACCGCATCCCGTTCGTCCTGCCGCTGCGCCGGCTCATCGGGGACGGCAAGGCGCTGCCGCTGCCCAAGGACTTCCTGACCGCCGTGCGCTGCCCGCTGGCCGGCACCCAGCCCGCCGGCTGGGAGAACCGCGTCCTCGCCGCGGGCCGGGGCCTGATCCTGATCGACGGCATCGACGAGGTCCCCGACGCCGAGCGCGAGCGCACCCGCGGATGGCTGCGGGAGCTGACCGAGACCTACGACGGCGACAACCGCTGGCTGGTCACCTCCCGTCCGTCCGCCGTGGGCCAGGACTGGCTGGAGGAGGACCGCTTCACCGAACTGACCCTGTCCCCGATGACCCCGGCCGGCATCGCCGCCTTCGTCCACAAGTGGCACGAGGCCGCCCGCCCCGACGCCGAGGACGCCGCCGAACTCGACCAGTACGAGCGCCAGCTCCTCACCGCCGTCCGCACCAAGCCGGACCTCGGCCGGCTCGCCACGAACCCGCTGATGTGCGGGCTGATCTGCGCGCTGCACCGGGACCGGCGCGGCTACCTCCCGCGCGGCCGCAAGGACCTCTACGAGGCCGCGCTGTCGATGCTGCTCAGCCGCCGCGACCGCGAACGCGACATGGCCGGACCCGACCTGCGCGAGGAACCCCAGCTCGACCTGCTGCAACGGCTCGCCTACTGGCTCATCAAGAACGGCCGTACGGAGCTGGACCGCTCCCGCGCCGAGACCATCATCGGCCGGGCCCTGCCCGCGGTCCCCGAGGCGGCCGCCCTCGGCGACGCGTCGGACGTCCTCAGGTACTTCCTCGACCGCAGCGGACTGCTGCGCGAACCGGCCCTGGACACGGTCGACTTCATCCACCGCACCTTCCAGGACTTCCTGGGCGCCCGGGCCGCCGTGGAGGAAGGCGACTTCGGCCTGCTCACCGGCCACGCCGCCGACGACCAGTGGGAGGACGTCATCGGCATGGCGGTGGCCCTGGGCCGGCCCCACGAACGCGAGACGATCTTCCGGGGGTTGCTGGCCCTGGGTGACGCGGCCCCCGACCGGCGCGCGCAAGCCCGCGTCTATCTGCTCGCCGCCGCCTGCCTGGAACACGCCACGACCCTGTCCCCCACGGTGCGAGAGGCCGTGGAGCAGCGCACCGCCACCCTCATCCCGCCGAAGAGCGTGGAAGAGGCCCGCGCCCTCGCCGAAGCGGGTCCGTTGATCCTCGATCTCCTGCCCGGCCCGGAGAAACTGGACAGCGACATGGCCGCCTACCACGTCGTCGTCGCGGCCTCCCACGTCAAGTCCGACGCCGCCCTGCCCTTCCTGGCCCGCTTCGTCGAGCATCCCTTCCATCTGGTCCGGGCCGAGCTGATGGGGGCCTGGTCGAGTTTCGACTGCGCCCAGTACGCCGAGGAGATCATCGCTCACCTCGACGCGACCCATTTCGGCTACGTGGTCCAGTCGGACGAACAGCTGGTCCAGCTGAACCGCCTCGGGCTGCGGGCGTCGTCCCTCGACATCCGCGGCGGCGTCTCCCCGCACGTCCTCGCCGCGTACGCCGCCCGCAACCACCTCACCGATCTGTCCTTGTCCCACTCCGCCATCTCCGACCTGTCCTTCCTGGCCGGGCAGACCGAGCTGAAGTCGCTCGTCATCAAGGAGTGCCCGGCGCTGGTGGACCTCTCCGCGCTCGCCGGGCTCCCGCTGCTGTCTCTCGACCTCACGTGCTCGGGCCCCGACGTCGACCTGCGTCCGCTCTCCCGGCTGCCCGCGCTGGAGGAACTGTTCCTCCGCAGCCCTTCGCACGCCCCCTGGCAACTGGAAGCCCTTCCGGTCGGCGCCCCGCTGCACACCCTGTGGCTGAAGGGCGGGGTGACGCCCGCGTCCGGGACCGCGGGTCTGGCCCCTCTCACCCGCCTCAAGACCCTCCGGCTCGACCCGTCGGCGGGTCCGGCCTCGCCGGAGGACTGGGCGGACCTGGGCCGGCTGCCCGCGCTCGAGGATCTCGCCCTGCCCGCCGCAGCGTTGGAGGCCTTGCCGCCGCGGATGGTTCTGGCCGGCATCACCAGCCTCACCCTCTTCGGCGGCGGCGAACGGGCCCTGCAAGCAGCCGTACACCTGGTGCCACGGGCGTTTCCCTTCCTGGCCTACTGCGAGTTGCTGGGTGACATGAGAGCGGAAGGAGACATCGACGTCGCGCCCCTGGCGGCCCTGCCCCGCCTGCGGTACCTGGCCCTGGCGACGAGTCCCGACCGCATCCGGGGCACCGCCGCGCTGCCGGCGTCCGTCCGGCTGATCTCGCAGAAATGACCTCTCCGGCTACGGCACATACGCCGGCGACACCGCGGCCGCACTGATCCTTCGCGGCGTCCCCGACCCGTCCGCCGGAACCTGATACAGATCGGCGCCGTAGTCCCCGGGCAGCGCGTACACGACCGTACGGGAGTCCTTCCACACCGCCTGGTCGTCCACGCTCCGCCGCTCGGCGAGCGGGGTCACCCGCATCGTCCGCAGATCGAGGACGTACAGGTGCCAGGGGGCGTCCTTGGGCAGCCCCTCGACGCGCTTCTTGTAGGCGATACGCGTCCCGTCGGGGGAGAGCGAGGGGCACTCGACGTTCGCGTGCAGGGTGGTGAGGGTACGTGCCCGCAGGTCACCCCGGACCAGATAGGTGCTGCCACCGGTGGCGAGCGTGGCGTAGAAGGTACGGTCGTCGCCCGCGAACGTGACGCCCCAGAAGTTGACGTCCGCCGCCCGGTACGGGTGCCCGTCCTTGACGATCCGGAAGTCCTCCAGGGACGGGACCAGCCGGCCGCTCCGGGTGTCCACGATCGCGGCACGCGTGGAGAAGTTCGTTCCCGCGTAGCTGTCGCCGCCCACGAACGCGGTCCAAGCGGCGAAGTGACCCGTCGGTGAGACCCGGGCACGTGAGGGAATCCCCGGGACGTCGTACCGCCGCACGGTCCGCAGCCGGTCATCCAGAATGAGCGCGCGATAGGTGTCCGAAACGGGCCCGTGCACGGCCTGCAGACACACCCCCACCCCCGAAGCGGCGTAGAAGCGCAGACACTTGACGCCGGAAGCCGTACGGGCGTCCGACGGATCACCGGCCGGAACGCTGACGACCTCGTCCCGGTGCGGTCCCCAGGCCATGTTCCGGAAGAGGACCCGCCCGTGCCCGCTCAACGTGACCGCACCCGGCGTGACATGCGGTCCGCCCGCCTGCACGTGATCACGACGGTCGGCCCGGGCCGAGGCGTGCAGCACGGACGCCAGTCCGATCGCGGCGAGCACGGCGACGGCCGAGACCAGGATCAGGACGCGGCTGCGTACGGTCATGCGGTCACCGTTCCCTTCGGACGTACCGTCCCCTTCGGACGCACGGTGAGGGAGAACACGGCACAGACGACCAGCGCCACGGCCGCCCCGCTCAACGCCGCCCGGTCGCCCCACACCGTCCAGGCCGCGCCGAACAGCAGCGAGCAGGCGAACCGGGCCATCGCCTGCCCGGTCTGCACGAGGGCCAGCCCCGAGGAGCGCAACGCCTCCGGCACCCCGTCCGAGGCGGCCGCCATCAGCACCCCGTCCGTGGCCGCGTAGAAGGCACCGTGCAGGGCGAGGACGACGTACGGCAGCCCGCCCCCGTGCCACGACGTCAGCAGAAGCACATACGCGACGAGCAGCGCCCCATGCCCGGCCAGAAACACGGCCCACCGCCCCACCCGGTCCGCGAGCCGCCCGAGCGGGATGGCGAGCAGCAGGAACGAGGCGGCCGTACCGAGCGGCAGCAGGGCGAACCACCGGTCCGGAACCCCCAGCCGCCGCTGGAGCAGCAGATACACGAACGAGTCACTCACCGTGGCGAGTCCCAGCAGCAGCGCGCACACGGTGATCCGGCGCAGATCACGCCGCCCGAGCAGCCGTACGGCGGCCGACAGGGTAGGCCGCTCGGCCGCCGGAACCCTCTCACCCCGCCCGCCGGGCACGAACAGAACGAGCACCAGCACGCCCAGCACGGCCACGCAGAAGCTGACGGTGAACACGGCGTCGTACCCGTCCACGGTGGCCCGAAGAATCAGGAAGGCCACCAGCGGTCCCAGCAGCGCACCCGCCGTATCCATGGCCCGATGCACCCCGAAGGCACGCCCCCGCGACTCGGCCGTACTCGACAGGGAAATCAGCGCGTCGCGAGGAGCCGTACGCAGCCCCTTCCCCGTTCGGTCGGCGGCAAGAACCAGCCCGATCGGAGTGAGCGAATGAACGACGAGCAACAACGGTTTGCACACGGCCGACACGGCATACCCGAACCCGGCGACCCACTTGTGCCGCCCACCGCCCCTGTCCGCCAGATGCCCGCCGACGAGCCGGACGAGCGCCGAGAAACCGTTGTAGACACCGTCGAGCACCCCGAAGCCCAGCGGCGACAGACCGAGCCCCGTCACCAGATACAGCGGGAGCACGGCCGTGACCATCTCGGACGAGACGTCGGTGACGAGACTGACCGCCCCGAGGGCGAGGACGGCGGGCGCGACCACGGCACGGCGCCGCCCGGTCACAGACCGGACGGCACCGTCCGCGGACGCCGGCGCACTCGCGCGGCTGTCCGCTACGTACACGTCAGGACGCCCAGATGCCGGTGATGTCCTGCGCGGAGGCCGCGTTGCCCGCGTGCGTGGTCAGTCCCTGGGTGTCCTCCAGGGTGCGCAGCAGGTCGTAGTGGTTGTACGTCGTGGAGCTGCTGGACCCGGCCGTGACCGGCTGCCCGTACAGCACAGTCGGGATCCGGTTCCCACTGAGCCGGTTGTCCTCGTCGAAGGTGACGACGAGCAGACTGTTGTGGGTCTTGGCCCATGTGGCGTAGGCGCCCAGGTTGTTCTTCAGCCAGGTGTCACCGGTGGACACCGAGCAGTCGTGCATGTCGCTGCACAGGTTGGGGGTCACGAAGGACATCTGGGGCAGCGTCGAGTAGTCCGTCGGGAACTGGTCGAACGTCATGGCGCTGTCTGTCGGCACGTTGCTGAACCCGAACCAGGGGTTGTGCTTCTGGGCGTAGTCGCCGCTGCTGCACGAGGTGTCGCCCTGGCTGGGCAGATCCTCGTTGTAGCTGGCCCAGGTTTTGCCCGCGGCGATCACCTCGGATGCCAGGTTGTCCGCCGAGGAGAAGCCGGGCGTGACACAGCTGTCGTCCGTGATGCCCTGCGTGGAACCGGAGAACAGGGCGTAGTAGTTCGGCTGGCTCGGGTGGGTCTCGGCGTACGACTGCGTCAGGTTGGCACCTCCCGACTTCAGCGAGTTGATGTACGGCGCGCGGGAGGAACCGATGACCTGGTTGTACGCATGGTTCTCGAAGACCACGACGACCACGTGGTCCGGGCTGGGCACGGCGCTCGCGGCGTGCGCGGACGCGCCACCGAGTCCGGTCCACAGCCCGACGGCGGCCGCGGCGAGGGCGGTACCCGACGCCACGGCGGTACGAGCTCGGCGGTACACGGAACTGCCGGACACATCAACCTCCGAGAGTGGGGGGATGAACGGGGCTGGCGATGCGGACAGAGCATGCACACGCCAACATGCCCACGCCCCACGTAAGCCAACCTCACGGATGAAGACCGGATGAACGCCGGGTGCGCCCGGGCCCACGAGGGTTCCGGTGGAGGGGACGGTCGGTTGGGCGGCGCACGGCGGGGAGAGGAAGGCTGCCTGGGCCGCGTACGGCGGGAGGGGGCGTGGCGGCGTTCGCGGGGAACGGGACCGGCCGGGTCGCGTACGGCGGGGAGGGGACGTGGCGGGTGGTGTCCGCCCGCAGCGGCCGGCGTGAACCCAGTTCACCCTCTCCGGAAGCAGCCCGCCGGACCGAGGACGGATACCACCCGGCGCGGCACCGACTCACCCCCCACCGTAGGCGCGACCCAAGCCCCCCACGCACCCGCACAGGCCGCCGCAGGCACTCGCACCCGTACCCCGCACAGGCGCCGCAAGCACGCGCACCCCCACACCCCCCACCCCCACCCGCACAAGCCGCCGCAGGCACCCGCAGGCATCCCCCACGACAGACCCACCGCCCCCCGATCCGGCTAGGCTCTGGCCAGGACGACCGAGATCAGGGGAGGCCAGCCATGACGCCGGGCCGCAGGAGCAGCACCTTCACCCGCCTGCTACGACACGGCTTCACCGACCCCTCCGCAGCCGAGCGCCTCCTCGACGGCCCCGAGCTGACCCTCGTCCGCAACGACCCCGTCCTCCTGGAAGCCCTGGGCGCGACCGCCGACCCCGACCTCGCCCTCCACGGCCTCGTCCGCCTCCTCGAGGCCCAGCCCACCCCCACCGCCCACCGCGAACTCCTCGACACCCTCATCGCGGCCAAACCCCTCCGCGACCGCCTCCTGGGCGTCCTCGGCGCCTCCGCCGCCCTCACCGACCACCTGGCCCGCCACCCGGCCGACTGGCACGCCCTGGTCACCTACGAACCCCAGGACCTCCACCCGGGCCTGGCGGAGTTCGAACGCGGCCTGGCCAAGGCCACCGACCCGGTCTCCCTCCGCATCGCCTACCGCCGCTGCCTGCTCTCCATCGCCGCCCGCGACGTCTGCGGCACCACGCACCTGGCCGAGACCGCCGCGGAACTGGCCGACCTCGCCACCGCCACCCTCCGCACAGCACTGGCGATAGCGCAGACCGAAGCCCCCCAGGACGCCGCAGCCTGCCGACTGGCCGTGATCGCGATGGGAAAGTGCGGCGGCCACGAACTGAACTACGTCTCGGACGTGGACGTGATCTTCGTAGCGGAAGCAACCGAGGCCACCACCGAGGCCAAAGCACTAGCGGCCGCCACCCGCCTCGCCTCCCACCTCATGCGGATCTGCTCGGAAACCACCGTGGAGGGCTCCATCTGGCCGGTGGATGCCAACCTCCGCCCGGAGGGCCGCAACGGCCCCCTCGTCCGCACCCTCTCCTCCCACCTCGCCTACTACCAACGCTGGGCGAAAACCTGGGAGTTCCAGGCCCTGCTCAAGGCCCGCCCGGTAGCGGGCGACGCGGAACTCGGCCGGGCCTACGTGGACGCACTCGAACCCCTGGTCTGGAAAGCGGCCGAGCGCGAGAACTTCGTACCGGACGTACAGAAGATGCGCCGACGCGTCGTCGAGAACATCCCCGCGTCCGAGATCGAAAGAGAACTGAAACTCGGCCCCGGCGGCCTCAGGGACGTCGAATTCGCGGTCCAGCTCCTCCAGTTGGTGCACGGCCGCACCGACCCGACCCTCCGCAGCGGCACCACCCTGGACGCCCTTCAGGCCCTGGCCGCGGGCGGCTACGTGGGCCGCGAGGACGCCGCCCGCCTGGACGAGGCGTACCGCTTCCTGCGCAGCATGGAACACCGCATCCAGCTGTACCGCCTGCGCCGCACCCACCTCGTCCCCGTGGCCGAGGAGGACCAGAGACGCCTGGGCCGCTCCCTGGGCCTGCGCACGGACCCCGCCGCGGAGCTGATCCGCGAATGGAAGCGGCACACAGGCGTCGTACGCAGACTCCACGAGAAGCTCTTCTACCGCCCCCTCCTCGACGCGGTGGCCCAACTCGCCCCGGGCGAGGCCCGCCTGAGCCCGGAAGCGGCCCGCGAACGCCTGGTCGCCCTCGGCTACGCGGACCCGGCATCCGCCCTGCGCCACCTGGAGGCCCTGGCCTCCGGCGTGACCCGCAAGGCGGCCATCCAGCGCACCCTCCTCCCCGTCCTCCTCGGCTGGTTCGCCGACTCGGCGGACCCGGACGCCGGCCTGCTGAACTTCCGCAAGGTCTCGGACGCCCTGGGCAAGACCCCCTGGTACCTCCGCCTCCTCCGCGACGAAGGGGCAGCCGCGGAAAACCTCGCCCGAGTCCTCTCGGCGGGCCGCCTGGCCCCCGACCTCCTCATGCGCGCCCCCGAGGCGGTGGCCCTGCTGGGCGACGGCGACGGCAAGGGCATGCCCGGAGCCGGTCTGACGCCGCGCGGGCGCACCCCGCTGGAGCAGGAGATCCTGGCCGCGGTGGGCCGCGCGGAGAACGCCGGGCAGGGCGTCACCGCGGCCCGCGGCGTACGCCGCCGTGAACTGTTCCGCACCGCCGCCGGCGACATCGTCGACTCCTACGGCACGGAGAACAACCACGCCGAGCCCGACCAGGGCGCCCTGGTCGACCGGGTCGGCGCGGCGGTCTCCGACCTCACCGCGGCGACCCTCGCCGGCACCCTGCGCGCGGTGGTCCGCGACGGCTGGGGCGACACGCTCCCGACCCGTTTCGCGATCATAGGGATGGGCCGTTTCGGCGGTCACGAGCTGGGCTACGGCTCCGACGCGGACGTCCTGTTCGTCCATGAACCGCAGGACGGCGTGGACGAGCACGAGGCGGCGGCCGCCGCGAACAAGGTGGTCGAGGAGATGCGCCGCCTGCTCGCGCTGCCCAGCACCGACCCGCCCCTGCTCATCGACGCCGACCTGCGCCCGGAGGGCAAGTCGGGCCCGCTGGTGCGCACGCTGAAGGCGTACGAGGCGTACTACCGCCGCTGGTCCCTGGTCTGGGAGTCCCAGGCGCTGCTGCGGGCGGAGCCGGTGGCCGGCGACGAGGACCTCGGCCGGCGCTTCACCGAGCTGATCGACCCCCTGCGCTACCCGCACCGCGGTCTCCCCGAGGACGCGGTCCGCGAGATCCGTCGCCTGAAGGCCAGGATGGAGTCCGAGCGCCTCCCCCGGGGCGCCGACCCCAAGCTGCACACCAAGCTCGGCCCGGGCGGTCTGTCGGACGTCGAGTGGACGGTCCAGCTGCTCCAGCTCCGGCACAGCGGGGACGTACCGGGCCTGCGCACCACCCGCACCCGCGAGGCCCTGGCCGCCGCCCGCGAGGCCGGGCTGCTGTCGGCCGAGGACGCGGAGATCCTGGACGAGGCATGGGTGCTGGCGACGAGGGTGCGCAACGCGGTGATGCTGGTGCGCGGCCGGGCGGGGGACACCTTCCCCACGGAACCGCGCGAGCTGGCCGCGGTCGGCCGCTACCTGGGCTACGGCGCGGGTCACGCGGGAGACATGCTGGACGCGTACCGCCGTACGACCCGCAGGGCCCGCACAACCGTGGAGGAACTGTTCTACGGCAACGGAACGTGACGGTCAGCCGGTGACGACGGCGACGAAACGGAACCCCTCACCACCGGCCCCGCCACCCCCCGAGGCAACCGGTAGGGCAAGGCCCCGTACCACACCCGAGCCACCCCGAACCCGAAGCTCAGGCACAGCACACCCCCCACCGCGTCCAGCCAGAAGTGGTTGGCGGTGGAAACGATGACCAGGAGCGTGGCCGCCGGATAGAGCAGCCCCAGCACCCGCGCCCACGGCACGGAGGCCAGCGCGAAGATGGTCAGCCCGCACCACAGGGACCACCCGATGTGCATGGACGGCATCGCGGCGTACTGGTTCGACATGTCCTTCAGATCGCCGGAGGCCATCGAGCCCCAGGTGTGGTGCACCATCACGGTGTCCACGAAGTGCCCGCCGCGCATCAACCGAGGCGGCGCGAGCGGGAACAGATAGTAACCGGCGAGCGCCACACCGGTGGTCGCGAACAGCGCCAGCCGCGCTGCCGCGTACCGCCCCGGATGCCACCGGTACAACCACACCAGCACACCGATCGTGATGATGAAGTGCAGCGTGGCGTAGTAGTAGTTCATGCCGATGATCAGCCAAGTCGCCGAGTTCACGGCATGGTTGACGGACTGTTCGACGGCGATGCCCAGATGGTGCTCGACGGACCAGATCCAGTCCGCGTTGCGCAGCGCCGCCGTCCTCTGCTCCGGGACGGCGTTGCGGATGAGTGAGTACGTCCAGTAACTCACCGCGATCAGAAGGATCTCGAACCAGAGCCGGGGCCGCCGCGGCCGCCGCAGCCTGGTCAGCAGACTCCGTCTGCCCTCGACCGTGACGGCCTGAGGAACGGCCACCTCTTCGCGACCTTCCGACTGCGTCACGGTCGAGTCACTCATAGGCATCAAGTCTGCCAGAGAAGGCTTCTCCGACAGATCATCCCAAGGTCGGGTCCGTGGCGCACCTTCTACGCCGTACGGACGACATGCGGGGCAGAAGCGGTCGAACCGCGCACCACCAGCTCCGGCATGAACACGAATTCGCTGTGCGGCGCGGGCGTTCCGCCGATCTCCTCCAGCAGCGTGCGCACCGCGGCCTGCCCCATCGCCGGCACCGGCTTGCGCACGGTCGTCAGCGGCGGATCGGTGAACGCGATCAGCGGGGAGTCGTCGAAACCGACCACCGAGACGTCACGCGGCACCTCCAGCCCCCGCTGCCGGGCGGCCCGTATGGCACCGAGCGCCATCATGTCGCTCGCGCACACCACAGCCGTACAGCTGCGGTCGATGAGCGCGCTCGCCGCCGCCTGACCCCCCTCCAGCGTGTACAGGGAGTGCTGGATCAACTCCGCTTCGACGACCCCGGCGGGCAGCCCCAACTGGTCCTGTACGGCCCGCACGAAGCCCTCGATCTTGCGCTGGACCGGCACGAACCGCTTCGGCCCGAGGGCCAGCCCGATCCGGGTGTGGCCCAGCGACACCAGGTGGGTCACGGCGAGCGTCATCGCGGCCCGGTCGTCGGGGGAGATGAACGGCGCCTGCACCTTCGGCGAGAACCCGTCCACCAGCACGAACGGCACGCCCTGCGCCCGCAGCCGTTCGTAGCGCTGCATGTCGGCGGTGGTGTCCGCGTGCAGCCCGGAGACGTAGATGATCCCGGCGACCCCGCGGTCCACGAGCATCTCGGTCAGCTCGTCCTCGGTCGACCCGCCCGGGGTCTGCGTGGCGAGCACCGGCGTATAGCCCTGGCGGGTCAGCGCCTGGCCGATGACCTGGGCCAGGGCCGGGAATATCGGGTTCTCCAGCTCGGGCGTGATCAGGCCGACCAGCCCCTCGCTGCGCTGCCGCAGCCGCACCGGGCGCTCGTAACCCAGGACGTCCAGCGCGGCGAGCACGGACTGGCGGGTGGTGGCGGCGACGCCCGGCTTCCCGTTGAGGACCCGGCTGACGGTCGCTTCGCTCACCCCCGCCTGCGCAGCGATGTCGGCAAGCCGTGTGGTCACGGCACTGGACTGTACCGGTCGTATGTCGCCTTGCACACCGGCCGGACGCCGGGCCCGGGACGCGGGACGGCCCGCCCTGGGTTGCTGCCTCATCGCGCTCCCTCGAAGTCATGGTGGCAAGAGCTTGCAGAGTCTTGCACAAGTCGGCCGCCGCCCGCTGAGCGGCGGGGAAACTGAGCTGCGAGCGCCCCCTGCGCACATCACGGCGGCGTAACCATCGTGTCTCCTTGCACTTTTTTTCTGCAAGGTCTTTCGCAGCGCTTACATCGCTGTTACGTTCCCAGTCGCCCGGCCGCCGCAACGGCGCAGTCGGCACCACACCCGGGGACGGCGGACGGGACCGCCCCTGGCATACGGGCTTCAACCCTCAAGGAGAACTCATGCGGCGTGGCATAGCGGCCTCCGCGCTGGTGGCGTCCTTCGCCCTCGCGGCGACGGCCTGCGGCGGCGGGAGCAGCGACAGCGGTAACGGTGGCAAGGCCGGCGGCCCGGTCACCATCACCTGGTGGGACACCTCCAACGCCACGAACGAGGCGCCGACGTACCAGGCCCTGATCCAGCAGTTCGAAGCCCAGAACAAGAACATCAAGGTCAAGTACGTCAACGTCCCCTTCGACCAGGCGCAGAACAAGTTCGACACCGCCGCCGGCTCCAAGGGCGCCCCGGACATCCTGCGCTCCGAGGTCGGCTGGACCCCCGCCTTCGCGAAGAAGGGCTACTTCCTGCCGCTGGACGGCACCGCGGCCCTCTCCGAGCAGAGCAGCTTCCAGCCGAACCTGATCAAGCAGGCGCAGTACGAGGGCAAGACCTACGGCGTTCCGCTGGTCACCGACACCCTCGCGCTGGTCTACAACAAGGCGCTGTTCCAGAAGGCCGGCATCACCGCCGCCCCCACGACCTGGGACGAGCTGAAGGCGGACGCCGCCAAGGTCAAGGACAAGACCGGCGCCGACGGCTACTGGGGCTCGACCCAGGCCTACTACGCCCAGCCGTTCCTCTACGGCGAGGGCACCGACACCGTCGACGCCACCGCCAAGAAGATCACCGTCGACTCGGCCGCCGCGAAGAAGGCCTACGGCACCTGGCTGAGCCTGTTCTCCGGCAAGGGCCTGCACAAGGCCGACACCACCGCCGACGCCTACGCCCACATCTCGGACGCGTTCGTCAACGGTAAGGTCGCCGCGATCGTCCAGGGCCCGTGGGAGATCACGAACTTCTACAAGGGCAGCGCCTTCAAGGACAAGTCGAACCTCGGCATCGCCACCGTCCCGGCCGGCTCCAGCGGCAAGGCGGGCGCCCCGACCGGCGGCCACAACCTCTCGGTCTACGCCGGCTCCGACAAGGCCCACCAGGAAGCGGCCCTGACGTTCGTGAAGTTCATGACCTCGGCGAAGTCCCAGGAGACCATCGCCCTGAAGAACTCCACCCTGCCCACCCGCACCGACGCCTACACCGCCCAGGTCAAGGCCGACCCCGGTATCGCCGGCTACCAGGGCGTCCTCTCCTCCGCCCAGCCGCGTCCGGCGCTGCCCGAGTACAGCTCCCTGTGGGGCCCGCTCGACACCGAGCTGCCCAAGATCGCCGGCGGCAAGGAGTCGGTGGACCAGGGTCTGAGCAACGCCCAGCTGGCCATCGCCAAGCTGGTGCCCGACTTCAGCAAGTGAGCCCGTGTGGCCGTCGGATCCTCCCGTACGAGATCGGGGGGGAAGGATCCGGCGGCCACCGCCCTGTGCCCGGCCCCCATATCCTTGATCTTTGAAGGTGTCGAACCATGACAGTCGCCATCGACCGCGCGACCGGCAAGCGCCGCGGTGACCGCGCGCCTCGGCCCGGGCTGGGGCAGCGCATCAGAAACGGCCTCCAGAAGTACTGGTACGCCTACGCGATGATCGCCCCGGTGGTCATCGTGCTCGCCGGTATCGTCGGCTACCCGCTGATCCGCGGTGTCTACCTCACCCTCACCGACGCCAACAGCCTCAACTCGGCGCGCACGATCGGCGTCAACCACATCGCGGCCACCTACAAGTTCATCGGCCTGGACAACTACAAGGACATCCTGTTCGGCCCGACCTCGTACGACCGCTTCTGGTCGCACTTCCTGTGGACGGTCTTCTGGACGGCCGCCTGTGTGTTCCTGCACTACACGATCGGCCTCGGCCTCGCGCTCATGCTCAACCAGAAGCTGCGCGGCCGCACCTTCTACCGGCTGCTCCTCGTCCTGCCCTGGGCCGTGCCGACCTTCGTCACCGTCTTCTCCTGGCGGATCATGCTCGCCGACTCCGGTGTGCTCAACCAGATCCTGCACTCCCTGCACCTGCCCCAGCCGCAGTGGCTGGAGGACACCTTCTGGCAGCGGTTCGCCGCGATCATGGTCAACACCTGGTGCGGTGTGCCGTTCATGATGCTCTCGCTGCTCGGCGGCCTGCAGTCCATCGACTCCACCCTCTACGAGGCGGCCGAGATGGACGGCGCCAACGCCTGGCAGCGCTTCCGGCACGTCACCCTGCCGGGGCTGCGGTCCGTCAGCTCCACCGTCGTGCTCCTCGGCATCATCTGGACCTTCAACCAGTTCGTGATCATCTTCCTGCTGTTCGGCCCCACCAGCGCCCCGGACGCCCAGATCCTCGTGACCTGGGCCTACGCGCTGGGCTTCGGCCAGCAGCCGCGGGACTTCGCCCAGTCCGCCGCGTACGGCGTGCTGCTGCTGTCGATCCTCACCGTCTTCACCTCCTTCTACTTCCGCTGGCTGAAGCGCAATGACCAGCTCGCCGTCTGACGCCGCAGGAGCCGCCGCCATGAGCACCACGACACCCTCCGAGATCAAGCCGGACCGCCCGGTGACCCCGCAGGTCCTCGCCGCGTCGACGCTGCGCCCGGTCCGCCGGCGCGGCGAGCGCGGCCCGCTCGGCGCCGCCCTGCTGCACGGCGGCCTCGCCGTCGCGAGCCTCATCGCACTCGCCCCGGTGGCCTGGCTGTTCTATCTCTCGCTCGGCCCGGACAAGGACGACTACCTCCACCCGAGCAAGATCGCGAGCAAGTTCAGCTTCTCCAACTACAGCTTCGTGCTCCAGCACACCGGCTTCTTCGACTGGTTCAAGTCGACGATGATCGTGGCCCTCGGCACCACCCTGATCGGTGTCCTCGTCGCCGCGACCACCGGCTACGCGGTCTCCCGGATGCGCTTTCCCGGCTACAAGCAGCTGATGTGGGTCCTGCTGCTCACCCAGGCCTTCCCGATCGCCATCCTGATCGTGCCGATGTACCAGATCTTCAGCGACCTGGGTCTCATCGACACCTACTGGTCGCTGATCATCATCAACTGCACCACGGCCGTGCCGTACAGCGCCTGGCTGCTCAAGGGGTACTTCGACACCATCCCCTTCGAGATAGACGAGGCCGGACGTGTCGACGGGCTGTCCCCCTTCGGCACCTTCTTCCGGCTGATCCTGCCGCTGGCCCGCCCCGGCCTCGCCGTGGCCGCCTTCTACAACTTCATCACCGCGGTCGGCGAGGTCGCCTTCGCGACGACGTTCATGCTGGACGACTCGAAGTACACCTTCGCCGTGGGCCTGCAGACCTTCGTCAGCGAGCACGACGCCCAGTGGAACTACATGGCCGCCACCGCCGTGCTGATCGCGATACCCGTGTCGGTGTTCTTCTACCTCGTGCAGAAGAACCTCGTCACCGGCCTGACCGCGGGCGGCACCAAGGGCTGACGCCCTGCGCACACACAGACTCCCGCGCACAGCGTTGCGCGGGTAGGCGGCCGCGGTCTCCATCCGACCCCGCTGTGACCGCGGCCGCCTCGCACACCCCCCGGTCCCCGGCATCCCCCGCCGCACCCACGCGCCCATGACCAGAACTCGCTTACCCCTCAAGGACGCCATGAGCCAGCAGCACCCTGCCGCACCGGCCCCCCATTCCACCGCAGCCGCCGTCGCCGACCGCCGCGACTGGTGGCGGGACGCGGTCATCTACCAGGTCTATCCGCGCAGCTTCGCCGACAGCGACGGCGACGGCATGGGCGACCTGGAAGGCATCCGCTCCCGTCTGCCGTACCTCCGCGACCTCGGCGTCGACGCCGTGTGGCTCAGCCCCTTCTACGCCTCCCCGCAGGCCGACGCCGGCTACGACGTCGCCGACTACCGAGCCGTCGACCCGATGTTCGGCAACCTGCTCGACGCCGACGCGCTGATCCGCGACGCGCACGAACTGGGCCTGCGCATCATCGTGGACCTGGTCCCCAACCACTCCTCCGACCAGCACGAGTGGTTCAAGCGCGCCCTCGCCGAGGGCCCCGGCTCCCCGCTGCGCGAGCGCTACCACTTCCGCCCCGGCAAGGGGAAGAACGGCGAACTGCCGCCCAACGACTGGGAGTCCATCTTCGGCGGCCCGGCCTGGACGAGGGTGGACGACGGCGAGTGGTACCTGCACCTCTTCGCTCCCGAGCAGCCCGACTTCAACTGGGACCACCCGGCGGTGGGTGACGAGTTCCGCTCGATCCTCCGCTTCTGGCTGGACATGGGCGTCGACGGCTTCCGTATCGATGTGGCCCACGGCCTGGTGAAGGCGGAGGGCCTGCCGGACCTGGGCGCCCACGATCAGCTCAAGCTGCTGGGCAACGATGTCATGCCGTTCTTCGACCAGGACGGCGTACACGAGATCTACCGCCAGTGGCGGCTGATCCTGGACGAGTACTCCGGCGAGCGCATCTTCGTGGCCGAGGCGTGGACGCCGACGGTCGAGCGCACCGCGAACTATGTCCGCCCGGACGAGCTGCACCAGGCCTTCAACTTCCAGTACCTGAGCACGGCCTGGGACGCGCCGGAACTCCGCGAGGTCATCGACCGCACCCTGGAGGCGATGCGCCCGGTGGGCGCCCCCGCGACCTGGGTCCTGTCGAACCACGACGTCACCCGCCACGCCACCCGCTTCGCCAACCCGCCGGGCCTGGGCACCCAGATCCGCACGGCCGGCGACCGCGCACTGGGCCTGCGCCGGGCACGGGCGGCCACCCTCCTCATGCTGGCGCTGCCCGGCTCGGCGTACATCTACCAGGGCGAGGAACTGGGTCTGCCGGACGTGGTCGACCTCCCCGACGAGGTGCGCCAGGACCCGGCGTACTTCCGCGGCGCCGGCCAGGACGGCTTCCGTGACGGTTGCCGGGTCCCGATCCCATGGACCCGCACGGGCTCGTCGTACGGCTTCGGCGGCGGTGGCAGCTGGCTGCCACAGCCCTCCGCCTGGGCCGACCTGAGCGTGGAGGCCCAGACCGGCGTGGCCGGCTCCACCCTGGAGCTGTACCGGTCCGCGCTGAGCGTGCGCCGGTCGCGGCCCGACCTGGGCGCGGGCGACGCGGTGGAGTGGCTGCGGGCGCCGGAGGGCGTCCTGGCCTTCCGCCGGGGCGGCTTCGTGTGCGTCGCGAACACCACGGGGGAGGCGGTGACCGTTCCGGCGTACGGCCGGGTCCTGCTCACCAGCGGTGAGGTCACCGAGGCCGACGGCGAGACGAAGGTACCCGCCGACACGGCCGTCTGGTGGTCCACGACGGACTGACGGGTTCGATCAGCAGAGACGGCCGCGGGGGTGGAGCCCCCGCGGCCATGTCCTGTAGGTGCCTTACTTCCAGGTGTCGCTCGTCGTGTATCCGGACGACGTGCCCGTCGTGTACGAGCGGTTCGTGCCGGACTCCCAGGTGACGTTTCCGGAGCCGTCCTTCTTGATGTACTTGTAGGCGAAGGTCGTGCTCTTCGGGACGATCACCAGCTTGCTCCAGGTCGGGTAGGCCGCCGAGGAGAGCGGGATGGCGTCGGACGTGCTCCAGGAGCCGAGGGACGGGATCGAGCCGACGACGTAGACGTTGGTGCCCAGGTCGGTCGTGGCGGTCTCGTTGAAGGTGACGCCGGTGGCGTCGGTGTCCGCCACGTTCCAGGAGTTGTTCAGCGACAGGGCCGAAGTGGTGGTGGACGTCGACCTGTTGGCGTTCGACTCCCAGGTGACGTTCCCGGAGCTGTCCTTCTTGATGTACTTGTACGTGAAGGACGTGTTCACCGGCACGCTCACCTCACCCGACCAGATCGGGTAGCCGGTGGACGAGAGCTGGACGGCCTTCGAGGTGTCCCAGCCGCCCAGCGCCGCGATGGAGCCGACCACGTACACGTTCGTGCCGGACGTGGTCGACGCGTACTCGTTGAAGGTCGCGCTCACCGTGCCGCCGGAGCTGCCGCCCGAGTCGCCGCAGCCCACCGTGCAGGTGTAGGACGAGTTGAAGAAGGCGACCGCGCCCTTCGCGGGGATCGTGATCGACGCGCTGCCGCCGGAGACGGTCACCGTCGACTTGCCGCCGTCGATCACGTTGCTGTACGTGCCGTCGGCCATCCCCGTGGCGAACGTGTAGGTCGCCGACGACGTCCCGTTGTTGAGCGCGAAGAAGCCCTTGCCGCCGCGCCCGAAGCCGATCACGTTGGACGACATGGTCTGCCAGTTGGAGACCGCGGCCGTGTCGGTCGCGTTGTGCCAGGCCACCATGCCGACCACGCCGGTGTCCCGGTCCAGGCAGTACCAGGCGCCGTTCGAGCAGTCCGTGCCGGTCACGAAGCCCGACGAGTTCGGCGGTGCCTGGTCGCTCTGGGTCCACTCCCAGCTGGCGTACACCGTCGGCGTCGACCACTTGTAGGCGAGCTGGAAGAGGTTGGCCAGCTTGTAGGTGTCGCCGTCCTTGTACGACATGTGCAGGCCGTTGCGCTCGGTGTCGTGGTTCGTCACGAACGACACCGAGTTGGCCGCCGGCAGGATGCCGGACGACGACAGGGACGACAGGTCGGAGACGTTGCCCTGGAAGGCCGACTTCATCTTGCTCGCGTAGGTGAAGTCCAGGACGTCACCCGAGGCGTAGTAGTCGCTCGGCTGCGGAGTCGAGCCGGGGTAGATCTCCTGGAAGACGTACGGCGCCGAGCCCGCCGTGGTGTTCGTCAGCTTGCCCTCGATCGCCGCGATGTCGGCCTCGGGGATGTGCTTGGCCGCGTCGATCCGGAAGCCGTCGACACCCAGGGCCAGCTGGGAGTTGAGGTAGTTCGCGAGGCCCACGCGGACGTTGTCCGACCCGGTCTTCAGGTCGGGCAGGCCGAGCAGCTCGCAGTTCTGGACCTGGGTCAGGTTCGAGTAGTCCTGGATGGTCAGGTCAGAGGTCGGGCACTGGCTGGAGTCGTGGTAGTCGGTCCGGCTCCAGTCGGGCGTGGAGTACTTGTCGGTGATCGTCGTCCCGTTGTACCCGGTGCCGGTCTGCGCGGCCGTGTGGTTGAGCACCGCGTCCGTGTAGACCTTCACACCCGCCGTGTGACAGGCCGTGATCATGGCGCTGAACTTCGCCTGGCTGCCGAAGCGGCTGTTCAGGCTGTACGAGTACGGCTGGTAGACGTCCCACCAGTAGTAGTTCGACTGCTTCAGGGACTCCTCGGGCGGCGCCACCTGGACCGCGCCGTAGCCCGCCGGGCCCAGCACGTTGGTGCACTCCGAGGCGATGGAGTCCCAGTTCCACTCCCAGAGGTTGGCGATCACGTCGCCTTTGGCGGTCGTCTTCGCCTGTGCGGGGGTCGCGGGCAGGGCGAGCACGCCCGCGAGGGCCAGCGCGCCGGCGGCCACGGCTCCGGCCGTCCGGCGGACGACACCCGGTGAGCCCGGGGGTCGGTGTCGGTTTTCGGTCATGTGCGGCTCCGAAGTAGGGGGTGAGTTTCAACAACCGGTGAGCCTGCGGCAGTTGAGAAGGGCACGTCAAGGTTGACGTTGAAACTTCTTGCTATGAGTTTCAAGACTCTTGCAGTAAAGCTTTCTGCGGCGATACGGTCGCGCGGGGTCGGACCCAAGAGAGCCGCATTCGCTAGGAGTTACGCGTGATACCGAGAGCGAGACGGGCCGCGGCCGTGACCGCCGCAGCCCTCGCCGCCGCCCTGATCCAGCCACTGGCGGCACACGCAGCCACCCCGCCCGCACCCCCGTCGGACGCGGCCCTCGCCGCTCAGCCCGCCCGGCACGACGACACCCGCGAGCAGTTCTACTTCGTCATGCCGGACCGTTTCGCCAACGGGGACAAGTCCAACGACCGGGGCGGCCTCACCGGCTCCCGGCTCAGCACCGGTTACGACCCCACCGACAAGGGCTTCTACCAGGGCGGCGACCTCAAGGGCCTGACCCGGAAGCTGGACTACGTCAAGGGCCTCGGCACGACGGCCATCTGGATGGCCCCCATTTTCAAGAACCAGCCCGTGCAGGGCACCGGCGCGGGCGCCTCCGCCGGCTACCACGGCTACTGGATCACCGACTTCACCCAGGTCGACCCGCACTTCGGCACCAACCAGGACCTGAAGACCCTCATCTCCAAGGCCCACGCCAAGGGCATGAAGGTCTTCTTCGACGTCATCACCAACCACACCGCCGACGTCGTCAGCTACCGGGAGAAGTCCTCCGACTACCTCTCCAAGGGCGCCTTCCCGTACCTGACCGAGGACGGCAGGCCCTTCGACGACGCCGACTACGCCGACGGCGGCAAGAAGTTCCCGGCCGTCGGCACCGGGTCCTTCCCGTACACCCCGCGGGTCACGAGCGACAGCAAGGTCCCGGCCTGGCTCAACGACCCGACGATGTACCACAACCGGGGCGACTCGACGTACGCCGGCGAGTCCACCACCTACGGCGACTTCTCCGGCCTGGACGACCTGTGGACCGAGCGTCCCGAGGTCGTGCACGGCATGGAGAAGATCTACGAGCGCTGGGTGAAGGACTTCGCCGTCGACGGGTTCCGGATCGACACCGTCAAGCACGTCGACATGCCGTTCTGGACCCAGTGGGCCACCGCGCTGGACACGTACGCGGCGGCACGCGGGCGGAAGAACTTCTTCATGTTCGGCGAGGTCTACTCCGCCGACACCTCGATCACCTCCCCGTACGTCACCCAGGGCCGCCTCGACGCCACCCTCGACTTCCCCTTCCAGGACGCGGCCCGCTCCTACGCCTCCCAGGGCGGCAGCGCGCAGAAGCTCGCGGGCGTCTTCGGCGACGACTGGAAGTACACGACCGACAAGGCCAACGCCTACGAGCAGGTCACCTTCCTCGGCAACCACGACATGGGCCGCATCGGGTACTTCCTGCAGCAGGACAACCCGAAGGCCACCGACGCCGAGATCCTGAAGAAGGACCGCCTCGCCAACGAGCTGATGTTCCTCAGCCGTGGCAACCCGGTCGTCTACTACGGCGACGAGCAGGGCTTCACCGGCTCCGGCGGTGACAAGGACGCCCGCCAGACCATGTTCGCCTCCCAGGTGCCCGACTATCTCAAGGACAACGAGATCGGCACCACCCGCACCCACGCCAGCGACTCCTACGACACCGGCGCCCCGCTCTACCGGCAGATCGCCGCCCTGTCCCAGCTCCGCACGGCCAACCCGGCCCTGACCGAGGGCGTCCAGACCGAGCGGTACGCGGCTGACGGCGCCGGGATCTACGCCTTCACCCGGACGGACGCCAGGACGGGCGCCGAGTACGTCGTCGCCTTCAACAACGCGAGCGAGACGAAGACGGCCACGTTCGCCACCGGGTCCGCCGGCATGTCGTACCGGGGGATCTACGGCGCCACCGGCTCGGTGCGGACGGACGCCGACCACAAGGTCACCGTCACCGTCCCGGCCGAGTCCGCCGTCGTCTACAAGGCCGCCCGCACCCTCGCCGAGCCCGCCGCCAAGCCGACGATCACCCTCCAGGCCCCGGCCGCCGGAGCCACCGGGACCGTGAACCTGACCGCCGACGTGAACAGCGGTCAGCTGAACCGGGTCGTCTTCGCCGCCCAGGTCGGCGACGCCCGGTGGCAGGTGCTCGGCTCCGCCGACCACGCCCCGTACAAGGTCACCCAGACCCTCGGCACCGCCGTACCCGCCGGGACCGCCCTGCGCTACAAGGCCGTCGTCGTCGACGCGGCCGGGCACACCGCGAGCGCCGTGGCGAGCAGCACCTCCGGCACCCCGCCGGCGACCCCGGTGCCCACGGCGTCCTCCCGGGACTATGCGATCGTCCACTACAAGCGCACCGACGGCGACTACGACAACTGGGGCCTGTACGCCTGGGGCGACATCGCCGACGGCGAGGCGACCCAGTGGCCGGCCAGTCACCCCTTCGCCGGCCGGGACGCCTACGGCGCCTTCGCCTACGTCAGGCTCAAGCCCGGCGCCTCGAACGTCGGCTTCCTGGTCATCGACAAGAACGGCAACAAGGACGTCTTGGCCGACCGGAGCATCGACGTCACCAGGACGGGTGAGGTCTGGGTCGAGCAGGGCAAGCCGGACGTACTGACGACGAAGCCCGCCTATCCCGCCCAGGACACCACCAAGGCCGTCATCCACTACCACCGCGCCGACGGCTCCTACGACGGCTGGGGCCTGCACGTCTGGACGGGTGCCGCGAACCCCACCGACTGGTCGAAGCCGCTGCAGCCGGTGAAGACTGATGCCTATGGCGCGGTCTTCGAGGTGCCGCTCAGCGCGGGTGCCACCAGCCTCAGCTACATCATCCACAAGGGCGACGACAAGGACCTGCCCGCCGACCAGTCGCTGGATCTCAAGGCCAACGGCTACGAGGTGTGGCTGTTGAACGGCCAGGAGAAGTACCTGCTCCCGCAGCCCGCCGGCAGCGCGGCCGCGCTCGACCTGAGCACGTCCAAGGCGGTCTGGATCGACCGGGACACCGTCGCCTGGAACGGCGCCGACGGCGCCGCCTCCACCCAGCTGCTCTCCTCCCGGGACGGCTCGATCACCGTCAAGGACGGGACGCTGACCAGCGACGACGAGCGCTGGATCCGGCTGGAGAAGACCACGCTCACCGACGCCCAGAAGGCGAAGTTCCCGTACCTGAAGGACTACGCCGCCTGGTCCGTCGACCCGCGTGACCGGGACCGGGTGCGCACGGCGCTCACCGGCCAGCTCGTCGCCTCCCAGCGGGCCGCGGGCGGCGCCGTGCTGGCCGCGACGGGTGTGCAGATCGCCGGGGTCCTGGACGACCTCTACCCGGCGGCGACCAAGGCCCAGCTCGGCCCGGTGTTCCACGACGGCAGGCCGACCCTCTCCGTCTGGGCGCCGACCGCACAGAGCGTCTCGCTGGAGCTGGACGGCTCGGTCAGGGCCATGCACCGCGACGACACGACCGGGGTCTGGTCCGTCACCGGGCCCGCGTCCTGGAAGGGCAAGCCCTATCGGTACGTCGTGAAGGTCTGGGCGCCCAGCGTCCGCAAGCTGGTCGTCAACAAGGTCACCGACCCCTACTCGGTCGCCCTCACCGCCGACTCCGCGCGCAGCCTCGTCGTCGACCTGAACGACAAGGCCCTCGCCCCGAGCGGCTGGGCGGCCCTGCGCAAGCCCACGGCCGTACCGCTGAAGGACGCGCAGATCCAGGAGCTGCACATCCGGGACTTCTCGGTCGCCGACCGGACCGTCCCGGCCAAGGACCAGGGCACCTACCTGGCCTTCACCGACAAGAACAGCGACGGCTCCCGGCACCTCAGGCAGCTGGCGACGTCCGGGACCTCCTACGTCCACCTGCTGCCCGCGTTCGACTTCGCCACGGTCCCCGAGAAGAAGGCCGACCAGCAGAGCCCGGCCTGTGACCTCGCCTCCTACCCGGCCGACTCCGACCAGCAGCAGGCGTGCGTGGCGAAGACCGCCGCGAAGGACGCCTACAACTGGGGCTACGACCCGTACCACTTCACGGTTCCCGAGGGCTCGTACGCCACCGACCCGGACGGCACCGCCCGCACGGTCCAGTTCCGCAGGATGGTCCAGGCGCTGAACGGGGACGGCCTCAGGGTCGTCATGGACGTCGTCTACAACCACACCGCCGCCAGCGGCCAGGCGGACACCTCCGTCCTGGACAAGGTCGTACCCGGCTACTACCAGCGGCTCCTCGCCGACGGCAGCGTGGCCAACAGCACCTGCTGCGCCAACACCGCGCCCGAGAACGCGATGATGGGCAAGCTGGTCGTGGACTCGATCGTCACCTGGGCCAAGGAGTACAAGGTCGACGGCTTCCGGTTCGACCTCATGGGCCACCACCCGAAGGCCAACATCCTGGCCGTCCGGAAGGCACTCGACGCGCTGACCGTCGCCAAGGACGGCGTCGACGGCAAGAAGATCATCCTGTACGGCGAGGGCTGGAACTTCGGCGAGGTCGCGAACGACGCCCGCTTCGTGCAGGCCACGCAGGCCAACATGGCCGGCACTGGCATCGCCACCTTCTCCGACCGGGCCCGGGACGCGGTGCGCGGCGGCAGCCCCTTCGACTCCGACCCCGGCGTCCAGGGCTTCGCCTCCGGTCTCTACACCGACCCCAACTCCTCCACCGCAAACGGCACTTCGGCCGAGCAGAAGGCCCGGCTGCTGCACTACCAGGACCTGATCAAGGTCGGGCTGAGCGGCAACCTCGCCAGGTACCACTTCACGGACACGGACGGCAAGGAGGTCAAGGGTTCCGAGATCGACTACAACGGCTCGCCCGCCGGCTACGCGGACTCGCCCGGCGACGCCCTCGCCTATGTGGACGCGCACGACAACGAGTCCCTCTTCGACGCGCTGACCTACAAGCTGCCCGCGAAGACCAGCGCCGCCGACCGGGCCCGGATGCAGGTCCTCGCCATGGCCACGGCCGCCCTCTCACAGGGTCCGGCCCTCTCCCAGGCGGGCACCGACCTGCTGCGTTCCAAGTCCCTCGACCGCAACTCCTTCGACAGCGGCGACTGGTTCAACGCCATCCACTGGAACTGCGCCGACGGCAACGGCTTCGGCCGCGGGCTGCCGATGGCGGCCGACAACCAGTCCAAGTGGGACTTCGCCAAGCCGCTGCTGAGCGCGCTCCGGGTGGGCTGCAACGACATCACCGGCGCCTCGGCCGCCTACCAGGACCTGCTGAGGATCCGTACGACGGAGAAGGCGTTCTCCCTCGACACGGCCGCGCAGGTGCAGGACGCGCTGTCCTTCCCGCTGTCCGGCAAGGACGAGACACCGGGCGTGATCACCATGCGCCTCGGTGACCTGGTCGTCGTCTTCAACGCCACCCCGCAGCGGCAGGAACAGACGGTCGGCACCCTCGCCGGGACGTCGTACCGGCTGCACCCGGTGCAGGCCTTTGGCGCCGACGCGGTGGTGAAGACCTCCTCCTACGCGGCCGGCTCGGGCACGTTCAGTGTCCCGGCGCGGACGGTGGCGGTGTTCACGCGGGCGGCGAAGTAGGGTCGGGGCGTCGCGCCGTAGAACAGGAGTGCCCATGCCACAGATCACCGTCGACTGCTCGGACAACGTCGAGGAGTTCTCGGAAGGCTTCGACCGGCGACTGCACGAGGTGACCGTCGAGATCGCGGCGGCCAAGCCGGAGTCGTGCAAGACGCTGTTCCGGGCCGCCGAGGCGAGCTCGTTCGGCTACGAGGACCCCGAGCGGCACGCGATCGTGCACGTGACCATCGGTCTCCTCGCCGGCCGTACCGAGGAGACGAAGGCGAGGCTGACCGAGGCGGTGCTGGAGCTGCTCCGCGAGCATCTCGTCGTGGCCGACGGGGTCACCGTCCACGCCTCCGCCGAGGTCCGCGACCTCGACGCGTCCTACCGGAAGTACGAGGGCTAGGGCGCCAGGGACAGGAGCCGGCCGACCAGCTCCGCGAAGGGGCCGTCGGCCGGCTCGTCCTTGACCATGGTCTTCAGCAGGGCCGCCATCTCCTCGTCGTAGGCGGCGCTGACGGCGGCCAGGGCGGCGAAGTCGTGCACGAGCTGGAGCTCCAGTTCGGCGCGGGGGACGCGCCGGCCGTCCAGCCAGAGCAGGGCCGTCGACTCGGCGAGTGAGATCCAGGAGCGGACCACCAGCTCCAGGCGCGGGGGCGCCTCCGCGACCTGGAGGTGCACCAGGATCTGGTCGTACGCGGCCTGCCGTACGGAGTCGATCAGCGCGTTGGTGGTCGAGACGTGGTCCTTTGAGCGGACTCCGTCCGCGGGGACCGCCGGGCCGCCGCGCATCAACGCCGAGAAGCCGGGCCCGTGTTCGTCCACGAAGGCGAAGTAGCGGCGCATCACGCGCAGCAGCCGGGCGCCGAGCGGACCCTCGTGCGGCTCGGCGAAGCGGCTCGCGAGATCCTCCGAGGCACGCTTCAACGCGGCCTCGTACAGGCTGAGTTTGCCGGGGAAGTAGTGGTACACCAGCGGGCGGGAGATGCCGGCGGCCGCCGCTATCTCGTCGATGGAGACCTCGTCGGGCGAGCGTCGGCTGAACAGGTCGAGAGCGACGCCGATCAGCTGCTGCCGCCGCTCCTCGACGCCCATCCTGCGGCGAACCCCGGTACTCATGGGCACACCTTACCGATCGGATCCGGCCGCAGGTGATCACATGTCGAGCACCAAACGATCGCTCCGGGCGCGGGATACGCAGATCAGCATCGAGTCGGCACGCTCCGTGTCCGTCAGCAGCTCGTCCCGGTGGTCGATCTCCCCTTCCAGCACCCGCTGTTGGCAGGTCCCACAGAATCCCTGCTCGCAGGAGTAGGCGGTGTTCGGCAGCTCCCGGCGGACGGCGGCCAGCACGGTGGAGTCGGCCGGGACGGTCAACGTGCGCCCGCGGCGCCGCAGTTCGACCTCGAACTCCGTGTTGCCGTCGGACGACGTACGCGGCGCGAACCGTTCGAGCCGGACGTCCGGAAAGCGCGCCTCGACGGCCGCCATGAGCCCCTCCGGGCCGCAGCAGTAGACGGCGGCCCCTTCGCTCACCTCCAGCGCGTCGAGATCGGCCCGTCCCTCCACGACGGTCACCCGGTCGCGGCCGCCCAGCTTCTCGACCTCCTCCAGGAAGGGCATCGAGGCCCGGTCGCGCCCCGCGTACAGCAGCCGCCACTCGGCGTTCTCCGGGAGTGCCCGCAGCATCGGCAGCAGCGGGGTGATCCCGATCCCGCCGGCGACGAAGACGTACGACTCCGCCTCGACCAGCGGAAACCGGTTCCGCGGCCCCCGCACCTCCAGTTCCGTGCCCTCCGTCACCTGCTCGTGCAGCTCGCGCGAGCCGCCCCGCCCGTCCGCCACCAGCCGGGCCGCGACGGTGTACGAGGAGGTGTCCTCGGGGTCGCCGCACAGCGAGTACTGCCGCACGAGCCCCGACGGCAGCACGAGGTCGAGATGCGCGCCGGGCTCCCAGCGCGGCAAGTCCGGTCCCTCGAGCCGGAGTTGGACGACCCCGTCGGCCACCGTCTCGTGCGAGGTCACCAGCAGCCGCAGGGCCCGCGAGCGCGGCCGGCCCGAGACGGGCTCCTCCAGCGCGGGCAGCGGCCACAGCGGCGAGACCTGGATACGGCGGCGCAGGGCACCCCGGGTCAGCAGTACGGCGCCCGCGACGAGCGCGACGGTACGCAGCCTCGGCATCAGGCGGCCCTCTTCTCCGCCGCCGTGGCCGCCGGGGAGGACGCCAGGTAGGCGACGGCCTGCTCGGTGTCGCCCTCCTGCGAGGGGTGGTAGTCACGGCTCAGATAGCGGGGGATGGACCTGATCATGTCCCCGGTCGAGGGGAGCAGGCCCCGCCTGCCACGGACGTAGAAGTCCTTGAAGGTGGCCTTGCCGTCGATGAGGGTCGGGTCGTTCTCCATGAAGAACCGCGTCCCGCGCTGCCACAGGAACACCAGCGCCGTGAAGGCCGTGGCCCAGGTGCGGACCCGCCGGCTGTAGCTGCCGTCGACGTGCAGGAACAGCTCGAAGGCCACGGAGCGGTGCTCGACCTCCTCCGCGCCGTGCCAGCGGAGCAGGTCCAGCATGGTCGGGTCGGCGCCCTGCCGGTCCAGTTCCCCGGCGTTGAGCACCCAGTTGCCGAGGAACGCGGTGTAGTGCTCGATGGCCGCGATGAGGGCGACCCGTTCCATCAGCCACCACCGGCGCGGCCTGCCCGGCGGCAGCGTGCGGTCGCCGAGCAGTTTCTCGAAGAACCAGTCGACCTGCGCGGTGTACGGCGTCGGGTCGAGCCCCTGCTCACGCAGGTGTGGCAGCACCTCGTCATGGGCCTGGGAGTGCATGGCCTCCTGGCCGATGAACCCGATGACGTCCTCGCGCAGCCGCTCGTCGCGTATGTACGGCAGCACCTGCTTGTACACGTGCACGAACCAGCGCTCACCGGCGGGCAGCAGCAGGTGCAGCACGTTGATGGTGTGCGTGGTGAAGGGGTCGTCCGGCACCCAGTGCAACGGCGTGCCGTCCCAGGAGAAGGACACTTTGCGTGCCTTGAGCGGCACCCGGGCCTGCGTGTTAGACATGGCGTCAATGTACTGATGGGTAGGGAGTCTGGGAACCCCTGTGCCGCACCTTGTTTACGCCGCTGTCAACAAGCTTCCCCGGTGCAGCCCGCACCCGCCTTCCTCAGTGCAACCCGCTGATCGCCCGTCCGTCCGCCAGCGTGCCCTCGAGCGTGGCCGAAGCCCCCTGCTTCGCCCGAGCCACGAGCAACGGGCCCTGCCCGGCCGCGGTGATCCCGCCCCCGGCCCGGATCGACGAAGTCCCCTCGCCGCCCGCCGCCAGCAGATACCAGTGGCCGGCCGCCGACTTCCACAGCACCCCGGCCAGCACATGGGGATCACGCGGCCCGCAGGCCCGTACGTCCGTGCCCTTGGCGACGACGGCGCCGACCGGCGCTTTCGGCGTGCGGAACTGGGCCAGCGCGGCCGTGCCGTCGCCGCGCCAGGTCTCGGCCCGGGTGCACACCCAGGCCCCGGCCCCGCTGCCGTCGGGCAGCGGCTGCTCGGCGAACTCCCAGGCGTTGACGCTCCGGATGCCCGCCGAGCGCTCCGCCGCCAGGGAACAGGCGAACGGCGCCCAGGTGCGCAGTCCGGCGGCACCGGACGCCTCCCCGGGCGAGCCGGGCTTGCCCGAGGTCAGGTGGGCCGGGACCAACTCGCCCAGATCGCCGACGAGTTCGGGGCCGGAGGTGTCGGTCAGCTGGAGCACGGTCCAGGAGGTGCAGGTGCCGGGCTGGAGCACCGGGCTGGTCAGCGGCGCGGTCACGCCGTCGGCGAGGGTCAGCGGGGTCGCGGCCGCGTCCGGCTTCATCAGGTTCCGCGCCGCCGCCTTCTTCACCCAGGGCGCGGTCAGATACCGCACGTTGCCGTCGGAGCGGCCCAGCACCAGCGCGCTCGCCTCGGCGCCGGTCGCGCCGTCGACGCGGGCGAAGTCGAGTGCCGCGCCCTGGGTGCCGTTGACCGGCTCGGCATAGCGGGCGATGCGCAGACCGTCGTAGAGGATCACCACGCGGGCGCTGTCGACCTGGCCCGCGTACAGCAGCTGGGGCGGGCCGGCCGGGCCGCCGGTCTGGGTGCCGGGGGTCGCCGAGACACGGACCGTGCCGCCGGGGCGGGCCCACACGGCGAGGGCGCGGCGCAGCAGCGCCCGGTCGCCGGTGAGCGGGCCGCGCGCGGGCCACACGGAGAAGTCGGCGCGCGCGGAGGTCTGCCAGGCGGTGGGGGAGACCCGGGTGAGATGGGCCGGGTCGAGGGCGGCCTGGGCGGCGGGGTTCCCGGCGTAGGCGGGCGCGGCGGCGCCGTCCGGGCCCCAGCCGCCACCCGGCATGACCACCAGCGCCCCGCACACCGCGAGTGCGGCGGCCGCGGCGAGGGCGGCCTTGGTGTGCTGGCGGCGGCGCATCAGATCGGTGGGCCGGGCCTGGAGCGAGCAGGGGTCGAACTCGGGGGAGGTGAGCAGCTCGGGCCGGCCGGACACCCTGTTCGCCGAGGCCAGCGCGCCGCCCGGGTCCTCCACTCCGGCCGAGGCGAGGAGCTTGCGGATGTCCGCGTCGGACAGTTTCTCCAGGCCGCGCAGCACATAGGCGGCGCGGGCCGGGCCGGACAGGGCGGACAGCCGCTGGTCCAGGGCGAGTTCGTCGGCGCCGCCCGAACGCGGGAACAGCCTCAGGCCCCAGACCTGGGGCAGCAGCGGCGGCAGCTGGGAGAGCCGGGGCAGGCCCTTGCGGGGCCGGGCCGCCTCCAGCGCCGTACGCAGGATGCGCTCGCGCAGGAACGCGTACCCGGGGTCGCCCTCCCGGCCCGAGGCCTGGGCCGGGATCACGGACGGCCGCTGCCCCCGGCCGCGGGGCAGGGCGCGCTGGACGAGGGCGTGTGCGGTCAGCACCCGGCGGCCGCGGCCGAGGCCCGGCGGCAGCACCAGATAGGCGATCCGGACCAGCCGGGGATAGTGCTCGACGAGCGCGGCCTCGGCCTGCTCGACGTCGACCTGACCGGGGTCCCCCGCGGAGACGGCTGCGTGACGGTGGGTTACATCCTGTGACTGCACGTCATGGAGAACGAGCGAGCCGGGGGTTGGTCACCGCCGGATGGGTGATTCACCCCGGCCTCGGCCCTGCCTCAGTTCTCCGGTTCGACCAGGAGGCGCGCGTAGTTGGCCATCGAGCGCTGGTAGCGCGGCAGATGGGGGGCCAGCGCGCCGAGGACGAGGGAGAGGCCCTCGCGGTCCCGGCCGAGACTGGACAGGCACAGCGCGAGACAGGCCCGTACGGCGTCGTCCAACTCATCCGAGGGAGCGACCAGTTCGGGCGTGAGCAGCTTGACGCCCTCCTCCGCCTGGCCGATGTTCCGCAGGGAGCTGGACAGCTGGATCTTGGCCCGGCGGCCCTTGTACTGGCTCGCTTCACCGAGTCCCCGTGCCAGCGCCTCCTGGTACAGCGGCACCGCCTTGTCCGAGTGCCCGGTCGAGTCCCAGGCGCAGGCCTGCTCGAAGGGGCCCAGCGGGCTGTCGTCCGGCAGCTCGGCGACCAGCGCGTCGATCAGCGCGCGGAACTCGTGCGCGCGCTCTTCCGGATAGTCGTCGAGGGTGGCCCAGGCGGCGGCCACGCGGTCTTCCCAGTTCTCGGTCACCGGGGCACTTTCGCACATCCGTGCCTACCCGGTCAGCGGATTTGAGCGTACGGCGGCCGGGGTCCGTATCCGAAGGAGCCGAGGCATGCTTGGGCCACCAGGACCGGAGGAACTGATGAGGGTGACACGACTGCTGCCGGCCGTCACGGCCGTACTGGCGCTGGCGGGCTGCGCCGCGGGCGGGGAGACCAGGAGCGCCCCGCCCACCGCGACCGGCAGCCTGGAGAGCCTGGCCGCCGAGGTGAAGTGCAAGCCGAACATGCAGACCGACGCCGACACGATCCGCCAGGCCATCTGCACCAACACCGACGGGAAGTTCATCCTCGCCACCTTCTCCACCGACCGCGGCCAGCGCGAGTGGATCAACGACGCGAAGGACTACGGCGGTTACTACCTGGTCGGCCGCAAGTGGGTCGCCGTCGGTGACGACGGTGTCGTCCATGCGCTGCGCGGCAGGCTCGGCGGGGACGTGGAGATCGGTACGAACCACGCCGCCCACTCCGACCACTGACCGACCGCCAACAGGAAGAAGCGGGCGGTGGGAGACTCCCACCGCCCGCTTTCCCAGGGGGTTTTCACTACTGGCAACGCTGCCCGGTGTTGATGCAGTTCGCGATCGTGTTGGCCAGACCGCCGTTCGTGACGCTGATGAAGTCGTCGTGGTCGGTGATCGGCTTGTGCAGCTCCTCCGGGAAGCCGTCCACCGCGTAGGCGTTCTTCACCTGGCCGTTCTGGATGACCGGCTGCGGCACGTTGTACACCAGGCGCATCGTCAGCTGCGGGATCGCCTTGAAGCCCGCCGGGCAGGCACCGCTCGCCGGATCGGCGAAGGCCACGTGCGTACGGTGGTTGGCGCTGTCGATGTTCTTGCCGTCCCAGCAGCTCTGGAAGGCGAACGTCCGCACCACCTTGCTGCCCGCCGGGCAGATCGGGTACTGCGTCGTCAGCTGCACCTTGTTCTCGAAGCCGGTGCAGCTCCAGTGCGCGTTGGCGTTGGCCGGGCCGTTGACGAAGGCCTTGGCGTCACCGGTGATGATCCGCAGGAACTGCGGCATCGCGACGACCTTGCTGGTCGGGTTGCCGACGTACTTGATCTGCGCCTGCTGGGCGACCAGGATCTTGCCGACGTTCTTGTCCTTGCCGCCGCCATCCGCGTTGGCGTCCTTCTCCTGCGTGCCGTCCTGTAGACGAATGACCGGCCAGTAGTACGCCGACAGGTCGTTCTTGTTCTGGCAGCTGGTGCCGCCCTGCAGGAACGTCTGGTTGCTGGAGAAGGCGTTGACCTTCTGGTTGCCCACGTAGTCGTGCACGTGGTGGGCGCCGTTGGTCACACCCGGGGCGACGATGACGTTGTCGCTGTTGTGGTTCTGGTTCGCGTTCACACCGCAGCGCGTGACGAACGTACCGGTCGAGGCGTTGGCCGACTTCTGCGGCTTGGCCTGGACGTTCGCCGCGACCTTCGTGATGTCCACGAAGTCCGCCGCGGACGGGCCGTCACCGCCCTGGCCACCGTTGTTGGCCTGCCCCTGCTGCTGACCGCCCTGCTGCTGGCCGCCGTTGTTGTTCTGCTGCTGACCACCGTTGTTCTGGCCGCCGTTCTGCTGCTGGCCGCCGGCGGTGGTCTGGTTGGCGGCCTGCGTCGTGCAGGCGGCGAGCTGGGAGAGCGAGTTGTCGAACTGCCCGCCGACCCGCTGGATGTCGATGCGGATCCGGTCGATCGTCGCGGCCCGCTTCTCCTTCAGGGGGCCGACGATCGCGTTCTGCACGAAGCTCGGGTCGTTGGTCTGCGCCTGCCGGGTGGAGGCGAGCCGGTTGTAGGCCTCGGTGATCTGCTTGTCGAGGTTGGCCAGCTCCGTCGCCACACCCTGGCGGGCCGCCTGGGGGACGTTCGTCAGCTTCTGACCGACATCGGGGCAGGAGATGGTCGCGACCTGGGCCGTCGCGGCCTTGGTCGAGTTGCCTCCCCACATCTGGTTGTTCGACTCGTGCGCCGAGGCGTAGAAGTTCGCCCAGATCAGCCCGCCCCCACCGAGCGCTAGGGCCGCCGATGCGGCTATGGCCTTGGTGGCCAGCGGCGTACGGCGTTTACGTGTGTTGCGTCCCATGGAACTCCTCTGACTTCCTTGCGGGGCAGCATCGAGGCGCCCGACAGGAGTGAAGCGGCGCCCTTGTGTACGGACGCCGCCTCAGAGGTGTTCACCGGTCTCACAAATTCCTCGTAGAAACAGGTGAGTTGGCAGGTCAGCGGCTGGCTCACCGGTCCTGGTCGAGGTGGGCGAGCACCGCCAGGACGCGCCGGTTGTCATCGTCCGACACCTCCAGTCCCAGTTTGCCGAAGATGTTGGAGGTGTGTTTGGCGATGGCCCGTTCCGTCACCACGAGCTGGGCCGCGATGCCCGCGTTCGACCGGCCCTGCGCCATCAGCTCCAGCACCTCCCGCTCGCGCGGGGTCAGCCGGCCGAGCGGCCGGTCCTCGGCGGAGCGCCGGGACAGCAGCTGCTGGATCACCTGCGGGTCCATCGCCGTACCCCCGGCCGCGACCCGGCGTACGGCGTCGATGAACTGCTCGGCGTCGAACACCCGGTCCTTCAGCAGATAGCCGACCCCGCCGGTGCCGTCGGCGAGCAGCTCGCGCGCGTACAGCTGTTCCACGTGCTGGGACAGCACCAGCACCGGCAGCCCCGGCCGCGCCGCGCGGGCCGCGAGCGCGCACTGCAGCCCCTCGTCGGTGTGCGTGGGCGGCAGCCGTACGTCCACCACGGCGACGTCCGGCTCCAACTCGGCCAGCGCGCGGGCGAGTTCGGGGCCGGACTCGACGGCGGCCGCGATCTCGAAGCCGAAGGCCTGAAGCATCCGGACCAGCCCGTCGCGCAGCAGGAAGAGGTCTTCGGCTAGGACAACACGCACGGAATCTCCATGGTCACCATGGTGGGGCCGCCGGCGGGGCTGCTGACGGCCAGGACGCCGTCGAATGTACCGAGCCGCCGCTCGACCCCGGCGAGCCCCGACCCGGCGCCCACCGCCGCGCCGCCCCCGCCGTTGTCGGTGACCGTGATCCGCAGCCGGCCGTCGGTGTGGTGCAGGTCGGCCCAGATCCGGTCGGCGCCGGAGTGCTTGACGGCGTTGGTGAGCACCTCGCTCACCGCGAAGTAGGCGGCCGACTCGACCGGGGCGTCCGCGCGGCCCGACAGCTCCACGGTCACCTCGGTCGGCAGGGGCAGCCGCAGCGCCAACGCCCGTACGGCGTCGCCGAGTCCGCGTTCGGCGAGGACCGGCGGGTGGATGCCGCGCACCAGGTCGCGCAGCTCCTCCAGGGCCTCGGCGGAGTTCCGGCGAGCCTGGGCGAGCAGCCTCTTCGCCTGCGCCGGGTCCTGTTCCACCAGCACCTCGATGGTGCCGAGGTCCATGCCCATGGCGACGAGCCGGGCCTGCGCCCCGTCGTGCAGGTCGCGCTCGATGCGGCGCAGCTCGGCGGCGGAGGTGTCCACGGCGTCCCGCCGGGTCTCGGTCAACACCCTGACCCGCTCGGTGAGTTCGGCGTCGCTGCCGAGTACGGCCCGGCCGAGCAGGAAGTGTGCGCCCAGGGTGCGCGGGACGTAACGGCCGGCGAGGGCGAGGAGTACGGCGGCGAGCCCGGCCGCGCCGAACGCGCTCGTCTGGTCGGTGACCGGCACGAAGAGGTACCAGTAGGTGCCGCCTGACCCGGAGACGTACGGCCGCCACAGCCCGGCCGCCAGCAGGAGCCCCTCGACCGGGTAGGCCACCAGCAGGGCCGGGAGCAGCGCGGTGACGAAGCCCGCCGTGAAGCTCACCGGCAGCCACAGCACATCGCGCCGCACCTGCGGGTCGCCGAGCAGGCGGAAGGTACGGGTCCACGGATTGGCCTTCGCCGGCATGGGCCGGTACGCCGCCGGGATCCGCACCCCGCACCACTCCTCGGCGAGCCTCCTGTGGACGTCCGCCAGGGCCCGCACCCCGGTCAGGATCACCGGGGTCGTGACCAGCCCGATGCCGAGCGGGACGAAGGCGACGGAGAGGAGCGTCAGGACGAAGAACGCCACACCGAGCGGCAGCACCGCCACGGCCAGCGTCAGGCCCCGCACGGCGTCCAGCAGGACCTTTTTCGTACGGACCCGCACCGTGCCGCTCGTACGGGCCCGTACCGTGCCGCGCTTGATGTTGGTGTTCATGCCATAAGTCTCGCCGAGACGCCCGTCCGGGTCAGTCGTCCGAGGCCCCCTCCTGGGGGGTGGTGCCAGATACACCGCTCCTACAACTGAGCATGAGTTGTACAGGCTCAGTCGGACGCTCCGAACGGTGTTGAGCGTCCTGGTCGCCCGCGTTCGCTCCGCGTCCGGCTCCATCGGATCGTGTCCGTGGTCCGGGGATGCGAGGGCGGCCCGCGGCCGGAGGCCGCTGATGGACAGCGCCTCACGCCCTCGGGTCTCGCGTCCGGCCTGGGCGGTCCGATGCCCACGACGATCGCTCTGGTCGTCGTGGGGCGGTGCCGTCCGTCGCCGGGTACGGTGCCCGAGGGCGCGTCGTCCGATCGCGACGCTGGCCGCGTCGTGGCGGGTGGTCTTGCGCTTGTTGCTAGTGAGGGGCTTCTGCCAGTGCTGGGCGCCCCAGATCGAGGTGTATGCCGGGTCGACCGCGACCACGGTGATGCCCAGCTCGGCCGCCATCGACACGAGCCTTGACCGCAGCTTGCTCACGGGCATGCCGGAGATCAGCTTGCGGAACCGCTTGCGCCGTCCGTGCTTCTCGCGGGTCTTCTCCGCTGCGAAGTCGAGGTCTTCGATCGCGATCGCGAGGCCGAGCCGGGCAGCCCAGTGCAGGAGCCGGATGAGTGCGTGCCGCACCTGCGCGTCCCGGTGGGCGGCCGGGCCGTCGAGGTCGAAGGAGAACCGGCGGGGCTTGCCGCACGGGTTGCCGTGCTCGTCGAGCCGCCATGCGGCGGTGGGGGAGGTCGGCGTTGGTGTCCACGCCTACCAGCCCGTTCGCGCGGGCCGCCTCCAGGGGAACGGTCTTGACCGGCGGGTTCGTCCACGATGCGGTCAGGTACCAGCGGCCGCGTGCCGTGTCTTCGTGGATGCGGTAGGCGACCGCCCGGTTCGCGGCGACGCGGTCGGCCCACTGCTCGCCCCGGTGCGCGAACGACACCTTCGCGGCGAGCACGTACCGGCCGTACGGGGCGTTGGCCAGGTGTGCCAGCGGTGCGGGGAGCTTGATGCTCACCTCGCCGTCGGGGGTGAGGCGGATGGTCTCGTTGCCGAACCGCTTGCCGGACTCGCCGTCGGCCGCGAGGAAGCGGCGCTCGGCCTGCCACCGCGCACGCCACCGCTCCTCCGTGAGACGGGCGGCCTGCAGGTGGTGGCGGGTGTTCAGCAGCCGTTTCCCGCCGCGCACCACGCGCACGACACCGGCCTGCCAGTCCGCCCGCACGGCGTCCAGGCGGTCGGCCAGCACGTGCAGGCGGCGCGATTTGGCGTGCCACTCCCGCCTGCTGCGATAACCGCCCGGCGCCTTCTTCGAGCCCTTCTGGCCGATCGGCAGGGACAGCCGGTGCGTGATCGTGTCGATGCCGGCTTCGAGGCTGTGGATGTGCGCGAGGTGGCCACGTCGCGCGAGCGCCCACTGATCGTGGGAGGCCTTCGTGATCGACCCGGCCCACCGGGAGGAGGACTCCCCCGTCAGCATGCGCTTGCGCTCGGCCCACTGCTCGGTGTCATGGTCCAGCCCGTCCGCGCACCGCGCTTTGAGGTCACGGCAGGCGAGCGTGCCGAGCAGGTCACCGACCAGGCGCAGCACCTTCTCGTCCTCGGTGGTCAGGTGCTTGAGCCGGTCACGGATGGCCACACCGGACGGCCCCAGGGCGACGAACGGCGCCGCCATCTCCCGCAGCCCTCCCATGCCCTCGCCCCGTCCCTGTGTTGGCCGAAGATCCCGTCACCCCAGCCAACGACCATCACTGGCAAAGGTCACGCATTCGATGAACAAACGCACGTCCACCTTGGATGCCCGCGAGTCCCGTGGCCGAGATGCTCACTCATGCACGCCAGAACACGCTCATCCGCAGCCAACGGGCAACAGTTCTCAACCCCCCGCCCCGGCCAGTACCTTCGCCTCCGTCTCCGGGTCGAGGCCCAGGGCCGGGCGGTCCGGGCGCCGGGGGGCCTCGCCGCCGATCTCCGTGAGCCAGCGCCAGGTGTCCGCGACGGTCTCCCGGACCGGCCGGCAGGCCAGGCCGGTGGCCAGCGCCCGGGACACGTCCCCGCGGTGTGCCGCGGCGTGCAGGTCCGTGCCCGGCGGCGTCCACACCGGCAGCTGGGTCCAGGGCTCGATCCCGGCGTCGAGGACGACCTGCGGGTCGGTCCAGCGCAGCTCGGCGTCCGCGCCGGTGGCCCGGACGCACTCCTCCAGCAGCTCGCCCATGGTGGTGTGCCCGGACGGGCTGACCAGGTCGTACGGCCCGCTCAGCCGCTGCTCGACCGCGCCGAGGAGCCAGTCGGCGAGGTCACGGGCGTCGATGTACTGCAGCGGCAGATCGCGCGGGCCGGGAGCGAGGACCGGGCCGCCGCGGGCGATCCGGGTCAGCCACCAGGGCAGCCGGCCCACGTTCTCGTACGGGCCGAGGATCAGCCCGGCCCGCGCCAGCACCGAGCGGTTCGCGCCGAAGGTCTCGACGGCGGCCAGCTCACCGCCGCGTTTGTCGCGGGCGTAGTCCGTCGGCCCCGCGTCGGCGGCGCCCTCCACCACGGCCCCGGCCTCGGCGGGCCCGCCCAGCGAGGGCCAGGGCCAGGTGTACACCGACCGGCTGGAGACGTACGCGTACCGCGCGGCACGGCCCCGCAGCAGCCGTGCCGCGGCGAGCACGGCACGCGGCTCCGCCGACCAGGTGTCGATCACGGCGTCCCAGCCGCCCGGCTCCGCGGCGAGGGCGGCGAGACCGTCGGGAGCGGTGCGGTCGCCGTGCAACGACCGCACCCCGGCCGGGGTTCGGTGCCGTCCCCGGTGGAAGACGGTCACCTCCCAGCCGCGCGCCACCGCGGCCTCGGCGACCGCCCGCCCCACGAACTCCGTACCGCCCAGCACAAGAAGTCTCATGCCCCTGATCGTGCCCGCTCCGGGCGCGTGGCGGTACGGGACTCTGCCCAGGGCAGAGCGGCGGCCGGATCAGCGGGCGGTCGGCGGCGTGTACTTGTAGCCGACCCGGCGCACCGTCTGGATCGTCTGCCGGTACTGTGCGCCCAGCTTGCGGCGCAGCCGGGCGACGTGCACGTCGACGGTACGGCCGTCGCCGACATGGCCGTAGCCCCATACCGTGGTGACCAGCTGGTCGCGGGTGTGCACCCGGTGCGGGTGGGCCACCAGGTGGGCGAGCAGCTCGAACTCGAGGTAGGTCAGGTCGAGTTCGCGGCCGTCGACGCTGGCGGTGCGCTGCACGGGATCGATGCGGACGAGGGGGTCGCCGGTGTCGCCGGGGCGGTCGGTGTCCACGACGTGGGGTCGGTCGGCCGGGATGAGGACGAGGTAGCCGACCATCGGCGGCTGCCCCGGCAGCGTGGGCAGGGTGTGCTTCGGCGCGGGCAGCCAGGTGGCGCCCGGCGGCAGGAACTCCGCGACATCGATCACCTCGTCGGGGTCGACGGCGCGCAGTCGCTGCCGGGCAGGGGAGGAGACGGGGACGGAGGACAGAGGACGAGTGGTCGCCATGAGGGGTCAGCTCTTTCGCGCGAGGGGTTCGTCGGGAAGGACGTACGTCGTTTCGCGCTGGCCGAAGGCCGGGGTTACGGCTTTAGAGGGCCCGCGCGTTCGTCGCGCGGCAACACACCCGGTCGAAGTCGTGGTGCTGACGGGAAGGCCAGAAGGGCTCGAGGTCGTGGCGACCCGTCGCGGTGTACTTCTGGAAGCTGGCCATACGCCCATTGAAGCAGACGCGGGCGCCGGACAGGACCCCCACCCGAGATGATGTCTCGGTATCCGGACATGTACCGCTCAGTCGAGCACCGTCGCGGAGTCCAGCAACTCCCGTACGGCGGACCGCAGCAGGTAGTCCGGGTGCGGGCCGCCCTCGACGAACAGGTCGGAGGAGACCCGCCGACGCGACTCGGCGATCCTGCGCAGCGGGTCCACGGAGAACCGGGGGAGGAGGCCGATCGTGGTGAGGGCGGGCAGGGCCGCGGGCAGGTCGACACCGGCCCGGTCGCCACTCCCGACCAGCCACCGGGCGAGGGGCTCCACCGTGTCCTCGGTCCGGCCCGTGATGCGCCACACGGCGAGCGCCGCCCGGCCCCGGCCGCCGACCGTACGGCTGCCCGCCAGCAGCGGCTCGATCAGGGGCAGCAACGGCGCGGCTGCGGGCCCGAGTTCACCGGCGTACGCCACCCACCCCGAGGCCGGGTCGGGGCGCTCGCGGTCGAGGAGGGCGAGCGCCGGCTCCGGGTCGCCGGCCACCCGGTGGTACGCCAGCGCGGCGGCCCTCGACACCGAGGAGCCGGTACCCGTGGTCGCGGCCGCCCGCAGGGCCTCGGCGCCGACGGCACCGGCGGCCGGTCCGAGCGCGCCGAGCACGGTGATCGCGCCGCCGTACTCGTGCCCGGGGACCAGGGCGGCGAGCCCGGCCACCGCCTCCGCGGCCACCTCGGGATACCGGGCCAGCATTCCGACCAGCCAGGACGAGGCCACGTCGAGCCGCCCGGCCACGGCCCGCGCCACGGGCAGCGCCCCGGCCCCGAACACCTCGGCCACCGCGCTGACGGCACGGACGGTGCCGTCCAGGTCGGGCGCCTCCTCGACCAGCCGCACGACCTCCGGCACCACCTCCGCCGTACCGGCGCGGGCCAGCACGGTGAGCGCCGCGGCCCGTACGGCCCCGTCGTCCGCGTCCAGGTACGGCAGCACCCGCTCGCGCACCTGCCCGTGATCCTCCGTGGGCAGCGCACAGGTGAGCCGGGCCAGCCGGTACAACTCCCATGCGCTGTCGCCGAGTTCCGCCAGCACCCAGGGCAGGACGGCCGTCTCACGGTCCCGCCAGCGCTCGGTGATCTCGTGGGCGAGCGGCACGCCCTGGGCGAGGGCCCGCAGTGCCGCGTCCGGGTCGTCCGCCACGAGCCGGTCGGTGAACGGGCGGTAGGGGTGCGGCCAGTAGCCGCTCGCGCGGTCGTGCGGGTCGGCCGCGTACGCCCGCGCGCCGACGTCCACCAGGGCGCCGGGCAGCGGTGGTTCGGCGGTGCGCAGCAGATCCTCGGCGGCGGCGAGCCGTACCCGGGGTGCGGGATCGGCCAGCAGAGAGTGCCGCCAGCCGCCGTCGCCCGCCTCCAGCAGCCCGAGCGCGGTGACGACATGCCCGCGCACCTCAGTGTCGGATTCCGCCTCGAGCCGGGCCCGCAGCAGGGGGAGGAGGGGCGCGGCGTACGGATGGCCGAGGTGGGCGATCAGCAGCACCATGGCGTCCCGGATCTCCGCGTCGGTGTCGTGCGCGAAGGGCAGCAGGTCCGGCATCACCTCGGCCACGGCCCGCCGCGCGGCGGCGCGTACGGCGGGCTTCCCGGATCCGTCCGCGATGCCGGCGAGCAGCCAGAGCAACTCCCGCCGGTGGCCGGGCCCGTGGAGGGCGAGCCGGGCGAGGTGGGGGACGGCGGCGGCGGACGCGTCGTAGACGCTGCCCTGATGGCACAGCGCGGAGACCAGGCCGTCCATGGCCTCCTCGCGTACGTCCGGGCCCTCGGACTCCATCGCGCGCAGCAGGTCGGGGATGTCGTCGGCCGGGCCGTACGCGTGGCCGAGGTCCGCCCATCGGGTCTGCATGACAGCGCACGATATGCGTAAGGGGCGCCCGCCAAGACGGCGGGCGCCCCTTACGGGAGTCGGGCGGATCAGACCTGGCCGGCCTTCTCCAGGGCGGAGCAGCAGGTGTCCACCAGCAGGCGGGTCACCACGTACGGGTCGACGTTGGCGTTCGGGCGGCGGTCCTCGATGTAGCCCTTGCCGTCCTTCTCGACCTGCCACGGGATACGGACCGAGGCACCGCGGTTGGAGACGCCGTAGGAGTACTCGTTCCACGGGGCGGTCTCGTGCAGACCCGTGAGGCGGTCGTCGATGCCGGCGCCGTAGTTCTTCACGTGGTCGAGCGGCTTGGAGCCCTCACCGAGCGACTCGCACGCGGTGATGATCGCGTCGTAGCCCTCGCGCATGGCCTTGGTGGAGAAGTTGGTGTGCGCGCCCGCACCGTTCCAGTCGCCCTTGACCGGCTTGGGGTCGAGGGTCGCGGAGACGCCGAAGTCCTCGGCGGTGCGGTACAGCAGCCAGCGGGCCACCCACAGCTGGTCGGAGACCTCCAGCGGGGCGAGCGGGCCGACCTGGAACTCCCACTGGCCCGGCATGACCTCGGCGTTGATGCCGGAGATGCCGAGGCCGGCCTTCAGGCAGTTCTCCAGGTGGGCCTCGACGATGTCACGGCCGAAGATCTCGTCGGCGCCGACACCGCAGTAGTAGCCGCCCTGCGGGGCCGGGAAGCCGCCCTCGGGGAAGCCCAGCGGACGGGAGCCGTCGAAGAAGGTGTACTCCTGCTCGATGCCGAAGATCGGCTCCTGCGCGGCGAACTTCGCGGCGACCTCGGCCAGCGCGGCACGGGTGTTGGACTCGTGCGGGGTCATGTCGATGTCGAGGACCTCGCACAGCACCAGGATGTCGTCACCGCCGCGGGTCGGGTCCGGGCACGTGAAGACCGGCTTGAGCACGCGGTCCGAGGCGTGGCCCTCGGCCTGGTTGGTGGAGGAGCCGTCGAAGCCCCAGATCGGCAGCGCGTCGAGACCGGCCGGGGCACCCGTGATGATCTTCGTCTTGGAACGAAGCTTGGCCGTCGGCGTGGTGCCGTCGATCCAGATGTACTCAGCCTTGAAGGTCACGGGGCCACATCCTTAGGGGTGGGTCGGGTGCACTCGTCGTGGCGGGTGCTGCGGCGCTGCGGCACTGGGGCGCCGCTCGATCTGCCGCGCAGCCTGTCAACAGGCGATTTCCCGGCCATTGCTCCTGTGTGAACCCCGTGTTACCTGGGTGTTCTGTGGCACGGCTCACGTTGTGAGGTGCCGGCGGGCGGGGTATGGGCGCCCTCCGGGCCCGAGCGTCCCGGCCGGCGACCGCCACCCCCGCACGGTCGCCGACCTGGTGCTCCGGCCGGACGCGGTCCTGGACGGCCCGGGACACGCCGCCTGTTCCTCCTGAGCCCGACCCGGTGTTTCGCTGGGCTCAAGGCGGCGTATCCGCTGCGTGTCCTGGACCTGCCGGCCTCACCCGCTTCCTGTCGGACCGAGCCTCACCCCACCTTCTCGATCAGGGCGTGGCGGATGAGGAACTTGCCGGATTCCCGGACCTGTTCGAAGGCCGCGTTGTTGAGCAGGACGCAACTGCCGGAGACGGAGGTGACCTTCACCGTCGTCGCCTTGTTGTTGTCCAGGTTGGTGACCTTCAGCGTCGTACCCGCCGGGAACTGGTTGCTGGACGCGGCCGGGGCGCCGGCCTCGCCGGAGAGGGTGACGGTGGAGCCCTTGCAGACCTGCTGCCCGGAGGCCGCGGCGGCGCCACCGCCGCTGCTGCCCGCGGCCGCGCTCTGCGAGGGCTGCGCGTTCTGCGAGGGTTGCGCGCTCTGCTGCTGGGCCTGGCCGCCCTGCGCCGACTGGGAGCCCTGAGCCGACTCCCCAACGGTGCAACCGGCCGCCTTCTGCTGGACCTCGATCTGTTTGACGACCGCCTGCCGGTTGGCGATCCGGGCCGCCGACTGGGCGTCCGGACTGGCCTGCTGTCCGGCGATGAAGCGTTCGTTGTTGCCGAGGGCGGTGGCGAGGCCCTGGCAGACGGTCGAGTTCCCCGCGGACAGGGTCTTCGCGTTCTGCGCGGGCTGGGCGGCGTTGGACGTGCTCGCCAGTGCGAAGGCCCCACCGCCCGCCACCGCCGCGGCGCTGACGAGCAGCGCGATCTTCTTCTTCGTGCCGAGAGTTCTCCTGCGCGACATGCGCGCCTCCTGAAGAGGTAGGGGAGCGTACGCCGCTATGTACGAGATACCGAACAGAGTTACTCAGCGGTTGCGGGAGTCGGTGAAGTGGGCTGCGTCACAGCAGAGTTGGGCGCGGCTCAGTCCTTGTCGCGGGACAGGGCCTCCCGTACCGCGTCCTCGGTGCGGGCCACCAGGGCCGTACCGTCGTCCGCGGTGATGATCGGCCGCTGGATGAGCCGGGGGTGCTCGGCGAGCGCGGTGATCCAGCGCTCCCGCGACTCCGCGTCCCGCGCCCACTCCCTGAGCCCCAGTTCCCTGGCGTCGGCCTCCCCGGTCCGGGTGATGTCCCACGGCTCCAGGTTCAGCCGCTCGAGTACGGCCCTGATCTCGTCCGCGCTCGGCACGTCCTCCAGATAGCGGCGGACGGTGTACTCGGCCCCCTCGGCGTCGAGCAGGCTGATGGCGCTGCGGCACTTGGAACAGGCCGGATTGATCCAGATTTCCATGGGCCAACGGTAGCGAGTGCGGCCTCCCGCCCGCGCCGCAGGCCGCCGCCGGGGACGGCGACCGGTTGCCGTACGGCCGTACCTCGCCTTCCATGGGACCATGCCCGCCGCATACGTGACCGGACTCGTCGCGGCACTGGAGGGGCACGCCGGCCGCCCGGCGCTGGGCGGCGCCGGCCTCGGCGGTCGTGTGCTCGACCATGGCGCACTGCTCGACGAGGTCTACCGCGTCGCCGGCGTGCTCGGCGACACGGGGGTGCGCCGCGGGTCCGGGCTGGCGTGCGTGCTCGGCGGGAACCGGGCACAGGCGCTGCTCCTGCGGACCGCCGCCCACGTCCTGGGCGCCCGGTTGACCCTGGTCGTACGGGACGCGTCCACGTACGGAGTGGCGTACCTCCTCCGGGACTGCCGTCCGGACCTGGTGGTGCACGACATCCCGGTGCCGGACACGGGCGTACGGCGGCTGGCGCTGACCGAACTGCTCGCGGCGGCCGCACCGCGGGAGCCGGTCGCGGTGCCCGTCGCCGCCCGCGAGGACGACGTGGCACGCGTGATCTACACGGGAGGCACCACCGGCCGGCCCAAGGGCGTCGCCACCACCTTCCGCGCACTGGCGGCCCGCCCCGGCGAGCAGGCCGCGCGAACCGGCACCTATGTGTCGGTGGCCTCCCTGGCCGCGCGCTCCGGCGGCCGTTGTCTCGAACACTGGCGGGCGGGCGGCCGGGTGGAGGTGCTGTCCGCCTTCGACACCGGGAAGCTGCTGGCCGCCTGCCGGACACTGGGGCCGGCGTCGACGTATCTGCTGCCGCCCATGATCCTCCGGCTCCTGGCGGACCCCCGGGCCGCCGACGGGATTCCGGGCCTCGAGGCGATCAGCTACGGCTCCTCGCCGATCCCGCCGGAGCGGCTGCGGCAGGCGGTCACCGCCTGGGGCTGCCGCTGGCAGCAGGGCTACGGCTCCACCGAGTCCGCGGTCGTCACCAGGCTGACCCCCGCCGACCACGCGGCGGCCGTCGCCGACCGGCCCTGGCTGCTGGGCTCGGTGGGCCGGCCGGCGTCCGGGGTGGAGATCGACGTACGGCGGACCGGAGCCGTCGGGCGGTCACTGCCCGTCGGGCAGGTGGGCGAGGTGTGGGTGCGGTCGGCCGCGCGGATGGCGGGCTACTGGATGCGGCCCGACCTCACGGAGGAGGTGCTGCGCGACGGCTGGCTGCGCACCGGCGACCTCGGGCACCTGGACGACGACGGCTATCTCTACCTCGACGACCGGGTCAAGGACATGGTGGTGGTCGACGGGGACAACATCTACTGCCTGCCCGTCGAAGCGGTCCTCACCGAGCACCCCGCCGTCGCGCAGGCCGCCGTGGCCGGCCGGCCCAGCGCCCGGACGGGTGAGGAGGTCTGCGCCTTCCTCGTGCCGGCGGCCGGCCGCGCGCCGAGCCGGCGGGCCGCCGCCGAGGCGTGCGCACGCGTGGCGGACCGGCTCGCTCCCGCACACCGGCCGACCGCCGTCTGGTGGACGGAGCGGCTTCCCCTCAACGCGAGCGGCAAGGTGGACAAGCGCGCGTTGCGTGCCCTGGCCGGGGCGGGCGACGGTCCGCGGTGTTCGAATTTCTCGGCGCCTCTTGAGCATCACTCGGACCGTCCGTGACAGGATGTCAATTGCAGGGCTCACCTGGAGCTTTGCCGGGCTCGCGGACTGCCTGATTGTCAGTGCCGGGCAGTAGACTGGAAGCAGTGTTCGAGGGTGTCGCCGGGCTGTCCGGTCGGCACCCTGACCGCGACAGGAGGATGCCCGTGCCCGCTGCCGCCCTGAAGCCGAAGCCGTTCCCGACCCAGTCCACCGCCCAGCACCCCGTTCTCTTCGACTCGCCCTACGAGCCCCTGACGAAGCGTCCGCTGGCGGCCGGGCGGCCGCGCGAGTGGTACGTCAGCCACAACCGCCGGCTGAAGGCCATGCGCCTCGCCATAGCCCTCCTCGACTCGGGCGTCTACCTCCCGGCCCAGGCCTCCGACGCCACGATCCGCACCACGGCGCAGGACATCGGCATGCGCCCGCCGTCCGACACGACCTGCCACATGGTCCGGGCGTTCATGCGCTACAGCCGCTGAGACCGGTCGCACACCGGGTGCCCCGCCGACCGACCGGCGGGGCACCCGGCACGACGGCGCCGGTCACAGACCGGGGGCGCCCCACACCGGGAACCAGCGGCTCAGGTCCTGTTCGATCCGCAGGTCGTTCGCCAGGGTCGCCTTCACCTGGAGTTCCAGCGCGCTGTCCCGGCGCTCGCCCGCACCGGGGACGGGAGCGAAGGGGTAGAACGTGCCCCGCTTGTAGAGGTAGACCAACGCCAGCCTGCGGCCGGTGTCGTCCTGGAACGCGGCCAGCGAGCACAGCAGCTGCGGGCCGAATCCGTTGACCTCCATCGCGCTGTTCACCGCGTGCAGATCGTTGACCAGCTGGGGCAGCTGGTCCGGCGTCCGCTCGGACACCAGCCACGAGTAGCCGTACGTGTCCCGGCGCAGCTCCACCGGCGGACCGGTCCGGTCGGTGTCCGCGTCCAGCAGCGCCTGCACCTCCCGATGGGTCTGCTCGAAGGCCGCGCCCTCCACCGTGGCGAAGCACACCGCCCCGCCCCCGGTGGGTGTGAAACCGGCCGCGGCCTGCAGCGTCACGGCCGCCGAGGGCAGCGCGAAGAGCTGATCCAGATCGGGCGCGACCGGTTTCGTACGGCCCAGCAGGATGTCCAGCAGCCCCAATGCTCAGCCCGCCTTCCGCAGTGCCATGTGCTCAGTCCGCCTTCCCGGGAGTGGCGGCCTCGCCCAGCTCGGCCGAGATCCGGCCCAGCTGCTCGAGGCGCTGCTCCAGGGTCGGGTGCGTGGAGAAGAACCGCTCCAGGCCCGGCTCCTTGCCCTCCGCCGGGGTGAAGTAGAACGCGTTGAAGGCCTGGGCCGTGCGCAGATCCTTGGTCGGGATCCGGGCGATGTCCCCGGAGACCTTGGTGAGCGCCGAGGCGAGGGCCGACGGGCGGCCGGTGAGATGCGCGGCCGCGCGGTCCGCCGCCAGCTCCCGGTACCGCGACAGCGCCCGGATCAGCAGGAAGCTGATCGCGTACACCGCCGCCGAGACACCCAGCACGGCGGCCATGATGACGGCCGTGTTCTGGTCCCGGCGGCCGCCGAAGACCTGTGAGTAGAAGGCGAACCGGACGATCAGGCCCGCCAGCACCCCGAGGAAGGACGCGATCGTGATCACGGCGACGTCCTTGTGCGCCACGTGCGACAGCTCGTGCGCCAGCACGCCCTCCAGCTCGGCGGGTTCCAGCCGCCGGAGCAGCCCGGTCGTCACACAGACCACCGCGTGGTCGGGGTTGCGCCCGGTCGCGAACGCGTTCGGCATGTCCAGCTCGGACACGGCGACGACCGGCTTGGGCATGTCCGCGATCGCGCACAGCCGGTCCACCACCGCGTGCAGCTCGGGATACTCCTCGCGCTCCACGACCCGCCCGCGCATCGCGAACATGGCGATCTTGTCGGAGAACCAGAACTGTGCCACGAACATCGCCCCGACCACGACGACGACCAGCAGCCAGGACTTCAGCAGCACGATCAAGGCCGCGACGAAGCCCACGTAGAGCAGACCGAGCAGGAACATCGTGAGTCCCATGCGCACGGCCAGCCGTCGATCGCTCCGGAACCGGCTCTGCATCTTGCATCACCCCGCAGTCACGCACTCGTCCCGCTGTCCAGTGTGCACCTGCCGATTCCCATGAAGTGGTTCCGAACGGCCCTAGGGGCAGCAAAAGGTACCTGTGAGCGCCGCTCCTGGTACGAAGAGTGAGCCGCGTCTAGTAGGAGGAGCGGAACTGCACGAACCCGATCAGCACCATGACCACGATCACTGCGGCGACCACGACGGCCGTGGACGCCCAGGACGCCCGGCGCGGCACCGGATCGGGGTCGGCACGGAAGGGCGCCGGGTTTGGCGGGTTCTCCTTCCAGCGGGCGGCGAGCATCCGGGCCCGCGCCGAGGGCTCCTTGTGCTGGGCGGATTTCGCCCAGCGATGATCGAACTCCCGCTCCCAGTCGTTCTTTTCTGCCATCCCCGTTCAACCTCTCTCGTCCGGCAGGGTCAGAAGGGATGATCCCCCGAAGGGAGGAAGGAAGGGAAGCCGCAAAGGTCGCCCGCCCGAGACCTGACGGGACCCGGACATGGGGAAACCCCCCGGTCCTCTCCCTTTCGAGGAGGGAGCCGAGGGGTTTCCCTGTGGTGCTGTGCCGCCGGAGGGGCGGCGCGGCTGTCACACGTCGAAGTAGAGCTCGAACTCGTGCGGGTGCGGACGCAGCTGCAGCGGCGCGATCTCGTTGGTGCGCTTGAAGTCGATCCACGTCTCGATCAGGTCCGGCGTGAAGACGTCGCCCTGGAGGAGGAACTCGTGGTCGGCCTCGAGCGAGTCGAGGACGGCCGGGAGGGAGGTCGGGACCTGGGCGACGTTCGCGTGCTCCTCGGGAGCCAGCTCGTACAGGTCCTTGTCGATCGGCTCGGCCGGCTCGATCTTGTTCTTGATGCCGTCCAGACCCGCGAGGAGCAGGGCCGAGAAGGCCAGGTACGGGTTGCCGGAGGAGTCGGGCGCACGGAACTCGACGCGCTTGGCCTTCGGGTTGGAGCCCGTGATCGGGATACGCATGGCCGCGGAGCGGTTGCGCTGCGAGTACACCAGGTTGATCGGAGCCTCGAAGCCCGGCACCAGACGGTGGTACGAGTTCACCGTCGGGTTGGTGAAGGCCAGCAGCGACGGGGCGTGCTTGAGGATGCCGCCGATGTAGTAGCGGGCGGTGTCCGACAGGCCCGCGTAACCGGCCTCGTCGTAGAACAGCGGGTCGCCGTTCGACCACAGCGACTGGTGGACGTGCATGCCCGAGCCGTTGTCACCGAAGATCGGCTTCGGCATGAAGGTCGCGGTCTTGCCGTTGCGCCAGGCCACGTTCTTCACGATGTACTTGAACAGCTGAAGGTCGTCGGCGGCGGCCAGCAGCGTGTTGAACTTGTAGTTGATCTCGGCCTGGCCGGCGGTGCCCACCTCGTGGTGCTGGCGCTCGACCTTCAGGCCGGACCGCTCCAGCTCCAGGGAGATCTCGGCGCGCAGGTCGGCGAAGTGGTCGACCGGCGGGACCGGGAAGTAACCGCCCTTGTAGCGGACCTTGTAGCCGCGGTTGTCCTCCAGCGCGCCCGTGTTCCAGGCGCCCGCCTCCGAGTCGATGTGGTAGAAGGACTCGTTCGCGGACGTGGCGAAACGGACGGAGTCGAAGACGTAGAACTCCGCCTCGGGACCGAAGTACGCGGTGTCGGCGATCCCGGTGGAGGCCAGGTACGCCTCGGCCTTCTTCGCCACGTTGCGCGGGTCACGGGAGTACTGCTCGCCCGTGATCGGGTCGTGGATGAAGAAGTTGATGTTGAGCGTCTTGTCCCGGCGGAACGGGTCCACCCGGGCCGTCGACAGGTCGGCGCGCAGGGCCATGTCGGACTCGTGGATGGCCTGGAAACCACGGATCGACGATCCGTCGAAGGCCAGCTCCTCGTCGGGGTCGAACGCCTCGACGGGCACCGTGAAGTGCTGCATGACGCCCGGCAGGTCGCAGAAGCGGACGTCGACGAACTTGACGTCCTCGTCCGCGATGAACTTCTTGGCCTCGTCGGCGTTCTGGAACATCCAGCTCCTCCTACTCCCGACCGTCCTCGCCGGGGTGGTAGATCGTTCGTGCGGCCAGTGCGGTGGCACACGCTGGTCTCGACCCTAGGGACGGGTGATTTCTCGGGCGTGACCCGTTTGTTTCGCAGAAGTTAACCGGCCACGTGTCCACCGTAGCCCCGACACACCCCTCGGCACAGGGCTCGTCACCGGGCGCAGTACCTTTGACGAGTGGACAACAGGCGTGCAATCGGATCATGGCTGTCCGGGCCCCGCGAGGCCCTGGAAGACGCCGGTGCCGACTTCGGTTACCGGGGGGAACAGCTCGGTCTCCCGGAGACCGGGCCCAACTCGGTCGCGCGGCCGGGCCGGCGCATCGGCGCCCTCGCCGTGGACTGGGCGATGAGCGTCCTGATCGCATACGGCCTGATCACCCACGGCTACAGCCAGGCGACCAGCAACTGGGCCCTCGGCATCTTCTTCCTCCTGAGCGTCCTGACCGTCGGCACGATCGGCTCCACCCCCGGCAAGCGGCTGTTCCGCATCCGGGTCGTCGCGCTGGAGACTGGCGTGGTCAACCCGGTGCGCGCGCTGGTGCGCACGATCCTGCTGTGCCTCGCGATCCCGGCGCTGGTCTGGGACCGGGACGGCCGGGGCCTGCACGACCGGCTCGCCAAGACCGTCGAAGTCCGCATCTGAGGCTCCGCCACCCGACAGGGCGGCCAGGCCCCACCTTCGGGTGCCTGGTTCGTCCGATCATACGAATTTCCCGGTCCCGGTCGGGTGATCGTCGGACCGGTGTCCGGCCCGCGCCGCTGCGGCCCGGTGAGACTGCCGCCATCCCCGGTGGAGGTGGCGGACAGAATGACTGGCGACAGCACACAGACGCGTACGGACGAGGCGCCGCGCCTCTCGCGGATCATGGTCGGCGCACCCGGCGCGGCCCGGATCGCGGCGCGGTGCGCCGAGGAGGCGGAGGCCGCCCGGCGGCTCACGCCCGAGGTGGTCGAGGCGCTGAAGGAGGCCGGCTTCGCCCGGCACTTCGTGCCCGCGACCCACGGCGGCACCGAGGGCGGCTTCGAGGAGCTGACCTGCGCGGTCGGCGTGGTGGGTGAGGGCTGCGCCTCGGCGGCCTGGGCCGCCTCGCTGGCCGCCTACGCCGGCCGGTACGTGGCCTTCCTGCCCGCCGCCGGACAGGCGGAGATCTGGGCCGACGGCCCCGACGTCCTGGTGGCCGGCGCGCTCATGCCCGCCGGGACGGCCGAGCGCGTGCCCGGCGGCTGGCGGCTGAGCGGCGAGTGGAAGTACATCAGCGGGGTGCACTTCGCCGACTGGGTCCTCGCCTGTTCGGTCGTACCCGGCGAGGCCGGTCCCGAGGGGCGTACCGGCGGCCGCTCCGACCGGTCCGGCGAGGTGCGGTTCTTCGCGGTGCCGCGGGCGGACGTCGTGGTCAGGGACAGCTGGTTCACCCTCGGCATGCGGGGGACCGGCAGCGACACCCTGGTCCTCTGTGACGCCTATGTGCCCGACCATCTGACCCTCGGCAGATCCGCCGTGCACGAGGGCCGGGCGGTCGGCACGGACGCCCGCTGCCACATCGTCCCCATGTACGCCGTGAACGCCCTGCCGTTCGCCGCCCCGCTGGTCGGCGCCGCCCGGGGCGCCCTGCGGGCCGCGCACGAGCAGACCCGGCGGCGCCTGGACCGGCGCGGCAACCCGGTCCGCGACAAGCCCTCGGTGCAGATCGACCTGGCCCGCTCCGCCGCCGAGGTGGACGCCGCCGAACTCCTCGTGCGGCGCACCGCCCGGGCCGCCGACGGCATCGACGAGCCCGGCGCGGCCGAGGCGGCGGTGCGCGGGCCGCGGGACCTGGCGCTGGCGGTGGAGCTGCTGGTGTCCGCCGTGGAGCGGCTCTTCCGGGCCACCGGCACCTCGGGGCACTTCGAGTCCGACCCCGTCCAGCGGTTCCGGCGGGACATCGACACGGCGGCCTCGCACGTGGCCCTGTCCTTCGAGACCACCGGCGCGGCCTACGGCGCCTGGGCACTCGGCGCCGGGAACGCCGTCCCGGCCCGCTGACCGTCCCGGCCCACCCCCGGGTCCTCTCTGGTTGCCCGGTACCCGTGGCGGCGGCATAGTCGTGATCGGTGACGGTGACCGCCCGGACACGGACGGTCACCGAGCCGACGTCGCGGGACAGGTGGTGCGCGTATGACCGATGGTCAGGATGTGATGGCGGCCGGGGTGACCCCCGAGGAGTTCCGGGACGCCATGGCGCGCTTTCCGTCGGGCGTCGTGGTGGTGACCGCCCGCTGCGAGGACGGCACCCCGCGCGGCTTCACCGCCAGCTCCTTCTGCTCGGTCTCGCTGGAACCGGCGCTGGTCCTGGTGTGCCTGTCGGACATGGCCGACTCGGCGGTGGCCTTCGCGCGCTGCGAGCACTTCGCGGTGAGCGTGCTGGCCCCGGAACACCGGCATCTGGCGCTGCGGTTCGCCACCAAGGGCGCGGACAAGTTCTCCGACCGCCTGCTCCGGCCGAGCCCCGCCGGGCTGCCGACGGTGTGGCAGGCCCCCGTACAGCTGGACTGTGCCGCATACGCGCGTTACCCGGCCGGGGATCACACGATCCTGGTCGGCCGGGTAACGGGAGTGCGGCTGGGCGAGGGGTCGCCGATGGTCTACTGCGAGCGGGAGTTCCACTCGCTGAACTGACCGACGGCCGCCGCCGGGGGCGTACGAGCGAGCCTCGAGGGCTCTTCGGGCGATCTTCGAGCCTCAGCGGCCCTTCGGCATGCGCATGCCCTTGGGCATGGGGCCCTTCGGCAGCGGCATGTTGGACATGAGGTCACCCATCGCCCGAAGCCGGTCGGTGGTGGCCGTCACCTGCGGGCCGGTCAGCACGCGCGGGAACTTCAGCATGGTCGTGCGCAGCTTCTTCAGCTCGACCATGCCCTCGCCGTTGCCGACGATGACGTCGTGCACCGGGACGTCGGCCACGATGCGGTTCATCTTCTTCTTCTCGGCGGCCAGCAGGCTCTTCACCCGGTTCGGGTTGCCCTCGGCGACCAGCACGATGCCGGCCTTGCCGACCGCCCGGTGCACCACGTCCTGGCTGCGGTTCATCGCCACCGCCGGGGTCGTCGTCCAGCCCCGGCCGATGTTGTCCAGCACGGCGGCCGCGGCGCCCGGCTGACCCTCCATCTGGCCGAAGGCGGCACGCTCGGCCCGGCGGCCGAACACGATCGCGGTCGCCAGCAGAGCGATCAGCAGACCGAAGATGCCCAGGTAGATGGGGTGACCGAGCAGGAAGCCGATCACGAGGAAGACGGCGAGAGTGCCGATGCCGACAGCCCCGAGAACCAGGCCGATCTTCGTGTCGACCTTACGGGTCATCTTGTACGTGAGAGCGATCTGCTTCAGTCGCCCTGCGTTCGCGGCGTCCGCCGCGGTTTCCTTCCTCGCCATGCCACGAAGTCTACGTGGCCCCGGGAGTGCCGACGACGGCAGTGCCCGAGGGGGTGGGGGTCAGGAGCGGGCCGCGGCCTGCTCCAGGAAGCGCTGCGCCTCGACCCGGTCCTTGGCGCGGCGGCGGTCCTCCAGCACGGACGTCCAGGCGTTGCGGCGAGCGGTGCGCTGACCGCCGCTCATGAGCAGTGATTCGACGGCGCGGAGCGCGTCGGTGAAGGACGGGATGGCGGTGGCGCGTACGGGCGCGGCCTGCATGGTCGAGGTCCCCCCTCGGGACGGCGGATGGTGTACGTGGCGTGATACCAGTGTCACTGTTTGGTGTTACCAGGGAGTGTCCGACCGGTCAAACACCCATGAAGCCTTGATGCGGGGCGCCCAAACGATGACGCGGCCCTGATGGACGCCCTCATCAGCGAGGACGGTCAGGACCGCGTCGACTCGGCCATTACCGGCCGGTAATTGCTTGTGCGCGAATTCACACAGCCTGGGTGGCGATGTAACTGCCGCCCCGCTGCGGAGCAGCTGAATGACGCTGTTCGATGGCCATCTGGTACAGGCGGCCGGCCCGGTACGAGGAGCGCACCAGCGGGCCGGACATCACGCCGGAGAAGCCGATCTGCTCGGCCTCCTCCTTCAGCTCCACGAACTCCTGCGGCTTGACCCAGCGCTCGACCGGGTGGTGCCGTACGGAGGGGCGCAGGTACTGGGTGATGGTGACCAGCTCGCAGCCCGCGTCGTGCAGCTGCCTGAGCGCCTCGCTGACCTCCTCGCGGGTCTCACCCATGCCGAGGATCAGGTTCGACTTGGTGACCAGGCCGAAGTCACGGGCCTCGGTGATGACCTTCAGGGAGCGCTCGTAGCGGAAGCCCGGGCGGATCCGCTTGAAGATCCGCGGCACCGTCTCGACGTTGTGCGCGAAGACCTCCGGGCGCGCGGAGAAGACCTCGGCCAGCTGCTCGGGGACCGCGTTGAAGTCGGGAGCCAGCAGCTCCACCTTCGTACGGCCGCCCTCGCGGTCCGCCGTCTGCGCGTGGATCTGCCGCACGGTCTCGGCGTACAGCCACGCCCCGCCGTCCTCCAGGTCGTCGCGGGCGACGCCGGTGATGGTGGCGTAGTTCAGGTCCATCGTGACCACGGACTCGCCGACGCGGCGCGGCTCGTCGCGGTCCAGGGCCTCGGGCTTGCCGGTGTCGATCTGGCAGAAGTCACAGCGCCGGGTGCACTGGTCGCCGCCGATGAGGAAGGTCGCCTCGCGGTCCTCCCAGCACTCGTAGATGTTCGGGCAGCCGGCTTCCTGGCAGACCGTGTGCAGGCCCTCGCTCTTCACGAGGTTCTGCATCTTCGTGTACTCGGGACCCATTTTCGCCCGGGTCTTGATCCACTCGGGCTTGCGCTCGATGGGGGTCTGGCTGTTGCGGACCTCCAGACGCAGCATCTTGCGTCCGTCGGGTGCGACTGCGGACACGACCGGCTCCCTGCTGTTTGACGTGCGTGAATCTTCGATTCTTCGGCGCACTCCAGGGTACGCCCGTGCTAATTGCGCCCTGCCGCAGAGGCCAACCTCGCAGATGCAGGCCTCATTCCCGGCTCAGGCGGTCGCCTTCTCGATCAGCCGCGGCTTCGGTTCCGCATTCTCGAGTACGTCCCTCAGGTGCCGCTCGACCACCGGCAGGACCTCCTCGATGGTGACGTCCCGGCCCAGCTCGCCCGCGAGGGAGGCGACCCCCGCGTCCCGGATCCCGCACGGGATGATCCGGTCGAACCACTTGTTGTCGGGGTTCACGTTGAGGGCGAAGCCATGCATCGTGACGCCCTTGGCGACCCGGATGCCGATCGCGGCGATCTTGCGGTCCTCGCGGCGCTGGCCCGCGTTGGAGGGGGCGTACTCGGGACCGTTGAGCCGGGGGTCGAACTCCGGGTCGCTGATCCGCGGGTCGAAGTCCAGGGCCAGGCCTCCCCCAGCCTCCGGCCGGGGGGACCCCCACAACGGCCGCTGTTCGACGGGGTCGCCGAGCACCCACACACCGCTGCGGCCCTCGACCCGGGTGGTCTCCACGCCGAACTCGGCGCAGGCGCGGATGAGCGCCTCCTCGAGCCGCCGTACGTGCGCGACCACGTCCACCGGGCGGGGGAGTTTCTGGATCGGGTAGCCCACCAGTTGGCCCGGTCCGTGCCAGGTGATCTTGCCGCCGCGGTCCACGTCGATGACCGGGGTGCCGTCCAGCGGCCGCTCGCCGGCCTCGGTGCGCCGGCCGGCCGTGTAGACCGGCGGGTGCTCCAGGAGGATCACGGTGTCCGGGACCTCGTCGGCGAACCGGGCCGCGTGCACCCGGCGCTGCTCGTCCCAGGCCTCCTGGTACTCGACGGCTTCCGCATCGAACCCCATGCGGACGAACCGCAACTCACTCACGGCAAGCGCCTCCCTCAGCGACGGCCGGGCAATCGACCGAGCGATCGGTGTGTCAGGCACGTAACGCGCCCACGCCACTGTACGTCCGACCGGAGTACGTCAGCCCTACGGGCGTTTCTCACACGATCGGATGAATGCCTGGCGGAATGTGTGATCAGCTCCTCACTCTCCGCTACATTCGCGCCGTTCGTGAGGCCATAAGGGCTGCTCAAAGGTAAAACCGGGCACTTCAGAGGCCCGGAAGGCAGGAGACCGCACCGCAGATGACGGACCGACCCGCGCAGCGCACCCCCAACCGCCAACTCGCCGCGCTCATCGCAGAAGCGGGATTCTCCAACGCGGGTCTGGCCCGTCGCGTCGACCAGCTCGGCCTGGAGCACGGGCTGGACCTCAGATACGACAAGACCTCGGTCACCCGCTGGCTGCGCGGACAGCAGCCCAGGGGCACGACCCCCGCCCTGATCGCCGAGGTGTTCACACGCCGGCTCGGGCGCCGGCTCACCGCCCAGGATCTCGGCCTGGACGCGTGCGCGCCGGTGTACGCCGGGCTGGAGTTCGCGGCCACCCCGGAAGAGGCGGTCGACATCGTCAGCGGGCTGTGGCGCAAGGACTCCGGCAGCCACGCCGAGCTGCGCAAGATCGCCTTCACCCCGGCGGGGCTCGTCGTACCCAGCCGGGACTGGCTGATCGGCAAGCCCGACGACAAGGTGGCCCGCGACCCGGCACCCCGGGTGCCCGCGCAGGTCCGTCCGGGCCCCGTCAAGCCCCAGCCGCTCGCCCCGCCCCGGGCGCGCGGGAACGCCGAGCGCGTCCCCGGGCACAAGGTCAGCGGCGGCGACATCGCCGCGCTCCGCTCGGTGGGCGAGCTGTTCCGCACCCTCGACGACCGGTTCGGCGGCGGCCACGCCCGCCAGGCCCTCGTGCGCTACCTGGAGCACGAGTGCGAGCCGATGCTCCGCGGCAGCTACGACGAGCAGACCGGCCGCCGGCTGTTCGGCGCCGCCGCCGACCTCACCCGGCTCGCGGGCTGGACGTCGTACGACATCGCCGCGCACGGACTCGCCCAGCGCTACTTCGTGCAGGCCCTGCGGCTCGCCCAGGCGGCCGGCGACCGGTCCTACGGCTCCTACGTCCTGGTCACCATGAGCCGCCAGGCCGTCTATCTCGGGCACGGCAGGGAGGCCGTGCAGCTGGCCCGGGTGGCCCAGCAGGGGGTCGGCACGAGCGCTCCGCCGGTCGTGCAGGCGCTGCTGCACGCCTCCGAGGCACGGGCGCACGGCGTGCTCGGCGAGGTGCGGGCGTGCACCGCGGCGCTGGTGCGGGCCGAGCGCGCCCTGGAGGCGGCCCGGCCCGGGGACGACGTGCCGTACTGGGCCAAGTTCTTCGACGAGGCCCAGCTCGCCGACGAGTTCGGGCACTGCCACCGGGATCTGCAGCAGTTCCGGGCCGCCGCCCAGCACGCCGAACGCTCCCTGCAGCTCCGCGCGCCCTCCTTCGCCCGCAGCCGCCTCTTCTGCCGCGTCGTCCTCGCCACGGCCCGCCTCGGCCTCGGCGAACTCGACCAGGCGTGCACGCTGGCCGCGGAGGCCGCCGGCCAGGCAGCCGAGATGCGTTCCGCTCGCGCGATCGAGTACGTCCGGGACTTCGAGCGCCGACTGGAGCCGTATCGGGATGCGGCACCGGCGAGGGGGTATCGGGAGAAGGTGGCGGCGTTGGGGTAGTTCACCCCGTCCCGCCGCGCCCCTTTGGGTGCGTTTACGCCGCCCTGGGCAACGTAGGTGCCGGATCCGCACGATGCATCGAGCCCGCCGCGCCCAGGTCGGCCAGAATCGCGGCCGTGGCCCGGCGGGCCGAGTACAGGGCGCCCTGGACCGTGCTGGTGTCGCGGTGGTCGCCGCAGACGTAGAGGCCGGCCAGGAGGCGTACCGGGCGGCGCAGGTCGTGCGGGGGGCGCATCGCGGGGACGGCCTCCGGGGTGTGGTGCACGGCCAGCGTCTCCCAGCGGCGCGTCGAGGTGCCGTAGAGCCGGGAGAGGTGGATGCGGACGGCCGTGTCCACGCTCTCCGGCGGCGGCCCCAGGACCGTCGAGGAGATCAGGACGCGGCCGACCGGCGCCCGGCTCGGGTCCACGGCGCTGACCACCGCCGTGTGCGCCACCGGTCCGCCCCGATCGGCGTCCAGCAGCAGCGAGGTGCCCGTGCCGAGGGCGGTCGCCGGGTCGTCGGTGGTGTGGTGGACCACGGTCACCGGGTGGAACTCCGGCACCCGCAGTCCGGGGAGCAGCTCCGCCGCCGCCCGCGCGTCCGTCGCCAGCAGCACCGCCCGGCAGCGGATCTCCCCGTGCTCGGCGGTGGTCACCGAGGTGGTGCACACCGAGGTCACCCGCACCCCGGTGCGCACGGTGCCGGGCGGCAGCGCCCGCGCCAGCAGTTCCGGCAGGACGTCCGCGCCGCCCTCCGGCACGCACAGCAGCCCGCTCGCGAAGGCGCGCAGCGCGAGGTCGGCGCACCGGCTGGAGGTGGTCAGCTCGGGGTCACAGAGGAGCGTGGCGAGCAGGGGCCGCAGAAAACCCTCGACGGTGCGCGGCGGGAGTCCTCGCTGGGCGAGGGCCTGAGCGGCCGGCATCTCTGGGCGGGCCAGGATGCGTTCGACGGGCGTGGCGGCGATCCGGCCGAGCGCGGCGCCCAGCCGGGCCTGGTCCACCGCGCCGCCGACCGGCGCCCCGGCCCGGCCGGGAGCGGCCGCCGGATTCCTGGGGGTGCTCGCGAGGGCACGCACCGCATGGAGTGCGCCCCGTGCGCCCCTTGCGCTCCCGACGCCTGCCGGTGCTCCCGCGCGCTGGGTCCGTCCGTCGCGGTGCAGCAGGACGCCGGGCGCGAAGGTGCGCAGGACCAGGGAGTCCAGGCCCGGGGTCGTACGGAGTTCGGGGTAGGACGTGGACAGCAGTTGTCCGATGCGGTCGAGTCGGAAGCCGTCGACCTTCTCCGTCGACATACGGCCGCCCACGTAAGGGGCGGCCTCAAGGACTGCGGTCGTTACTCCTGCGCTGGTGAGCCGATGAGCCGCCGAGAGACCGGCGATTCCGGCTCCCACGATGACGACGTCCACCTGGTACGCGGGCTCAAGCACGAGGCCCCTCCTGTGGTTGCGCGGCCGGTGGAGACGTCATGCCCCCAACAGGCTCCAGGGATACCCGAGTTCGGCTCGAGGTTAGGGCCGCGATCGGTCACGAACAGTCGCGCATGAACAGGGCACGGTCGCATGGAGGTCGCATACGGTCACAAGAGGTCGCAGGACATCCCTCGTGTACGTCTGGGTACGTCAGGCCGCCCGGATCGCCTGCTCGATGTCCGGGAACGCGAACCGGAACCCCGACTCCAACAGCCGCCTCGGCAGCACCCGTTGACTGCCCAGCACATCCCCGGCCATCTCACCCAGCACCGCCCGCAGCACCGGCGCCGGTACCGCGAACGGGGCCGGACGGCGCAGGACGCGCGCCATCGCCGCGGTGATCTCACGGTTCGTCAACGGCTGTGGCGCGGTCAGGTTGAACGGCCCGGACAGGGACTCGGCGTCGATGAGATGCCGGATCGCCGCGACCTCGTCATGCAGCGCGATGTACGACCAGTACTGCCGCCCGTCGCCCACCCGCCCCCCGAGCCCCGCCCGGAACAGCGGGAACAGCCGCCCCCACGCCCCGCCGCCCCGGGCCACCACCAGCCCCGTCCGCGCGAACACCGTCCGTACGCCCGCCTCCTGCGCGGGCGCCGCCGCCTCCTCCCACTCCACGCACAGCTCCGCCAGGAACCCGTCGCCCGGCGGCGCCTCCTCGTCCACCGCCCGGTCGCCGGTGTCGCCGTAGAAGCCGATCGCGCTGCCGTTGACGAAGACCCGCGGCGGCTCGGGCAGCGCGGCCACCGCCTCCGCCAGCGCGGCCGTGCCCAGCACCCGGCTGTCCCGCAGCAGCCGCTTGTACGCCGGTGTCCAGCGCCGGTCGCCGATCCCGGCCCCGGCCAGATTCACCACCGCCGAGACCCCGGTCAGCCCCGCGGCATCCACATACTGCCCCTGTGGGTCCCAGCAGACCTCGTCCGGCTTCGCGGCCGCCCGGCGCACCAGCCGTACGACCTTGTGCCCGTCCGCCGTCAGAGACCGCACCAGGGCGCTGCCGATGAGCCCCGACGCACCGGCCACCGCGATACGCATCCGTTCCATGGGTTCCATGGCCCCAGCATGCCCGCGGCCGCGGCAAAACCCCGTGAGCGTCTCCGACCGCCCGCCGTAGGGTGATCGCCATGCCCGAGCCGTACACGCCGCAGATACGCATCGCCGTCGCCGACGACGAGGAGGGCCTCGCCCTCCTGGACCGCCTCACCTGGTCCACCCTGCACGCCGTCGCGCCCCCGCCCGAGGGGTCGTTCTTCGACGAGCGGCACACCCCCGGGGACTACCTGGTCGCCGAGACCGACGGGCGGATCGTCGGCTACATCCGCCTCGCCCGCCCCACCCCGCTCGCCTCCAACGCGCACGTCCTGCAGATCCAGGGCCTCGCCGTCGCCGACGAGGCGCGCGGGCAGGGCGTGGGGCGCGCGCTGATCCGGGCCGCCGTCGAGGAGGCGCGCGGACGTGGTGCACGGCGGCTGAGCCTGCGCGTGCTCGGGCACAACGCCCCGGCCCGCGCGCTGTACACGTCCGAGGGGTTCGCCGTCGAGGGCGTACAGCCGGAGGAGTTCCTCCTCGACGGCGCCTACGTCGACGACGTGATCATGGGCCGCAAGCTGTGAGAGCCCTCATGGTCAGGAGCTGACAAGGCTGCCGGTGTCCACCGAGGTCGTCGCGGTGGCCGCCTGCTTCGCGTCGCCCGCCACCTCGTCCGCCGTGAGCGCGTACCCCGTCTCGGCGTCCGAGGTGGAACGGGCGAAGACCACCCCGAACACCCTGCCGTCCGTGGTCAGCAACGGGCCGCCGGAGTTGCCCGGGCGGACCGTGGAGCGGATCGAGTAGATGTCCCGGGTGACCGTGCGGTCGCTGTAGATGTTCTGCCCGGTCGCCTGGACCCGGCTCGCCACCGTCGCCGCCTGCAGGTTCAGGCCGCCGTCCTGCGGATAGCCCGCGACCACCGCCGAGTCGCCGCGCCCCGCGTTCGTGTCGAAGCGCAGCACCGGGGCGCGCAGACCCGGCACGTACAGCACCGCCACGTCCCGGTCGGGGTCGAACAGCACCACCCGGGCGTCGTACGACCGCCCGACCCCGCCGATCCGCACGCCCGGGTGGTTGATGCCCGCCACCACGTGCGCGTTGGTCATCACATGCTCCGAGGCGTAGACGAAGCCGCTGCCCTCCCGGCCCTCGTTGCCCGAGACGCCCTCGATCTTCACCGTGCTCAGCTTCGCCGCGCTGGTCGCGGCCGGGGTCACGCTGTCGCCGGAGGGGCGGGCCACCCGGGCCGTCGACTCGTTCTCGAACGGGTTGAAGACCTGTGGGAAGCCCGCCTCGGTCAGCGCCGACGTGGCCCGAGAGAACCAGGCGGGCGTCGTCTGCGGCATCGCCTCCTGCACGGCGCCGAGCAGCGTCGAGTTCCGTATCGCCGTCGTCAGCGTCTGCGAGGGGGCCGCGCCCAGGACGCTCGCCGCGACCCAGGCCACGATCAGCACCGCGACCGAGTTGGCCGCGGCGCCCCCTATCCCGTCGATCACCCGCAGCGGACGCGGCCCCTGGTCCATCTCCCCGCGCAGCCGCAGCGCCAGCCGGCCCGCCAGCTCGTGCCCGACCACGGCAGGCACCAGTACCGTCAGCACCGCGAGCACGGTCGCCGCCGCCGTACCGCGCGCCACCAGGCCGGTCACCCAGGGCAGCACCCACACGCCGACGACAGCGCCGCCGACGAATCCCGCGAGGGAGACGCAGCCGGCCACCAGTCCCCGTCGGTAGCCGGACGCCGCGTAGACGAGGATCACCAGCACAAGCACCAGGTCGAGCAGGTCCACTGAGCCGCCTTTCTCTCGGACCCCTCAGTACGGACGGGACAGGCCCGTTTGATCAGTCACCCACACCTGAGCGGCCACCGCGCGGCGAACCGACCACGTATGCGTGTACCCGCAGAAACGTCCCGGACCAGGACGATGGTTCCACCGGCTGGCACAACGCACATCGCGGGCACGGCGCGTCGCCTTGAGAGTGGGACCATGCGCGTTGTCCGAAGATCGCTGAAAAGACTGAGAACGCTGAGAAGGCCGGGCGTACGGAGGCCGTCGGCTGGAGTGCGGGGGGCCTCCGGGAGGCCGGAGCCGGGGCTGCCGGGGCTGCCGCCCTGGGGTTCTGGGGCCACCATCTGGGGTGGTGTGGGGCCGTCTGAGTCGTCTGAGTCGTCTGAGCCTTCTGAGCCCTCAGGGCCGGCCCGGCCGGAGGGGGCCTCTGAGGGGACGACCGCCGGATCGCCCCGCGCGCCGGAATCGCCCGGGTCAGCCGAGCCGGCCGCGTCACCTGAGCCATCCGGGCCGGCGGAGCCACCCGGGCCGGTGAAGACGTGCCGCCGCCTTCCCGTCCGGATCCGCGTTGCCCTCCTGGTGTTGATCGGCTGTCTGTCCGGGGTGTTCGCCCTGGTCGCGTTGGTGCTGGTCGCCCGGGGCGACGACAGGCCCGGCCCCGTGCGGCTCGATCGGCACGGGGCGGGGGCCAGCACGGCCTATCGGGCGCCCCGGCCGGTCATCGTGCCCCGGTCCGTCTGGATGGGGCCCACCGCCGGGCCCCAGCCGCCGCCGCGCTACGACGACAAGGTGGTCGCCGTCTTCCTGCACCACACCGACTCACCCGGCGACTACGACTGCGCGGACGCGCCCAACATCATCCGCCACCTGTACGCCGGCCAGACCGGTGACCGCCAGTGGGACGACATCGGCTACAACTTCATCGTCGACCGCTGCGGCACCATCTACGAGGGCCGGGCCGGCGGCGTCGACCGGGCCGTCATCGGCGCCCACACCCTGGGCTTCAACCACCGCACCGCCGGCATCGCCGCCCTCGGCACCTTCACCGCGGGCGTCCCCGTGCCCCGGGCCATGACCGACGCGATCGCCGCCGTGGCCGCCTGGAAACTGGGCCTCGCCGGTGTCGACCCCCGCGCCAGCGTCCGGCTGCTCTCCAGCAGCAGCCTCAGCCGCTACAAGGCCGGCACCACCGCCACCCTGCCGGTCCTGTCCGGCCACGACGCCGGCTACATGACCAGCTGCCCCGGCGCCGCCCTCACCGCCCGCCTCCCCGAGATCCGCGAGGCGGCCGCCCGTCTCCAGGGCCGTATCCCCCCGGTGCCCGCCACAGCCCGTGCGTCGGCCACGCCCCGTACGCCGTCCACAGCAACGCCATAGGCTCCCCGCAGGCTTCTCCGAGCCCCGCGTCCTACCGTCGAGCACGTCGAGCACATCGAGTCCGGCAACAGGCCGACCGGAGGTGGGGTTGCAGCTGCTGGCGACTGACTGCGCACGGACGTGTTCTGACGCGCATCGGTGAGCGAGGGCGTGGTGCGCGGTGGGGCTGGAGCACGACAGCGAGCGGTGGGCCGAGCGCAAGCGCGGGCGCGATGGGCGGGGGAGTCCGAGCACGCGAGTCTCATCGTCCGGACACGGATGTCGTCGCCTTCGGGTGCGTGCTGAGTCGGCAGGGAGCGCGGTTCCGGCGTACGCCGAACGTGGAACACGCCTCGTGCGTGCGCTTTCTGACGGTGTGTTTTCTGGGGCGTGAGATGCCAGAGGAACGCCCGGAGTGAACGTTTTCGGTCGAATTCCTGGAAGAAATCAGCCCTTGAAGCGATCCCAGAGCTTGGGATAGAGCTGCGCGAGGACAGCTTCGTTCTCGAAGTTGATCGAGCTGCCCTCCGGCTCCGCGGGTGCCGGGGCGATGCCCAGGTCGGGGGCGACGGTGCCGGTCAGCTGTTCGTAGGCCTCGTCCGCCGCGTAGCCCAGCTCCTCGCCGTCCCCGTCGATCTCCTCGTCGAAGTCGCCCAGCAGGTCGGCCAGCGAGTCCGGATCGTGCAGCCCGCCCTCGAACACCTCCCGGCCCTGGCCGATCAGCCAGCACCGGAAGAAGTCGAACGCGTCGTCGCTGGCCCCGTCCAGCAGCACCCAGGCGGCGCCCCACAGGTCCCAGTGGTAGGCGCGGTTGTAGCGGGCCTCGAAATGACGGGCGAAGTCCAGGACCGTCTCCGGGTCCAGCTGGAGCAGCCGGTCCACGAGCAGGTCGGCCTGCTCCTCGGGATCGCCCTCGGCGGCCTCGCGGGTGGCGTCGATCAGCTCCCAGAACTCCGACTCTTCCATCACGGCACCAGCATCGGGCCTCGACCCGTGCCACGCACGCGGAGTGCGCCGGAGTACGGCGGATCGTTATCCGGCGGACCGATGGTCATATCGGGCGGCGAGCCGGGCCGCGTCCGCCGCGAACCGCTCCCGCAGGCTCGCCGGGGCCAGCACCTCGGCCTCCGCCCCGAGCGCCGTCAGCTGCGTGTGCGCGACCTCCTCGGACTCCACCGGCACCGTGACCGTCACCCAGCCCTCGCCGTCCGGCTCGCCCGGCTCCGCCAGTGCCTCCCGCGCGGACAGCGGATCGACGGCGTACCGCAGCCGGCGCACCCCGTCCGGGGACAGCCGTACGACGACCTCGGCGCGCAGGATCGAGCGTGCGAACCGCTCGGCCTGTCCGGCCCAGTGGCCGGGCAGATCGAAGTCCGGGTCACGGGTGAAGCGTTCCTCCAGGGGATCCACGGCACCGAACCGGTCGATCCGGTACGTCCGGAAGCCGCCGTGGCCGTCGGCGACCCGCGCGCACAGGTACCAGACGCCCGCCTTCAGCACGAGCCCGTACGGCTCCAGCTCCCGCTCGACCGTGCTCTCCCCGCGCCGGTAGACCGCGCGGATCCGCCGGTCCTCCCACACCGCCTCGGCCACCACCGGCAGCAGCGCGGGCGTCTCCGGCTCCCGGAACCAGGCCGGCGCGTCCAGATGGAACCGCTGGGCGGCGCTGTCCGGGGCGTCCCGCAGCGAGGGCAGCAGGGCGGCCGACACCTTCAGCCGGGCCGCCGAGGCCGCGTCGTCCAGGCCCATCTCCCTGAGCGCCCCCGGCACCCCGCTCAGGAACAGCGCCTCCGCCTCGCTCCGGGCCAGCCCCGTCAGCCGCGTCCGATACCCGCCGACCAGCCGATACCCTCCGGCCCGTCCCCGGTCGGCGTACACCGGCACCCCCGCCTCCGACAGCGCCTGCGCGTCCCGCGTGACCGTCCGCTCCGAGACCTCCAGTTCGGCCGCGAGCTCGGCCGCGGTCATGGCGGGGCGGGACTGGAGGAGGAGCACCATCTTGATGAGCCGGGCCGCACGCATACGGCCATCATGCAATGAGGCCCCCCGCCACAGCGGGGGGCCTCATCGTCCGGCTCTTACAGCCCGTACTTCTCCCGGGCCTCCTTGACCGCCGTGGCCTTCACCTCGCCGCGCCGGGCGAGCTGGGCCAGGGCCGCGACGACGACCGACTGGGCGTCGACGCCGAAGTGGCGGCGGGCGGCGTCGCGGGTGTCCGAGAGGCCGAAGCCGTCGGCACCCAGCGAGGTGTAGTCCTGCTCGACCCACTGCGCGATCTGGTCCGGGACCTGGCGCATGTAGTCGGAGACCGCGAGGACCGGGCCCTCGGCGCCCTGCAGGGCCTGGCGGACGTACGGCACGCGCTCCTCGCCGCGCAGCAGGGCCGCGTCGGCCTCCATGGCGTCCCGGCGCAGCTCCGTCCAGGAGGTGGCGGACCAGACGTCGGCCGCGACACCCCACTCCTCGGCGAGCAGCTTCTGCGCATCGAGGGCCCAGTGGATCGCCGTACCGGAGCCCATCAGCTGGATGCGCGGGGCGTTGGCCGCCGGGGACAGACCCGCGGACTCCGCCGTGTTGAAGCGGTACAGGCCCTTGACGATGCCCTCGTCGATGCCGAGGCCCTGCGGCTTCGCGGGCTGCGGCATCGGCTCGTTGTAGACCGTCAGGTAGTAGAAGACGTTCTGGTCCTCGCCCGGCTTGGCCTCGCCGTACATCCGGCGCAGACCCTCACGGACGATCACCGCGATCTCGTAGGCGAACGCGGGGTCGTACGACAGCGCGGCCGGGTTGGTGGCGGCGATGACCGGGGAGTGGCCGTCGGCGTGCTGCAGGCCCTCGCCCGTCAGGGTCGTACGGCCCGCCGTCGCGCCGACGAGGAAGCCGCGGCCGAGCTGGTCGCCGAGCTGCCACATCTGGTCGGCGGTGCGCTGCCAGCCGAACATCGAGTAGAAGATGTAGAAGGGGATCATCGCCTCGCCGTGCGTCGCGTACGACGACGAAGCGGCGATGAAGTCGGCCATCGAACCGGCCTCGGTGATCCCCTCGTTGAGGATCTGGCCGTTCTTGGCCTCCTTGTAGTACATCAGCTGGTCGCGGTCGACCGGCTCGTACGTCTGGCCCTTGGGGGAGTAGATGCCCAGGGACGGGAAGAGGCTCTCCATGCCGAAGGTGCGCGCCTCGTCGGGGACGATCGGCACCCAGCGCCTGCCGGTCTCCTTGTCGCGGACCAGGTCCTTGACCAGGCGGACGAAGGCCATGGTGGTGGCCACGTTCTGCGCGCCGGAGCCCTTGTCGAAGGAGGCGAACGCCTTCTCCGCCGGGGCGGGCAGCGGGGCCAGCGCGTGCGTACGGCGGGCCGGGGCCGGGCCGCCGAGGGCCGCGCGGCGCTCCTGGAGGTAGCGGACCTCGGGGGAGTCGGTGCCGGGGTGGCCGTAGGGCACCACGCCGTCGACGAAGTCGCTGTCCTTGATCGGCAGGCCGAGCAGGTCGCGCATCGTCTTGAACTCGTCCACCGTCAGCTTCTTCATCTGGTGGTTGGCGTTCTTCGACGCGAAGCCCTCGCCGAGGGTGTGGCCCTTGACCGTCTGGGCCAGGATCACGGTCGGCGCGCCCTTGTGCTCGACGGCGGCCTTGTACGCGGCGTAGACCTTGCGGGCCTCGTGACCACCGCGCGAGAGGTGGAAGCACTCGAGGATCTTGTCGTCGCTGAGCAGCTTCGCCATCTCGGCGAGCGCCGGGTCCTTGCCGAAGAAGTCGGCGCGGATGTAGGCGGCGTCGCGGGTCTGGTACGTCTGGACCTGCGCGTCCGGTACCTCGCGCAGGCGGCGTACCAGCGCGCCCGTGGTGTCGAGGGCGAACAGCTCGTCCCAGGCGGAGCCCCACAGCGTCTTGACGACGTTCCAGCCGGCGCCGCGGAACTGGGCCTCCAGCTCCTGCACGATCTTGAAGTTGGCGCGGACCGGGCCGTCGAGGCGCTGCAGGTTGCAGTTGATGACGAAGGTCAGGTTGTCCAGGCCCTCGCGGGAGGCCAGCGCGAGCGCGGCCGTCGACTCCGGCTCGTCCATCTCGCCGTCGCCGAGGAACGCCCACACGTGCGAGGCGGAGACGTCCTTGATGCCGCGGTTGGTGAGGTAGCGGTTGAAGCGCGCCTGGTAGATGGCGGAGAGCGGGCCGAGGCCCATCGACACCGTCGGGAACTCCCACAGCCAGGGCAGACGGCGCGGGTGCGGGTACGACGGCAGGCCGTTGCCGCCGGCCTCCTGGCGGAAGTTGTCCAGGTGGTGCTCGTTCAGCCGGCCGTCGAGGAAGGCGCGGGCGTAGATGCCGGGGGAGGCGTGGCCCTGGATGTACAGCTGGTCGCCGGAGCCGTCCGCCTCCTTGCCCTTGAAGAAGTGGTTGAAGCCGGTCTCGTACAGCCAGGCGGCCGAGGCGAAGGTGGCGATGTGGCCGCCGACGCCGTACTTGCTGCCCCGGGTCACCATGGCGGCCGCGTTCCAGCGGTTCCAGGCGGTGATGCGGGCTTCCATCTCCGGGTCACCGGGCAGGCCCGGCTCGGCGGAGGTGGGGATGGTGTTGACGTAGTCCGTCTCGAGGAGCTTCGGCAGCGCGATGCCGCCCGCCTCGGCGCGCTCCAGCGTGCGGCGCATCAGGTACGCGGCGCGGTGCGGCCCGGCCTCCCTGGCGACGGCGTCGAGGGAGGCCTGCCATTCGGCGGTCTCCTCCGGGTCGCGGTCGGGGAGCTGGTCGAGCGCGCTCGGCTGGATGGCGTTGGGGTCGGTCATGTCGCCGCCTTCCTCAGTCGAAGGGGGTTCCCTCATCGGTGTAAGGCTTCAGGGGTGCCCTTGGTCTTTGGCAGGACAGGGCTTGGACTTCGGTGGAAGTCCGTCGGCGACTGTAACTCCCTGATCGATGATCGATCAAAGGGGTGAGGGGCAAAACTTCTCGAATACGAGAAAGTAGGCACGGGGTGCCTTTGATTGGGGCACCGAGTGTCGGCTCGGAGGCGCGTTTTCGCAGGTCGAGCCACGTTTGAGCGATACTCTGCTCGCCGGTGCTACGACCCTTTCAGAGCCTGCCAGGACCCTGCCAGGGCCTGCTACGGCCGCGGGGCACAGCCGAGGACGTGAGCCTTCACCAGCTCCGCGATCCGCGGATCCCGGCGCTTGAACGCCTGCACCAGCTCCTCGTGCTCCTCGGCGTACGACTGCTGGACCGTGCCCAGCCAGCGGATGGACAGCGCCGTGAAGACCTCGATGCCGAGGCCCTCCCAGGTGTGCAGCAGCACCGAGTTGTGCGCCGCCCGGACCAGTTCGCGGTGGAAGCCGACCGTGTGGCGGACCTGGGCCGTGCCGTCGGCCTCGCGGTCGGCCTCGTACAGGGCCAGGACGTGCGGTTCCAGGGCCGAGCAGTCCTCGGCGAGGCGCTCCGCCGCCAGCTCGGCCGCGATGGCCTCCAGGCCGGCCCGGACGGGGTAGCTCTCCTCGAGGTCGGCCGCGGTCAGATTCCGTACGCGTACGCCCTTGTTCGGGGCCGACTCGATCAGGCGGAGTGACTCCAGCTCGCGCAGGGCCTCGCGGACCGGGGTCTGGCTGACCTCCAGCTCCGTGGCGATCCGGCGCTCCACGATGCGCTCGCCCGGCTGCCAGCGCCCGCTGACGATTCCCTCCACGATGTGCTCGCGGATCTGTTCGCGCAGCGAGTGGACGACGGGCGCGGTCATTTGGGCTCCTTAGGGAGGGCTGACGTTTAGACAATAAGGCCGCCGTGCTCGGGGGGAGGTGCGTGTGGGGGGGCTTTTGCGCAGGTGAGACGAGGCTTACACGCTACGTGTGCCGACAAACACGAACACCCCGCCCGGAAAGCTCCGGACGGGGTGCCGTACAGGCCAGGAGTTACAGCCCGAGCTCGACCTCGAACTCGCCCGCCTCCAGGATCGCCTTGACCGCCGTCAGGTAACGGGCCGCGTCGGCGCCGTCCACCAGGCGGTGGTCGTAGGAGAGGGTCAGGTAGGTCATGTCGCGGACGCCGATGACCGTGCCCTCCTCGGTCTCGATGACCGCCGGGCGCTTGACCGTGGCACCGATGCCGAGGATCGCGACCTGGCCCGGCGGCACGATGATCGTGTCGAACAGGGCGCCACGCGAACCGGTGTTGGAGATGGTGAACGTCGCGCCGGACAGCTCGTCCGGGGTGATCTTGTTGGCGCGGACCTTGCCCGCCAGCTCCGCCGTGGCCTTCGCGATGCCGGCGATGTTCAGGTCGCCCGCGTGCTTGATGACCGGGGTCATCAGGCCCTTCTCGGAGTCCACCGCGATTCCGATGCTCTCGGAGTCGAAGTAGGTGATCGTGCCCTCGGCCTCGTTGATCTTGGCGTTGATGACCGGGTGGGCCTTCAGCGCCTGGGCCGCCGCCTTCACGAAGAACGGCATCGGGGAGAGCTTGACGCCCTCGCGCGCGGCGAAGGAGTCCTTGGCCTGGGTGCGCAGGCGCATCAGGCGGGTGACGTCGACCTCGACGACCGACGACAGCTGGGCCTGCTCGTGCAGCGCCTTGACCATGTTGTCGCCGATGACCTTGCGGATGCGCGGCATCTTGACGGTCTGGCCACGGAGGGGGGAGACCTCCAGCGCCGGGGCCTTCTTGGCGGCGGCGGCCGGAGCCGGAGCGGCGGCGGCGGCCTTCGCGGCCTCGGCGGCGGCGATGACGTCCTGCTTGCGGATACGGCCGCCGACGCCGGTGCCCTTGACGGCGGCCAGGTCGACACCGTTCTCGGCGGCGAGCTTGCGCACCAGCGGGGTCACGTACGCGCCCTCGTCCGTCGCCTGGGTGGCGGTCGGGGAGGTCGGCGCGGTGGCCGGGGCGACCGGGGCCGGAGCGGCCGGCGCGGGGGCCGGAGCCGGGGCAGCGGCGACCGGGGCGGGCGCCGGAGCCGGAGCCGGGGCCGGAGCGGCCGGGGCAGCCGGAGCCGCGGGGGCGGCCGGAGCCGGGGCCGGGGCGGCGGCGGGAGCCGGGGCGGCCGGAGCCGGAGCGGCGGCCGGGGCGGCACCCGGGGCGCCGATGACGGCGAGCTTGGCGCCGACCTCGGCGGTCTCGTCCTCGTTCACCACGATCTCGAGCAGCACGCCGGAGGCGGGCGCCGGGATCTCGGTGTCGACCTTGTCCGTGGAGACCTCGAGCAGCGGCTCGTCGGCCTCGACGGAGTCGCCGACCGACTTCAGCCAGCGGGTGACGGTGCCCTCGGTGACGGACTCACCGAGCGCGGGCAGGACCACGTCCGTGCCCTGGGCGCCACCGGCCGGAGCGGCGGCGGGGGCCGGGGCAGCCGGAGCCGCGGGGGCCTCGGCGGCCGGGGCCGGAGCGGCAGGGGCCTCAGCCGCCGGGGCCGGAGCCGCGGCGGCGGCGGGGGCCGGGGCGGCCGCGGGGGCGCCGGAGCCGTCGTCGATGACGGCCAGCTCGGCGCCGACCTCGACGGTCTCGTCCTCGGCGACCTTGATGGAGGACAGGACACCGGAGACGGGCGAGGGGATCTCGGTGTCGACCTTGTCGGTCGACACCTCGAGCAGCGGCTCGTCGGCCTCGACGCGCTCGCCCTCGGCCTTCAGCCAGCGGGTGACAGTGCCCTCGGTGACGCTCTCACCGAGCGCCGGAAGGGTTACGGAAACCGCCATGGTTTCGGTTGCTCCTTACGAATTGCGGAAGTCTGTGTCGTCGCGCCCGTTGACCGAAGGCTCAGTCGTGGGAGTGCAGCGGCTTGCCGGCGAGCGCCAGGTGCGCCTCGCCCATCGCCTCGTTCTGCGTCGGGTGGGCGTGGATGAGCTGGGCGACCTCGGCCGGCAGCGCCTCCCAGTTGTAGATCAGCTGGGCCTCGCCGACCTGCTCACCCATGCGGTCGCCGACCATGTGGACGCCGACCACGGCACCGTCCTTGACCTGGACGAGCTTGATCTCGCCCGAGGTGTTCAGGATCTTGCTCTTGCCGTTGCCCGCCAGGTTGTACTTCAGAGCGACGACCTTGTCCGCGCCGTAGATCTCCTTGGCCTTGGCCTCGGTGATGCCGACGGAGGCGACCTCCGGGTGGCAGTACGTCACCCGCGGGACACCGTCGTAGTCGATCGGAACGACCTTCAGACCGGCCAGACGCTCCGCCACCAGGATGCCCTCGGCGAAGCCGACGTGCGCGAGCTGGAGGGTCGGGACGAGGTCACCGACGGCGGAGATGGTCGGAACGTTGGTCCGCATGTACTCGTCGACGAGGACGTAACCGCGGTCCATGGCGACCCCGGCCTCCTCGTAGCCCAGGCCCTGCGAGACCGGACCGCGGCCGACGGCGACGAGGAGGACCTCGGCCTCGAACTCCTTGCCGTCCGCCAGGGTGACCTTCACGCCGTCCTGGGTGTACTCGGCCTTCTGGAAGAAGGTGCCGAGGTTGAACTTGATGCCGCGCTTGCGGAACGCGCGCTCAAGAAGCTTCGAGGAGTTCTCGTCCTCGACCGGGACGAGGTGCTTCAGGCCCTCGATGACCGTGACGTCCGAGCCGAAGGACTTCCACGCCGAGGCGAACTCGACGCCGATGACACCGCCGCCCAGGATGATCGCGGACTGCGGCACGCGGTCCAGGACGAGGGCGTGGTCGGAGGAGATGATCCGGTTGCCGTCGATCTCCAGGCCCGGCAGCGACTTCGGCACGGAGCCGGTCGCCAGCAGGACGTGGCGGCCCTGGATGCGCTGGCCGTTCACGTCGACGGAGGTGGGGGAGGACAGACGCCCCGCACCCTCGATGTACGTCACCTTCCGGGACGCGATGAGGCCCTGCAGACCCTTGTACAGGCCCGAGATCACGCCGTCCTTGTACTTGTGGACGGCCGCGACGTCGATGCCCTCGAAGGTGGCCTTGACGCCGAACTGCTCGCTCTCGCGGGCCTGGTCGGCGATCTCGCCCGCGTGGAGCAGGGCCTTGGTGGGGATGCAACCCCGGTGCAGGCAGGTGCCGCCGACCTTGTCCTTCTCGATCAGGGCGACGTCCAGGCCCAGCTGCGCCCCGCGCAGGGCCGCGGCGTAACCACCGCTACCACCGCCGAGGATCACTAGGTCGAAAACGGTGCTGGCGTCGTTCGCCACGTCACGTCCTCCATGCATGTGCGCCGTACGCCGGTCTCCGATGACCGGCAGGCGGCTGGTGTCCGGCCGCTTGATGCTTCGGCCCTTCGGTGGGGGCCCTGTCCTGCCGGGCTCCATCTTTGCACTTGTTCGAGACGAACGATGCGCCGGGCCGGGGTGTGAGACACCCCACTAGAGCGCCCGAAGGGGCGCGAGGAACTGTGCAACCAGCCCCCACGCCCCTGCAGCCGCCACACAAACAGTGCGACCCGAGCCAGCAGGCGAACGTCAGCCCAGGTCACCCGCAGCGGTCAGCTCGGCCAGCCGGACCAGCGTCCGTACACCGGAACCCGTGCCTCCCTTGGGCGTGTACCCGAAGGCACCCCCCTCGTTGAAGGCGGGGCCCGCGATGTCGACGTGCGCCCACGTGATCCCCTCGCCCACGAACTCGCGCAGGAAGAGACCGGCGACCAGGCCGCCGCCCATCCGCTCGCCCATGTTCGCGATGTCGGCCACGGACGAGTCCATGCCCTTGCGCAGGTGCTCCGGCAGCGGCATCGGCCAGGCCGGCTCGCCGACCTCCTCCGCCGCCTCGTGCACCGAGGAGCGGAACGCGTCGTCGTTGGCCATGACACCGAACGTCCGGCTGCCCAGCGCCAGCACCATCGCGCCGGTCAGCGTGGCGACGTCCACGATCGCGTCCGGCTTCTCCTGCGAGGCCGCCCACAGTGCGTCGGCGAGCACCAGCCGGCCCTCGGCGTCGGTGTTGAGCACCTCGACGGTCTTGCCGCTGTACATGCGCAGCACGTCACCCGGGCGCACGGCGGAGCCGGAGGGCATGTTCTCGGCCAGCGCCAGCCAGCCGGTGACGTTGACCTCCAGGCCGAGGCGCGCGGCGGCGACGACGGCGGCGAACACGGCGGCCGCACCGCTCATGTCGCACTTCATCGTCTCGTTGTGCCCGGCCGGCTTCAGCGAGATGCCGCCCGAGTCGTAGGTGATGCCCTTGCCGACGAAGGCCAGGTGCTTCTCGGCCTTCGGGTGCTTGTACGACAGCTTCACCAGGCGCGGGGTCGCGGCCGAGCCGCCGCCGACGCCGAGGATGCCGCCGTAGCCGCCCTTGACCAGGGCCTTGTCGTCGAGCACCTGCACCTTGATGCCGTGCTCCTTGGCCGCGGTCTGCGCGATCTCCGCGAAGATGCCGGGGGTCAGGTCGTTCGGCGGGGTGTTGATCAGGTCGCGGGCGCGGTTCAGCTCCTCGGAGACCGCGACGGCGCGGGCGACGGCCCCCTTGTGGGCGGCGTCGCGCGGCTTGCCGCCGAGCAGCGCGGCCTCGGCGAGCGGCGCCTTGCCGTTCTTGGCCTTGGCGTCCTTGCCGTTCTCCTTGTAGGTGTCGAAGGCGTACGCGCCGAGCAGCACGCCCTCGGCGATCGCGCCGACGGCACCCGGGCCGTCGACGGGCAGCGCGAACGCCGCCTTCTTGGACCCGGCGAGCGCCCGGGCGGCCACGCCGGCGGCCCTGCGCAGCGCCTCGGCGCCGTAGCCGGCCTCCTCGTCCTTGCTGTCGGGCTCCGCGCCCAGGCCCACCGCCACGACGAGCGGGGCCTTGAAGCCGGCCGGGGCCGGCAGCTTCGTCAGCTCGCCCTCGGCACCCGAGGCGCCGAGAGTCTCCAGGACGCCGGCCAGCCGGCCGTCGTACGCCTTGTCCACGGCCTCGGCGCCCGGCGCTACGACGGGGCCCTGGGCGCCCTTGGCGACACCGATCACGATCGCGTCGGCCCGCAGGCCGGGCGCCGCAGAGGTGCTGAGAGTCAGAGCAGTCACGGTGGTGAAATCTCGCTTCCGATGTGAAGTTGCTGTGGCCGATATGGGGTGGGTCGACCGGGCCCGAGAGCCGACCCTAGGTCCAGGCCCGAGGTCAGGTGGCAACCGGGGCCTTCACCCTGTCGGCGAACCCCCGGGACGAGACTACGCGCGTGCGGGCGTTCGCTCATTCCTACGGGCGTTCACCTGTCCGTGGCGTCATGGCCACTTTCCGCCGTTCCTGGAGACTGAGTGGGAGTGAGTCCTGTTGCCAGGACGTGTGCTCAGCCGGACGTCCCGAACGGTGCGCGGTGCCGTCCGTCGCCGGATCGGGTGCCCCGGGGCGCGCCTGCGGATGGCCACGGCGGCAGCGTCGTGGCGAGTGGTCTTACGAGGACTGGTGGTAAGGGGCTTCTGCCAGTGCTGGGCGCCCCATGTGCGGGTGTAGGCGGGGCCGACGGCGATGACGGGGATGCCGAGTTCGGCCGCCATGCTGACCAGCCGGGCCCGGAGCCTGGACACCGGCATGCCGGAGACGAGGTGGCGGAACTTCTTGCGGCGACCGTGTTTCTCGCGGGTCTTCTCCGCGGTGAGGTCGAGGTCTTCGACCGCGATCGACAGCCCGTGGCGCTTGGCCCAGTGCGGTAGGCGGATCAGCGCGTGGCGGACCTGGGCGTCACGGTGGTTCGCCGTGCTGGTCAGGTCGTAGCCGAACCGGAAGGGTGTGCCGACGGGGTTGCCGTGTGGGTCGAAGCGCCGGGCGGCGGTGGGGGAGGTCGGCGTTGGTGTCCACCCCGACCAGCCCGTTCGCGCGGGCCGCCGCCAGCGGCACGGCCTTGACCGGGGGGATGGTCCACGACGCGGTGGGGTACCGTCTTCCTGGACCAAGTGAGCACGGGAACGAGGGAGTTCGGCAGCTACGAGCGGCTGGCGCTGACCGACCGCACCCTCGGCCACGACAGGCTCGTGCGGAACCACGGCACGCTCCGCCGTGCACTGCGCGGTGCCCGGCGCGGGCGCTCACCCCTGGGGCACGCCGCCCAGCGGACTGGACGCGGCGCGCTGAAACGCGCCCTCGACGGAGGTGCCGGCCAGCCGGTCGGCGAGCGAGCGGCGGCCCGGGAAGAACACCGGCAGCGCGTTGACCAGGAACAGCACCACCGCGACCGCCCAGACCAGCATCGACACCAGGAAGTGCCCCTCGATCAGCAGCACGCAGGCCAGGGCGTACACCGCGACGTCGGCGGCGGTGGTGACGGCGGCGCGGCGCACGGCGTGCCGGGACAGCCGCGGGGTGACCTGCAGGCCGAGCAGGCCCTTGCCGAGGGTGCGGCCGAGCAGCCGCAGACAGGCCCACTGGTAGAGGAACGTGACGAGCACGAGCGCCCCGAAGGCCTCCTCCACGTCCAGCACCACGGAGTCCCACACGGACAGCCCGAGGTGCTCGGAGGCACCGATGACGTCCCCGCGCGAGGTCACCAGGTCCAGGCCGCCCTTCGTGGCCAGGGACGGTATGTCGGTGACGAGGAGGGTGACGCGGTGGAAGGTGAGGACGGCGAGCAGCGAGGCCGCCCCCGCCACCAGTGCGAAGTCTATGAACCAAGCCGTGGCACGACGCAGCCTCAGCACGGAGTTCCCCCGATCATGCTTTCCTGTCCGTGTACGGGCGGAGAGCTTAGCGCTCAGTGACCGAAGGCCAGCACCACAAAGGCCGCCGTGGCCGCCGTCTCCTCCAGTGCCCCGAAGACATCCCCCGTCACCCCGCCGAACCGCCGCACGCACCGACGCAGCAGCAACTCCGCGGCGGCCAGGGACAGCAGCACCGCGGCCGCCGCGCGCACGGCGCCGTACACCCCGAAGAACGCGCCCCCGGCCGCCGCCGCGAGCGTGCAGGCCACCGCGACCCCCACCGCGCCCCGCACCGGCACCACCTCCGCCACCGCCGCCCCCAGCCCCTCCGGGCGTGCCGCCGGTACGCCGGTGCGGGCGGCGAGGGTGAGGGCCAGTCGGGCCGCCACCGCCGAGGTCACCGCCGCCGCGGCCCCCCGCGCCCAGGAGTCGCCGTAGAGCTGGGCCAGGACCGCGACCTGGGCCAGCAGGGTCAGGACGAGGGTGAGGACGCCGAACGGGCCGATGTCCGACTGCTTCATGATCCGCAGGGCGTCGTCCGCGGGCTTGCCGCTGCCCAGGCCGTCCGCCGTGTCGGCGAGGCCGTCGAGGTGCAGGCCGCGGGTCAGCGCCGCCGGTACGGCGACGGAGGCGACGGCGGCGAGCAGCGGGCCGGCGCCCAGCAGGAGCAGGAGCAGCCCGAGTACGGCCGCGCAGGCGCCGACGACCAGCCCGGCCACGGGCGCGGCCAGCATCCCGCCGCGCGCGGCCCCCCGGTCCCAGCGGTGCACCCGGACGGGCAGCACGGTGAGGGTGCCGAAGGCGAAGCGGAAGCCGTCGAGGGGCGAGGGGGACGAGGGTGAGGACGTGAGCACCGGCGCAGGTTACCGGGCTGCCGTCAGGCTCCCCTGACACCGCCGGGGATAAAGTGCGCACATGGGGCACTGGTGGGAACGGAACATCGTCGAACCGGGCAAACTCCCGCTGCTGCTCGCCCTCACGGCCTTCGTGCTGACCTTTCTGGTCACCCGGGTGATCACCCGCCTGATCCGGGCCGGCCGGGGCCCGTTCGGCAACGTCAGGGCGGGCGGGCTGCACATCCACCATGTCGTGCCCGGGGTCGTCCTCACCGTCGTCGGCGGCTTCGGTGCCGTCGCCAGTGACCGGCACGGTGTCGGGGGAGCGGTCTCCGCCGTGCTGTTCGGCATGGGGGCCGGGCTGGTGCTGGACGAGTTCGCGCTGCTGCTGCACCTGGACGACGTCTACTGGAGCGAGGAGGGCCGCAAGAGCGTCGAGGTCGTCGTCCTCACCGCGGCCCTGGTCGGGCTGCTGCTGGCCGGGTTCTCGCCGTTCGGCGTCAACGACCTGTCCCAGCAGGAACTCCAGCACCGGGGCACGGTCATCTCCAACATCGCCGCCAACTTCCTCTTCTCGCTCGTCGCGTTGAGCAAGGGCAAGGCCCGCACCGCGGTGTTCGGGATCGCCGTGCCCCTCGTCGCACTCGTCGGCGCGATCCGGCTGGCCCGCCCCGGCTCCCCGTGGGCCCGCCGCTTCTACGGCCGCCGTCCCCGCGCCCGCGCCAAGGCCGCGCTGCGCGCCTACCACCACGACCGCCGCTGGGCCCGGCTGCGCCGCGCGCTTCAGGACTGGATCGGCGGCAAGCCCGACCCGCGCCCGGTACGGCTGCCCGGCCGCCGCTGACCGCGCCGCGTCCGGCGGCCGTACGCGCGCCGCAGCCGCTGCCGCAGCTCGTGCCCGAACCGGTGCCGCACCGCCACCGCCAGGCACAGCATCCCCACGGCCATCAGCGCGGCCAGGTGCTCCTTGCCCGCCAGGTTCTCCTTGACCAGCACCTCGGCCACCATGGCCACGGTCACCGCACCCGCCGTCGCGTAGGCGCCGTACCGCCAGGCCACGTACACGGCGAGCCCCACCACGGCCGCCGACGGGCCGGTGTCCACGACCTGCGCGTCGGTCCAGGGCAGCCCGAAGGGGGCGTGCGTGCCGAGCGAGATGCCCACGCGCGCGTACAGGGTGCCGGCGAGCGTGGCGACGTACGCGATGGTCAGCGTCCGCCACCAGCCGATGCAGATCTCGGCGATCCCGAACACCAGCAGGATCTGCACCAGTGCGCCCCACACCGGCAGGTCCAGCGCGGGCACGAACAACGACAGGGGAGTGCGCAGCAGGGCCAGCCACAGGGGGTCCTCGGCCCGTACGGCGCCCACGTTCTGCACGAACTGATAGCCCCACTGCTGGTTCTGCACCCACTGGAGCAACGCCGTCAGACCCACCGCCGCGAGCGTCATCGGGATCGCCCGCAGGCGCCGCTTCAGGGAGGCCTCGCGCACGGTGACGTACAGCAGCCCCCACTCCTCACGGGCCCAGCGGGCGAGGGTTCGCATCAGACGTTCCTCATCGATGTGTGTCCAGGTGCCTGCGGTGCAGCCACTTCGGCAGTCCCGGCGCCTCCAGGAAGCCCTCCGCGCGGGCCGAGGCGAGGCCGATGCGCAGCAGGTCCGCGCTCTTCTCGAAGAGCAGGAACCGCGGCTCCCAGATGGGCCGGTACTTGGCGTTGGCGCGGTACAGCGTCTCGATCTGCCACCACCTCGAGAAGAAGCTGAGCAGCGACCGCCACAGCCTCAGCACCGGACCGGCACCGAGGCGTGCGCCACGTTCGAAGACCGACCTGAACATCGCGAAGTTCAGTGAGACCTGCGTGATCCCGATCTCGCGGGCCCGCCGCAGCAGTTCGATGACCATGAACTCCATCAGCCCGTTGTCGGAGTCCCGGTCCCGGCGCATGAGGTCCAGGGACAGCCCGTGCGGCCCCCACGGCACGAAGGAGAGCAGCGCCCGCGGCCGGCCCTCGGCGTCGGCGCACTCCAGCATCACGCACTGCCCGTCCTCGGGGTCCCCGAGCCGGCCGAGCGCCATGCTGAACCCGCGCTCGGTCGCTCCGTCCCGCCAGTCGTCCGCCCGCTTCACCAACTGGGCCATCTCGTCCGCCGGGATCTCCGCGTGCCGCCGGATCCGCACCTCGTACCCGGCCCGCTTCACCCGGTTGTGTGCCTGCCGTACGGTGCGCATGGCCCGCCCCTCCAGGGTGAAGTCGGCGACCTCCACGATCGCCTCGTCACCGAGTTCGAGCGCGTCGAGCCCGTGCCGGGCATAGATCGTCCCCGCCTCCTCGCTCGCCCCCATCACCGCCGGGATCCAGCCGTGCGCCCACGCCTCGGCCAGCCACGGGGTGATCGCCCCCGGCCAGGCCTCGGGGTCCCCGATCGGATCCCCGGAGGCGAGGGAGACCCCGCCGACGACGCGGTAGGCGATGGCAGCCTTCCCGGTCGGCGACCACACCACGCTCTTCTCACGGCGCAGCGCGAAGTAGCCCAGCGAGTCCCGCTCGCCGTGCCGCTCCAGCAGGCCCCGCAGCCGCTTCTCGTCGTCCTCGGTGAGGGGGTCCACGGCGCGCCGGCTGCGGAAGGCGGCGTAGAGGACGGCGAGGACGAGGGCCGTGCTGAGCACGTTGATGGCGACGTTCGCCCAGTTCGGCGGGTCGATGCCGGGGAAGCGGTTCTCGTCGGCGGCGACCGACACCAGGCGCAGGGCGCCGTAGTGCCAGCGCTCCAGGAAGGTCGAACGGGCCGCGTCCGGCGCCTGGTTGGTGACCGTGATCAGCAGCCCGGCGAGCAGGGAGGCGACGACCCCGCCGCCGACGGCGACCGTCGCCGCGAGCCGGGGGTTGGCGCGGTCGCCCTTGGCGTAGAACTCCCGCCGGCCCACGAGCAGCGCGCCGACGAACGCGGCCGTGAGGCCCAGCGAGATCCAGTTCTGCGCGTACTGCCGGATCTCCGGGAACGCCATCGCGAACGCGAACAGAGCCAGGAAGACCCCGCTCATCACCAGGTTGAGGATCCATGCGGCCCGTTTGCGTCGGCGCATGGTGATGGCGAGGAACGCGGTGAACACGCCCGAGGCGAAACCGGCCGTCAGCAGGTACGGGGTGAAGTAGTCGTCCTGGTTGTGCCGGCGCACGTCCTGCCCGAGCGAGACCCAGACGGCGCTGAGGAAGTTGATGAAGGCGACGGTCCGCAGATACCAGACGGCGAAGGCGGCGGCCCGTCGGGAGGCCCCGGTGGACCGCCGCTCCTCCTCACCCGGACGCCCCGGTTCGGCTTGCTGCGGCGACACGGCAATTCGGGCATCTCCCATGGGGCAGGATCATATGGGCGCCGCCCTGACGAACCGCACTTTTCCGCCGGGGCGCCCCTTTCTCCACAGAGCCCGCCATTCTTCTCCGCCGCGAGGGTGCTTGGCCAGGACGGCCGATTCCGGCGGTGCCGAACCGGCCGAAACCCGACTACTCCTCCGGCCCCTCTTCAGAGGGCTCCGCCGACTTCTCGGAAGGTTCCTCCGGCTTCTCGGAAGGCTCCGCCGGCTTTTCGGGAAGTTCCGCCGCCAGTGCCGCCGCAGACCGGACGAGCGGCAGCGCCAGCAGCGCCCCCGCACCCTCGCCGACCTTCACGCCCTGGTCCAGCAGTGGCTCCAGGGCCATCCGGTCCAGCGCCTTGGTCTGCCCCGGCTCCCCGCTGTCGTGCCCGGCCAGCCACCAGTCCGGCGCCCGGAACGCGACCCGCTGCCCGACCAGCGCACAGGCCGCGGCCACGACGCCGTCCAGGATCACCGGCAGCTTCCGTACCGCGCACTGCAGCAGGAACCCCGTCATCGCGGCCAGATCCGCCCCGCCCACGGTCGCCAGCAGCTGCATCTGATCCCCGAGCACCGGCCGCGCCCGCCGCAGCGCGTCCCGGATCGCGGCACACTTCCGCATCCACGCCAGGTCGTCGATCGCGAGCCCGCCGCGCCCGGTCACCACCGACGCGTCGGTCCCGCACAGCGCCGCGATCAGCACCGCCGCCGCCGTGGTCCCGCCCACGCTGATGTCGCCGAGCACCACCAGATCGGTACCCGAGTCGGCCTCCTCGTCGGCGATCGCGATGCCCGCCCGCAGGGCCGCCTCGGCCTCCTCCAGGGTGAGCGCGTCCTCGATGTCGATACGTCCGCTGCCGCGCCGTACCCGGTGCCGTACGACGTCCTCGGGGAAGGCGTCCGGTTCGCAGTCCAGGGCCATGTCCACGACCCGTACGGGAACCTCGAAGCGCCGCGCGAGCACGGACACCGGGCTCGCGCCCTCCAGTACCGCCCGCACCAGCTGTCCGGCGCTGCCCGCGGGCCGCGCCGAGACGCCCAGTTCGGCGACGCCGTGGTCACCGGCGAACAGCACCACGCGCGGCCGTTCGACGGGCCGTACCGGTGCGGCGCTCTGCGCGGCGGCCAGCCACTCGCCCAGCTCGTCGAGGCGCCCCAGCGCCCCTGGCGGCACGATCTGGCGCTCCCGCCGGGCCTCGGCGTCACGGCGCACGCCCCCGTCCGGGCGCTCGATCAGATCGGTGAAGTCGTCCAGATTAAGCCTGCTCATTCGCCGAACAGTACCGCCAGCGAACGCGCGTTTCCGCGCCACATCGCCACCACACCCCCATGACGTCTTTGCACCCAAGATCGGTATCCCATACGTTCCGTTTTGCAGCGAAATGTCGCTCAGGGAGCCGCCCATGTCGCCCTCGCCCCGGATCACCCCCCAGGCCGCCGACCCGTACCACGAGCCGCGCCGCGAGCACTGCCCCTGGTGCGGCGGCGCGCGCCTGCGCACCCGGGCGCGGGCCGCCGCGCCCGGCCGGCGCGGTCCGGGCGCGTGCGCCGTGGACCAGTGCCGCGACTGCGGGCACGCCTTCCAGAACCCCCGGTTCACCGTGGAGGGCCTCGCCTTCCACCACCGGAACTTCTCCGCGCGCCGCCTGGAGGACCTCGCGGACCGGAGCCCCACCCGCGCGGTCCGCCGCCGGCACCGCGCGGCGGCCCGTACGGTGCTGCCGCTGGCCGAGCCGGAGAGCTGGCTGGACGTGGGCACGGGGCACGCCCGTTTCCCGGAGACGGTGCGGGAGGTCTTCCCGTACACGTCCTTCGACGGCCTGGACCCGACGCCGAGGGTCGAACAGGCGCGCCTGGCGGGCCGCGTCGAGGAGGCCCACATCGGCGACCTCACGAACCCCTGGGTCCTGCCCCGCCTGTACGCCCGCTACGACGTGGTCAGCATGTTCCACCACCTGGAGCACGCCCCCGACCCGCGCGCCGAACTCCACGCGGCCCTGGCCGCGCTACGCCCCGGCGGCCTCCTCATCCTCGAACTCCCCAACCCTCAAAGCGTGTTCGCGATGCTGCTGGGCCGCCGCTGGCCCCCGTACCGCCAACCCCGCCACCTGCACCTGTTGCCCCTTGCCAACCTGTGCGAGGAGCTGGAGAGCCAGGGCTGCGACATCCTCACGACCGACCGCCGGGCGCGCTTCTCGAACACCTACCGGATCGTGGCGCGGAGGCACACGGAAACCTCGTGACCGGAGTTCACCCCCGCAGCACCACAGCCTGCCCCGCCACCACCAGCAGCACCTGCTCGCACTCGCCCCCGAACGCCGCGTTCAGCCGCCCCAGTTCATCCCGGTACCGTCGCCCGGACGCGGTCGCCGGGACGATCCCCGAGCCGACCTCGTTCGACACCGCCACCACCGTCCGCCGAGTGGCGCGCACGGCGGAGGTCAGTTCCCGCACCCGCTCCCGCAGCAGCTTCTCGCCGCCGCCCGCCCACTCCGCGTCGTCCCACGCCCCGACGGAGTCCATGGCGTCCGTCAGCCACAGCGACAGACAGTCGATCAGCAGCGGCGGCCCGTCCTGGCCCAGCAGCGGCACCAGGTCGGTCGTCTCCGTCGTATGCCACGAACCCGGCCGCCGCTCCCGGTGCGCGGCCACCCGTGCCGCCCACTCGGTGTCCCCGCCGCGCGTCCCGCCGGTCGCCACGTACAGCACCTCCGGGAAGGACTCCAGGCGCCGCTCGGCCTCCACGGACTTGCCCGAGCGCGCCCCGCCCAGCACCAGCGTCCGGCGCGGCACGTCGGGTACGTCCTCGTACACCCCGACCGTCAGTGTCGTACCGTCCGGCACGGCCCGCGCCCCGGCCGCCGCCAGCCGCCGCCGCACCTCCGCACCCGGCGGCACGTCGTGGTCGAGATGGACCGCGACCACGTCCGTCGTCGGACCGGCCGAACCCACCGCCCGCAGTCGCGCCAGCGCGTCCGGGCGGCCGACCACGTCCGCGAGGACCAGGTGGTACGACTCCGCCCTCGCCTCCTCCAGACCCGCCGGCGCCCCGCCCGGCGGCAGATACAGCAGCCGCTGCCCGTCCGGGCCCGTCACCGCGTACCCGGTGCCGCCCGCGTCCATCGCCACCGCCCGGACCCGATGCCCCGTCAGCAGCGCCAACTCCCGCCCGTCCGGCACCCGCCCGGGCTGCGGCAGCCCGGCCGGCACCTCCACCGCCGGACCGTCGTGCGGATGCGACAGCAGCACCTGCCGTACCCCGCCCAGCGAATGCCCGGCCCGGGCCGCCGCGAACGCCACGCCCGGTGTCAGGTCGAGGAGCAGCGCCCCGTCCACCAGCACGGCGGTCGCCGCCCGCGCGTCCGGCCCGAGCGCGGTCGCGCAGGCGGCACAGGGGCAGTCGGGGCGAGGCAGTCCGGCCGGGGCGCCGGTACCGAGCAGAGTCACTTCCACGGAATCGATTTTCGCCCGTCTGATCAGGTCTTGCGCTTCCGGCTAGTCTGCCAGCACGTGTTGGATCAAAGGAGGCCCACATGACGGCATGGACGTGGCGGTTCGAGAAGGCCGACGGGACGGAGGTCCAGCCCGCCGTGCAGCCCGAGGAGTTCACCACGCAGGGGGATGCCGAGTCCTGGATCGGCGAGCACTGGCGGGCGCTGCTGGAGGGCGGCACCGACCAGGTGCGGCTGTTCGAGGAGGGCACCGAGATCTACGCCGGGCCGATGAGCCTGCGCGCCGCCGCCGAGGACTGAGCCAGGAGGGGGTACGGCCGCTCCGTACCCCCTCCTCACTGCTCGCCCAGCGTCACGTCCGCCGTCTTCTCGGCGCCGCCGCGCTGGTACGTCACCGACGTCTTCTGGCCCGGTTTGTCCGCCGCCAGTGCCTCCGCGAGGGAGGTGATGGTGGTGATGGACCGGTCGCCCACCTTGGTGATGATGTCGCCGGTGCGCAGACCCGCCTTGTCGGCCGCGCCGCCGCGCTTGACGCTGACCACCGCCACCCCGGCCGGCTGGTAGGTGTCGTCCACGACCGTCCGTCCGGCGATGTTGAGCGCGGCCCGCCCCGAGTCGACGACCTTGCCCTCCTTGACGATCTGCCCGGCGATCGTCTTCACCATGGACGCCGGGATGGCGAAGCCGATGCCGGGCGCCGCGCTGCCCCCGAGGTCGGGGTCGGCGGCGGCGAGCGTCGGGATGCCGATGACCTGCCCGTCCAGGTTGACCAGGGCGCCGCCGCTGTTGCCGGGGTTGATGGCGGCCGAGGTCTGCACCAGGTTCGCGATCGTCGCGCCCGTACCGCCGCCGGTGCGGTTCTCGCTGACGGTCCGTCCGACCGCCGAGACGATGCCCTGCGTCACGCTGGAGGACAGCCCGAGCGGCGAGCCCATCGCCAGCACGATCTGGCCGACCTCCACCTTCTCGGAGTCGCCGAACGTCGCCGGCTTCAGCCCGGACGGCACCTTGTCCAGCTTGATCACGGCCAGGTCCTGGTCGGGGTAGGAGAACACCAGGGTCGCGGCGAGCGGTTCCTCGTTGTTGGCCGTGGTCACCTTGAAGGTCTTCTCCTGGCCGACCACGTGCGCGTTGGTGACGATGTCCCCCTTGTCGTCGTACACCACCCCGGAGCCCAGCTCATGGCTCGCCTGGATCTGCACGACCGACGGCAGGACCTCCTTGATCACCTTCTGGTACTGGTTCTGCAGATCGGTCGCTGCCATCGGCACGGCCCGCGCGGGCGTCGCGGTGTTCCGGGCGGCCGGAGTGGCGGCCGGCGAGCAGCCGACGGCAAGCCCGGCGGTCAGCACCGCGCAGCACACCAGCGCGGCGGCGGGCACGGCCCTGCGGACGGCACGGGTATGGGCAATACGGGAAGCGTCCATGCCCCGAGTCTCACCGGAGAGTGATCAACCGGCCCGCCGTGTTGCCCCGAACGGGCTCAGCCCCGTACGCCGCACAGGTGCAGCAGTGCCGCCACCCCGCGGTAGGGGTCCGTGCGTCCGGCGCGCTCCTCGGCCGCCAGCAGCGTCTCGACGTCGTCCGGGACCGGCGCGTCGTCCGCGGCCGTGTCCGTGAAGACCCGCACCCCGTACCAGGCGTGCAGCGGGGCCCCGATCCCGGCGAGCGTCGCGGTGAGCGTGGCCAGCCGGTCGGCCCGTACGTCCAGGCCGAGACGGTTGCGGTACACCGTGGTGTCGAACGCGGCCAGCGCGCCCGCCCAGTCGCCGGACAGGCCCGGCCGCATGGCGAGCGCGTCGCCGTTGCGGACCAGGAGGGAGAGCAGGCCGCCGGGGGCCAGCATCCGGGCCAGCCCCGCGACCAGCCGGTCGGGCTCCTCGACGTACATCAGCACGCCGTGGCACAGCACCACGTCGAAGCTGCCCGGCAGGAAGTGCACGCCGGTGTCCCGCCCGTCGCCCTGCACCAGCCGGACCCGCTCGCGGATACCCTCCGGCTGCGCGGCCAGCGCCTCGCGCGCGGCGGCGATCATCGTCGCGTCCTGCTCGACACCGGTCACCTGATGACCGAGCCGGGCCAGCCGCAGCGCCTGTGTGCCCTGGCCCATGCCGACGTCGAGCACCCGCAGCCGCTGCCCGACGGGGAACCGCCCGGCTATCTGCTCGTCCAGCTGCCGGGCCACCAGCTCCTGCCGTACGACATCACGCAGCCCGCCCAGCTTGCGCAGCCAGGCGTCGGCCGCGCCCCCGGTGAAGGCGTCAGCGCTCAGGGCTTCTCTCCGCGCTTGACCTGCGGCTTCGGCAGCCGGAGCCGGCGCATCTGGAGGGAGCGCATCAGGGCGTAGGCGACCGCGCCCCGGGTGTTCTGGTCGGGGAAGCGCTCCTTGAGGCGCTTCTTCAGGCGGAAGCCGCTGAACGCCGCGTCCGCCACGATCAGCACGATCACGACCAGCCACAGCAGCAGCGCGATGCTCTGGATCGCGCCCACCCGCACCACGCTCAGTACGAGGATCACGATGGCCATCGGCAGGAAGAACTCCGCCACGTTGAAGCGCGAGTCCACCCAGTCCCGGGCGAAGCGGCGCACCGGGCCCTTGTCCCGGGCCGGCAGATAGCGCTCGTCGCCGGTGGCCAGGGCCTGGCGCTGGCGCTCCAGCGCCTGGCGCCGGTCCTCGCGCTGGCGCTTCGCGGCGTCCTTGCGGGTCATCGGCGTGTTGGCGACGCTGCGGCGCTGGGACTGGGCCTCACTGCGCTTGGGCGTGGGCCTGCCCTTCTTGGCCTGCGGGTCACGGGTCTGCTTGGAGTCGGCCAGCGCCTTGTCGGCGGGGGCCTTCTCTTCCTTGGCACGGCTACGGAACACAAAACCCAAGGGTAAGCGCTGGACCGGCATGGACGTCAGCCCGGCGGGGAACGATCCGGCAACACCGTTCGTCTGTAGGGGGACAGAGGGGACGTTCCGCCAGGGGGTCACCTACTCCTTGCGCCGGAGCGGTACGGTCCACGGTCGTCCTTGGGGATGAGCGCATCGGTCCCGGAACAGTGCGGTAATGGAGTCAGGGCCCGTACTGTGGGTCCTGTCGCAGGATCTGTGAGCTGGAGTCCGTCAGAAGGGGGCGCGCGAAGCCCATGAGCGGTGTCATGAAGCGTATGGGGATGATCTTCCGCGCGAAGGCGAACAAGGCCCTTGACCGGGCCGAGGACCCGCGCGAGACCCTCGATTACTCGTATCAGAAGCAGCTGGAGCTGCTGCAGAAGGTGCGCCGGGGCGTCGCCGACGTGGCGACCAGCCGCAAGCGCCTGGAACTCCAGCTCAACCAGCTGCAGCAGCAGTCCGGCAAGCTGGAGGACCAGGGCCGCAAGGCACTCGCGCTCGGCCGCGAGGACCTGGCCCGCGAGGCGCTGTCCCGGCGCGCCGCGCTCCAGCAGCAGGTCACCGACCTCGAGACGCAGCACGCGACCCTCCAGGGCGAGGAGGAGAAGCTCACCCTGGCCGCCCAGCGCCTGCAGGCCAAGGTGGACGCGTTCCGCACGAAGAAGGAGACCATCAAGGCCACCTACACCGCCGCCCAGGCCCAGACCCGCATCGGCGAGGCCTTCTCCGGCATCTCCGAGGAGATGGGCGACGTCGGCCTCGCGATCCAGCGCGCCGAGGACAAGACGCAGCAGCTCCAGGCCCGCGCCGGCGCCATCGACGAGCTGCTCGCCTCCGGCGCCCTGGACGACCCGACCGGCATGGCCAAGGACGACATCGCCGCCGAGCTGGACCGCATCTCGGGTGGTACGGATGTGGAGCTGGAGCTGCAGCGCATGAAGGCCGAGCTGGCCGGAGGCTCCCCGCAGCAGGCCATCGAGGGTGGTACGGCGCAGGGGCAGACCCAGCAGCAGCCGCAGGACACCCCGCGCTTCGACAAGCAGTAGTACGGCGCCGGGGGCCGAGCCGAGGAGGCCGACGTGATCGTACGGATCATGGGGGAGGGCCAGTGGAAGCTGGCCGACTCCCACTTCGCCGAGCTGAACAAGCTCGACGACGAGCTGCTGGCGGAGATGGAGGGCGGCGACGAGGCGGGCTTCCGCCGCACCCTCGGCGCCCTTCTCGACTCCGTCCGCGCGCTTGGCACTCCGTTGCCGGATGACGCCCTGGAGCCCTCGGAGCTGATCCTGCCGTCCCCGGACGCCTCGCTGGAGGAGGTCCGGGCGATGCTGGGGGACGAGGGGCTGATTCCGGGGTAGCGCCCCGCCGGCGCGGTCAAGCGAAACCCACCCCGGCCGGCGACAGCACCGGTCACTCGAAAGCCGCCGTACTGTTCATCCCGTGAGCACTCTCGACCGCGCCCGCTGCAGCCTGAAAGCGCACCCCCTCGCGCTGGACGCGGCCATCGCCGCGGGCGTGCTGCTGTGCATGATCGTGGGATCCTTCGTGACTCCGCGCGGCGACAACGGCGTCACCTGGGGCATCCGCACCCCCGCCCCCCTCAGCCTCCTCCTCATGCTCCTCGCCGCGGCCGCGCTCGTCTTCCGGCGCCGCGCCCCCATGCCGGTCCTCGCCGTCACCGGCACGCTCTCCCTCGTCGAGTGCGTCACCGGTGACCCACGCGCCCCGGTCACGATGTCCGCCGTCGTCGCCCTGTACACCGTCGCCGCGACCACCGACCGCACCACCACCCTGCGCATCGGCCTGCTCACCATGACCGTGCTGACGGCCGCCGCCATGCTCGGCGGGCCGCTGCCCTGGTACGCGCAGGAGAACCTGGGCGTGCTCGCCTGGACCGGCATCGGTGCCACCGCCGGGGACGCCGTACGCAGCCGGCGCGCGGTCGTGCAGGCCATCCGGGAGCGGGCCGAGCGAGCCGAACGCACCCGCGAGGAGGAGGCCCGCCGCCGGGTCGCCGAGGAGCGGCTGCGCATCGCCCGCGATCTGCACGACGTCGTCGCCCATCACATCGCCCTGGTGAACGTGCAGGCCGGGGTGGCCGCACACGTCATGGACAAGCGGCCCGACCAGGCCAAGGAGGCCCTCGCCCACGTCCGCGAGGCCAGCCGCTCCGCGCTCGACGAACTGCGGGCCACCGTCGGTCTGCTCCGCCAGTCCGGTGACCCCGAGGCACCGACCGAGCCCGCGCCCGGACTGAGCCGGCTGGAGGATCTCGCCGGCACCTTCCGCAGTGCCGGGCTCCCGGTGGAGGTGGCCCGCGCCGGGCAGGACTCCGACCTTCCGGCCGCCGTCGACCTGGCCGCCTACCGGATCGTCCAGGAGGCCCTGACCAACGTGCAGAAACACGCGGGACCCGGCGCCAAGGCCGAGGTCAGCGTCGTACGCGTCGGCACGGACATCGAGGTCACCGTGCTGGACGACGGGCCGGGCGCGGAGGGCGAGCCCGGGACCGGCGGCGGGCACGGGCTGCTCGGCATGCGCGAGCGGGTCACGGCCGTCGGCGGCACCCTGACCACCGGACCCCGCTACGGCGGCGGATTCCGCGTCCATGCGATCCTGCCCGTCAAGACCCGTACCGAGTCGCGCAAGGACTCGTACTGAGACCCGTACGAAGGACTCGAACCGAGACCCGTACGACGGCCCCGGGGGAGCCCGCATGACGATCCGTGTCCTGCTCGCCGACGACCAGGCCCTGCTGCGCAGCGCGTTCCGCGTGCTGGTCGACTCCGAGCCCGACATGGAGGTGGTCGGCGAGGCCTCCGACGGCGCGGAGGCGGTCCGGCTGGCCAAGGAGCAGGCCGCCGACGTGGTCCTCATGGACATCCGGATGCCGGGCACCGACGGCCTCGCCGCCACCCGGCTGATCAGCGCCGATCCCTCCCTGGCGGACGTCCGCGTGGTCATCCTGACCACCTTCGAGGTCGACGACTACGTCGTCCAGGCCCTGCGCGCGGGCGCTTCCGGCTTCCTCGGCAAGGGCAGCGAGCCCGAGGAACTGCTGAACGCCATCCGGGTCGCGGCGGGCGGTGAGGCCCTGCTGTCGCCCGCCGCCACCAAGGGGCTGATCGCCCGCTTCCTCGCCCAGGGCGACGACGGCCGCGACCCCGCCCGCTCCGAGCGGCTCGGCGCCCTCACCGGACGGGAGCGGGAGGTGCTCGTCCAGGTCGCCGGCGGCCACTCCAACGACGAGATCGCCGAGCGTCTGGAGGTCAGCCCGCTGACGGTGAAGACGCACGTCAACCGGGCCATGGCCAAGCTGGGCGCCCGCGACCGGGCCCAGCTCGTGGTGATCGCCTACGAGTCGGGTCTGGTCCGGCCGAGGACGGACTGATCTCCACCCGGGTCCACCCGTGGCGTACTGCGGTCTCCACCCGGGCGTACTGCGGGCGGAGTAGGGCCCGGATAAGGAAATGGACTCTGGGCCTACGGTTCGGCTCTCCGTGATGGGTGAGGGTGATGAGGTCTGCCGCTCACAGACTCACGGAAGAGAGTCCCTGATCCATGTCCTGGCTGTCGAGATTCAGCCTGCGCCAACGGGCCCTGGTCGGTCTGATGTCGCTCATCGCGCTCGTCTTCGGGCTGATCGCGATACCCCAGATCAAGCAGCAGTTGCTGCCCACCATCAACCTGCCCATGGTGTCGGTGATCGCGCCGTACCGGGGCGCCTCGCCCGACGTCGTCGAGAAGCAGGTCGTCGAGCCGATCGAGAACAACCTCCAGGGCGTGGACGGCGTCAAGTCCGTCACCTCCACGGCCAGTGAGGGCAACGCCGTGATCATGGCGTCCTTCGACTACGGCAACGACACCAAGCAGCTCGTCTCCGACGTCCAGCAGGCCGTCAACCGGGCCCGCAACCAGCTGCCGTCCGACGTCGACCCGCAGGTCATCTCCGGTTCGACCGACGACATGCCGACCGTGGTCCTCGCCGCCACCTCCGACAAGGACCAGCAGGCCCTCGCCGACCAGCTCGACAAGACCGTCGTACCGGCCCTGAAGGACATCTCCGGCGTCGGCCGCGTCCAGGTCACCGGCGTGCGCGACCTCCAGGTCACGGTCACCCCGGACGACGCGAAGCTCGCCCGGTCCGGTCTCACTCCCGCCGCCCTCGGCCCGGCCCTGCAGGCGGGCGGCGCGACCGTCCCGGCCGGCTCCTTCGACGAGAACGGCGCCAACCGCACCGTCCAGGTCGGCGGCGGGTTCACCTCGCTGCAGCAGATCCAGGACCTGATGGTCACCGGCGCGAGCGGGGAGAAGCCCGTACGCCTCGGTGACGTGGCCACCGTCAAGGAGCAGCCGGCCCCGGCCGACTCCCTCACCCGCACCGACGGCAGGCCCAGCCTCGCCGTCAACGTCACCATGGACCACGACGGCAGCGCGGTCACCATCTCGGGCGCCGTCAAGGACAAGCTGCCCGGCCTGCGCGAGCAGCTCGGCTCCGGCGCCCGGCTCACGGTCGTCAGCGACCAGGGCCCGGCCGTGTCGAAGTCCATCAAGGGCCTGACGACGGAAGGCGCGCTCGGCCTGCTCTTCGCGGTCCTCGTCATCCTGGTCTTCCTCGCGTCGATCCGCTCGACCCTGGTCACGGCGGTCTCCATCCCGCTGTCGGTGGTGCTGGCCCTGATCGTGCTGTGGACGCGCGGCCTGTCCCTGAACATGCTCACGCTCGGCGCGCTGACCATCGCCATCGGCCGGGTCGTCGACGACTCGATCGTGGTCCTGGAGAACATCAAGCGCCACCTCGGCTACGGCGAGGAGCGGCAGACGGCGATCATCACCGCGGTCCGCGAGGTGGCCGGCGCGGTCACCTCCTCCACCCTCACCACGGTCGCCGTGTTCCTGCCGATCGGCCTGGTCGGCGGCATGGTGGGCGCCCTGTTCGGCTCGTTCAGCATCACCGTGACGGCGGCCCTGCTGGCCTCCCTGCTGGTGTCGCTGACGGTCGTACCGGTCCTGTCGTACTGGTTCCTGCGCGCCCCCAAGGGCACCCCGGACGACGCGGCGGAGGCCCGCCGCAGGGCCGAGGAGAAGGAGGCGAACAGCCGCCTCCAGCGCGCCTACGTCCCCGTCCTGCGCTTCGCCACGCGCCGTCGGCTGACCAGTGTCCTGATCGCGATCGTGGTCCTGGTGGTGACGTTCGGCATGGGCGGCCTGCTGAAGACCAACTTCTTCGACCAGAGCGAGCAGGAGGTCCTCACCGTCAAGCAGGAGCTGAAGCCCGGCACCAGCCTCGCGGCCACGGACGCGCAGGCGAAGAAGGTCGAGCGGCTGATCGCCTCCACCAAGGGCGTCAAGGACTACCAGGTCACCGTCGGCTCCTCCGGCTTCATGGCGGCCTTCGGCGGCGGCACGGACACCAACCAGGCGTCGTACCAGGTCATGCTGAAGGACTCGAAGTCGTACGACGACGTCCAGAAGCACCTCGAGAACGGCCTGAAGAAGCTCGAGGGCATCGGTACGGCCACCGTGTCGGCCGGTGACGGCTTCGGCAACCAGAACCTGAGTGTGGTGGTCAAGGCGGCCGACCCGCAGGCGCTGCGGACGGCGGCGGACCAGGTCCGCGCCACGGTCGCGGGCCTCGACGGCGTCACGGACGTCACCAGCGACCTCGCGACCAGCGTGCCGCGGATCTCGGTCAAGGCCAACGCCAAGGCGGCCGCGGCCGGTCTCGACGACCAGAAGCTCGGCGCGCTGGTCGCCGAGGCGGTGCGCGGTACGACGGCGGCGAAGGCGATCCTCGACGACACCGAGCGCGATGTCGTGGTGCGGTCGGCCGAGCCCGCCACCACCCTGGACCAGCTGAAGAACCTGCGCGTCGGCCCGGCCAGGCTCGGCGACATCGCCACGGTGAAGGTGGTGGACGGCCCGGTGTCGCTGACCCGGATCGACGGCCGACGGGCCGCGACGATCACGGCCAAGCCGACCGGTGACAACACCGGTGCGATCAGCACCAAGCTCCAGTCGAAGATCAAGGCGCTGAAGCTGCCGACGGGCGCCTCGGCCGAGATCGGCGGCGTGACGTCGGACCAGAACAACGCGTTCAAGAACCTGGGCCTGGCCATGCTGGCGGCGATCGCGATCGTCTTCATGCTCCTGGTCGCGACCTTCCGCTCGCTGGCCCAGCCCCTGATCCTCCTGGTCTCCATCCCCTTCGCGGCGACGGGCGCGATCGGCCTCCTGGTCGCCACCGGCACTCCGATGGGCGTCCCGGCGATGATCGGCATGCTGATGCTGATCGGCATCGTGGTGACGAACGCGATCGTGCTGATCGACCTGATCAACCAGTACCGCGGTCAGGGCCACGGCGTCGTCGAGGCCGTGATCGAGGGTGGCCGCCACCGCCTCCGCCCGATCCTGATGACGGCGTTGGCGACGATCTTCGCCCTCCTCCCCATGGCCCTGGGCGTCACGGGCGAGGGCGGCTTCATCGCCCAGCCCCTGGCGGTGGTGGTGATCGGCGGCCTGATCACGTCGACCCTGCTGACCCTGCTCCTGGTCCCGACGCTCTACGCCATGCTGGAGCTCCGCAAGGAACGCCGGGCGAAGAAGCGGGCGGCGAAGAAGGAGGCGAAGGCGGAGGAGATGCCGGAGCCTGCCGGAGTCTGACGGTATGACGAAGGGCCGGGTCTCGCGGAGACCCGGCCCTTCGTGTTCGTGCGCCTACGGCAGGGCGAGCATCCGCTCCAGGGCCAGCTTGGCGAAGGCCTCTGTCTCCTTGTCGACCTCGATGCGGTTGACCAGGGTGCCCTCGGCCAGGGACTCCAGGGTCCAGACCAGGTGGGGCAGGTCGATGCGGTTCATGGTCGAGCAGAAGCAGACCGTCTTGTCGAGGAAGACGATCTCCTTGTCCTCGGGAGCGAAACGGTTCGCCAGCCGGCGGACCAGGTTCAGCTCGGTGCCGATGGCCCACTTGGAACCGGCCGGGGCCGCCTCCAGCGCCTTGATGATGTACTCGGTCGAGCCGACGTAGTCCGCGGCGGCGACCACCTCGTGCTTGCACTCCGGGTGGACCAGCACGTTCACGCCGGGGATGCGGGCGCGCACGTCGTTCACCGAGTCCAGGCTGAACCGGCCGTGCACCGAGCAGTGCCCGCGCCACAGGATCATCTTCGCGGCCCGCAACTGGTCCGCCGTCAGACCGCCGTTCGGCTTGTGCGGGTTGTAGACCACGCAGTCGTCCAGGGACATCCCCATGTCCCGGACGGCGGTGTTGCGGCCGAGGTGCTGGTCCGGCAGGAAGAGCACCTTCTCGCCCTGCTCGAAGGCCCAGTCCAGCGCACGCTTGGCGTTGGACGACGTGCAGATCGTGCCGCCGTGCTTACCGGTGAACGCCTTGATGTCGGCGGAGGAGTTCATGTACGAGACCGGCACCACCTGCTCGGCGACGCCCGCCTCCGTCAGCACGTCCCAGCACTCCGCGACCTGCTCGGCCGTCGCCATGTCGGCCATGGAGCAGCCGGCGGCGAGGTCGGGCAGGACGACCTTCTGGTCGTCGGAGGTGAGGATGTCGGCCGACTCGGCCATGAAGTGCACACCGCAGAAGACGATGTACTCGGCCTCCGGCCGCGCGGCCGCGTCCCGGGCCAGCTTGAAGGAGTCACCCGTGACGTCGGCGAACTGGATGACCTCGTCGCGCTGGTAGTGGTGGCCGAGCACGAAGACCTTGTCGCCGAGCTTCTCCTTGGCCGCGCGGGCGCGCTCGACCAGGTCCGGGTCGGAGGGCGACGGCAGGTCACCGGGACACTCGACGCCCCGCTCGCTCTTCGGGTCGGCCTCACGGCCGAGCAGCAGCAGGGCGAGCGGAGTCGGCTGCACGTCGAGCTCCGGGGTCTGGGCGGTGGTCACGACACGCACCCTTTCTACTTTTCGTCTAACTGACGCTATCTATCATAACTGGTTCACGTCACTTTGACGATGGCCATAACGTCGATGTGACGTGAATCCCCATGAGGCGTTTTCCGCTCCGGAGGCCATGTGCGAGCATGAGGAAGGAGCCGAAAGACAGGCGCCCGGCCCGGAATGAATCCGCGGCCTTGCCGGTTGCAATCGTCGGCAAGCAGTCTCCGTACAACCCGGGAGAGATGTAGATGTCCGTATCGGACGAGACCACCACCGTCACCGACGGCATCATCCTGACCGACGCCGCCGCGGCCAAGGTCAAGGCCCTGCTCGACCAGGAAGGCCGCGACGACCTCGCGCTGCGCGTCGCCGTCCAGCCCGGCGGCTGCTCCGGCCTGCGTTACCAGCTCTTCTTCGACGAGCGCTCGCTCGACGGCGACGTGGAGAAGGACTTCGGCGGGGTCAAGGTCGTCACCGACCGCATGAGCGCTCCGTACCTGGGCGGCGCCACCGTCGACTTCGTGGACACCATCGAGAAGCAGGGCTTCACGATCGACAACCCGAACGCGACCGGCTCCTGCGCCTGCGGCGACTCCTTCAGCTGAGCCGACGGCCCTGACGTAACAGCCTGACGCACAAGGCGGCGGCCTCCTTCAAGGGGGCCGCCGCCTTCGTCGTACCTCGCCGCGTCAGCGCGTCCGCGCCGATGCGCCCGGACGCAGCGCCCCGGGCTTCCCCTGGGGGATCCTGCTCCCGTCCGCGCCGACCACCGTCCGCCCGTCCAGCGGCGCGTTCAGCCGGACGGTCCTCACGTACTCCTTGGCGATCATCACGCACACCTTGTCCGGCCAGGGCCGTGCGGTGACGGTGACGGTCACCTTGTCGCCGCTCTCCTTCGCCGCCGCCGAGTAGTCGGCGCACACCCCGCCGAAGAAGCTCACGGTCAGGTCCCGGCCGTCGGCCGTATAGCCCTCGACCTTCACGGTGTGCGGCTCCGGCGCCGTGCTCGGCCCGCCGGAGGGAGTCGTGGCCGACCCCAGATAGGCCGGATCGACCGCCGGATACGTCACCGTGTACGCACCGCCCGCCGAGTCGCCCCGCACCTGGAACAGCCAGGACGGCACCAGCGTCTGCCGCCCGGCGACGGAGTGCGCGGCCAGCCCGAACACCGCCTTGTCGACGGTGACCGTGTCCGTACCGGCGTCCGCCCCCGCCTTGGGCACGGACGTGGACGCTCCGCAGGGCTGCTCGAACCGGTCCTTCAGCGGCACCTGATGCGCGCAGCCGCCGATCCCCATCCGGTGGTCGCCCTTCGGTGCCGTGTTCATCAGCTTCAGCGTCTTCGCCGCGCCCAGGACGGGGTACGTGTCGCTCTTCACCGGCGTCCCGAGCAGCCCGTGCCCGCCGACCACCTCACCCTGCGCGCTGACCGTCAGCCCGGTGGCCCAGCCGTACGTCGGCAGCCCGCCGACCACCGGCTCGGCGTTGACCACCCGCTGAACGCCCATGACCTGGCTCGCGTCGATCTTCGCGTCGTCCAGCCCGGCCGCCTTCAGCACCGGAGCCGCGGCCGCGGTCGCCCGGGACACAGTCACCGGGCTGCCCGTCGGGCCCATCGGGTCGTGTGCGCACAGAACACCCTTCTTGCAGTTGTCGGTGCCCGGCGCATACCGGCTGAACGTCCAGCTGCCCGGCGCGTCCCGGTTCACCGTGAGGCTCGGGCCGGTGCCGTCCTTGCCGCCGACCCGCCAGATCCCGCCCTCGGCCACCGGCGTCCCGTCGACACCGAGCGCCCGCGCGAGGCGCGCCACCGCGTCCTTGCCGACCTCGCCCTTCGGCACGTACACCGGAGCGGAGCCGGGGCCGGCCGGCAGATCGCCCGGGGCGACGTACGTCGCGCCGTACGGGTCACCGCGCCAGCCGTCCAGGGCCAGCGGCGGGGGAGTGGCGCTCCCACCGGCCGCGCCGGATCCGCCGTCCGTACGGCCGCCCGCACCGCTGCTCGCCGCGACATAGGCGCCACCACCGCCGACCAGCAGCACGGCGGCGGCCACGGAGAGGACGGCGAACCGGGACCGACGCCACCCAGCCCGCTCGCCACCGGCGCCGTCCCCGTCGCTCTCAGGACCCCCGTGGCTCTCGACGCTCTCTGCGGCCTCTGCGGTCTCGGACGCCTCGGAGTCCTCGGGGTGCTCGCGGTTCTCGGGTCGCTCGGTGTTCACCGCATCGCTCCTCGCTGGTCGTATCCCGCCTCCCCCGCGTGGGGGACGGCGATGGGACGCGGGAGGGGAGCGCGCGGTTCCCGTCGAGTGCGCCCCGCGTCAGTCGCCGTAGTCGGACATCGCGTCCAGCAGCCGCGCGGAGCGCGCCGGCACGGACACCCCGTGGATCAGGGACGGCGGCACCGGCCGGGACTCGGCGTGCGCGGGAACCGCCCAGTGCGGTGCCATCCGGGCGCAGTCGACGCGCAGCGCGGCGAGGTCGCCCTCGAGGTCGGCCGGGGCGGGAGAGTGGACCTTGAGGTTCGTCATGACGGCACCGTAAGCACGGCCGAGCGCGCGAAGAAAGATCTACTATCGGGTAGTTTTGCCAACTACAGCGCCGTCGCCCGAGCGGGTAGCGTGAACTGTCAATCCAGCCTCCCGCAGGAGAATGCCCGTCGTGCGCATCGCAGTCACCGGCTCCATCGCCACCGACCACCTCATGACCTTCCCCGGCCGCTTCGCCGACCAGTTCGTCGCGGACCAGCTGCACACGGTTTCGCTCTCCTTCCTCGTGGACAACCTCGACGTGCGCCGCGGCGGCGTCGGTGCCAACATCGCCTTCGGCATGGGCCAGCTCGGCACCAAGCCGATCCTGGTCGGCGCCGCCGGCTTCGACTTCGACGAGTACCGCGCCTGGCTCGAACGGCACGGCGTGGACACCGAGTCGGTCCGGATCTCCGAGACCCTGCACACCGCCCGCTTCGTGTGCACCACCGACGCCGACCACAACCAGATCGGCTCCTTCTACACCGGCGCGATGAGCGAGGCCCGCCTCATCGAGCTGAAGACCGTCGCGGACCGCGTGGGCGGCCTCGACCTGGTCCTCATCGGCGCCGACGACCCGGAGGGCATGCTCCGCCACACGGAGGAGTGCCGCTCCCGCGCGATCCCCTTCGCCGCCGACTTCTCCCAGCAGATCGCCCGCATGGAGGGCGACGAGATCCGCGTGCTGATGGAGGGGGCGACGTACCTGTTCTCCAACGAGTACGAGAAGGGCCTCATCGAGACCAAGACCGGCTGGAGCGACGCCGAGATCCTGGCCAAGGTCGGCCACCGCGTCACCACGCTCGGCTCGCGGGGCGTGCGCATCGAGCGGGCCGGCGAGGACCCGATCGAGGTCGGCTGCCCCGAGGAGGACCGCAAGGCCGACCCCACGGGCGTCGGCGACGCCTTCCGCGCCGGGTTCCTGTCGGGACTCGCCTGGGGTGTCTCGCTGGAGCGCGCGGCGCAGGTGGGCTGCATGCTCGCCACGCTGGTCATCGAGACGGTGGGCACGCAGGAGTACCAGCTGCGCCGGGCGCACTTCATGGAGCGGTTCACGAAGGCGTACGGCGACGATGCGGCCGCCGAGGTCCAGGCCCACCTGAGCTGAGCCGCTTCGGGGCGCTCAGCTCACCCGGCGTACGACGTACGCCGTACCCCTCTGCGCCGGTTCCTCTCCGACGTACTCCTGCCCCCGCATCTCGCACCACGCCGGGATGTCCAGCCGGGCGGCCTCGTCGTCGGAGAGGACCCGTACGGTGCCGCCCACCGGTACCTGGCCGAACACCTTGGCCAGTTCGATGACCGGGATCGGGCAGCGTTTGCCGAGCGAGTCGACGACGAGTTCCTCGGCGTGCACGGCCGTCTCGGGGGCCGGTGCGCCCAGCTTCTCCCGGACGCCCGCCACGGCACCCGGCAGCACCGCCAGGAAGCGCTCCACGTCCTCCTCGGCCGCCCCGGCCGGCAGGGACACCCGGACATTGCCCTCGCTCAGCACCCCCATCGCCTTCAGCACATGGCTGGGCGTCAGCGTGCTGCTCGTGCACGACGAACCGGACGACACCGAGAAGCCCTCGCGGTCCAGTTCGTGCAGCAGGGTCTCCCCGTCGACATAGAGACAGGAGAACGTGACGATCCCGGGCAGCCGGCGCTCCGGGTCGCCCACCACCTCCACGTCCGGCACCAGCTCCGGCACCCGCGCCCGGATCCGCGCCGTCAGCTCCCGCAGCCGTACCGCCTCCTGGGCCGCCTCGGCCCGTACCGCGCGCAGTGAGGCCACGGCCGCCACGATCGCCGGGAGGTTCTCGAACCCGGCGGCCCGCCCCGACTCCCGCTCGTCGACCGGCCCTTGAGCGGCGAACCGTACCCCCTTGCGGACGACGAGCAGCCCCACCCCCGACGGCCCGCCCCACTTGTGCGCACTGGCCGTGAGCAGCGACCAGGCGCCCTCGACCGGCCCCCACCCCAGCGACTGCGCCGCGTCCACCAGCAGCGGCACCCCGGCCGCCCGGGCGACCTCGGCGACCTCGGCCACCGGCTGCACGGTCCCCACCTCGTGGTTGGCCGACTGGAGCACGGCCAGCGCGGTGTCCTCCCGCAGGGCAGCCGCGTAGGCCGACGGGTCCACGACTCCGGCTCGGTCCACGGCCACCTGGGTCACCGTCCCGCCGTCCGCCTCGAACAACTCCGCCGAATGGAGTACGGAGGAGTGTTCGACGGCTGACACGATCAGGTGGCGTCCGACCCGCCGCCTTCCGGCCAACGCCCCCGCGACACCCGTATGTACGGCCCGAGTGCCAGAGGAGGTGAACACCACCTCGTCCGCCCGGCACCCCACGGCCTCAGCAGCTGCCTCCCGCGCCGCATCCAGCAACATCCGGGCCTTGCGTCCCTCCCGGTACAGCCGTGCAGGATCGGCCCATCCCTCATCCAAAGAGGCCAACAACGCCTGACGGGCCACGGGATGGAGGGGAACGGCGGAAGCAGCGTCAAAGTAGGCCATACGGCAACGCTAAACCGCCGGTCAGGGCAGCGTCCCGAGGGGGCGCGAGGAACTGCGCGACCAGCCACGACGGACCCGCAGCCGCCAATTCAGCGAACCACCCGAGTTAGTAGGCACCCCTCCCCGCGAACCCCCGGAGGGCGTCGGCTAGGGTTTGGTCCGCATAAACATCCAAACCCCTGCCCGCCGCAGGGCGGCGACCGACCAGCGAGAAGGCCGCAGCCGACCGCGCGGGCGAGACTCTCGGGAAGGCGCTACGTGAGTCCCAACGGCTCCGACCGCTCGCCGCGGCGCCCGATGCGGCGGAAGCTGCTGCAGGCACTGACCGCGGGCCTGGTCCTGGCGACCGCAACCGGTTGCACATACAAGGACTTCCCCCGCCTTGGCATGCCCACCCCGACCACGGAAGAGGCTCCGCGGATCCTCTCCCTGTGGCAGGGCTCCTGGGCTGCCGCGCTGGCCACCGGCGTGCTGGTGTGGGGCCTGATCCTGTGGAGTGCTTTCTTCCACCGGCGCAGCCGCACCAAGGTCGAGGTACCTCCGCAGACTCGGTACAACATGCCGATCGAGGCCCTGTACACGGTGGTCCCGATCATCATCATCTCGGTGCTCTTCTACTTCACGGCCCGGGACGAGTCGAAGCTCCTGGACCTGTCCAAGAAGCCCGACGTCACCATCAACGTGGTCGGCTACCAGTGGAGCTGGGGCTTCAACTACGTCGAGAGTGTCCCCGGGGTCCCCGGCGACGCCAAGACGGACAAGAACCTGGACGCCATTCCGGACCGGTTCAAGAAGGACTTCCCGGCCGGCGCCGGCGGTGTCTACGACGCCGGTACGCCCGCCACGCGGAACCCGCAGACGGGTAACCCCGGTCCGACGCTCTGGCTCCCCAAGGGCAAGACGGTCCGCTTCGTCCTCACCTCTCGTGACGTCATCCACTCCTTCTGGGTGGTGCCGTTCCTGATGAAGATGGACGTCATCCCGGGCCACACCAACTCGTTCCAGGTGACTCCGAACCATGAGGGCACCTTCCTCGGCAAGTGCGCCGAGCTCTGCGGCGTCGACCACTCGCGGATGCTGTTCAACGTGAAGGTCGTCTCCCCGGCGGCGTACCAGAAGCACCTCCAGGACCTCGCCAAGAAGGGGCAGACCGGTTACATTCCCGCCGGCATCGCGCAGACGAGCCACGAGAAGAACCGGGAGACGAACAACCTGTGAGCATCCTCAACGAACCCCAGGGTGCCGCCGCAGCTGAGGACTCGTACGAGAACGAGCTGCCGGTCAGGCGCAAGCAGCCCGGCAATGTCGTGGTGAAGTGGCTGACGACCACCGACCACAAGACCATCGGAACGCTGTATCTGACGACGTCGTTCGCGTTCTTCCTGATCGGCGGCGTGATGGCGCTCCTCATGCGCGCCGAGCTGGCCCGGCCGGGCCTGCAGATCATGTCGAACGAGCAGTTCAACCAGGCGTTCACGATGCACGGCACGATCATGCTGCTGATGTTCGCGACGCCGCTGTTCGCCGGTTTCGCCAACTGGATCATGCCGCTGCAGATCGGCGCGCCCGACGTGGCGTTCCCGCGGCTGAACATGTTCGCCTACTGGCTGTACCTGTTCGGCTCGCTCATCGCGGTGGGCGGCTTCCTCACCCCGCAGGGCGCGGCCGACTTCGGCTGGTTCGCCTACTCGCCGCTGTCGGACGCGGTCCGCTCGCCGGGCGTCGGCGCCGACATGTGGATCATGGGTCTGGCCATGTCCGGCTTCGGCACCATCCTCGGCTCGGTCAACTTCATCACCACGATCATCTGCATGCGTGCCCCGGGCATGACCATGTTCCGCATGCCGATCTTCGTGTGGAACGTGCTGCTGACCGGTGTGCTGGTCCTGCTCGCCTTCCCGGTGCTGGCCGCCGCGCTGTTCGCCCTGGAGGCGGACCGCAAGTTCGGTGCCCATGTATTCGACGCCGCAAATGGCGGCGCACTACTTTGGCAACATCTCTTCTGGTTCTTCGGACACCCAGAGGTGTACATCATCGCGCTGCCATTCTTCGGAATCATCTCCGAAGTGATCCCGGTGTTCTCCCGTAAGCCGATGTTCGGTTACATGGGTCTGATCGCCGCGACCATCGCGATCGCCGGTCTGTCCGTGACGGTGTGGGCCCACCACATGTACGTCACCGGTGGTGTGCTGCTGCCGTTCTTCTCCTTCATGACCTTCCTGATCGCCGTACCGACCGGTGTGAAGTTCTTCAACTGGATCGGCACGATGTGGAAGGGCTCGCTGTCCTTCGAGACGCCGATGCTCTGGGCGACCGGCTTCCTGATCACCTTCACGTTCGGTGGTCTGACCGGTGTCATCCTGGCCTCGCCGCCGATGGACTTCCACGTCTCCGACTCGTACTTCGTGGTGGCCCACTTCCACTACGTGGTCTTCGGTACGGTCGTCTTCGCGATGTTCTCCGGCTTCCACTTCTGGTGGCCGAAGATGACCGGCAAGATGCTGGACGAGCGCCTCGGCAAGATCACCTTCTGGACGCTGTTCATCGGCTTCCACGGCACCTTCCTGGTCCAGCACTGGCTGGGTGCCGAGGGCATGCCGCGTCGTTACGCCGACTACCTGGCGGCCGACGGCTTCACCGCCCTGAACACGGTCTCGACCATCAGCTCCTTCCTGCTCGGCCTGTCGATACTGCCGTTCCTCTACAACGTGTGGAAGACGGCCAAGTACGGCAAGAAGGTCGAGGTCGACGACCCGTGGGGCTACGGCCGCTCGCTCGAGTGGGCGACGTCCTGCCCGCCGCCGCGGCACAACTTCCTCACCCTGCCGCGGATCCGCAGCGAATCCCCGGCGTTCGACCTGCACCACCCCGAGATCGCCGCTCTCGAGCAGCTTGAGTACGCCGGTCACGGCACCGCCGTCGAGGGCAGCAAGGAGGCCGGCAAGTGAAGATCCAGGGTCGGATGTTCATCTGGCTGAGCGTCTTCATCCTGATCATGGCCATCGTGTATGGCGTGTGGTCGAAGGAGCCGGCCGGTACCACCGCACTGTTCCTGGCCTTCGGCCTGAGCGTCATGATCGGCTTCTACCTGGGCTTCACGGCCCGGCGGGTCGACGCGGGTGCCCAGGACGACAAGGAGGCCGACGTCGCGGACGACGCGGGCGAGCTGGGCTTCTTCAGCCCGCACAGCTGGCAGCCGCTCATGCTGGGCTTCGGCGGTGCGATCGCCTTCCTCAGCATCGCGGTCGGCTGGTGGCTGATCTACTTCTCCGCGCCGTTCATCGTGATCGGCCTGTTCGGCTGGGTGTTCGAGTACTACCACGGTGAGAACCGCACCCAGTAGCACACGGGAACACGCACGGAAGCCCGGACACTCCATCAGGAGGGTCCGGGCTTCCGGCCTTTCCGGGTGCCCTGTCCTTCGTCTGCCGGAGTGCCGATCCCTCGGACGGGTTACATGACGCGCAAATGGGGTGAACGCCTCATAGCGTGATCGTATGAACCACACTCCGCGGACCCGCACCGTCGTCGGCTGCACGTTGCTGGCGACCGCCCTCGGCGCGAGCCTCACCGCCTGCGGTTCGGACGGCAACCCCCTGGCGGACAAGCCGTACGACGCGGCGGGCCTGATCTCCTTCAGCGGCCCCACCGGTGAGGGAAAGCGGGCCGACCCGGACAAGCCCCTGGAGGTCACCGCCACGAGCGATGACGACCGGATCACCGACGTGACCGTCCAGGACGCCGCAGGGCGCTACGTGGCGGGCGAACTCGCCGCTGACGGCAGCCGATGGCACAGCACCTCCCCGCTGGCCGCCAACGCCCACTACACGGTCACGGTGAGCACCGAGGACGAGGGCGGCGCGCCCGGCCGCAAGGTCGTCACGGTCGACACCAGCCGGCCCGCCGCGCAGAAGCGGCTGAACGTCAAGCTGGGCCCGGACGCGGGCGAGTACGGGGTCGGACAGCCCGTCACCGCCGAACTCGACCAGGAGATCAAGGACAAGGCGCAGCGTGCCGTCATCGAGCGTGCCCTCAGGGTGGACTCCACGCCGGCCGTGCCGGGCTCCTGGTACTGGGTGAGCGGCAAGGAACTCCACTACCGGCCCCAGGAGTACTGGCCCGTCCACACCACCGTCTCGGTGCACAGCAACCTGGACGGCATCAAGATCGGCGACCGGCTGTGGGGCGGCGCCTCCAAGCCGCTGAAGTTCACGATCGGTGACCGGGTCGAGGCCGTCACGGACGCCGCGTCCCACCAGATGACGGTCTACCGGAACGGCAAGGTGATCAACCAGATCCCCATCACCACCGGCAGGCCCGGCTGGGAGACCCGCAACGGCGTCAAGGTCGTCCTGGAGAAGCAGTACTTCGTACGCATGCGCGGCACCACGGTCGGCATCGCCGCGGGCACCTCCGACTCCTACGACCTGCCGGTCTACTACGCCACCCGGGTGACCTGGTCCGGCGAGTACGTCCACGCCGCGCCCTGGTCCGTGGGCTCACAGGGCTACGCGAACGTCAGCCACGGCTGCACGGGCATGAGTACGTCCAACGCCCAGTGGTTCTTCAACACCGTCCGCGAGGGCGACATCGTCAGGGTCGTCAACTCGGGCGGCCGGCAGATGGAACCCTTCGGCAACGGCTTCGGCGACTGGAACGTCGACTGGAAGAAGTGGGCCACGGGCAGCGCCCTGACTAAGGGCACGACGAACGGCCAGGCACCCGGACAGGTGGTAAGGCTCCAGCCGACGGCGCTGTGAGGTGAAGCGCCCCGAAGGGGCGCCTCGCGCCCCGCACCCCTAGGCGCTCAACAACCGCTTGTGCCGCAGCAGAGAAGCGAGCGAGGCGGCGAACTCCACAGGGTCCACCGGCAAGGTGACCGCGGCATCGGCGCGGCTCCACGTGGCCAGCCACGCGTCCTGCGGCCGGCCCATGAGGAGCAGCACCGGCGGGCAGTTGAACACCTCGTCCTTGATCTGCCGGCACACCCCCATACCCCCCATGGGCACGGCCTCACCGTCGAGCACGCAGACGTCGATCCCGCCCTTGTCCAGCTCACGCAGCACGGCGTCGGGCGTCGCACACTCCACGAACTCGACCAAGGGGACGTCAGGGGCCGGCCTGCGGCCGGAGGCCATCCGTACCTGCTCGCGGGTGTTGGAGTCGTCGCTGTAGACCAGCACGGTGGCGGTCGGCTGCATGGTTCCTCCGGTGACGTCAGCGTCGTACGGACGGGACGGACAGGGCCGTTCGCGCCGGATGTTACTCCCGTCGAAGTCCCCATGAACACCACGTCAACACCGGTTCGGCGGGCAGCAACACTCCGAACGGCACCCCCCGGAGTGAGGGCGGGATAAGCGACCGACATAATGTCGGTCGTGGCGACAGCAACGACAGTAGAAACCGGGCACGCGCACCCGTCGGTCAATCGGCCGAACCTCACCAGCGTCGGAACCATCATCTGGCTGAGTTCCGAGCTGATGTTCTTCGCGGCCCTCTTCGCGATGTACTTCACCCTGCGATCGGTGACGGGTCCGGCGCACTGGAAGCACATGGCCGATGCGCTCAATGTGCCCTTCTCGGCGACGAACACCACGATCCTGGTGCTCTCCTCGCTCACCTGCCAGCTCGGCGTGTTCGCGGCCGAGCGCGGTGACGTGAAGAAGCTCCGCATGTGGTTCATCGTCACCTTCATCATGGGTGCGATCTTCATCGGCGGTCAGATCTACGAGTACACGAGCCTGGTGAAGGACGACGGCATCTCGCTGTCCTCCGACCCGTACGGCTCGGTGTTCTACCTGACCACCGGCTTCCACGGCCTGCACGTGACGGGCGGTCTCATCGCCTTCCTGCTGGTCCTCGGCCGCACCTACATGGCCAAGAGGTTCACTCACGAGCAGGCGACCGCCGCCATCGTCGTGTCCTACTACTGGCACTTCGTCGACGTGGTCTGGATCGGCCTCTTCGCCACGATCTACCTGATCAAGTAGCGGGACCGGCTCCCGCACATCCAGAAGCATCGACGCAGAAGATCCTGACACCGGGGTAATCCGTGAAAAAGCTCTCCGTACGACGACGCCATCCGCTGGCGGCGGTCGTCGTCCTACTCCTCGCGCTGGCGGCCACTGGGGGGCTGTACGCCGCGTTCGCACCCGCGAGCAAGGCACAGGCCGATGAAACCTCCCAGTCCCTGACCATCAAGGAGGGCAAGAAGCTCTACGAGGTCGGCTGCGCCAGCTGCCACGGCACCGGTGGCCAGGGCTCCTCCGACGGGCCGAGCCTGGTCGGCGTGGGCGCCGCGGCCGTCGACTTCCAGGTCGGCACGGGCCGTATGCCGGCCGCCACCTCGCAGGGCGCCCAGGTCCCGCGCAAGAAGGTCATCTACAACCAGACGCAGATCGACCAGCTCGCCGCGTACGTCGCCTCGCTGGGCGCCGGCCCGAGCATCCCCACCAAGGACCAGTACGGCCCCGACGGTGCGGACATCGCCAAGGGCGGCGAGCTGTTCCGTACCAACTGCGCGCAGTGCCACAACTTCACCGGCAAGGGCGGTGCCCTGACCAAGGGCAAGTTCGCGCCGAGCCTGGAGGGTGTCGCTCCCAAGCACATCTACGAGGCCATGCAGACGGGCCCGCAGAACATGCCGTCCTTCCCCGACACCACGATGACGTCGAAGAACAAGAAGGACATCATCGCGTACCTGAACGCGGTCAACGGCGACAAGACGGAGAACCCCGGCGGTCTGGAGCTGGGCGGCCTCGGGCCGGTCAGTGAGGGTCTGTTCGCCTGGATCTTCGGCCTCGGCGCGCTGATCGCGGTCGCCGTCTGGGTCGCCGCTCGGACCGCAAAGGCCAAGAAGTCATGAGTAGCCAAGACATTCCAGAAGAGAACCTGCCCGCTGAGCAGGAGCACGCGCACGCCGCCGTGAGCGTCGCGGACGAGAAGAACCCGTTCGCCGACCCGGGCCTGCCCCCGCACGAGCACCGTATCCAGGACATCGACGAGCGGGCCGCCAGGCGGTCCGAGCGCGTCGTCGCCCTGCTGTTCACGCTGTCGATGCTGGCCACCGTCGGCTTCATCGCCGCCTACCTGGCGGTGCCGCACGACAAGTCGATCTTCGTCTTCCCGATCGGCCACGTCAGCGCGCTGAACTTCGCCCTGGGTCTCACCCTCGGCACGGCGCTGTTCTGCATCGGCGCGGGCGCGGTCCACTGGGCCCGCACCCTGATGTCCGACGTGGAGATGGCCGACGAGCGGCACGCGATCGAGGCCTCGCCGGAGCTCAAGGCGAAGGTCATGGAGGACTTCCGCCAGGGTGCCGAGGAGTCCGGTCTCGGCCGTCGCAAGCTGATCCGCAACACGATGTTCGGCGCGCTGACCCTGATGCCGCTCTCCGCCGTCTTCCTGCTCGGCGGTCTCGGCCCGGCGCCGAAGTCCAAGCTGCGGCACACCATGTGGGCCAAGGGCAAGCGTCTGGTCAACATGAACACGAACCAGCCGCTGCGTCCCGAGGACGTCGCCGTCGGCTCGCTCACCTTCGCCAAGCCCGACGGCCTGGAGGAGACGAACGAGGACTTCCAGAACGAGATCGCCAAGGCCGCCCTGATGATCATCCGGCTCCAGCCGGACAACATCAAGGACAAGCGCGAGCTCGACTGGTCGCACCAGGGCATCGTGGCCTTCTCGAAGATCTGCACCCACGTCGGCTGCCCGATCTCGCTGTACGAGCAGCAGACGCACCACGTGCTGTGCCCGTGCCACCAGTCCACCTTCGACCTCTCCGACGGTGCCCGAGTGATCTTCGGCCCCGCCGGCCACGCCCTGCCGCAGCTGCGCATCGGCGTGGACAGCGACGGTTACCTCCAGGCGCTCGGCGACTTCGAGGAGCCCGTCGGTCCTGCATTCTGGGAGCGCGGATGAGCACTACAGCGAACGACACCTCCCGCGCACGCGGGAACGCCCCGGCCGGCGAGCGCGTCGCCGACTGGGTCGACGGCCGCCTGGGGATCTACTCCCTGGCCAAGAGCAACATGCGCAAGATCTTCCCCGACCACTGGTCGTTCATGTTGGGCGAAGTGTGCATGTACAGCTTCCTCATCATCATCCTGACGGGTGTCTATCTGACGCTGTTCTTCCACCCGTCGATGAACGAGGTCGTGTACCACGGCTCGTATGTCCCGCTCCAGGGACAGCTGATGTCCGAGGCGTTCAACTCGACCGTGCACATCTCCTTCGACGTGCGTGGTGGTCTGCTCATCCGGCAGATCCACCACTGGGCCGCGCTGATCTTCCTCGCGGGCATGTTCGTGCACATGATGCGCGTGTTCTTCACCGGCGCGTTCCGCAAGCCGCGTGAGATCAACTGGCTGTTCGGCTTCCTGCTGTTCGTCCTCGGCATGTTCACCGGCTTCACCGGTTACTCGCTCCCGGACGACCTGCTCTCCGGCACCGGTGTGCGCTTCACCGAGGGTGCGATCCTGTCGATCCCGATCGTCGGCACGTACATCTCGATGTTCCTCTTCGGCGGCGAGTTCCCCGGTCACGACTTCGTCGGCCGGTTCTACTCGATCCACATCCTGCTGCTGCCGGGCATCATGCTCGGCCTGATGGTGGCGCACCTGATCCTGGTCTTCTACCACAAGCACACGCAGTTCGCGGGCCCCGGAAAGAGCGAGAAGAACGTCGTCGGCATGCCGCTGCTGCCGGTGTACATGGCCAAGGCCGGAGGCTTCTTCTTCCTGGTCTTCGGTGTCATCGCGGCCATCGCGGCCGTCGCGCAGATCAACCCGATCTGGGCCATGGGCCCCTACCGTCCGGACCAGGTGTCCACCGGCGCCCAGCCCGACTGGTACATGGGCTTCGCCGAGGGTCTCGTCCGCTACATGCCGGGCTGGGAGATCAACCTCTGGGGTCACACGCTCGTCCTGGGTGTGTTCATCCCGCTGGTGCTCTTCGGTCTCGTCCTGGCGGCGATCGCGGTCTACCCGTTCATCGAGTCCTGGGTCACCGGCGACAAGAGCGAGCACCACATCCTGGACCGCCCGCGCAACGCCCCGACCCGTACCGCGTTCGGTGTCGCCTGGGTGACGATCTACATGATCGGCCTGGTCGGCGGTGGCAACGACCTGTGGGCCACCCACTTCCACCTGTCGATCAACGACGTCACCTGGTTCGTCCGGATCGGCTTCTTCGTCGGCCCGGTCATCGCGTTCATCGTCACCAAGCGGATCTGCCTGGGTCTGCAGCGCCGTGACCGCGAGAAGGTGCTGCACGGTCGCGAGACCGGCATCATCAAGCGCCTGCCGCACGGTGAGTTCATCGAGGTGCACGAGCCGCTCAGCCAGGAGCAGCTGCACACGCTCACGGCTCACCACCAGTACGAGCCGGCCCAGGTCGGCCCGGCGGTCGACGAGAACGGTGTCCAGCGCAAGATCCCGGCCTCGGAGAAGCTGCGGGTCAAGCTGTCCAGCGCCTACTACGGCGAGGACAACCAGATCCCGAAGGCCACCGTCGACGAGTACAAGGAGATCACCAGCGGCCACGGCCACCACTGATCACCGCGTCGCCACGCCACGCTGAGGGGCCCCGTCCGGCTTACGGACGGGGCCCTTCGCCGTGCCCCGGGGCCGATAGGGTGGCATCAACCACTGATTCCGCAGGTACGACACCCAGGAGCTGCCATGAGCGCTGTGACCCCCGCTGGAGGCGACACCGCGGCGGGCCGCTCCTGGCCCGCCCTGCTGAACGGCCTGCTCGGCGGCCACGACCTGTCCGCCGACGACACCGCGTGGGCGATGGACCGGATCATGCGCGGCGAGGCGACCGACGCGCAGATCGCCGGGTTCGCGGTGGCCCTGCGGGCCAAGGGGCAGACGGTCGAGGAGATCACCGGTCTGGTCCGCACGATGTACGAGCACGCGAACGTGATCGAGGTGCCCGGCCGGACCGTCGACATCGTCGGCACGGGCGGCGACGGGGCGAAGACGGTGAACATCTCCACGATGTCCTCGCTGGTCGTCGCCGGTACGGGCGCCAAGGTCGTGAAGCACGGCAACCGCGCCGCCTCCTCCGCCTCCGGGGCTTCCGACGTCCTGGAGCAGCTGGGCGTCAACCTCGACCTCACGCCCCGGCGGGTGGCCGAGGTCGCCGAGGAGGCCGGCATCACCTTCTGCTTCGCGATCAAGTTCCATCCGGCGCTGCGTCATGTGGGCGCCGCCCGCGGCCAGTTGGGCATCCGGACGGTGTTCAACCTGCTCGGTCCGCTGACCAACCCGGCGAAGGTACGGGCCCAGGCGGTCGGCGTGGCCGTCGCGCGGGAGGCGCCGATCGTCGCGGGCGTGCTCGCGGAGCGTGGCAACTCCGCGCTGGTCTTCCGCGGCGACGACGGCCTGGACGAGCTGACGACGACGTCCACGTCCCACGTCTGGATCGTCAGGGACGGCAAGGTCACCGAGGAGGTCTTCGACCCGCGCGAGGCCGGCCTCGACCTCGTCCCCGTGGAGGCCCTGCGCGGCGGCGACCCGGCCCACAACGCGGAGGTCGCCCGCCGGCTGCTGGACGGTGAGCGGGGCCCGGTCCGGGACGCCGTCGTGCTGAACTCGGCGGCGGCCCTGGTCGCCCTGAACCCGACGGACGCCTCCCTCACCGAACAGCTCCGCGCCGGCATGGCCCGGGCCGTCGAGTCGATCGACTCGGGCGCGGCGAAGCGGGCGCTGGAGCGCTGGGTGGCGGCCACCAACCGCTGACCCCGGCCCGCATGTGACGCAAGGCGCAGTCCAGATGGCGGACCGCGCCTTGCGCGTCGAAGATCGTATGGCAGGATACGAGCCAGGTCATGAGTGACAGCCTTCAGGCCCCGGCCGGCTGTCCGGCAACCCTCCGTCCGTGGCGGGGTGCCCCGGGTGAAGACCAGGCTGTAGGCAACGAGGTCTACGGCAAGCGCGGACCCCTCGAGAAACCAGGGGTCCTGGTCGTCGAGGAGCCTTCCGTGAGCAAGCGAATGCGATAGGGCCGCAGAGCCCCGCCTCCGCATCCCTTTTTTCACTCCACCACCGTTCGAGCGTTCTCTGCTCACGTGGTGAATGACACCTGCCTTCACGGGAGTTGAGCCATGTCTTCCTTCACTGTTGCCGCCGACCAGTCTGTTTGTGCCCCGCTGTCCGTTCTGGGCCGGGATGTCACCGTCCCGCTCGTCACCGGCGGCGAGGTCACGTACGCGGCTCTCGACTACGCGGCCAGCGCCCCCGCCCTCCAGCGCGTCTGGGACGACGTCGCCGCCTACGCGCCGTACTACGGCAGCGTCCACCGGGGTGCCGGCTACCTCTCGCAGCTCTCCACCGACCTGTTCGAGAACGCCCGCAGGACGGTCGCCGAGTTCCTCGGCTGCCGCGCCGACGACCAGGTGATCTTCACCCGCTCCACGACCGACTCCCTGAACCTGCTGGCCCGGGTGATCCCGGACGACTGCCAGGTCTTCGTCTTCGAGACCGAGCACCACGCCTCCCTGCTGCCCTGGCAGGACGCGAACGTCACCTATCTCAACGCCCCGCGCACCCCGCGGCAGGCCGTGGCGACCCTGGAGCGGGCCCTCGCCGACCGTGACCCGCACGGCCCGGCCCTGGTCTGTGTCACCGGCGCCTCCAACGTCACCGGCGAGCTGTGGCCGGTGCGTGAGCTGGCCGCCGCCGCGCACGCCCATGGTGCCCGGATCGTCCTGGACGCCGCCCAGCTGGCCCCGCACCACCCGGTGGACCTGCGTGACCTGGACGTCGACTGGGTCGCCTTCTCCGGGCACAAGCTGTACGCCCCCTTCGGCTCCGGTGTCCTCGCGGGCCGCGCCGACTGGCTGCGCGCGGCCGAGCCGTACCTCGCGGGCGGCGGCGCCAGCCGCACGGTGACCCGGCGCGCGGACGGGGGAGTGGACGTGCAGTGGCACGAGAGCGCCGCCCGGCACGAGGCGGGCTCGCCGAACGTCATCGGCGCCTACTCCATCGCGTCGGCCTGCAAGGCGCTCACCGAGGCCGGCTGGGACACCCTGGTCGCCCGCGAGCAGCACCTCATCCGCACGGTCCGCGCGGGCCTGGCCGAGGTCCCGCAGGTGAAGGTGCTGTCCCTGTTCGGCGACGACGCCCCGCGCGTGGGCGTGATCTCCTTCGTGGTGGAGGGCTGGAACAGCTCCCACTTCGCCGCCGCGCTCTCCGCCGAGTACGGCATCGGCGTCCGCGACGGCCTGTTCTGCGCCCACCCGCTGGTCCGCACCCTGCTCGGCAGCGACCCCCAGACCCAGGGTGAGTGCGGCGCCCCCGAGGCGGCCCCGGGCGAGAAGTCCCTCAACGCCATCCGCGTCAGCTTCGGCGCGGGCACCCCCGACGAGCACGTCGAGCGTTTCGTGAGCGCCGTGAAGGAACTGGTCACCAGTGGCGCCCAGTGGACGTACCACACGGAGGACGGCCGCTGCGTCCCGGCGGTGTGATCAGTTCTCCAGCCCGATGGAGAAGGCCGCCTCGAGGTCGTGCTGGGAGTAGGTGCGGAACGCCACGTGCGTGTCGGTGCCTTCCACGCCGGGAATCTTGCTGATCCGGCCGGGGATGACATCGGCGAGATCGTCGTGCTTGCGCACCCGGACCATCGCGATCAGGTCGTACGTACCCGTGACGGAGAAGACCTCGCTGACCGAGTCCAGCGAAGCGATCTGCTCCGCGATCTCCGGAATCCGGTCCACGCTGGTCTTGATCAGAACGATCGCGGTGATCACGGCTGGTTCTCTCCCTCGGAGGCCTGGGCAGGGGCGGCTTTCACTTTAGCCCGCCCGTCTCCCGCCACCGCCCTTCCAAGGCCGCCCTTCGGGCCCTTCCTTTTGCCGTATCGCACCCACGCGTACCCGAAGCCGAGCCCGAATCCGACCAGGTGGGCGAGGTAGGCCACCCCCGGCCCCTCGCTCGCCTGCGCCGCCGCCAGCCACTGCACCGCCACCCAGAACGGCAGTACGACCCATGCCGGGAACCGCATCGGCAGGAAGAGCAGGAACGGCAGAAGACTGGTCACGCGCGCGCGGGGGAACAGGTAGAGGAACGCGCCGAGGACCGCCGAGATCGCCCCGGAGGCTCCCACCAGCGACTGCTCGGACGAGGCGTTGGCGGCCGCGTACCCCAGCAGGGCGAGATAGCCGCAGCCGGCGTAGAAGAGGGTGAACTCGACGTGGCCCATGCGTTCCTCGGTCATCGCCCCGAAGACGAAGAGGAAGAGCATGTTGCCGAGCAGATGCACCCAGTTGCCGTGCACGAACAGGGCCGTGGCGGGCGTGAGCGCCTCATGGACCGGCCCGCCGAACAGCTCGGCGGGGACCACGCCCCAGTGCCGGAAGTAGGCCCGCTGCGCGGCCGCGAGGACCTCCCCGGAGCCGTAGGCGGGGGTCAGTCCGGAGGCGGGGCCGAGGGCGAAGAGCAGAAAGCACAGGGCGATGAGGCCGTAGGTGATGGGCGCCGAGGTGCCCCGCACCGCTCGGATGGTCCTGCCGGCCGCCGTGCTCCACTCGCTGATCATGACCACAGAGCATGACGTAACGGGACGCATGCCGACAGACCGCCTCGCCGTCGTGGACGGACGGGCGGCGACCACCCGGCAGGCCGTAGGGTTACGGCCACACGCGTCGGCCGACGGCGCGGACGGAGACGAGAAGGAAGCGGACTGCCACGATGACGGTTCCCCTGCCGACCGCGACCACCCGGTGGCGCTGCACCCTGTGCGGCAACCTGACCCGGTTCGACGTGACCCGTTCGTCGAAGGTCGTCGAGTACGTCCATCTCGATCTGGCCGGAGAATCCACGGTGGAGGAGCGCGAGGTGGTCAGTGAGACCATCGAATCGGTGCGCTGCCGCTGGTGCAACGCGGTGGACCAGGTGGAACTCGTGGACAGGCCGGGCGCCGACTCCTGAGCGGGAGGCGGCCCCGGAGAGGCTTTTCTCGGTATTGGGGTGTGACGGATGGTGGAGACCACAGGCGGGGGGCCGGGCGACGGCACCGCTGAGGTGCTTGACCGTCCGCTGCCCGACGGCGTGCGCCGGCGGGTCGTGCAGATCGTCTCGGACGGCTTCGGCGGGCTGACCGTGTCCGAACTGCCCGCACAGTTGCGGCAGTACGCCCGGTTCGCCCCCAATCGCCGGGCGAAGTTCGCCGGGAACGCGATGGCGGCCGCGCTGGAGACCGACCCGTTGTTCCGGCAGCGGATCGGGGAGAAGCTCAGAGAGGCCCAGCCGGAACTCACCGGCGCCCTCGACTCCGGCTCCCCGCCCCCGGCCGCGGACCCGCTCGACGTGGCGGCCGCGGCCTACGTACTGCGCCCGGCGGGCTGGGTGAAGCTGGTCGCCGCGGCCGGCGAGGAGGCCCAGCGCGCGGACGCCGAGCGGGCGGACGAGGAGAGCCGGGTCGAACTGGAGCGGCTGCGCGCCGAGCTGGCCCAGGCCCGCGAGCACACCCGCGCCGAGACCGAACGGCTGCGCGCCGAGCTGGAGTCGGCGAAGAAGGAAGCCGAATCCCTGCACCGCAAGCTCCGTGCCGCGCTCAGCGACGTCAAGCGGGGCGAGGCCGCGCTGCGCAAGGCCCACGGCGAGATGGACTCCGCGCGGGCCGAGGCGCAGGCGCAGGTGTCGTCCGCCGAGAGCGAGTCCCGCCGGCTCAAGGCCCGGCTCGGCGAGGCCGAGGCGGCGCTGGAGGCCACCCGGCGGGCCGTCCGCGAGGGCCGCAGCGTGGAGGACATGCGGGTCCGGCTGCTGCTGGACACCCTGCTGGACGCCACCCAGGGCCTCAGGCGCGAGCTGGCCCTGCCGCCGGTGTCCGTGCGGCCGGCCGAGACCGTGGACGCCGTGGAGCCCGGCCGGATGACCCCGAAGGACATCGCGGCCCGCGCCCTGTCCGAGAACGATCCGGCCATTCTCAACCAGTTGCTCGCGCTGCCCCAGGCGCATCTGGTGGTCGACGGCTACAACGTCACCAAGACCGGCTATCCGCAGATGCCGCTGGAGAAGCAGCGCCTCCGGCTCCTCGGCCAGCTCTCCGCGCTCGCCGCGCAGACCGGCGCCGAGGTGACGTGTGTCTTCGACGGCGCCGAACTGGCCGCGCCGGTGCTGCTCGCGCCGCCGCGCGGGGTGCGGGTGCTGTTCTCCAAGCCGGGCGTCACGGCCGACGAGCTGATCCGCCAGCTGGTGCGCGCGGAACCGCCGGGCCGTCCGGTCATCGTCGCCTCCACCGACCGCGAGGTCGCCGACGGGGTCGCCAGGGCGGGTGCCCGACCGGTGGCGTCTGCGGTGCTTCTCAAGCGACTGTCCTGAAGGTCCAATGGGCATAGGCAATGCCCGAATTGGCCGGATCGTCACGCAACGTAGTGTCAATCGCGCCTCACGCCTGGTGAGTTGTGTGCAAAGAATGCATTGCGTCACGGGATTTTTTGCCGTGAGGATTTGAACTGATCACAACTGGGTCACTAGGGTCAGGGCTCGAACCTCCGAACGGGTGATCGCTCACTCACTCACGAGAAGGAGTTCGTCCTCCGTGGCGTCCCACCGTCGACCCAAGCAGCAGAGTCGCGCCCGCGTGACCGTGCTGACCACCGCCGCCGCCGCAGCTGTCGTGCTGAGCGCGAACGCCGCCAACGCCGCGCCGAGCCAGAAGCTCAGCAAGGACCAGGTCAAGGCCAAGGTCGACGAGCTCTACTCGCAGGCCGAGCAGGCCACCGAGAAGTACGACGGGGCCCAGGCCAAGCAGGAGAAGCTGCAGAAGGAAATATCCACCATCCAGGACAACGTCGCCCGGGGTCAGCAGGACCTCAACAAGCTGCGCGACAGCCTGGGTTCGCTGGCCACCTCGCAGTACCGCACCGGCGGCATCGACCCCTCGGTCCAGCTCTTCCTGTCCTCCAACCCGGACGACTTCCTGGACAAGGCCTCCACGCTCGACCAGCTGAGCGCCCAGCAGGTCGACGCCCTGAAGAAGATCCAGGACAAGCAGCGCGAACTCGCCCAGGAGCGGGCCGAGGCCACCGCGAAGCTCAAGGACCTCTCCGCCACGCGCGCCCAGCTGGCGCAGAACAAGAAGGACGTCCAGGGCAAGCTCTCCGACGCGCAGCAGCTGCTCAACACCCTGACCGCCAAGGAGAGGCAGCAGCTCGCCGCCGACCAGCAGCGCGCCGACCGCTCCTCCAGTGAGCGTGTCCACCTCGGCACCAGCAAGGGCTCCGGCATGGCCGGCGCCGCCTTTTCCGCCGCCCAGAGCGTGATCGGCTCGCCGTACGTCTACGGCGCCTCCGGCCCCTCCTCCTTCGACTGCTCGGGCCTGACCTCCTGGGCCTACGCGCAGGCCGGCGTCTCCATCCCGCGTACCTCGCAGGAGCAGGCCACCATCGGCACCCGGATCACCTCGGTCAACGACCTTCAGGTCGGCGACCTGGTCTTCTTCTACGGCGACATCCACCACGTCGGCCTGTACGCGGGTAACAACATGGTGCTGCACGCCCCGCACACCGGCGCCGTGGTCCGCTACGAGTCCATGTCCGACATGCCGTTCCAGTTCGGCGTCCGGGTCTGACACCACCGTGAAGACCCCGCGGAACCCCCGCGGCCTCACGCGAAACGCGGACACGGGGCGCCCGAACGGGCGAATCCGGTGAACCCAAACTGACTCCACGCCCCGCCGGTGACCTGCGTCAGCGGCGGGGCGTCACTGTGTGTTGCCGTCACGGTCTTTGGCCGGGGCCCTCGCGGACGGCTACTGTCTGGCGCGCTCCCCCGGCGCCGGGGTCTCCCCGTCCCCAGGCGCCGGGGGAGCGGTATCTGTCCGCCAGCAGAAGGACCGCCGTGGGGTCTCATCGCCGTCTTGTCTCCTCCGGATTCGACCGGGGCGCCACCGTACTGTGCGTGCTGTCGGCCGCGGCCGCCGCGCTCGGCGCCGTACCCGCGCACGCGGCGCCGCACGACGGCACCCGCGCCGAGGTGGACCGCCTCTACCAGGAGGCCGAGCAGGCGACCCAGGCCTTCGACAAGGCCCAGGAACAGGCCGACTCGCTGCGCCGTGAGGTGAGCGGCGCCCAGGACCACATCGCCCGGCAGCAGCAGCGCATCAACACCCTGCGCGAGCATCTCGGCTCGCTGGCCGGCGCCCAGTACCGGGCCGGCGGCATCGACCCGGCCGTGGCGCTGCTCTTCTCCGACGACCCCGACGACTACCTCGACAAGGCCGCCACCCTCGACCGCATCAGCGCCCAACAGGCGGGCCAGCTACGTGAGTTGAGGCTGGCGATGCGGGAGCTCGCGCAGGAGCGCTCCGAGGCGGCCGGGAAGCTCGCCGAGCTGGAGAAGAGCCGCCAGGCCGTGGCCGTGCACAAGAAGACCGTCGAGAAGAAGCTCGCCAGGGCCCGGCAGCTGATCGACTCCCTGCCGGACGCCGCCCGCGCCGCCTACGACCGCGCCTCCCGGGACACCCGCGTCGACCTGCCCGACCTGTCGGGCGTCGTCGCCCCCGACGCCCGCGCCGCGGCCGCGGTGGCCGCCGCCCAGTCCGCCCTCGGCCGCCCCTACGTCTGGGGCGCGAACGGCCCCTCCGGCTTCGACTGCTCGGGCCTGATGCAGTGGTCGTACGCACACGCCGGCATCCATCTGCCGCGCACCTCGCAGGAACAGCGCTTCGCCGGCCGCCACGTCCCGCTCTCCCAGGCCCGGCCCGGCGACCTCGTGGTCTACCGCTCCGACGCCAGCCATGTGGCGATGTACGTCGGCAACGGCCGGGTCATCCACGCCCCCTACCCGGGCGCCGCGGTGCGCTACGACCCCGTGGGGATGATGCCGATCTCCTCGGTGACCAGGCCCTGACGGCGACTGCCACCGTTACGATCGGGAAATGGCTGGTCGCAGAAGGGCGGGGTGGATCGGTGCCGTCGGGTTCGCTCTGGTGCTGTCCCTGACCGGATGCGCGAACGGCGGCACGCCCGCCGACCCCGCCCGCACCGAGGTGCAGCACCTGCTCGACCGGCGCTCGGCCGCCCTCCTCGGGCACGACGAGAAGGCGTACGCGGCCACGGGCACCCGCACCGAGTACACCCGGCTGCGTGCGCTCCCGTTGGCCTCCTGGGCGTACCGGGTCACGGCCGTACGACACACCGCCACCGGCGCCAGCGCCGATGCCGAGCTGAGTTACCGGGTCGCCGGGTACGACACGGCCCCGGTCGACGCCCGCCGTACCCTCACCCTCGGCCGTACCGCCGACGGCCAGTGGTACGTCACCGCCGACCAGCCCGCGCAGCAGGCCGGGCAGCAGCTGTGGGACCAGGGGTCGGTGACCGCCGTCCAGGGCGCGCACAGTCTGGTGCTGGGCACCGGGCGGACGGCCGCCGAGCTGCGGGCCTACGCCGGGCTCGCCGACCGTGCGGTGCCGGCCGTCTCCCGGGTGTGGGGCATGGACTGGAGCCGCCGGGTCGTCGTCCTCGTGCCGCGTTCCCTGGACGGCATGGCGGGGCTGCTCGGCTCGCCCCCCGCCGACTACCGGGGCATCGCCGCCGTCACCACGGGGGAGGTGGGAGGCGCGGGAAGGGCGCCCGCGGACCGGGTGGTGGTGAACCCGGAGGCGTACGCCGTGCTGGGCGGCCTCGGCAAACAGGTCGTCCTCACCCACGAGACCACCCATGTGGCCACCCGTGCCCACACCACCGCCGCGACCCCTCTGTGGCTCTCCGAGGGCTACGCGGACTGGATCGGCTACCTCGGCACCGGCCGCACCCCCACCGAGGCCGCGCCGGAACTGACCCGCGCCGTCCGCGACGGCCGCACCCCGGCCGCCCTGCCCACCGACAAGGACTTCGGCTTCACCAGCGACCCCACCAAGCTGGCCCAGGCCTACGAGAGCGGCTGGCTGGCCTGCCGGATGATCGCCGCCCGCTGGGGCACGGCCCGGCTGGACGCCTTCTACCGGGCCGTCGGCGACCGTCGGCAACGGGCGGGCGCGGTCGAGGCGGCGCTGAAGACGGTGCTCGGGACCACGCCGGAGGCGTTCACCGAGCAGTGGCGGGCCTACGTCAGGAGTCAGCTCGGCTGAGCGTCTCGATGGCCTCGCGCAGCCAGGCCCGCTCCGCCGTCCCCGTGGCCCGGGCGACCCGCAGCATCCCCTCCCGGAACAGATCCCCGGCCTCCTCGGCGCGCACCGGCTCGCCCTGCCGGTAGAAGAAGCTCGCCGGGGTCTCAAGGAAGTCCAGCCGGCGGCGCAGTACCGCGGCCTGCCCGGCGGGGTCGTCCAGGTGCCGCAGGAAGGCCAGCACGGTGTTGAAGCGGACGTGGTCGGTGATCTCCGCCTGCTTGGGGCTGCGCAGGCGCTCCAGCAGCTCCGCGCGGCCCTCACCGGTCAGGGACAGCACCCGGCGCGGGGCGGCGCTCGCGCCCTCCTCGGTGCGCTGGTCCAGCAGCCCGGCGGCGACGAGCCGGTTGATGGCCGGGTAGAGCGCCCCGTCGCTGACCGGCCGGACGTGGCCGCTGAGCGCCTTGATCCGCTCCTTCAGCTCATAGCCGTGCAGCGGCTCCTCGGCGAGAAACCCCAGGATCGACAACTCCAGCACCGGTTTTCCTCCTTGCGGCGGCCCAGATGAGCATGCTAACTCTTATCGAGCTACCTCGATTAGTGGTAGCTCGATACGAGGGGGCTCAGTGAACACCCACCGCAAGCAGCTCATAGCTCTCGCCCACCCCGTCTACCTCTCCCTCCTCGCCTCGGTCGCCTCCGGGATCGTCAACACCGTCTGGGTCTCCCGGCTCGGCGGGGCCGCCGTCGCCGCCGTGGCCGTCGCCACCAACACCGAGAACGTGCTGCTCGGCGTCGCGCTGGTCTTCGCCTCCGGTACGACGGTGCTGGTGGCGCACGCCCGCGGTGCCCGGGACCCGGCCGCCGTACGGGCCGCCGTGCGCGGGGGCTGGGCCCTGTGCGCGCTGGTCACCCCCGTGGTCGCGGCCGGCGGCTTCCTGCTGCGCGGGCCGCTGGCCGGTCTGGTCCTCGGCGGGGGCGACGGTGCGGCCCTGCGCCTGGCCACGGCCTACTTCGCGATCTCCCTGCCCGGCATGGCCGTCTTCTTCGCCCAGCAGCTCGTCGACGGCATCCTCAAGGGCGCCGGTGACACCCGCACCCCCATGCGGCTCGCGCTGCTGGCCAACGGCCTGATCCTGGTGGGCGACCCCGTCCTGATCCATGTCTACGGCGTGCGGGGTGCCGCCGCCTCCACGGTGCTGTGCCGCTGCGCCGCCCTCGCGGTGGGCCTGCGCGCCCTGCGCCGTGACCCCCTGTTGCGGGCAGCGGCCGGGGCCCCGCCCGCCGAATCGGTTCCGGCCGCCCTGCGTCGTACGCTCACCACCGGTCTGCCCATGTCCGCCGACTTCACCGTGCGGCAGGGCGGTGCGCTGGTCCTGGTCGCGATCGTGGCCCGGCTCGGGGTGACCGTGGTGGCTGCCTACGCCATCGCCTACAAGGTCATGTACGTCGCCACCATGGCCTTCTACGCCATACGTCAGGCCGCCGCCATCCACACCGCGCACACCCGGGGCGCCGGCACGGACGCGCGGCACGAGATCGGCCGGCAGGCGGTGCTGCTCGCGGGGCTCCTGGGGCTCACCGCCACCGCCCTGTTCGCCGTGACGGCCCCCTGGATCATGGCCGCCTTCGGTGCCGGACCCGGTGTCGCCCACCAGGGCGTGCTGTTCCTGCGCTGTATCGGCCCCTATCTGCTGCTGATGGCCTGCTGCATCGCGCTCGGCGGAGTCTTCGAGGGCAGCGGGGGAGCACCGGCCCTGCTCCGGGTCACCCTGCTCGGCACGGCCGTCCAGCTGCCGCTGGCGTACGCCCTCTCCGGCCTCGGCCTGCCCGGTGTCTGCCTGGCGCTGGCGCTCGCGATGGCCGTGCAGTGCGCGGCGGTGACAGCGCTGCTGCGAAGGGCCGGCCGGCGCGAGAAAGCCGGGATGTCCCTGGCCCGCGCCGGGTGAGCCGGGAGGGACCGGGGCCGCGTCGCCAGGTCGGCGGGGCGGTCCAGGTGAGGTGTGGCGGCCGAGGTCTCCCTGGCGCCCGCGGGCTGCCGTGGCCTGCCGGGTGTCGTGGGTCGGCCGTCATCTCCCGGCGTGGGCCGGCCGCGTCAGGAGGAGACCGGGGTCTCCCGCGGCCGGGCCGGCTCCGGCGGGAGCGGGGCGGCGGGGGCCGGAGGGACGGTCTCGCGCCACAGGCGGCGGCCCGCCGTGACGGAGGCGGCGAGCAGCAGGCCGTTGCGGACCACCAGCAGCAGCACCCCGTACCGGTCGCTCAGCACCACGTGCAGGAAGCCGAGCGGGAACTCCAGGACCGTCACGAAGGACGCGGCCACGACCATCAGCGCGGGCGCCGCCATCCGGCTCGCCCGGTACGTCAGACAGACCGCGGCGAGACCCACCAGCCAGACCAGGTACTGCGGGCTGATCACCCGGCTGGTCACCGTGAACACCAGCACCGCCGTGAACGCCGCGTCCGCCAGCGTGTGCGGCGCCCGGCGCGTCACCCGCAGCCGCCACAGCAGCAGCCAGCCGAACGCGGCCCCGGTCAGCGCCAGCGCCGCCGTGCTGACCTGCGCCACATGCGGGCCGACGAACTCGACCGACCCGTAGTTCAGCAGCACCTGTCCGCTCCAGCCGAAGTGCCGGGCCACATGGAAGACCAGGGCGCCCAGCGACTCCACCTCGGTGCCCCGGTCCCGCTGGAAGGTCAGGAAGGCGAAGGCGCCCGGCATGGACACCGCGAACACCGCGGCGAGCCCGGCCGCGGTGACCACCGCCGACGCCCACGCCCGGCGCCGGAAGCAGCCGACCAGCAGCAGCGCCGGCCACACCTTCAGCAGTGCCCCGAACGCGGTCAGCGCGCCCATCACCCGCGGATGCCGGACCCCCGCGAGCAGCGCCGCCACGGCCACCGCGGTCACCATCACGTCGTAGCGGGCGAACACCGTCGGGCCGAGCAGCGGCACGCCCGCCACCCACACCCAGGCCCCGCGCGGCGACCGCCCGGAGCGCCCGGCCGGACGCAGCAGCAGCTGGAGCACGACCGCGTCGGCGAGGAACGTCAGCATGAAGAAGGCGTGCGTGTACGACAGGAAGGGCAGGGCGGCGGGGGCGAGGACCGGGAGGGCGGCGGCGGGCGGGTACTGCCAGGTCACGTCGTCCAGCGGAAACGTTCCCTGCCGCAGGACCTCGTACCAGCCGCGGTAGATCACCGACACGTCGGAGGTGACGTCCGGGCCCGGGAAGACCCACACCTGGAAGACGAACAGCAGCAGCACCAGACGGGTGACGCCCCAGGTCGCGAGCAGCCATGCCAGGGACCGCCCGGCGCCCTTCGTCTCCACGTGATCCCCTGCCGTTCGAATTCAGGTCGGGCACCATGATGTCGTGCCCCGCTGTGTACCTGCCACAGACTCGGCCGTACCCGGCACCGGACGGCCCATTTGGGTAGGGTCGGCGGCGATGCGCAAGACCCTGATCGTCACGAACGACTTCCCGCCCCGGCCGGGCGGCATCCAGGCCTTCCTGCACAACATGGCCCTGCGCCTGGACCCCGACCGGCTGGTCGTCTACGCCTCCACCTGGAAGCGGAGCCGGGAGGGCGCCCGGGCCACGGCCGCCTTCGACGCCGAGCAGCCCTTCACCGTCGTACGCGACCGTACGACGATGCTGCTGCCGACCCCGCAGGCGACCCGGCGCGCGGCCGGGCTGCTGCGCGAGCACGGCTGTACGTCGGTGTGGTTCGGGGCGGCGGCCCCGCTCGGCCTGATGGCCCCGGCGCTCCGCAGGGCCGGTGCCGAGCGGCTGGTGGCCACCACCCACGGGCACGAGGCCGGCTGGGCCCAGCTGCCCGCCGCCCGGCAGCTGCTGCGGCGGATCGGCGAGTCGACGGACACGATCACCTATCTGGGTGAGTACACGCGGTCCAGGATCGCCACGGCACTCGCCCCGGCGGCGGCCCGGCGCATGGCCCAGCTGCCGCCCGGGGTCGACGAGAAGACCTTCCACCCCGCCTCCGGCGGCGACGAGGTCCGCGCCCGCCTCGGCCTCACCGACCGCCCGGTCGTGGTCTGCGTCTCCCGGCTGGTCCCGCGCAAGGGCCAGGACACCCTCATCCAGGCCATGCCCCGCATCCTCGCCGCCGAGCCCGACACCGTGCTGCTCATCGTCGGCGGCGGCCCCTACGAACAGGACCTGCGCCGCCTGGCCCACGAGACCGGCGTCGCGTCCTCGGTCCGCTTCACCGGCTCCGTCCCCTGGTCCGACCTGCCGGCCCACTACGGCGCCGGCGACGTCTTCGCCATGCCCTGCCGCACGCGCCGGGGCGGCCTGGACGTGGAGGGCCTCGGCATCGTCTACCTGGAGGCCTCGGCGACGGGCCTCCCGGTGGTCGCGGGCGACTCCGGCGGCGCCCCGGACGCGGTCCTGGACGGCGAGACCGGCTGGGTGGTGAGGGGCGGCGCCCCGGCGGAGGCGGCCGACCGCATCATCCCGCTGCTCCAGGACCCCGAGCTGCGCAGGAGGATGGGGGAGAGGGGGCGCCAGTGGGTGGAGGAGCGCTGGCGCTGGGACCTGCTGGCGGAGAAGCTCAAAGCCCTTCTCTAAAACATCCCGGAGAGTCTAGGCGGAACCGGAAAATCCGCCCATGCTGCGCGCATGACAGCAAACTTGACGCAGCGTCAGCTGACCAGACGTCACATACTCGGCATGGTCGCCCTGCAAACAGCGGCCACCCTCGGCTTCACCCGTGTCGGACTCCAGTCGGCCCGAGCCGCCGAACCCGCCGCCACGGACAACTCCCCGGCCATCGTGGTCGGTTCGGGCTACGGCGGTGCCGTCGCCGCCCTCCGGCTCGGCCAGGCCGGCATCCGTACCCTCGTCCTGGAGATGGGCCAGTTGTGGAACACGGCCGGCAGCGACGGCAAGGTGTTCTGCTCCACCCTCGCCCCCGACCAGCGCTCCATGTGGTTCCGCACCCGCACCGAGGCCCCGCTCGCCACCTTCCTGTGGCTGGACGTGGTCAACAAGGCCATCAGCTCCTACCCCGGCGTCCTGGACCGCGTGCACTACGACAACATGTCGGTCTTCGTCGGCCGGGGCGTCGGCGGCGGCTCGCTCGTCAACGGCGGCATGGCGGTCACGCCCGTGAGGTCGTACTTCGCCGAGCAGTTCCCGGCCGTCGACGCCGACGAGATGTACGGCACCTACTACCCGCGCGCCCGCACCATGCTCGGCGTCAACACCATCGACCCGGCCTGGTTCGAGTCCACCGAGTGGTACCGGTTCGCCCGCACCTCCCGGAAGGCCGCCGGCAACGCGGGCCTGAAGACCACCTTCGTGCCGAACGTCTACGACTTCGGCTACATGCAGCAGGAGGCCGCCGGTACCGCCACCAGGTCGGCGCTCGCCGGCGAGGTCATCTACGGCAACAACCACGGCAAACGCAGCCTCGACAAGACCTACCTGGCCGCCGCCCTCGGCACCGGGAACGTCACCATCCACACCCTGGAGAGGGTGAAGTCCGTCAGCCGGGCGAGCGACGGGTCGTACGTCCTCACCGCCGACCGGATCGACACCACCGGCGCGGTCGTCGAGACGAGGAGCTACAGCTGCACGTACCTCTTCCTCGGCGGCGGCAGCCTCGGCACCACCGAACTCCTCGTCCGCGCCCGGGACACCGGCACCCTGCCCGACCTGACCGCCGACGTCGGCGCCGGCTGGGGCACCAACGGCAACACCATGCTCGGCCGCGCCAACCACATCTGGGACACCGTCGGCGCCGACCAGGCCACCATGCCGGTGATGGGCATCGACGACTGGGCCAACGCCGACAACCCGGTCTTCGCCGAGATCGCCCCGCTGCCCATGGGCTTCGAGCACTGGGTCAGCCTCTATCTGGCGATCACCAAGAACCCCGAACGGGCGTCCTTCTCGTACGACTCCTCGTCCGGGACGGTCAAGCTCGGCTGGACGCCCGCCCAGAGCGCGGTCTCGGTGGCCATGGCCAAGAAGCTGTTCGACCGGATCAACCTGGCCAACGCCACCATCTACCGCTACGACCTGTTCGGCTCCACGAGCAAGGTCTTCGCCGACGACTTCACCTACCACCCCCTCGGCGGCTGCGTCCTCGGGAAGGCGACGGACGCCTACGGCCGCGTGAAGGGGTACGACCGGCTGTACGTCACCGACGGCTCGCTCGTGCCCGGCAACATCGGCGTGAACCCCTTCGTCACCATCACCGCGCTCGCCGAACGCACGATGGCGCGGGTCCTCGCCGAGGACACCGCGCCATGAGCCAACTGCCGTACGTGGCCCGCTACTTCTGGTAGATCGCCTCGATCTCCGAGGCGTAGTCCTTCGCCACCACGTTCCGCTTGAGCTTCAGCGACGGGGTGAGGTGGCCCGACTCCTCCGTGAACTGGGAGGACAGAATGCGGAACTTCCGCACCGATTCCGCCTTCGACACCGCGGCGTTGCCGTCGTCGACCGCCGCCTGGATCGCCGCGTTCAGATCCGGGTCGTCCTTCAGCGACGCCGCGGTGGAGCCCGCCGGCTTGCCGTGCTCCTCGGCCCAACGGCCCAGGAACTCCTCGTCGATGGTGACCAGCGCGCCCACGAACGGCCGCCCGTCGCCCACCACCATGCACTCCGCGACCAGCGCGTGCGCCCGGATCCGGTCCTCGATCACGGCCGGGGCGACGTTCTTGCCGCCCGCGGTGACGATGATCTCCTTCTTGCGGCCGGTGATCCTGAGGTAGCCGTCCTCGTCCAGGGTGCCGATGTCACCGGTGTGGAACCAGCCGTCGGCCAGCGCCTCCGCCGTCGCGCCCGGGTTGTTCCAGTACTCCTTGAACAGGTGCTCGCCGTGCAGCAGCACCTCGCCGTCGTCCGCTATGCGGATCACCGAACCGGGCAGCGGCTGGCCGACCGTGCCGATCTTCTGCCGGTCCCACGGGTTGAACGCCGTCGCCGCACAGGACTCGGTCAGGCCGTAGCCCTCCAGCACGGTGAAGCCGATGCCCCGGAAGAAGTGGCCGAGCCGCTCGCCGAGAGGGGCACCGCCGGAGATGGCGTACTCGCCCCGGCCGCCGAGCACCGCGCGCAGCTTGCTGTAGACCAGCCTGTCGAAGACCTTGTGCTTGACCTTCAGGCCGAACGACGGGCCGGAGGCGCTGTCCAGCGCCTTGCTGTAGGCGATCGCGGTGTCCGCCGCCTTGTCGAAGATCGCGCCCTTGCCGTCCGCCTGCGCCTTGGCCCGCGCGGAGTTGTAGACCTTCTCGAAGACGCGCGGGACACCGAGGACCAGCGTCGGCCGGAACGCGGCCAGTTCGTCGGTGAGGTGCTTGATGTCCGGGACACAGCCCAGCTTGATGGGCGCCATCATCGGCGCGATCTGCACCAGGCGCCCGAAGACGTGCGCGAGCGGCAGGAAGAGCAGCACCGAGCACTCGCCGGTGCGGAACAGCGGGCGCAGCCGCTCCACGATGTTGCCGCACTCGGCGAAGAAGCTGCGGTGGGTGAGCACACAGCCCTTGGGGCGGCCGGTCGTACCGCTCGTGTAGACGATGGTCGCCGGGTCGTCGGCCTTGGCGAGCGAGCTGCGCTCCTCGACCGTCTGGTCCGAGACGTCCTGCCCGAGCCGCCCCAGCTCCTCCACGCCGCCGGCCTCGATCTGCCAGACGTGCTTCAGCGCGGGCAGCGACTCGCGCACCGACTCCACGGCCGCCGCGTGGCCCGCCAGCTCCACGATGCACGCGGTCGCGCCCGAGTCCGACAGGATCCACCGCACCTGCTCCGGCGAGCTGGTCTCGTACACCGGCACGGTGACCGCGCCCGCGCTCCAGATCGCGAAGTCCAGCAGCGTCCACTCGTACCGCGTGCGGGACATCAGGCCCACCCGGTCGCCCGGCTGCACTCCGGCGGCGATGAGGCCCTTGGCGGCGGTGTGCACCTCGGCCAGGAACTCCCGGGCCGTCACGTCCTGCCAGGCACCGCCGGCCTTGCGGGCGATGACGGCGACGTCGGGATGCTGCGCGGCGTTTCTGCGGACGATGTCGGTCAGATTGCCGTCCGCAGGGACCTCGTACAAAGCCGGAAGGCTGAACTCGCGCAAGACTGCTGCTCCTCATAGGGCGCCGGCGCCACGACACTGTGTGATGCGACGGTGCGGTCCAAGGCTCGGGCTGGTGCTCGGGTCTTCGGTGGTTGAAATCCAGAGCACGACTGGACTGCCCGGACGTTACCGGTCGGTATGGCCTTCCCGACAGGGGGTTCGAGCCAGATGTTCGCTGCGTCACACACGTTGGCGTTCCTTCGCGCACAGTAGTCCACGGCTGAACCGACCGGCGAGTAACCGCAGGCCGGACCGGCACTGTTCACGCACACCGCACAGGCCTACCCTTGATCACCATGGCATCCTCACGCTCGGCGGGCCGGCGGACCCGCGTCCACGTGGTCAGCGACGTGCACGGCAACGCCCGGGACCTGGCCCGGGCCGGTGAGGGTGCCGACGCCCTGATCTGTCTGGGTGACCTCGTCCTCTTCCTCGACTACGCCGACCACTCGCGCGGCATCTTCCCGGACCTGTTCGGCGAGGAGAACGCCGACCGCATCGTCGAGTTGCGCACGGCCCGCCGCTTCGAGGAGGCCCGGGAGTTCGGCGCCCGGCTGTGGGGCGGCATCGGCACCGACCGGGCCGCCGCCATCGAGAAGGCCGTGCGCAAGCAGTACGCCGAGATGTTCGCCGCGTTCCCGACCCCGACGTACGCCACCTACGGCAACGTCGACATGCCGCCTCTGTGGAGCGAGTACGCCCGCCCCGGCACCACCGTTCTCGACGGCCAGCGGGTGGAGATCGGCGGCCGCACCTTCGGCTTCGTCGGCGGCGGCCTCAAGACACCGATGCGGACGCCGTACGAGATCGACGACGAGGAGTACGCGGCGAAGATCGAGGCGGTCGGCGAGGTCGACGTGCTGTGCACGCACATCCCGCCGGAGGTTCCCGAACTGGTCTACGACACCGTCGCCCGCCGCTTCGAGCGCGGCAGCCGCGCCCTGCTGGCCGCCATCCGCCGTACGAAACCCCGCTATTCGCTCTTCGGACACGTGCACCAGCCGCTGGCCCGCCGGATGCGGATCGGCTCGACGGAATGCGTGAACGTGGGCCACTTCGCCGGGACGGGCAGGCCCTGGGCGCTCGAATGGTGACCCTCGGGACACGGGGTGAGGGCGGCAGGTCGGTGGCGCGGTAGCCTTCACGCTGCACACACGTGCGCACGACGATCTCAGTACGGCCCGCATCTGGAGGAGCCACGGCGATGGCGGAACACACCAGCTCGAGCATCACGATCGAGGCGGCACCGGCCGACGTCATGGCGGTGATCGCCGACTTCGCGCGCTACCCGGACTGGACCGGAGAGGTGAAGGAGGCGGAGGTCCTCGCGACCGACGCCCGCGGCCGCGCCGAGCAGGTCCGCCTCGTCATGGACGCCGGAGCCATCAAGGACGACCAGACCCTCGCCTACACCTGGACCGGTGAGGACGAGGTCTCCTGGAGCCTGGTGAAGTCCCAGATGCTCCGCTCCCTGGACGGCTCCTACCTCCTGAAGCCGGCCGGCCAGGGCGCCACCGAGGTCACCTACCGGCTCACGGTCGACGTCAAGATCCCGATGCTCGGCATGATCAAGCGCAAGGCGGAGAAGGTCATCATCGACCGGGCGCTGGCGGGTCTGAAGGCGAGGGTGGAGTCGGGGGAGGCGCCGGCGGAGGCGTCGGGGGAGAAGTAGTCACCCCGCGCACCACTCGCGCACGGCGGTACCGTTCACCCTCATGCGCACCATCCTGATCATGGGCCCCGGCGGCAGCGGTCGTACCACGGTCGCCGCCGCGACCGCACAGCGCGCCGCCCGCGAGGGCCTGCGGACGCTGTTGCTGAGCGCCGACCGCACCGACACCCCCGGCGCGGCCCTGGGCCCCGCGACAGGACCGGTGCCGGAAGAGGCCGCGCCGGACCTCACCGTCTGGCGGCCCGACGCGGTCGACCGGTTCCGGGAGGACCTCGCCGCCTTCCAGTCCCGCGCCGCGAACGTCCTCGACCTGCTCGGCGCCTCCCGGCTGGACGCCGAGGAGGTCACCCCGCTGCCCGGCGCCGAGGAGCTGTCCTTCCTGCGCGCGCTCAGGGACGCCGCCCTCTGCGAGCGCTACGACCTCCTCGTCGTCGACCTCCCGCCCCTCCCGCAGGCCCTCGCCCTGCTCGGCCTGCCCGAGGAGCTGCGCCGCTATCTGCGCCGCCTGCTCCCGCCCGAGCGGCAGGCGGCCCGCGCCCTGCGCCCGGTCCTCGGCCGACTGGCCGGGGTGCCGATGCCCGCCGACTGGCTGTACGAGACGGCGGCCCGCTGGGACGTCGAGCTGGCCGCCGTCGAGGCCGTCCTCACCGACCGCGCGACCGTCGTACGCCTGGTCGCCGAGCCCGGCCCGGCCGGCGCCGACGCCGTCCGCACCGCCGGCCTCGGCCTCGCCCTGCGCGGTCTGCGCACCGAGGCACTGATCGCCAACCGCACCCTGCCCGAGACCGCGCCCGACACCTGGCTGGCCGGGCTCCTCGCCCAGCAGCGCAAGGCCCTCGCCGACTGGCAGGAGCTGCCGTACGACGTCCACCCCGTCCCCCACCTGGGCCGGGACCCGCGCGGCGACGACGACCTCGCCGCCCTCGCCGTACCCGGCGTCAACCCGTCGCCCGCCCCGGTCGGGTGGCCTGTCACCGACCGGATCGCCGAGGACGGCGTCCTGGTCTGGCACATCCCGCTGCCCGGCGCGGTACGGGACGAGCTGGACCTCATCCGGCGCGGCGACGAACTCGTGATCACCGTGGGCCCGTTCCGCCGCATCGTCCCGCTGCCCTCCGCCCTGCGCCGCTGCACCGTCGCCGGGGCCGGGCTGCGCGAGGGGGAGCTGCGCATCCGGTTCGCCCCGGACCCCGACCTGTGGCCCGTCGCCGGACGGTGAACGGGAAACGCCCGTTCGGGTAACGTCGTACGGGCGAACCGTAGTCAGGAGTCCGCCATGAGCGAAGAGCGCCCCGCAGCCGACTCGTCCGCCGGCTCGTACGAGGAAGAGGAACACGGGAAACAGGGCCCCGCGGCCGACGCCGACGCCTGGGCGACCGCCTGCGCCGAGGATCTGGAGGCCGAGAAGGCCCGCCGCCGCACCGAGTACGGCCCGCAGCCGGGCTCGGCCGCCGAGGAACTGAAGAAGTTCGTGGACACGGTCGCCGACAAGCTGTCCGGCCTCCAGTCCCCCCTCCTCGGCGGCCTCGCCGGACCCGCCGCCCAGCAGGTGGTACGGCAGGTCGTCCAGCAGGCCAAGGCCGCCGTCGAGCCCGTCATAGAGCGCAACCCGGACGTCTTCGACCACCTGGCCGCGGCCGGCGGCGAGCTGCTGGCCGCCTACCGCTCCGCCGTCCAGGCCCAGGAGCGCCGCTGGACCGCCCGCACGTCCGAGGACCTGACCCGGGAGCGGCCCGAGGACAAGCGCGACCGGCGCGACGGGGGCGAGGGCACCGGTCCGGGGGAGCGGATCGACCTGGACTGAAGCGCTTTCCCGGCAGGGCCTCGGGTACGGTTGGCCGTAGCGGGGCTCGACCGAAACTGAGGGATTCATGGGACTCACCATCGGCGTCGACATCGGCGGCACCAAGATCGCGGCCGGCGTGGTCGACGAGGAAGGCAACATCCTCTCAACCCACAAGGTGCCGACCCCGGGCACGCCCGAGGCGATCGTGGACGCCATCGCCTCCGCCGTCGAGGGCGCGCGCGCCGGGCACGAGATCGTCGGCGTGGGCATCGGTGCGGCCGGTTACGTGAACCGGCAGCGCTCGACGGTGTACTTCGCGCCGAACATCGACTGGCGCCAGGAGCCGCTGAAGGAGAAGGTCGAGGCCCGCGTGGGCCTCCCGGTCGTGGTCGAGAACGACGCCAACGCCGCCGCCTGGGGCGAGTACAAGTTCGGCGCCGGCAAGGGCCACCGCAACGTCATCTGCATCACGCTCGGCACCGGCCTCGGCGGCGGCATCATCATCGGCAACAAGCTGCGCCGCGGCCACTTCGGCGTGGCCGCCGAGTTCGGCCACATCCGGATGGTCCCGGACGGCCTGCTGTGCGGCTGCGGCTCGCAGGGCTGCTGGGAGCAGTACGCCTCCGGCCGCGCCCTGGTCCGCTACGCCAAGCAGCGCGCCAACGCCACCCCGGAGAACGCCGAGCTGCTGCTCTCGCTGGGCGACGGCACCCCGGACGGCATCGAGGGCAAGCACATCTCCATGGCCGCCCGCCAGGGCGACCCGGTGGCCGTCGACTCCTACCGCGAGCTGGCCCGCTGGGCCGGCGCCGGCCTCGCCGACCTGGCCTCCCTCTTCGACCCGTCCGCGTTCATCGTCGGCGGCGGCCTGTCCGACGAGGGCGAACTGGTCCTCGACCCGATCCGCAAGTCCTACAAGCGCTGGCTGGTCGGCGGCAACTGGCGCCCGGTGGCCGACGTGATCGCGGCCCAGCTGGGCAACAAGGCGGGCCTGGTGGGCGCGGCGGACCTGGCCCGCGAGCCCGACCCGATCATGTGAGAAGCATGAACTGAAGAAGGGGCGCGGGGCTGGACAAACCCCGCGCCCCTGAGCTGTTGGGCGTACATTGATCGACATGGAGCCGCTCCCCAACTCCCGCACGGACCCTGACGGTTCACCCCTGATCCGCGTCCTGAGCTACAACATCCGCTCCATGCGGGACGACACGGACGCGTTGGCCAGAGTGATCACCGCCTGCGCCCCCGACCTGGTCCTGATCCAAGAGGCCCCCCGCTTCTTCCGCTGGCGCAAGAAGCTGGCCCGCCTGGCAGCGGCCTCCGGGCAGGTCATCCTCACCGGCGGAGCCCCGGCGGCCGGCCCCGCGATCCTCTGCTCACTGCGGGCCACCGTCGAGCGCACGGAGGACGTGCTCCTCCCGCTCACTCCCGGCCGGCACCGGCGCGGCCTCGCCACGGCGGTGGTCCGCTTCGGCGCCGCCCGCCTGGGCGTGCTCAGCTGCCACCTGAGCCTGCGGAGGGACGAGCGCCGCGCGCAGGCCGGGATGCTCCTCGACCGCCTCGCGGGCATGGGCGTGGAGCACGCCGTCGCCGGCGGCGATCTCAACGAGACCCCTGACGGCCCCGCCTTCCGGCTGCTCTCCGGCGCCCTTCAGGACTGCCGGGCCGTGGCCCCCTGGGGCGGCGAGGAGACCTGGAGATACAGCGAGCCCCACCGCCGTATCGACGCGGTCTTCGCCACGAAGGGCGTCGAGGTGCTCGGCTGCGGGGTCCCCCTGGACCAGCCCGGCGTCACCCGGCCCGACCTGATCGCGGCCACGGACCACCTCCCGGTCCTGGCCGCCCTCAGAATCCCGGCCGGCGGAGGCGTCGCCGGACCACCGCGTCGCTAGACGACGGCGCCCCGCCCCGGGTCGTCGCCCTCGTCGTCGTCCGTCCGCATCCGCATCACCAGCGCGGCGAAGCCGCCGAGGAAGCCGCCGACGCCCAGGGTGGTCAGCCACCACGTCATGTCCCAGCCGAGCAGCACCGCCAGCAGCAGCAGGATCGGGCCGCCGACGACGCCCAGCCAGGCGAACTTGGCCGTGGTGTCCGCCGTCGGGAGCGGGGGCGGCTCCGGCGGGACGAAGTGGCCCTCGTCGTCCTCGTCGAAGTCGTCCTCGGAGGGCTCCGGCGCCGTGTAGTCGCGCGGACCGATGCCGGGGGCGAAGGTGACCGAGCTGCCCAGCGCGGGCTGGACGGGCGGTGCACCGGCAGAGCCGTCCTGCTCGCCCTCACCGTTCTTCTCGGCGTCCATCGCCGGCAGCGCGAGGTCCTCCACCGGCTTGAAGGGCTTCGCGCCCGGTGGGTCCGGCGGCTCCGCGCCGTACCCGGCGACGATGGCCCGCCAGGCGGCGTCCTCGTCGAAGGGCACCCCCTGCTCGTCCGGCTCGCGACCCTCGCGGTCCGAGTCGTGCTCAGCCAACTGAGGCCGTCCCTTCCTTGCCGTCCTTGCCCGCGCCGTCCTTGCCGACGCCCGCACCGGTCGCGAGCCGGCCGATGAAGGCGAGGCTCTCCTCGAAGATCCGGTCCGCATCCTCGTCCAACGTCGCCACGTGGTAGCTGTGTTCCAGCACGACTTCCGATACGTCCGTGGACGACACCCGGCTCAGCACCCGGGCCGAGTCGGCGGCCGGCACGACATGGTCCTGCGCGCTGCGCAGCAGCAGCAACGGCTGGGTGACCTGGGGCAGTTCGCCGTCCAGGCGGCGCAGGAACACCCGCAGCGAGTGCGCCGCGTGCAGCGGCACCCGGTCGTAGCCCAGCTCGGCCGCGCCCTCCTTGGCGATGTCGCTGGCGATGCCCTTCGTCGTCCGCACGAGATGCCGGGCCACCGGAAGGGCGTACGCCGACAGGCCGTGCACCTTGTTCGCCGGGTTGACGACCACCGCGCCCGTGACCCGCGCGCCGTGCCGGGCCGCGAGCCTGAGGGCCAGCGCGCCGCCCATCGACAGGCCCGTGACGAACACCCGGGAACAGCGCTCGGAGAGCAGGCGCAGCTCGCGGTCCACCTCCGCGTACCAGTCCTGCCAGCTCGTGACCTGCATGTCCTCCCAGCGGGTGCCATGGCCGGGCAGCAGCGGCAGCGACACCGTCAGGCCGTGGGCCGCGTGATGCTCCGCCCAGGGGCGCAGCGACTGGGGCGAGCCGGTGAAGCCGTGGCAGAGGAGGACCCCCACCTCCCCGCCCTCGTGGCGGTACGGCTCGGCTCCGGGGAGAAGTGGCATGTGCTTCACCGTACGCGACCGCACTGACACCGACCAGGGTCGTCGGGTCCTTTCACGGTCCTGCGGGTTAAGGTCTGTTCGACGGAAACGGGAGGCACACGGGTGTTGTACGGCACGATGAAGGTCGCCATCGGAGGACCGCTGAAGGTCGCCTTCAGGCCCTGGGTGGAGGGGCTGGAGAACATCCCGGCCGAGGGCCCGGCCATCCTGGCGAGCAATCACCTGTCCTTCTCGGACTCGTTCTTCCTGCCCGCGGTCCTCGACCGCAAGGTCACCTTCATCGCCAAGGCCGAGTACTTCACCACCCCGGGCGTGAAGGGCCGGCTGACGGCGGCCTTCTTCAAGGGCGTCGGCCAGCTCCCGGTGGACCGCTCCGGGGCGCGCGGCGCCGGCGAGGCCGCGATCAAGAGCGGCATAGAGGTGCTGGAGCGCGGCGAGCTGTTCGGCATCTACCCCGAGGGCACCCGCTCGCCCGACGGCCGGCTCTACCGGGGCAAGCCCGGCGGCCTCGCGCGCGTGGCGCTCGCCACCGGCGCGCCGGTCATCCCGGTCGCCATGATCGACACGGAGAAGATCCAGCCGCCCGGCAAGGTGATGCCGAAGCTGATGCGGCCCGGCATCCGGATCGGCAGGCCGCTGGACTTCAGCCGCTACGCCGGCATGGAGCACGACCGCTTCGTGCTGCGCGCCCTGACCGACGAGGTCATGTACGAGATCATGAAGCTCTCCGGCCAGGAGTACGTCGACATGTACGCGACCGCTGCCAAGCGGCAGATCGCGGAGGCGGCGAAGGCGGCCAAGGAGGCCGAGAAGGCCAAGGAAGCGGAGAAGAAGGCGTAAGCCCGAGGGGCTTGACGGAGGGGCTGGGGGCCGGGGGAGATGCCCAAGCGCGAGCGTGTCCTGCGGATGTCGGTCGAGCTGCCGCTGTGGCGCGCGCTCGCCGGCTACCGCGTCCTGACCATGCTGTACGCCATCGGCCTGTGCGCCACGGCGTACTCCCACTTCGTGCGCCCCTGGGTCGCCGTCGCCTACTACGCCGTCCTGGCCGTGTGGACCCTCGCCACCCTGCCCAGGGTGGCGAGCGAGGCCGCCTGCACCAAGCGCTTCCTCGCCGTCGACCTGGCCATCGCCCTCACCGGCATCCTGCTCACCCCGCTCGCCGACAACCACGAGCGGATCGCGGGCGGCGGCCCCACCCTGCCGTCGATATGGACCGCCGGCTCGGTGCTGGCCTTCGCCATCAAGGGCGGCTGGCGCTGGGCGGCCGTCGCCTCCACCGCCGTGGCGGCCGTCAACCTGGTCGAGCGCGGTCACCCCGCCCGGGACACCGTGCACAACGTGATCCTCGTCTGGGTGGCCTCCATCGCCATCGGCTACGTCGTGGAGGTCGCCCGCGCCTCCGAGCGCACCCTCGCCCGCGCCCTGGAGATCGAGGCCGCGACCCGGGAGCGGGAGCGGCTGGCCCGGGACATCCACGACAGCGTGCTGCAGGTGCTGGCGATGGTGAAGCGCCGGGGTGCGGCCCTCGGCGGCGAGGCGGCCGAGCTGGGCCGGCTGGCCGGGGAGCAGGAGGTGGCGCTGCGCACGCTGGTTTCCGGCGGCCTGCTGCCGGTGTCCCGGCTGTCGGAGGACGCGGCCGCCGGGGCCGTCGTACGCGCGGTGGACGAGCCCGACGACGACGGTCCGGTCGATCTGCGGCAGCTGCTGGCCCCCTACGCGGCTGCCCGGGTGAGCCTGGCCGAGCCCGGTGCGCCGGTCGGGCTGCCCCGGCCGGCCGCGCGGGAGCTGGCGGCGGCGGTGGGCGCCGCCCTGGACAACGTCCGGGCGCACGCGGGCGAGGAGGCCCGGGCCTGGATCCTGGTCGAGGACGAGCCGGACGAGATCGTCGTGACCGTCCGGGACGACGGCCCCGGCATCCCCGAGGGCCGGCTCGCCCAGGCCGAGGGCGAGGGGCGGCTCGGGGTCGCCCAGTCGATCCGCGGCCGGCTGCGCGACCTGGGCGGCAGCGCCGAGCTGATCTCCGTCCCCGGGCAGGGCACGGAGGTCGAACTGAAGGTACCGAAGAAGGCGAAGGCGGAGCGTCGATGAGCGAGCAGCGGGACCCGATCAAGGTCATGGTGGTGGACGACCACCCCATGTGGCGCGACGCGGTCGCCCGGGACCTGGCCGAGTCCGGCTTCGAGGTGGTCGCCACCGCAGGCGACGGCGAGCAGGCGGTGCGCCGGGCCAGGGCCGCCGCCCCCGACGTCCTCGTGCTGGACCTCAACCTGCCCGCCAAGCCCGGCGTCCAGGTCTGCAAGGAACTGGTCGGCCACAACCCGGCGTTGCGCGTTCTCGTGCTGTCCGCGAGCGGTGAGCACGCCGACGTGCTGGAGGCGGTGAAGTCCGGCGCGACCGGCTATCTGCTGAAGTCGGCCTCCACCGAGGAACTGCTGGACGCCGTGCGCCGTACCGCCGTGGGCGACCCGGTGTTCACGCCGGGCCTCGCCGGACTGGTCCTCGGCGAGTACCGCCGCCTGGCCTCCGAACCGGCCCCCGCCCCGGACGCCGACCAGCCCGGCGCACCCCGGCTGACGGACCGGGAGACGGAGGTGCTGCGGCTGGTCGCCAAGGGGCTGAGCTACAAGCAGATCGCCGAGCGCCTCGTCATCTCCCACCGCACGGTCCAGAACCACGTCCAGAACACCCTCGGCAAGCTCCAGCTGCACAACAGGGTCGAGCTGGTGCGGTACGCCATCGAGCGCGGCCTCGACGACGAGTGACCCCGAGCGCGGCCCGAAGCCCCCGCGCATGCTCCGGAATCACCCGTCCCGCCCCTCCCGGTGTGACCTGAGTCACCGTTAGCGTGACCAAATGTCAGGAAACCGCGGCGAAGGGACTTTTCCATGCGGGTCGGAGTACTGACCGGAGGCGGCGACTGCCCCGGGCTCAACGCCGTCATCCGGGCCATCGTCCGCAAGGGCGTGCAGGAGTACGGCTATGACTTCACCGGCTTCCGGGACGGCTGGCGGGGTCCCCTCGAAGGCGACACCGTCCGTCTCGACATCCCCGCGGTGCGCGGCATCCTGCCCCGCGGCGGCACCATCCTCGGCTCCTCGCGCACCAACCCCCTCAAGGCGGAGAACGGCATCCGCCGGATCAAGGACAACCTGGCCAAGCTCGACGTCCAGGCCCTCATCGCGATCGGCGGCGAGGACACCCTGGGCGTCGCCGCGCGGCTGTCCGACGAGTACGCGGTGCCCTGCGTCGGGGTGCCCAAGACGATCGACAACGACCTGTCGGCCACCGACTACACCTTCGGCTTCGACACCGCCGTCAACATCGCCACCGAGGCCATCGACCGGCTGCACACCACCGCCGAGTCCCATATGCGGGTCCTGGTGGTGGAGGTGATGGGCCGGCACGCCGGCTGGATCGCCCTGCACTCGGGCCTGGCCGGCGGCGCCAACGTCATCCTCGTCCCCGAGCAGCGCTTCGACGTCGAGCAGGTCTGCGCCTGGGTCACCTCCCGCTTCAAGGCGTCGTACGCGCCGATCGTGGTCGTCGCCGAGGGCGCCATGCCGAGGGACGGCGACATGGTGCTCAAGGACGGCTCGCTGGACTCCTTCGGGCACGTCCGGCTCTCCGGGGTCGGCGAGTGGCTGGCCAAGGAGATCGAGCGGCGCACCGGCAAGGAGGCCCGCACCACGGTCCTCGGCCACGTCCAGCGCGGCGGCACGCCCAGCGCCTTCGACCGCTGGCTCGCCACCCGCTTCGGCCTGCACGCCATCGACTGCGTCCACGACGGCGACTACGGCACGATGGTCGCCCTGCGCGCCACCGACATCGTCCGCGTCCCGCTCGGCGAGGCCACGGCCAAGCTGAAGACCGTGGACCCGAAGCTGTACGAGGAGGTCGGGGTCTTCTTCGGCTGAAACAGCGCCGCAGCTGTGGGCCGGATGCCCGGCCCACAGCAGGCGTCACGGCGTCACGGCTGCTGGAGAAGTGCTCCCTGCAGCAGTTCCGCCACGATCGCCCGGCCGTTGAGCGTCAGTACGGACTCCGGGTGGAACTGCACCGACGCGAAGCGCGCCGCGCGCAGCCCGTGCACCTCCCCGTTCGCCGCCCGGCTCACCTCGATCCCGTGTGCGGCCAGCTCCCGGGCCGCCTCGTCGTCGCACCGTGCCACGAAGCTGTTGTAGAAGCCGACGGTCTCCGCCCGCCCGAACAGGTCCACGGTCGTCTGCGCCCCCTGGTACGGCACGTCCTTCCGTACGATCTCCAGCCCCAGCTCGGCCGCGATCAGCTCATGCCCGAGGCAGACGCCGAGCACCCCGTGCCGGTGCTCCCGGAGCACGGTCGCCGTCAGCTCCCGCAGGAACCGCATCTTCGGATCGGTCAGTTCGGACGGGTCGCCGGGGCCCGGGCCCAGCACGACCGGCCCCTCGTGCGTGAGCACCGCGTCCCGCAGTCCCGGCTCGTCGAACCGCCGGACGGTCACGTCGAGGCCGCCGGAGCGCAGCACGTGCGCGAGCATCGCGGTGAAGGTGTCCTCCCCGTCGACGACCATGGCGTGCCCCGCCAGTTCCCCGGACCGCTCCTGCATCCGCAGCCAGAAGGGCGCCAGCGAGGCCCGCCGCCCGTCCAGCGCGGCCCGCACCCGGGGATCGTCGGCGAGCCGGGGCCGCTCCCGCTCCTCGCGCGGCCGGGCCGGCCGTACCCCGAGCGCCGCCAGCACGCCCGCCGCCTTCGCGTGCGTCTCCGCGACCTCGCTCGCCGGATCCGAGCCGCGTACGAGTGTCGCCCCGACCGGCACCCGCAGCCGCCCGTCCGCGCCGATGTCGGCGGTGCGGATCAGGATGGGGGAGTCCAGGGTCTGCGCGCCCCCGGAATCCCGGCCGAGCAGCGCCAGCGCCCCGGCGTAGTACCCGCGCCCCCCGGCCTCGTACCGCTCGATCACCCGGCACGCGTTCTGCACCGGCGAGCCGGTGACCGTCGCCGCGAACATGGTCTCCTTCAGCACCTCCCGCGCGTCCAGGGAGGACTTTCCGCGCAGCTCGTACTCGGTGTGCGCGAGGTGGGCCATCTCCTTCAGCCGCGGCCCGACGACGACCCCGCCCATGTCGCCGACGGTGCACATCATCTTCAGCTCCTCGTCGACGACCATCGACAGCTCCTCGATCTCCTTGCCGTCGGCGAGGAAATCCAGCAGGTGCTCGGGCGTCGGGCCCTCGGCGGGATAGCGGTACGTCCCGCTGATCGGGTTCATCACGACCGTCCCGCCCGACATCCGCACATGCACCTCCGGGCTGGCCCCGACCAGGGTCCGCTCTCCCGTATGCACCACGAACGTCCAGTACGCGCCCCGCTCGCCCGCCAGCAGCCGCCGGAACAGCGCGAGCGCGTCGGCCCGCCCGAACCCGGGGATCTCGCCCTCGTACGTCCGCCGGATCACGAAGTTCGCGCCCTCGCCCCGGCCGATCTCCTCGGCCAGCACCCGCCCGACGATCCCGGCGTACTCCTCGTCCTCGATGTCGAACCCGCCGCCCTCGACCCGGACTTCGTGCCGGGGGAGCTGCTCCAGGGCCTGTTCCAGCGGGATCTCGTACGACTCCTCGGGGATCAGCACCAGCAGCGGGGTGGCGTCGTCGCGGACGTCGAAGCCGCGCTCGCGGATCTGCCGGAACGGGACCAGCGCCAGGCCCTCGTCGGGGAGGTCGGCCAGCCGGTCGCGGGCCGTGACGGGGCCCCGCAGCAGCTCGACCATGTCGTGGTCGCGGCCCGGTGCGCGGCGGCGCAGGAGGGCGAACGGGCGGTCGTCGTCCAGCAGTTGGGGCAGGTCCATGGCTCCTCGGTTCCTCTTGACGGTGGGAGGAACGGCCCGGCCCTGGAAACACCGAAGGCCGCCCCTCGGGCGGCCTTCGCGAAGTGTGGGTACGCGCAGTCAGTGGGCCGCCGGATGAGCGGTCCACCACCAGTTCTGGTTCATGGGTGAGTGCGCGAACATGTCCCGCACCCTACCCGATCCGGCCAAGCCTTGGCGGGTTCATCCGTCCGACACCCGCTTCCCGGAGGCTTTCCCCGGCCCGTGCGCGTCCGGCGACCCGCTGCTTCACGCCGTCCCCACACCGCCCTCACGCCCGGCATGCCGACGCTCCGCAAACGGAAGTAGGCCGAAAAAACAGGCAATTGAGCGTCATTTATTGACGCGTACACGATCTGACTCCCAGTCTTCCCCCGGACCGCTGTCGTCCCACGGGGGAGGAGAAAGTCATTTCCACATCACTGTCATCACGGCCGCACTCGCGGACCAGACGGCGCGCCGCACGGGCGCTGACCGTCCTCGCCGCCGCGGCGGCACTCGGCGCCGCACCGCTCGCCACCGCACAGGCCGCCACCATGCCGGACGTGACCGGCGGCGGCACCACCGCGATCCACTACCGGGGGCACACGTTCACCGTCCCCGCCGACTGGAAAGTCGTCGACCTCGACAAGAATCCGGCCACCTGCGTCCGCTTCGACCGGCACACCGTGTACCTCGGCACACCGGGCGCCCGGCAGAACTGCCCCGCCGACGTGACCGGTCGCACCGAGGCGCTGCTCGTCCAGCCCTCGAACGCCACCAGGACCGCCGTCACCGAGAACCCCACCTCCCGGACGTACAGCGCGACCGCCGCCGGCATCACCGTCACGGCCGGCTACGGCGGTGACCGTGCCGGGATCCAGCGGGTGCTCGCCAGTGCCGGGCTGCCGGTGGCCTCGGCGCGGACCGCGGCGCCGTCCGCCGCGCCGGCCGCGCTCGCCGTACCGGCCGACGCGACCTCGTACCAGGGCACGGGCTTCGACGCCTGCGCCGCCCCGAGCCAGGCGGCGATGGACGCCTGGAAGGGCTCCTCCGGCTACGGGGCCGTCGGCGTCTACATCGGCGGCGAGAACCGCGGCTGCTCCCAGGCGAACCTCAACGCCCAGTGGGTGCAGACCCAGTACACCAACGGCTGGCGTTTCCTCCCGATCTACGTCGGCAAGCAGGCCACCGCCGACTCGGGCAGCTGCGGCGGCCACTGCACGGTCATCACCGACCCGGCCCCGCAGGGCAGCGCGGCCGCCGACGACGCGGTCGCGCAGGCGAAGGCGCTGGGCCTCGGCGCGGGCTCGGTGATCTACGAGAACATGGAGAACTACCCGCCCGGCGGTGACAACACCTCCCGGGTGCTCGCCTACCTCGACGCCTGGACCAAGCGGCTGCACGACCTGGGCTACCGCTCCGGCGCGTACGGCGGCGGGGCGTCCCTGACCCCCGACCTCGTCGCGGCGGCCGGCAGGATCACCCTGCCGGACGTGATCAACACCGCCCGCTGGAACAATCAGGCGACGACCGACGACCCGGCGATCCCGGCCAACCTCTGGGCCGACCACCAGCGCGTCCACCAGTACGCGGGTGATCTGTTCGAGACCCACGGCGGCGTCCGGATCGGCATCGACCGCGACTTCATCGACGTCGGGGCCGGCAGCACGCCGCCGCCCCCTCAGAAGAAGACGACCAAGCTCGCCTACACCGGCCCGAAGACCGTCTCCGACGGCTCCCCGGCCACCTTGTCCGCGACCCTCACCACCGACGCCGGCGCACCCGTCGCCGACAAGAAGGTGAGCTTCGCGCTCGGCGCCCAGGCCTGCGACGGCACGACGGACGCCCAGGGCGCGGCGAAGTGCACCATCGCCTCGGCCGACGCCCCGCTGACCGCCGACGCGACCGTCCCGGTCAAGGCGTCCTTCGCCGGCGACGACGGCTACCTGCCCTCCGAGGTCACCGACACCGTGCGGCTCCAGTACGTCACCGGGCGGGCCTACGGCCTCTCGGCCGACGTCTCGCTGCTCGGCCTGCCGGTGGTGTCCGTCCCGCCGACGCCCGACACGGGCACCGTGCGCACCGCGGGGGCGAGCACCACGGCCCCGCCCTGCACGGCCGACGTCAACACGGTCGTGCTCACCTCGAAGACGCTGTGTGCCCGGGTCGACACCAAGGCCGGACCCGGCAGCGCCACCTCCACGGCGTCTCTGGAGGAGGCCACGGTCGGCCTGCCGGGTCTCCCCGTCCTCGAGGTGTCCGGGGTCAGGGCCGTCTCCACCAGCACGTGCGGCGCGGTGTCCGGCGGCACGGACCTCACGCTCACCGTGGCCGGTGTCCCGGTCAAGCTCGACGGCAGCGTGAACGAGTCCGTCGACCTCGGTGTCGTGGGCACCAAGCTCGTGGTGAACGAGCAGGTCAGGACGGCGGACGGCGGCCTCACGGTCGACGCCGTGCACCTGACCGCCCCCGGGGTGGACGTGGTCATCGCGTCCAGCACCTCGGCGGCGCACAACTGCGGCTGACCGCCGCCGGGAACGGGCCCCTGTGCGCGGGGCCCGTTTTCCGCTGCTCGGGACGTGTGTCTCACTTGATGAGCGAATGAGGGGGCCGGTGACTTCACCCCGTAATGTGTAGAGGGTGACCGTGAACGCTAAGACCAGCGCGAGCGCTGGCAACACCTGGCGAAACCTGCCCGCGGCGCAGCAGCCCGAGTACCCCGACCCCGAGGCTCTGCGCGCAGTGATCGCGGACCTCGAGTCGTATCCGCCGCTCGTCTTCGCGGGCGAGTGCGACCAGCTGCGCGCCCGGATGGCGGCCGTCGCCAAGGGAGAGGCGTTCCTCCTCCAGGGTGGCGACTGCGCCGAGGCCTTCGACGCGGTGTCCGCGGACCACATCCGCAACAAGCTCAAGACGCTGCTCCAGATGGGTGCCGTCCTCACCTACGCGGCCGCCGTGCCCGTGGTGAAGGTCGGCCGGATCGCGGGGCAGTACTCCAAGCCCCGCTCCAAGCCGATGGAGACCCGCGACGGCGTGACGCTCCCGGTGTACCGGGGCGACTCCGTCAACGGCTTCGACTTCACGCCCGAGTCCCGCATCCCGGACCCCGAGCGGCTGAAGCGCATGTACCACGCCTCGGCGTCCACGCTGAACCTGGTGCGCGCCTTCACCACCGGCGGTTACGCGGACCTGCGCCAGGTGCACGCCTGGAACCAGGACTTCGTGAGGACCTCGCCATCGGGCCAGCGCTACGAGCAGCTCGCGCGGGAGATCGACAACGCGCTGAACTTCATGCGGGCCTGCGGCACGGACCCGGAGGAGTTCAAGACCGTCGAGCTGTTCTCCTCGCACGAGGCGCTGCTGCTGGACTACGAGTCGGCCCTGACCCGGGTCGACTCCCGCACCGGCAAGCTGTACGACGTCTCCGCGCACATGGTGTGGATCGGTGAGCGCACCCGGCAGCTGGACCACGGGCACATCGAGTTCGCCTCGCAGATCCGCAACCCGATCGGCATCAAGCTCGGCCCGGCGACGACGGCCGAGGAGGCGCTGACGTACATCGACCGCCTCGACCCCGAGCGGGAGCCGGGCCGGCTGACCTTCATCGTCCGCATGGGCGCCGACAAGATCCGCGACAAGCTCCCCGAGCTGGTCGAGAAGGTCACGGCGTCCGGCGCCACGGTGGCCTGGGTGACCGACCCGATGCACGGCAACACCTTCGAGGCGGCCTCCGGGCACAAGACCCGCCGCTTCGACGACGTGCTCGACGAGGTCAAGGGCTTCTTCGAGGTCCACAAGGGGCTCGGCACCCACCCGGGCGGCATCCACGTGGAGCTGACCGGCGACGACGTCACCGAGTGCGTGGGCGGCGGCGACGAGATCTTCGTCGACGACCTCCACCAGCGCTACGAGACGGCCTGCGACCCCCGGCTGAACCGCAGCCAGTCGCTCGACCTGGCCTTCCTCGTCGCCGAGATGTACCGGAACCAGTAACCGGGCTCGGTTACCGGTCGGGAACGATCTGGGGCGCGGATCACATACGATCCGCGCCCCTCCCCACTTTTGCGGGCCCCGCACGGCGGGTAAGGTTAGGTTTGCCTCACCGATCAAGGGGATGGCAGTCATACGGCAATCCCACCGGGAGGTGAATCCGCGTGTACGTCTGCAGCTGCTTCGGCATCACCGAGGCCCAGGTCAAGCAGCACGCGGAGGACGGTGCCTGCACCCCCCGCCAGATAGCCTCCGCCTGCAAGGCCGGCACGGACTGCGGCTCCTGCGTCCGCCGTATCCAGGCCCTCCTCGGCCGCGGCGCCTGCCCCCGCCGCGAGCTGGCCGACCAGGGCAGGCCGGTGCTGGCCGAGCTGCCCGGGGAATCCGAGGAGCCCGGGATCCCGAGGGCCGCCTGACTCCGGTCAGCTGCTCTCCGGCTGCTCGATGATCTGCGAGATGTAGAGCGCCTCGCCGAGCTTCTCCACCAGGTCCAGCTGGGTGTCGAGGTAGTCGATGTGGTGCTCCTCGTCGGCGAGGATGTCCTCGAAGATGTTCGCGGACGTGATGTCGCCCTTCTCGCGCATCACCTTGACGCCCCGCCTGAGCCGGTCGATCGCCTCCACCTCGATCTGCCGGTCCGCCTCGAACATCTCCTTCACGGTCTGCCCGACGCGGACGTGAAAGAGCCGCTGGTAGTTGGGCAGCCCGTCCAGGAACAGGATCCGGTCGGTGAGCACCTCCGCGTGCTTCATCTCGTCGAACGACTCGTGGCGCGTGTACTTGGCGAGCTTGTACCAGCCGAGGTTCTCCTGCATCTTCGCGTGCAGGAAGTACTGGTTGATCGCGGTCAGCTCGCCGGTGAGCTGCTCGTTGAGGAATTCGATGACCTCGGGATCGCCCTGCATCGCAGCGGCTCCTTCCACGGGGAACGGGGGGAGGTGTGCGGCCGCATGATTGCATCGGCAACGAAGATCGTCCAGTAAGTGGATACTTAGTAAGTTGGCCCTGTCTTGATGGCTGTTGTCCGTTTCGTGCGCAACGGTGGGTGGGTGGTCAAGGGCACTGCCCGAGGTCTGTCAGGATGGATACATGGGTCATCCGGTGGAGCGAGCGTCTGGAGCGACGGCAGGGGCCGAGCTTCCGCCGGGGCAGCGGCTCCAGCGTGGCTGGCCGGTCACGCACTACGGGCCCGTACCGAAGTTCCGCCCCGAGCGCTGGGACTTCCGGGTCTTCGGCGCCACCGCCGACGGCGACAAGCACACCTGGGGCCACGAGGAGTTCACGGCCCTGCCGTACACCACCGTGGTGGCCGATCTGCACTGCGTCACGAAGTTCAGCATGACCGGTGCCGAGTGGGGCGGTGTCCCCGCCACCGCGATCCTGGACCTGGCCCCGCCGGCCCCCGACGTCACCCATGTGATGGTCTGGGCGGAGTACGGCTTCAGCTCCAACCTCCGCCTGTCCGACTTCGCCTCCGAGCGCACGATCTTCGCGACGCACAAGGACGGCGAACTCCTCACCGCCGAGCACGGCTTCCCGGTCCGCCTGATCGTGCCCCACCTGTACGCCTGGAAGGGCCCGAAATGGGTCCGGGGCGTGGAGTACATGACGACCGACCGCCGCGGCTTCTGGGAGGAACGCGGCTACCACAACGTCGGCGACCCCTGGAAGGAACAGCGGTACTCCTACCAGGAGGAACCGGGGGAGGGCCCGGAGCTGTAGCGCTCGGTGCGGGCCGCGGCTCAGCCGTCCCGCAGCTTCTTCAGCCGCTCCACGTCCGCCGCGTGCCCCGCCTGGCCGCCCGGTGTCTCGATGACCAGCGGCACGCCCTCGGTCGCGGGATGGGTCATCAGGGCACGGAACGGATCCTCGCCGATGTGGCCGGCGCCGATGTTCTCGTGGCGGTCCTTGTGTGCGCCGACCACGTCCTTGGAGTCGTTGGCGTGGATCAGCTTCAGGCGGCCCTCGCCGACGGTGCCCACCAGCAGGTCGAGGGTCTGGTGCATGCCGCTCGGGCCGGTCAGATCGTGCCCGGCGGCGAAGATGTGGCAGGTGTCCAGGCAGACCCCGAGCTTGGGGTGCGCGTCCAGCGCCTCGAAGTACGGCCCGAAGTCCCAGGTGCGGGAGCAGAGCGAGGCGCCCTGGCCCGCCGTCGACTCCAGCAGCAGGAACGGGTCGTCGTCATGGGTCAGCTCGTCCAGCAGCGGCAGCACGCGCTCCCGCACCTGCCGCAACGCCGCCGACCGCTCGCGCCCGCCCGTCGCGCTGCCCGTGTGGACGACGACCCCCAGCGCGCCGATCTCCCGCCCGCGCCGCAGCGAATGCCGCAGCGACTCCACCGACCGCTCCACGGTCGCCTCGGTGTGGGAGCCGAAGTTGATCAGGTAGGGCGCGTGGACGTACGCCGGGATCGACTCCTCGGCACAGGCCGTACGGAACGCCTCGTCCTGCTTCGCGTTCCCCGCGGGCGTGGCCCAGCCGCGCGGGTTGGCCACGAAGACCTGCACGGTCTCCGCCTGCAGCGCACGGGCGTACGACAGCCCGACCGAGTGCAGGCCACCCGCCACCGGGACATGACCGCCGATGGGGTTGCGGGGCAGGGACGACTGAGGGGACGACTGAACGGGACTCACCCGTTCAGGGTGTCATGTCCGTCCCTGCCACCGAGCCACCCTCCCCGGTGACCCCGGTCACCGGATGGTGATCGTGATCGTCGATCCCTTGGGCGCCGTGTCGCCGCCCTTCACCGACTGCTTCTTCACGGTGTCCCCGAACAGCCCGAGGATCCCGCGGTCCTCGCTCACCTTGAAGCCCGCGGCCTCCAGCGCCTTGTGGGCGTCGTCCACGCTGTCCCCGGTCACGTCCGGCACCTGGACCATCTCCGGGCCCTTGGACAGCGTCAGCGTCACCGTGTCGCCCGCGGCGGCCTGGCTGCCGTTGCCCGGGCTCTGCTGGGCCACCTTGCCCTTGTCGTACTCGGAGTTGACCTGCTCGGGGGCGATGACCACCTTCAGCCCGGCGTTCGTCAGCGTCTGCCGGGCGTCCGCCGGATCGTCACCGGTGACGTCCGGGACGTCGATCGGGCTGCCCTTGCTGACGGTCAGCGCGATCGCCGAGCCCGCGTGCCGCCTGGTGCCCGCCGGCGGGGTCGTGCCGATCACGGAGCCCGCGGCCACGTCCCCGCTGAACTCCCGCGTGACCATGCCCGGCTCCAGCCCGTCCGCCTTCAGCAGCTTCCGCGCCTCGGCCAGCGGCCTGCCCGCCACGTCCGGCACGTTCACCGTCTCCGGGCCCAGCGAGACGGTCAGCGTCACCGCGTCATGGCCACGGATCCGGGCGCCGGGCGCCGGGTCGGTGCCGATGACCGTGCCGCGCCTGACGGTGTCGTTGTACTCGCGCTTGACCTGCCCGACGTCGAGCCCGGCCGCCCTGAGCCGCTCGCGCGCCTGTGCCTCGGTCTTCGACAGCAGGAGCGGGACCTTCGTGAACTGGCCGGAGTTGATGTACCAGACGCCCGCACCCACGCCGAACACGAGCAGCACGGCGGCGACGATCGTCAGCACCAGCCGCTTCGGCCGCCGGGGCGGCACCGGCGGCGCCTGGAGCCGGCTGGTGTGCTCGGCGGGCTCCGGCTCGTTGACCGGCAGCGGGCGGGGCACGGTGAGCGAGCGCGGGATCACACTCGTACGGTCCCCGGCGTTGTCGTGCTCGGCGGACAGCGCCTGCGGCGGCATCGCGTCCAGCTGCTCGTCGCTCAGCCCCTGGCGTGCCTCGCGCACCCGGGCGAGCAGTGCCACGGCGTCCTGCGGCCGGAGCTCCGGGGTGCGCGCGGTGGCCGCCGCGACCAGCCCGTCCAGCTCCTCCACCAGCCCCGGCACCAGCGCCGAGGGCGGCGGCACGTCCTCGTGGATGTGCTTGTAGAGCACCTGGGCGGGGGAGCCCCCGGAGTGCGGCTTTCCGCCGGTCAGCATCTCGTAGAGCACGACACCGCACGCGTACACGTCGACGCGCGGATCGGCGGTGCCCTGTTCTATCTGCTCGGGCGCGAGATACGACACGGTGCCGAGCACGGCGCCGGTGGTGCTGGTCACCGTGTCCACGGACCTGACCAGGCCGAAGTCGGCGACCTTGACCCGCCCGTCGTCGCCTATCAGCACGTTCTCGGGCTTCATGTCCCGGTGCACGAACCCGGCCCGGTGCGCGGCGCCGAGCGCGGCGAGAACGGGCTCGAGGATGTCGAGGGCCGCGCGGGGCTGCAGAGCCCCGCGCTCGCGCAGCACGTCCCGCAGGGTGCACCCGGCGACGTACTCCATCGCCAGGTACACGTACGACCCGTCGGCCCCCTGGTCGAAGACCTGCACCACGTTCGGGTGCGCCAGCCGGGCGACCGACTTCGCCTCCCGGATGAACCGCTCGACGAAGGATCCGTCGGCCGCGAGCGTCGGGTGCATCACCTTCAGCGCGAGAACGCGGTCCAGCCGGGTGTCCAGGGCCCGGTAGACCGTGGCCATCCCGCCGACCGCGATCCGCGCGTCGACGCGATAACGGCCGTCGAGCACCTGCCCGACGAGGGGGTCCTGAAGGGTCGTATCCACGAGAGGGGAGTCTACGAGGACCGGCCGACAGTGCCGCACGGTGCGCTGATTCCGGGGACGGAATGCAGCACAGCTGTGACTCGCGCGCGATCAGAAGGCCGGGCGCTCGGGATCCAGGTGGGCGCGTCCTTCGGCGGGGGAGGAGGCTTCCGCGAAGTGCCTGCGCGGAATCCGCCCCGCCAGCCGGGCCAGCCGGCCCCCCTCCACGGCGAGCTTCATAGCGGCGGCCATCACCTCCGGCTCCTGCGCCCGAGTCACCGCAGAGGCAAGCATCACCCCGGCACACCCCAGCTCCATGGCAAGCGCGACATCGGACGCCGTACCGGCCCCCGCATCCAGAATCACCGGCACGCGCGCGTGCTCCACGATCAACTGGAAGTTGTGAGGGTTCCGAATACCGAGACCGGACCCGATCGGAGAGCCCAGCGGCATCACCGCCGCACACCCCACATCCTCCAGCTTTCGCGCCAGCACGGGATCGTCATTGGTGTACGGCAACACCGTGAACCCGTCGTCGACCAGTGTCTCCGCCGCCTCCAGCAGCTCCACCGGATCCGGCAGCAGCGTCCGTTCGTCGGCGATGACCTCCAGCTTGATCAGATCCGTACCCAGCGCCTCCCGGGCCAGCCGAGCGGTCAGTACCGCCTCCCCGGCGGTGAAACAGCCCGCCGTGTTCGGCAGCACCCGGATGCCCAGCTTCTCCAGCACCGACAGCACCGAGCCGTGCACGGAGGGGTCCACGCGCCGCAGCGCGACCGTCGTCAGCTCCGTGCCGGAGGCGATCAGCGCCCGCTCCAGCACCTCCAGGCTGGGCGCACCGCCCGTACCCATGATCAGCCGCGACGAGAACGTCGTACCCCCGAGGACCAGGGAATCGTCGGCCACGGCTCAGCCTCCCTGCACGGCGGTGAGGACTTCGACGCGGTCGCCGTCGGCCAGCGCCGTGGCCGCCCACCGCGTACGCGGGACGACGGTCTCGTTGACGGCGGCGGCCACCCCGGAGGGCGCGGCGACCAGGGACCGTACGACGGAGTCGAGCACGGTACCCGGAACGATCTCCCGGCGCTCTCCGTTGACGGAGATGGAAACAGTGGCGGAGACGCTCATGCGGGCTGCTCCTGGAGGACGGCGCCGAAGCGCTGCGGCGTGAACGGACGGGCTTCTTCGGGCAACTGACCACCCGTCAGCACCTCGGCCAGCACGTCGCCGGTGACCGGCGTGAGCAGCACCCCGTTGCGGTAGTGCCCGGTGGCCAGCACCAGCCCGTCGAGCCCGGACGGGCCGAGCAGCGGCGCGTTGTCGGGCGAACCGGGGCGCAGCCCGGCGCGGGTCTCGGTGAGCGGCAGCTCGGTGATGCCCGGCACCAGCTCATGGGCGTCGCGCAGCAGCTCGTACACACCGCCCGCGGTGACCGTCGTGTCCCAGCCCAGCTCCTCGCTGGTCGCGCCGACGACCAGCTCGCCGTTCTCCCGGGGCACCAGATAGACATGGCCGCCGCGGACGATGGCCCGCACGGTACGGCTCAGGAACGGCGCGTACCGCCGGGGCGCCGTCAGCCGCAGCACCTGCCCCTTGACCGGCCGCACCGGCGGCAGCAGCCCCGCCGGCACCCCCGCGAGCCGCCCGCTCAGGCTCCCGGCCGCGAGCACCACCTGCCCGGCGCGCAGCTCCGTGCCGTCGGCCGTGGTGACCCCGGCGGCCCGGCCCCGTACGACGTCCAGCCGCTCGGCCCACGTGCGGTGGAACACCACCCCGGCCCGCTCGCACGCGACCACGAGGGCCGTGGCCAGCCGCCGCGGGTCGATCTGGTGGTCGCCGTCGACCCGCAGCCCGCCGCGCACCCCGGGCGCCAGCATCGGTTCCAGACGCCGGCACTCCCGCCCGGACAGCCACTCCGACTCCAGGCCGGAACGCTGTTGCAGGGCGTGCAGTTCGCGCAGGTAGGCGCGGTCGTCGGCGTCGAGCGCGACCTGGAGGGTGCCGCAGCGGCGGTAGCCGAGGTCGTGGCCGGTCAGCTCGGTCAGCTCCGCCGCGAAGCCCGGATAGCGGCGGGCCGACTCCAGGTTCAGGGCGAGCAGGGTCTCCTCGCCGTAGTGCAGTTCGGTGACCGCGGCCAGCATCCCGGCCGCGACCCGCGCGGCCCCGCCGCCGGGCTCGGGGTCCACCACGGCCGTGGCGAGCCCGCGCTGCGCCGCGCGCCAGGCCGTGACCAGGCCGATGATTCCGCCCCCGATGACGAGGACGTCGGACGTATCGGACGTACGTGACGACATGGGCGTCCAGCCCCTCCCTTCGCCGGCATGACCCGGATCAGGTTCGTACGGTCGGAGGCCGCCAGCCTCCCTCTCAGCCCGGTGCGTCCGGGCTCCCGCGAGTGCGTGTACGGACGTCACCCTAGCCCGCCGCGCCCGTCACCCGTAAGACAGCCCCCGCGTCACGGGTGGTGTGGAGCAGGTCACCGAGCACGCCCGCTGACTCACGATCCGTCACCTGTCTATGGTGATCAGGTGAGCGAGCACACAGCCCACGAGGGCACGTCACAGGGGCGGCGCGTGGTCGTCGTCGGCGCGGGCATGGCCGGGGTGCAGACCGCCGTCGCGCTGCGGGAGCAGGGCTTCAAGGGCGCCATCACCCTGCTCGGCGCCGAGCCGCACCAGCCGTACGACCGGCCACCGCTGTCCAAGGCCGTGCTGCTCGGCAAGGCCGAGGACTCCGCCTTCGAAGTGGACTTCGAGTCGCTCGGCGTCGAGCTCCGGCTCGGCTGCGAGGTGCTGGGCCTGCGCCCCTCCGAGCACGAGCTGGACACAGAGGCGGGCCCGGTGTCGTACGACGTCCTCGTCCTCGCCACCGGCGCCGAACCGATCACCCTGCCCGGCACCGAGGGCGTGCCCGGCGTGCATCTGCTGCGCACCCTGGACGACGCCGAACGGCTGAAGCCGGTGCTCGCCCGGCAGCACGAGATCGTGGTCGTCGGCGCCGGCTGGATCGGCGCCGAGTTCGCCACGGCCGCGCGCGAGGCGGGCTGCGCGGTCACCGTCGTCGAGGCCGCCGACCGGCCGCTCGCCGGCGCGCTGCCCGCCGAGGTCGCGGCGCCCATGGCCGCCTGGTACGCCGACGCCGGGGCCGAACTGCGCACCCACGCGCGCGTGGAGCGCGTCGAGCCCGGCGCGGTGGTGCTCGCCGACGGCACGCGGCTGCCCGCGGGCGCCGTCGTCGTCGGCATCGGCGCCCACCCGGCGACCGGCTGGCTGGCCGGCTCCGGCATCGAGCTGGGCCCGCGCGGGGACGTCCTCGCCGACGCCCACCTGCGCACCAGCGTCGAGGACGTGTACGCCGTCGGCGACTGCGCCTCCTTCCCCTCGGCCCGCTACGGCGAACGGCTGCTCGTCCACCACTGGGACAACGCCCTGCAGGGCCCGCGCACGGTCGCCGCGAACATCCTGGGCGAGACCCCGGCTGCCTACGACCCGGTGCCGTACTTCTGGTCCGAGCAGTTCGGCCGCTTCGTGCAGTACGCCGGCCATCACCCCGCCGCCGACCGCATGATCTGGCGCGGCGACCGGACGGGCCCGGCCTGGACGGTGTGCTGGCTGCGCGAGGACCGCCTGGTGGCCCTGCTGGCCGTCGGCCGCCCGCGTGATCTGGCGCAGGGGCGGCGGCTGATCGAGGCGGGGCGGAGGATGGACGCGCAGGCGCTGGCGGACCCGGGCAGGCCGCTGAAGGACGCAACCGTCGACTAGCTCATCCTCTCGGCTGGACCTGCCTGACTTCCGACTGTCAGTGGGGGATGGCAGGCTTGTCCCTGTGACCGAGATTGACGCAAAGATCGATGCTCTCGTCCCCGCCTGGCTCACCCTTCCCGACATCGCCGAGATGCTCGACGTCGAGGTGACGCGCGTGCGGCAGCTGGTGAAGGAGGGCCAGCTCATCGCCGTACGCCGAGGGGAGAACCGGGCGCTGCACGTCCCCGCCGCCTTCATCGACGGGGACAAGGTCGTCAAGGGCCTGTCCGGGACCCTGACGCTGCTGCGGGACGACGGCTTCACGGTGGAAGAGATGATCGAGTGGCTCTTCACCCCCGACCCGACCCTGCCGGGCACCCCCGCGCAGGCCCTGAGCGAGAATCGCGGCACGGAGGTGAAGCGCCGCGCCCAGGCGCTCGCCGTCTGAGCCGAGCCGTATCAGCAGGGGTGGCGTGCGGGCCGCGGCCGTAGCCGCAGTCCGTGCGCCACCCGCGACCGCCGCCAGGACACCGATTCACGGGGGGACTCACGCATGTCCGACACCGCACGCACCGCGCTCGCCGGCGCCCGTCTGTACCTGTGCACGGACGCGCGCAGGCGCCAGGGCGACCTGCCCGAGTTCCTGGACGCGGTCCTGGCCGGCGGTGTCGACATCGTGCAGCTGCGCGACAAGGGCATGGAGGCCGCCGAGGAGCTGGCGCACCTGGAGGTCCTCGCCGACGCCTGCGCCCGGCACGGCAAGCTGCTCGCGGTCAACGACCGCGCCGACGTCGCCCACGCCGCCCGTGCCGACGTGCTCCACCTCGGCCAGGGTGACCTGCCGGTCCCCGCGGCCCGCGCCATCCTCGGCGACGAGGTGCTGATCGGCCGCTCCACGCACGCCGAGTCGGAGGCCGCCGCAGCCGCGGCCCAGGACGGTGTGGACTACTTCTGCACGGGCCCCTGCTGGCCCACCCCCACCAAGCCCGGCCGCCACGCCCCCGGCCTCGACCTGGTGCGCCACACGGCCGCTCTGGGCACCGAGCGCCCCTGGTTCGCCATCGGCGGCATCGACCTCGCCAACCTCGACGAGGTGCTGGACGCCGGCGCCCGCCGGGTGGTCGTCGTCCGCGCGATCACCGAGGCCGACGACCCGGGAGCGGCCGCGGCGGAGTTCGCCAAGCGGCTGCGGCAGGCATAGCGACACGCCGCCGTCCGGGTCTGTGCCCCGGGTCTGTCCGGATTTCTGTCCAAGGAGTGGACAGAAAACCGACAATTCGGGCAAATTACCGGCGTCCGGTTGGGGTACCGCCCACCCCTGGCTAACCTGCCCGTATGGCCCTCGGAACCCCCTCCACCAGGACTGATCGCGCACGCACCGTGCGGGACATCCTCGCCACCGGCAAGACGACGTACTCGTTCGAGTTCTCTGCGCCGAAGACCCCCAAGGGCGAGCGGAACCTGTGGAGCGCGCTCCGGCGGGTCGAGGCGGTCGCCCCCGACTTCGTCTCCGTGACCTACGGCGCCGGCGGCTCCACCCGCGCGGGCACGGTCAAGGAGACCGAGCAGATCGTCGCCGACACCACGCTCACCCCCGTCGCCCACCTCACCGCGGTCGACCACTCCGTCGCCGAACTGCGCAACATCATCGGCCAGTACGCGGACGCGGGCATCCGCAACATGCTCGCCGTGCGCGGCGACCCGCCCGGCGACCCCATGGGCGACTGGGTCCCGCACCCCAAGGGCCTGACCTACGCGGCCGATCTCGTCCGGCTCATCAAGGAGGCGGGCGACTTCTGCGTCGGCGTCGCCGCCTTCCCGGAGATGCACCCCCGCTCCTCGGACTGGGACACGGACGTCGCCCACTTCGTGGACAAGTGCCGCGCGGGCGCCGACTACGCCATCACACAGATGTTCTTCCAGCCGGAGTCGTATCTCCGGCTGCGCGACCGCGTGGTGGCCGCGGGCTGTGAGACCCCGGTGATCCCCGAGATCCTGCCTGTCACCAGCGTGAAGATGCTGGAACGGTTGCCCAAACTCAGCAATGCTGTCTTCCCGGATGCCCTGAAAGAGCGGATCCTCACAGCGAAGGACGATCCGGCGGCGGTACGCTCCATCGGTATCGACTTCGCCACGGAGTTCTGCGCTCGGCTGCTCGCCGAGGGAGTGCCCGGACTGCACTTCATCACGCTCAACAACTCCACGGCGACCCTGGAAATCTACGAGAACCTGGGCCTGCACCACCCCCCGCAGGCCTAGACCGGCCGCATCGCGATACGACACACTGCGTAGCGGTCACTGGGAGAGGGGCGTACATGGGCTGGACGGTCCTCTACATCGCGTTCGGCGTCGTCGCACTGTGGTTGCTGGGCGAGGTGCTGCTGCAGTACAAGGCGCGGCTGCGCTGGCGGCTGCTCGCCTTCGCCGGTTTCCTCGGTGTCGTGGTCGGTGTGCTGATGCCGTCCGTGATCGTGATCGGCGTCGGCGCCATCGCCTTCGCCGTCGGCCAGACCTACGTCACCCTGTCGTTCCGCCGCGGCTTCGCCGCCGGCTGGGCGGTCAAGCGCCCCGACGGTGAGAGCGGCGCCGGTGGCTCCGGCAGCGGCGGCAGCAAGCGCCGTCGCGGCAGGGCGGACCGGCAGGACCCGGCGCCGGAGCTCTCCGACCTGGAGCCCACCGGCCCGGAGGCGGACCGGGGGCCCGACCAGACCGTCTACGCCCAGGGTCACGACGCCTACGACGACGACTACGACCGCGACGACGTCTTCACCCCGGCCCGCCCCCTCGAGCCCACCGCCGCGGAGACCACCACCGTCTACGAGCCCCAGCCGCTGCCCGAGGACACCGGTAACTACGGCGTCTACGGCGACACCGCCACCCACGCGGCCCAGCCCCAGGGCGCCGGACAGCAGGCCTACGCCTACGACTACTCCGGCTACGGCCAGCAGGGCTACGGCTACGACGCCGGCGGCCAGCAGGGCTACGCCAACTACTCCGACCCCTACATCGGCAGCCAGTCCTACGGCGGCGGCGCGTACGACACCGGCTACTCCGGGCAGTACGGCCAGCAGGGCTACACCCAGGACGCGTACGCCGGCGGCGGCTACGGCGAGACCCCGCCCGGCGGGGTGTGGGTGCCGCAGCAGCGCACCGACGAGACCTACGGCGGCGAACTCCCGCAGGAGCAGCCGTACCCCTACCAGGGCCAGGGGCACGGCCATGCGCAGCAGCCGCAGTCCGGCGCCGGGTACGACGAGCAGTACCGTTTCTGACGCCGGTCCGGCCTGTCAGCCCTGAGACCGGCTCACTGCGAGCCGCGGAACTCCGGGCCCTCAACGATCAGCCCCGCCACCAGCGCGCCCGACATGCCCGCGTGCGGCAGACCGCCGCCGGGGTGGGACCAGCCGCCGACCCGGTACAGACCGGGCAGCCGGGTGCTGTTCGCCGGGTGCAGGAAACGGCCCTCGCCGGCGGCCAGCGAGGGGGCCGGCACGGCGCCGAGAAAGGCACTCGTCTCGTCGTCGGTGTCGTCGGGCGTGCGCACTTCCTGCCACAGGACGCGGTCCCGCAGGCCCGGTATCGCCGCCTCGGCGGCTTCGAGGAGATGGTCCGTGTACTGCCGGACGATGCCCTCGTCCTCCCAGTCGGCGGCGCCGGGCACCACCGCGGACAGCACCATGGACTCGTGCTCGTCGTCCGGTCTGAGCGCGGGGTCGTCGGGGCGCAGCACGGTCACCGTGGGCGCCGGCGGCTCGTCTCCGTCCGCCGAGTCCAGGAAGTCCAGCTCGGACTCCGGGTCCGGCGCGTGGACGACCGTGCGGTGCGCGGCACCGGCCTCGCGTCCGCCGCGCAGGGCCAGCAGCACGACGAACCGCCCCGGACGGGTCGTGAAGGGATCGACCCGGACATCCCCGCCCTTGTCGAGCGGACGGTCCGTCATCGCCTTCAACCGCGCCGGGTCCACGTCCGCCACGACATGGTCGGCCTCGGCCACCGTGCCGTCCAGCAACTCCACGCCCGTGGCCCGCCCGTCCCGCTCCAGGATGCGCATGACCTCCGTGCCGAAGACGAACTCGACCCGCCGCTTCAGGCACCGCTCGTACACCGCGCGCGCCAACTCCCGGATGCCGCCGCGCACATACCAGGTGCCGAAGGCGTGCTCCATGTACGGCAGCACGGCCGCGCTCGCCGGAGTGGTCCGCGGATCGAGGCCGTGGGCGAGCGCGCAGCTCTCCAGCAGGGCCGCCAGGCGCTCGTCGCGCAGCTCCCAGGAGCCGATCTCGGCCAGCGTGCTCGCACGCCGTGTGCGCAGCACCCGCTTGTGCGGGACGGCCGGATACGGCTCCTTGTCGGCCAGCACCCGCCAGTTGGGCCACAGCGGCTCCTCCAGCAGCGGTCTGCGGGTGCGGTCCCAGGCCTCGCGGGCCCGCACCAGGAAGTCGCCCCAGCGCTCGCCCGCACCCGCGCCCAGTGCCTCGTCCAGCGCCGCGACCACTCCCGCGCGCGAGGCGTTGGGCACCGACACCTCGGTGCCGTCCGCGAAGACGTGCCGCGAGGACGGGTCGACCTGGACCAGCTCGACGCACTCCTCCAGCGGCTCCTTGCCGGTCTTGACGAACAGGTCGCGGTACACCGCGGGCAGCGTCAGCAGCCCCGGGCCGGTGTCGAAGCCGAACCCGTCCCGCTCGAAGCGGCGCACCGCACCGCCGTACGTGTCCGTCCGCTCGTACACCGTCACCCGGTGGCCCGCGACGGCCAGCCGGGCGGCGGCCGCCATCGCGCCCATCCCGGCGCCGATCACCGCAATCCGTGCCATGCCTGCGACTTTATCGACCGCCACTGACAATCCGGCCCGCGGGCAGGCCAAGGGGGGCCGCGAGACCGCCCGTCGTACGGCTGAGTATCCGTACCTAGGTCGCGAGATGAGTATCCGCGCGGATGGGCCACGACCCGTGGGCACGGGAGAGTGGGGACACGGCAAGGGGGCACGGCCCGGCACCGCCGACACGGGGCGGCGGAACGGCGCCTGTCACCTGGCCGCTCCTTCCGCCGATCCGTCGGCGGAAGCGAGTCGGGGGACCCGGGGGACGACCACCCACGGGGGACCATCGGGGGAGAACCGTACGGGGGAGTACGGGGAGTGCGGGGAGTACGGGGAAGTGGGAAGGCGCCGGTCCGGCAGCGGACCGGCGCCCTCCTCATGTGCTCAGCCCCTGCCGCTGACCCGCCCCTGGAGCAGCCGGGACAGTGCCGCGTGGACGTCGTCCAGGGAGCGCTCCGGCTGGAAGGACTTCCAGTCCAGTGCGGCCACCAGGACCATGCCGACCAGCGCGGCCGCCGTCAGCTGGATGTCGATCTCGTCGCTGAACTCCCCGGCCGCCACGCCCTCGCGCAGCACGCCCTCGACCACCGCGACGGCCTCCTGCCGGACCACCATCAGCGTGGACTGCCAGGCCCGGTTGGTGCGCCACAGCTCGGCCACGTACAGCTGGGTGAAGGCCGGGTAGCGGTCGATGAAGACCAGGCCCGCGCGGACCATCGCGTCCAGGGCGTCCACCTTGCTGCCGCCCTCGCGCGCGGTGTGCTCCGCGGCCTCCTTCAGGGACGCGGTGAGCAGACCCACCCCGTGCCGCAGCAGCTCCTCGAAGAGGACCGACTTGCTCGCGAAGTTGTAGTAGACCGTGCCTTTCGCGACCCCGGCCCGCTCGGCGATCTCGTCCACCGTCGTCGCGGAGAAGCCCTGCTCGGCGATGAGGGTGACGGCCGCCTCGTAGAGCTTCTGCCGGGTGGCCTCGCGGCGCGTGCTGCCGCCGGACCTGGCGCTGCTGCTTTCCATGGTCCCGATTCTCACAGGTACGCGCGCGTGCCGAGTCCTCTCCGGAATCACAGGCTCAGCTCCGGGTGCAGCCGGGCCGGCGTCCACACCTGGCGGCGCCGGGCCGCGAGGGCGGTCAGGGCGAGCGCGCCCGCGGTGAACGCGGCCAGTACGGCGGCGGCCTGCCAGACCGGACCGAGGCCGCCGCCCGTGATCAGCCGGCGCAGCGCCGCCACGATGTAGCTCATCGGCAGGAACGGGTGGATCGCGTTGAAGAAGCCCGGACTGGTCTGCACGGGGTACGTGCCGCCCGCCGAGGTCAGCTGGAGCATCAGCAGCGCCAGCACCAGGATCCGGCCCGCCGCGCCGAAGCGGGCGTTCAGCCACTGCACGATCGCCGCGAAGCACGCCGTGACCAGGAACAGGAAGCCGATCGTGCCGGCCGCGCGCAGCATCTCGAGGCCGATCGCCCAGTGCAGTACGGCCATGAGAGCCGCCACCTGGAGCACGCCCACGGCGACCACCGGCAGCCAGCCGGCGAGCGCGATCCGCCACGCCGGCGAACCGGCCGACAGGGCACGCCGGTTGAGCGGCTGGATCAGCATGTAGGCCACCATCGCGCCCACCCAGAGGGACAGCGGGATGAAGTACGGGGCGAACCCGGTGCCGTAGTTCGGCGCCTTGTGCAGGTCCTGGGAGGCCAGCTGGACCGGGTCGGCCATCACGCCCGTGCGTGCGTCGCGTTGCCGCTTGTCGTAGTCCGGGATCCTCCTGGCGCCGTCGTGCAGCCCGCCGGCGAGCCTCCCGGAGCCGTCGGACAGCTTGTACAGGCCGCCGTTCAGCGTCTGGGCGCCCGTGGCGGCCGTGCCGATGCCCTGGTCCAGCGTGTCCGCGCCGGTCTGGGCCGTGCCGAGCCCGGTGCGCAGTTTCCTGGCGCCCGCGGCGACCTTCCGCGCGCCGTCGTTCAGCTTGTCGATCTTCTTGACGGCGTCGTCGACGTCCTCGGACAGATGCGGCGCGCGCTCGGCGAGGGCGTCGGCCTGCCGCTGCAGCGTGCCGAGGTTGGCGCGCATCGTCCTCAGGTCGCCGTCCTGGTCGGCGACCAGTGTGCCGAGGTCGTCGGCGACGGTGGCCACCTCGGCTGCGGCCGTCTTCGCCCGCTTGAGGTCGGCGCAGTCCGGGTCGGGAAGCGTGGCGGTCTCGCAGCGCGCCGTGTAGACCTCGTCCAGGACGGCCGAGGAGGCGTGCGCGGTCCTGTCGGCGGCGGGCGCGAGCTTCATCAGGACGTCGAGGTTGTCCTTGACCGTCTTCGCCGAGTCGGAGACCAGCCGGGCGGTGTCCCCGATGGTCTTCTCGTTGCTCCTGAGGAACGGTCCGGCCTTGTCGTAGACGCCGTTGACCTGGTCGGCGAGCGCCTGCGTGCCGTCGGCGACCTGCCGGGACCCGTCCTCGAGGTCACCGGCGCCCGTGCCGAGCTTCTTCAGGCCCTTGGCCAGCGTGCCGCTGCCGCTCTTGGCGTCCTTCAGCCCGTCGGCGAGATCCTTGGAGCCCTTCTCGGCCTTGCCGATGCCGGTGTTCAGCCGGTCGGCGCCCTCGGCGGCCGTGACGGTCTTGCCGTGGATGTCGGAGAAGGAGACGAAGATCTTGTCCAGGAAGGTGCGGGAGGCCTTGGTGGAGGCGGCCGAGCGCACCTCGTTGAAGACGGTCCGGGAGATCTGGCCGACGATGTAGTTGTTCGCGTCGTTCGTACGGACCTGCAGTGCGCCGGTCTCGGGGGAGTCGCCCGAACTGGACGCGATCCGCCTGCTGAAATCGTCCGGCATGGTCAACGACAGGTAGTACGTGCCGTTCTCGACGCCCTTACGGGCCTCCTCGTCGCTCACCTCGTGCCACTCGAAGGTCCGGCTGTCGCGCAGCCCGGCGACGATGTCGTCCCCGGCGGTGATCCTCTTCCCGCCCGCCGTGGCGCCCTTGTCGTCGTTGACCAGGGCCACCGGGATACGGTCCAGGCGGCCGTACGGATCCCAGAACGACCACAGGTACAGGGCGCCGTAGAGCAGAGGCAGCACGAGCAGCGCGACCAGGGCGGCGCGCGGCAGCTTCCCGCGCCCGAAACGCCGCAGCTCGAGTGCGGCGAGCCTAGGCGAGCGCATCGGCGTCCTCCTTCGGGTCGCCACTGGTCTCCGGACTGCCGGTCTCCGGCTCCGTCTTGCTCTGTGCCGCCCCGGTGCGTACGGCCACGCAGTCCGCGGGCGCGGTGCGGCAGACGGCCGCCACCGTCGTCCCCGCGCGCGTGAGGGAGCGCAGCAGGGCCCAGGCGTCGGCGCGTTCGGCGTCCGAGAGCTTGAGGTCGATGTCGTCGACGCCGATCAGCCCGGGCCGGCCGAGCAGGGCCAGGGCGATGGACAGGCGCAGTTCCTGGAGCCGTTCCAGGTCGCGTACGGCCGTGCGGGAGCCCTTGGGCAGCGTCTCCAGGTCGAGCCCGGCGGCGGCCAGGGCCGCGTCGACGCGCAGCCGTGCCTCGTGCACGCGCTGGGTGCGGGGCCGCAGCAGATCGCGCAGGGAGTCGCCGAACCGGCTCTGCAGCAGGGCGCGTTCGCGCAGGTGCTCGCCGACGGTCAGGGCCGGCTCCAGGTCCGTCACCCCGGCCACGTTGGCCACGGCGCTGATCCGGCGCAGCGCGGCCATGCGCCTCGGGAGCGCGAGCCCGCCGACGGTGGCCGTGCCCTCGGTGGGCTTCATCCGCCCGGTGAGCGCGAGCAGCAGGCACGTGCGGCCGGAGCCGGACGGTCCCTCGATCGCGATGAGCGAGCCGGGCTTCGCGTCGAGGGTGACGCCGCGGAAGGCCCACCCCCGCGGTCCCCTGAGCCCGAGGCCCTCGGCCGTGACGTCCACGCCGTGCATGCCGTCCACACGCCCCCCTGCCTGATCCCCTGGTTTTTGAACTGACTGGTCAGTGCAAAAGTACGCCCGAACCTGCGATCGAGGCAAAACCCCAGGTCAGAACGGATTGTCAGTGGCATACCTCACGATGGGCACATACGGCACACCCCGTGTGAGGGCGTGCCGTCACCCAGACGACAGGAGGTTCGTCATGGCCAACCCGTCCGCCGCCGCCCGCCGGCGCCGCGCCACCGGCCCTGCCCCCTCACTGACCGGCCCGGCGAGCGATGTGCACCCCGTGCTCCGCCGTACCACGGCCCCGCCCGCCGCCCTCGACCTGCTCGCCCAGGCCCATGCCGGACTGCAGGAAGCCGCCGTCCTGGAAACGCCGAACGAGCGCTATGCGACCGCCCACCTCGCCGCCCTGCGCACCGCCGCCGCCGTGCTCGCCGCCCGGGGGCGTCCCGAGACCAACCCGCACCGCCGCGCCCGGATCCGCAGCGCCTGGGACGTGCTGCCCGAGATCGCCCCCGAACTGACCGAGTGGAGCGCCCTGTTCGCCGCCGGCGCCGCCCGCCGCGCCCGCGCCGAGGCCGGCATCCAGGGCGCCGCCGGACAGCGCGACGCCGACGACCTGATGCGCGACGTGGCGATGTTCCTGCGCATCGTGGAGCGGATGCTCGTCCTCCAGCCCGTCCTGCCCCAGCCCCGCAGAGACGCGGGCGAACCGCCGGGTCCGAGTGCCCCGGGTGATCTTCCGGACGCGGGCTGACCACGGTCGGCCTCTCGACACCGGCTGAGAGCGCCCCGGAGGCGAACGACCAAGAGGGCTGCCCGGCCGGCGAGACGCACCGCTGCCCACCCGGCCGCGGTGACCGGACCGGGCGCGGAGGCAATAGGGTGGAGTTCGCCTGAAGCCTTCCGCCCTGCCGAGGAGTCAACTGCCGTGTCGGACCCCTTGCGCCCCCGCGCCTCTCTCCGAACCGCCGTGGTGTGGGAGGTCCTCCAGGACGCCCTCGACCGCCGGGTCAAGGCCACGGGCCGGGACTCGCTGGACGTCCTCGACACCGGTGGCGGCAGCGGCAAGTTCGCCGTGCCCGTCGCCCGGCTCGGCCACCGCGTCACCGTGGTCGACCCCAGCCCGAACGCGCTGTTCGCGCTGGAGCGCCGGGCCGCCGAGGCCGGCGTCGCCGACCGGGTCCGGGGCGTCCAGGGCGACGCGCACGGCCTGTTCGACGTGGTCGAGCGCGGCGGCTACGACGTCGTGCTCTGCCACGGCGTGCTGGAGTACGTCGACGACCCGGCCGAGGGTGTGCGCAACGCAGTCGCCGCACTGCGCTCCGAGGGCGTCCTCAGCCTGCTCGCCGCCGGCCTCGGCGGCGCCGTGCTCGCCCGCGCCCTCGCCGGCCACTTCACGGAGGCCCGGCAGGCGCTGCAGGACCCCGACGGCCGCTGGGGCACCGGGGACCCGATGCCGCGCCGGTTCACCGCCGAGCAGCTCACCGCGCTGGTCGAGGGCGCGGGCCTGACCGTCGGCGCCGTGCACGGCGTGCGGGTCTTCTCCGACCTCGTGCCCGGCGTCCTGGTGGACACCGAGCCCGGCGCCCTCGACGCCCTCCTCAAGCTGGAGGCCGCCGCGGCCGAACTGCCCGCGTTCCACTCCGTCGCCACCCAGCTCCATGTACTCGGCGAGACACCGGGTGCCGCCGGGGTCTGAGCGAACTGCCGGGACCCGCTGCTGATCAGGGCATCGACGGCGGATGGAGTACGACACAAGACCCCCGATCGAGGGGTTTGCGCCGTATGATCGAGGTGGACCACCCGGCATGACGGGCCGGTCGCAGGGGAATGGAAGCCTCAGCGAGCCGGGACGGCCATGGCGGGTTCCGGTTGGCCAATTGGCGTAGAGGGGCGGGTTTCACGGGGGCGATTCCCTGCCTATCCTGAAGGGACCCCCCGGGTCGCCCCGGCGACTGCACGATGAGGAGGACTCCGTGCCGCTCTCGGAGCACGAGCAGCGCATGCTCGAGCAGATGGAGCGAGCGCTGTACGCCGAAGATCCCAAGTTCGCGTCGGCGCTTGAGGGAAGCGGGCTGCGCACGTACACCCGGCGTCGGGTCTACCAGGCGGTCGCAGGCTTCCTCGTAGGTATCGCGCTCCTCATGGCCGGAATGGTCGCACAGCTGATCTGGGTCAGCGTGGTGGGTTTCCTCGTCATGCTGGGCTGCGCCGTACTCGCCGTCACCGGCTGGCGCAAGGCCCCGAAACCGGGCGAGCAGCCCGCGGGCGCCGTCCGCCGGCAGGCGCGTCCGAAGCGCTCCATGATGGACCGGATCGAGGAGCGCTGGCAGCGCCGCCGCGACGAACAGGGCCACTGACGCCGTCCGGCGGTTGCCGCCGACATCGACAGACATACGTGTGAGGGGCGACCACCCGAGGTGGTCGCCCCTCACACGTTGTCTCAACCCCGCTGCTGCGACGGCCGGCGCAGGCTGGGCCTCGCCGCCGCTGCCCTGGCCCGCAACGCCGACCAGCGGGCCGACAGCGCCCACAGCACCCGCACCGACGAGCGGGGCAGGAACAGCGCCCGCAGCCGCGCACCCGTGCCGACCGCGCCGCGCAGTCCCTCGATCGCCCGGCGTACATCCTCGGCCGCACCCGCCGCCGGGCGCGGCCGCGGAGCGTACAGCACCTGCTCCACCGCGTCCGCCAGCCGGTGCACCGCGGCACCGGCCGCCGGATCCAGCTCGCCGAGCCGGACGATCCGGTCGGCCGCTCTGCGCGGGGTCAGCGACTCGTCCGGCGCGATGCCGTGGTCCCAGGCGCTGTCCGTCAGCTCCTGCCAGGCGGCCAGCGTGTGCTCCGCCGCGCCCTCCTCGGTCCGGGCGTGCGCCCCCAGCCGCACCGACCGCACCCGCGCCCGCCACAGCCACGGCGACAGCGGAACGGCCGGCACCACGAGCGCGGCCAGCCCGATCAGCACGGCCCACCACGGGCCCGGGCCCCCGTCGCCGCTGTGTGGGGCCGCCGCGGCGGACGCGGTGTCGCAGCCCTGCAGCTTGATCAGCTGGGGCGAGCAGCTCTCGCTCGCGGAGGCCGCCGCCGAGGGCGCCGTGGACGACTGGTGCGACGGCAGGTCCTGGTCCGGCAGTGAGGTGCCGGGAGTGTGGGAAACCGTGTACGACGGCGTGGTCCCCCGGGTCGGGGTCGGCTCGAAGCGGGTCCAGCCCACACCCTCGAAGTACAGCTCGGGCCAGGCGTGCGCGTCCTTCTGGTTCACCGTGACCGTGCCGTCACCCTGCGGGGTGCCCGGGGCGAAGCCCACCGCGACCCGGGCCGGGATGCCGAGGGTGCGGGCCATCGCCGCCATGGCGAAGGAGAAGTGGACGCAGAAACCCTGCTTCTTCTTCAAGAAGTTCGCGATGGCATCGGGGCCGGTGCCGACCTCCACGTTGGTGTCGTACTGGAAACCGCCCGTCACCGCGAAGTAGTCCTGGAGTTTGACCGCTTCCTCGTAGTGATTGCGGGTGCCCGCGGTGATCTGCTTCGCGGTCTGGGCCACGACCTTCGGCAGCGAGGACGGCACCTGCGTGTACGTGTGCTTCAGGTCCGACGGCGGCTCCGGCGCGGAGGCCAGCTGCACGGCCGTCGGCTGCACGTCCAGGCTGGTCACCTGGTAGGTCTCACCGCGCGTGGTCTGGCCGTGCTCGCCGACGAGGGTCATGCCGACCGGTTCGTAGCGCCAGCGGCCGGCGATGTTCACGGCGCTCGGCGGGTACGGCATCGGCAGCCAGTCCTGGGCGTACCAGTCCGCCGCCGAGATCGTCGTCGTCACCTTGCCGCGCCTGACGTCCTGGCTCAGGCCGATGGGCGTGGGGAACGTGTCCGGCACGCCGGTGATGCGCCGCTGGGCCGGCTTCCAGGTGGTGCCGTCGAAGTCGTCCAGGGAGACGATCCGCAGATACAGGTCCGAGACGTCGTTCGAGCTGGACTTCAGGGACAGCACCTGGCGGTCGTTGTTCGTTCTCAGACTGTCGCGCAGCGACACCAGCGGGTTGACCGCGGAGATCGTGCCCCCGTTGCCGTTCCCGACGCCCACCCCGGTGCCGGCGGGGTCCAGCAGGCCGCCGCTCATCGCGGGCAGGACGAGCGGCACCAGCAGGGCCACCCCGAGCGCGACCGCGCCGATCCGGCGCCCGGTGCGCACCGGGGCCACCGCGCCGCCGTCCGGGGCACCGGGGGAGCGGGGCCCGCCGAAGACCCGGCCCCACTGCGCCAGCCGGTCCCGGCCCTCGGCGAGCAGCAGCATCAGATAGCCGGCCGCCGCCACCAGGAACCACAGCCAGTCGGCCCCGCCGTCGGACAGCCCGGCCGCCACCGAGTACAGCGCGAGCAGCGGCAGACCGGCCGGGGCCGCGCTGCGGAAGGTCACCGCGAGCGTGTCCACCAGCAGGCCGATGATCAGGACACCGCCGATCAGCATCAGCTTGATGCCTTCCGTCAGCGGCGCCGGTATCGCGTACTCGCTGACGTCGGTGGAGCCCTGCTGGAGCAGGTCGGTCAGATGCCGGAAGGCTTCCGGGCCCGGGATCAGCCCGATGACCGCCTGCTGCCGCGCGAAGACCAGGGTCAGCAGGATCAGGGTGACCAGCGCCTGCGCGGCCACCGTCAGCGGCCGGCCGAGCGGCACCCGGCGTGCCGCCGCGCCCACCCCGGTCTGCACGGCCACCAGCGGCACCAGTTGCAGCAGCCAGGTCGGCTCGGCCACCAGCGGCAGCAGCGCGCAGGAGGCCATCAGCGTGGCCGCGGCGGCGCACAGCGCCAGTCGTGCCCGCCCGCTCATGCCGTCGCCTCCCCGCTCACCCCGGCCAGCCCCGAACGCTCCCGGTCCGCCTCCTGCCACAGCGCGGTCAGCGAGCCGCCGCGCGGCACGCTCAACGCCGTCCAGCCCGCCTCGCGCAGCAGACGCAGCCGCTCCGCATGCCGGTCGCCCGGCCGTGGCACCGCGGTCGCCTCCCGCGTCCAGGTGTCGGGGTCGAGCACGAAGGCGACGGCACCGCCGCTGCGCCGGCTCATCTTGGCGACCGTCGCGGCCTGCTCCTCGTCCAGATCGCCCAGGAAGGCCACCAGCAGCCCCTCGTTGCCGCCGCGCAGCACGTCGTACGCCCGGGACAGGCCCGAGCCGTCGGAGTGGTCGATCACCGCGAGGGTGTCCATCATCAGGCCGGCCGCGTCCGCGGTCTCCGGGCCGCTGCCCGCGTACCCGTCACCGCCCTCGCCGGGCACCGCGCTGCCGCTGTCGGTCAACAGCCGTACCGAGAAGCCGCGTTCGAGCATGTGCACCAGCACCGAGGCGGTGCCGGAGACGGCCCACTCGAAGGCCGAGTCGGGACCCGCGCCCTCGTAGGCACCGCCCCGGGTGTCCAGCAGCACGGTGCACCTCGAGCGCCTCGGCTGCTCCTCGCGGCGGACCATCAGCTCGCCGTAGCGCGCGGTGGAGCGCCAGTGCACCCGGCGCAGGTCGTCGCCGTGGCGGTACCCGCGCGGGATCACGTCGTCCTCGCCCGCCAGGGCCAGCGAGCGCTGCCGGCCGTCGCCGTACCCCTTGGCCTCGCCGCTGAAGCGGACCGGGGGGAGCGGCTCCACGCGCGGGATGACCGTGAGCGTGTCGAACGCCGAGAAGGAGCGGGTCAGTTCGCACATCCCGAAGGGGTCGGTGAGCCGCAGCTGCAACGGGCCCAGCGGATAGCGGCCGCGCAGGTCGGAGCGGACCCGGTAGGAGACCTCGCGGCGGCCGCCCGGCTCCACGCGGTCCAGCACGAACCGGGGGCGCGGCCCGAGGACGTAGGGCACCCGGTCCTGGAGCATCAGCAGCCCGGTCGGCAGCCGCGAGACGTTGTCCATCCGCAGGTGCACCCGGGCCTCGCTGCCGGCCGGCACGCGCGCGGGGGCGAGCCGGCGGGTGCCCGCCACCCGGTAGCGCGTGCGGTAGAGCACGGTCGCGCAGAGCAGGGGCAGCGCGGCCAGCAGCAGGCCGACGCGCAGCAGATCGCTCTGGCCGAGGACGTACGCGCAGATCGCGGCCGCGATACCGGCCGCCAGGAAGGAACGGCCGCGGGTCGTCAGCCCCGCCAGGGCCGTACGGACGCCGCCCGCCTCCCCGCGGTCGGGCTCCGCCTGCCCCGTCCCCCCGGCGCTCATCAAAGACTCCGCGGCGGCTGCTGGGGATACGCCGGGACGCCCCGGCCCAGGGTGCCGAAGCCGCTCTGCTGGCCGGGCGCCGCCGGCACCGGGGTGTGCTGGAGGATCTCCTGCACGACCTGCTCGGCCGTACGGCGGTTGAGCTGGGCCTGGGCGGTGGGCAGCAGGCGGTGGGCGAGGACGGCCACAGCCAGTGCCTGCACGTCGTCCGGCAGCGCGTACTCCCTGCCGGCCAGGGCCGCGGTCGCCTTCGCCGCGCGCAGCAGATGCAGCGTCGCGCGCGGGGAGGCACCGAGTCTGAGATCGGGGTGCGTGCGCGTGGCGGCGACCAGCTCCACCGCGTACCGCCGGACCGGCTCGGCGACGTGCACCCCGCGCACCGCCTCGACCAGCTTCACGATCTCGTGCGCGTGCGCCACCGGCTGGAGGTCCTCCAGGGGGCTCGCTCCGCCGTGGATGTCGAGCATCTGCAGCTCGGCCTCCACGCTCGGGTAGCCGACGGAGACGCGGGCCATGAAACGGTCGCGCTGGGCCTCGGGCAGCGGGTAGGTGCCCTCCATCTCGACCGGGTTCTGCGTGGCCACCACCATGAAGGGGCTGGGCAGTTCGTACGTCTGCCCGTCGATGGTGACCTGGCGCTCCTCCATGGACTCCAGCAGCGCCGACTGGGTCTTGGGGGAGGCGCGGTTGATCTCGTCGCCGATCACGATCTGCGCGAAGATGGCGCCCGGCTTGAACTCGAAGTCCCGGCGCTGCTGGTCCCAGATGGACACGCCGGTGATGTCCGAGGGCAGCAGGTCCGGCGTGAACTGGATGCGCCGCACCGAGCAGTCGATGGACCGTGCCAGCGCCTTGGCCAGCATCGTCTTGCCCACTCCGGGGACGTCCTCGATCAGCAGATGACCCTCGGCGAGCAGCACGGTCAGCGCGATGCGTACGACCTCGGGCTTCCCCTCGATCACGCCCTCCACCGAACCGCGCACCCGCTCCACCGTGGCGGTCAGATCTGTGAGGCTCGCTCGATCGTCATAGGTCGTCACCCGGCCCTCCTCGGCCCGTTCTTTCCGGGCCGACGCTGCGTGCGAAACCGGCCCACCCCGAAACACGGACACCACGCGGGAAAAGTTCCGCGTGACGCCACACCCCGCATTCTTGCTGCCGTTACCGATTCGTGTCACTCGCCTGTGGACAACTGCCCGAACGATGTCGGTCTTACGGCTTTTTCGACCCTGTTTTCGATGCGGGAACGGCGGGGGAGGGCGCCGTGGTTCCGGGGCGGCCGGCCGGTGGGCCCGGTCGGGCCGGGTCACTTGTCCCGGTCAGGCCGGGTCGACCTCGCGCAGCAGACCGGTGCGCACGTCGAACACGAAGCCGCGTACGTCGTCGGTGTGCAGCAGGAACGGCGAGGTGCGCACGCGCTGCATGGACTGGCGCACGTCCTGGTCGACGTCCCGGAAGGCCTCCACCGCCCAGGCGGGGCGCTGGCCGACCTCCATCTCCAGGTCGTGCCGGAAGTCCTCGGTGATGGACTCCATGCCGCATCCGGTGTGGTGGATCAGGACGATGCTGCGGGTGCCGAGCGCGCGCTGGCTGATGGTCAGGGAGCGGATGACGTCGTCGGTGACGACCCCGCCCGCGTTGCGGATGGTGTGGCAGTCGCCGAGCTCCAGGCCGAGCGCGGCGTGCAGGTCGAGGCGGGCGTCCATGCAGGCCACGACCGCTACCTGGAGGACGGGACGCGCGTCCATGCCCGGGTCGCCGAACTCGGCGGCGTACGCCTGGTTGGCCTCCACCAGGCGGTCCGTCACGGTGCCGTCGCTGGTTATGGCGCCTTCGGGTCCAGTGGGAACTGCTGCGGAAGTCGTCATACTGACGACGCTACTGGTCACGTTCGGCCGCGTCCTCCTGTGAGAGCGGACAAAGAACGTCATCGTGGCTTGTTGTGAGCTAACCCACACGGACGGCAAACCCGACTCGAATGGGTGAATCTTTTCGAATTGCCGCTTCCGCCGTGACGCGGTGCGCGACGCGCAGGCCGGTTGATTGACCGCGAGACAGGGTGGACTAAAGTGACGCGAAGCGGGAGACGTGGCTCTCCCCGCTGGTGAAACCCCCCGGAGACCCCGGCGAACACCCGGACCGTCTCCCCACGTGCGCGGCGCGTACGTACGGCTCGGCCTCCTCCCGCTCCCGGTCGGCTGACGCTTCCGGCGCCGGCGGGCCTCCCTCTTCACGAGCAGGCGGGGACCCGGCGGTGCGTATGGTCCCGCGGGATCTGAGAGGCCCCCTTGAGCCAGAGTCGACACGTCCCGGTGATGCTCCAGCGGTGCCTGGATCTGCTGGCGCCCGCCCTGGAGCGGCCGGGAGCGGTGGTCGTCGACTGCACCCTCGGCCTCGGCGGGCACAGCGAGGCGCTGCTGGCCCGGTTCCCCGAGGCCCGGCTGATCGGCCTCGACCGGGACAAGGAGGCGCTGCGGCTGTCCGGGGAGCGGCTGGCGCCCTTCGGCGAGCGCGCCACCCTGGTGCACGCCGTCTACGACGAACTGCCCGAGGTGCTGCGCCGGCTCGGCATCGCGCGCGTGCAGGGCGTCCTGTTCGACCTCGGGGTCTCCTCCATGCAGCTGGACGAGGCCGACCGCGGCTTCGCCTACGCCCAGGACGCGCCCCTGGACATGCGCATGGACCAGACGACCGGCATCAGCGCCGCCGAGGTCCTCAACACCTACCCGGCGGGCGAACTCGTGCGCATCCTGCGCGCGTACGGCGAGGAGAAGCAGGCCAAGCGGATCGTGTCCGCGATCGTCCGCGAGCGCGAGAAGGAGCCCTTCAGCAACAGCGCCCGGCTCGTGGAGCTGATCCGGGACGCCCTGCCGCAGGCCGCCAAGCGCACCGGCGGCAACCCGGCCAAGCGCACCTTCCAGGCGCTGCGTATCGAGGTCAACGGCGAACTGTCCGTCCTGGAGCGGGCGATCCCGGCCGCGGTGAAGGCCCTCGGCGTCGGCGGGCGCATCGCCGTCCTGTCGTACCACTCGCTGGAGGACCGCCTGGTGAAGCACGTCTTCGCGGCCGGCGCCGCCTCCACCGCGCCGCCCGGCCTCCCGGTCGTGCCCGAGCGGTACCAGCCGCGGCTCAAGCTGCTCACCCGGGGTGCCGAACTTCCCACCGAGGAAGAGGTCGCCGAGAACCGCCGGGCCGCACCGGCCAGGCTGCGCGGCGCCGAGCGCATCAGGGAGGACGCCGAGTGAGCGAGACGGGTCGGTTGGATTTCCGGACTCACGCGGGATGCCGGTTGGAATCCCGGACTCACCGGGGGAGCAGTGAGTAGGAAACCCGAACTGAGGGGGCGGGCCGCGCGGCTCGTCCAGCTCTTCCCGGCCGGCCGCGCCCAGGCGGCCCGCACCCCGTTCGTCCTCCTCGTCGTCCTGCTCCTCGGCGGCGGCCTCATCGGGCTGCTGGTGCTGAACTCCGCCCTCAGCGAAGGCTCGTTCAAACTCGCCGACCTGCAGAAGCGGACGAAGAGCCTCACCGACGAGGAACAGGCCCTCCAGCGGGACATCGACGCCTACTCCTCGCCCGACGCCCTCCAGCGCCGCGCGCACGAACTCGGCATGGTCCCCGGCGGCGACCCGGCCTTCCTCGGCCCCGACGGCACGGTCAAGGGCGTCCCGAGCGCCGCCATCCCCGAGTCGGCCGCCTTCACCGACCCGGTGGCCCCCGAGGTCATGACCCCGGCCGCCGCCCACTCCACACCCCCGGCCGCGACACCCCCGACCCCCGCCTCCCCACCACCTCCACCCTCGGCCCAGCCCCAGGCCATCCCCACTCCCTCCGTCCCGGTGACGGCCGTACCACCGCCGCACACCCCCCAGCCCACTCCCACCCCGACCCCCGGCAGGTGACGGAAGTGTCCGACAGGGAACCGCCGCGCCGTCGTGTGCCCGGGCCCGCCAGGCCGCAGCGGCCCAGGAGTGCCGTGCGGCGGCAGGCCGCGCCCGGTGCCCGGCCGGTACGCCGGCCCAGTGGTGCGCGGCCGCCGCTCCAGCGTCCGCTCCGGCTCGGCAGTCCGCGGCCCCGGCTGCGCATGGTCGGCCTCGCCCTGACCCTGGTGCTGATCGCCTTCGCCGTACGGCTGCTCCAGGTCCAGGCCGTCGACGCCGGCACGTATGCCGCACGGGCCGAGCTGAACCGGTACGTCGTGCACACCCTGGCCGCCGAGCGCGGCGGGATCACCGACCGCGACGGTGTCGCTCTCGCCGTCAGCGAGGACGCGTACGACATCACGGCCGATCCCACGATGTTCGGCCCCGAGCAGCTGAAGATCGACGACGGGCCGGAACAGGCGGCCGCGCTGCTCGCGCCCATCCTCGGGCAGGACCAGGCCACGCTCGTGAAGAAGCTGCGGCCCGCGAACAGGAAGTCCCGCTACACCCGGCTCGCCGTCCGGCAGACCCCGCAGGTCTGGAAGCAGATCAGGGACCTCAAGAGCGCGCTCACCAAGAAGGCGGGGACGGACAGGAACACCGTCAACGTGCTCGCCGGTGTCTTCGCCGACCCCAGCAGCCAGCGCGTGTACCCCAACGGCGACCTCGCCTCCGGGATACTGGGCTGGGTCAACGCCTCGGGCAACGGGGGCGGCGGCATCGAGCAGGAGCTGAACAAGCAGCTGACGGGCAAGGACGGCAAGATCCGGTACGCCCAGTCCGGTGGGCGCGAGGTGCCCACGGCCGGGTCCGCCGAGACGCCCGCCGTTCCCGGTGCCGACGTCGAGCTGACCATCGACCGCGACATCCAGTGGGCCGCGCAGAACGCCATCACCGAGCAGGTGAAGAAGTCCAGGGCCGACCGCGGTTACGTCGTCGTCCAGGACACCCGGACCGGGCAGATCCTGGCCATGGCCAACTCGCCCGGCTTCGACCCCAACGACCTGTCCAAGGCCGACTCCGCCGCCCTGGGCAATCCGGCCGTCCAGGACGCCTACGAACCCGGCTCCACCGCCAAGGTGATGTCCATGGCGGCCGTGCTGGAGGAGAACGCGGCGACCCCGCTCACCCACGTCGTCGTACCCAACCGGCTGCACCGCGGCGACCGGCTCTTCTCCGACGACGTCGACCACGCCACCTGGAACCTCACGCTCAACGGCGTCCTCGCCAAGTCCAGCAACATCGGCACCATCCTCGCCACCGGCCAGCTCGGCAAGACGCAGGAGGAGGCCAACAAGGTCCTCTACTCGTACCTGCGCAAGTTCGGCATCGGCGGCTACACCGGGCTCGGCTTCCCCGGCGAGACCCCGGGCATTCTCGCGCCGTACCAGAAGTGGTCCACTTCACAGCAGTACACGATTCCTTTCGGCCAGGGCTTCTCCATCAACGCGATGCAGGCCGCCTCCGTGTACTCGACCATCGCCAACGGCGGAGTGCGTGTCGAGCCGAGCCTGGTGCGCGGCACCAAGGGCGCCGACGGGCGCTTCACCCCCGCACCCAAGCCCCGGGAGACCCGGGTCGTCAGCGAGAAGACCGCCAGGACGCTCGCCCAGATGCTGGAGTCCGTCGTGGACGACGAGCAGGGCACCGGCGTCAAGGCCCGCATCTCCGGCTACAACGTCGCCGGCAAGACCGGCACGGCCAACCGCGTGGATCCGGCCACCGGCAGGTACCACGGATACACGTCGTCGTTCGCGGGCTTCGCACCCGCGGACAATCCCCGCATCACCGTCTACTGCGCCATCCAGAACGCCACCTCCGGCAGCTACTTCGGCGGTCAGATCTGCGGCCCCATCTACAAGCAGGTGATGGAGTTCGCCCTCAAGACCCTCCAGATCCCGCCGACCGGGGCGCCGGCCGCGAACCTGCCCGTCGACTACAAGCCCTGATCAGCACCGGAACACCAGGAATCAACTCGTGACAACGATCACTCCCGACGCCGGGAACCAAGGGACCGAGAACCCCTCGCTTCGCCCCGGAGCGGGTACGCCCGGTACGCTCACCGCCGTGCCACACGCTGATCAGTCCCAAACCACCCAGAAGGGCGCTTCCGTGACATATCCGGGACCGCCGCGACCGGTTCAGGTCTCCGCCACACCCCTCGCGGAACTGGCCGATCAGCTGGGTGCCGCCGCTCCGGACGCCGCCGCCGGGATCACGGGGATCACCCATGACTCGCGCGCCGTCCGCCCCGGCGACCTGTACGCCGCCCTCCCGGGCGCCCGCCTGCACGGCGCCGACTTCGTCACCCAGGCCGCCGGCCTCGGCGCGGCCGCCGTGCTCACCGACCCGACGGGCGCCGAGCGCGCCGCCGCGACCGGGCTGCCGGTCCTCGTCGTCGACGACCCGCGCGCGCGGATGGGTGAACTCGCGGCCACCATCTACGGCCGCCCCGGCAGCGACCTGCTGCAGATCGGCATCACCGGCACCTCCGGCAAGACCACCACCGCCTACCTCGTCGAAGGCGGCCTCCGGACGACCAGGGCGACCGGCCTGGTCGGCACGGTCGAGATGCGCATCGGCGACGAGCGCATCAAGTCCGAGCGCACCACCCCCGAGGCCACCGACCTCCAGGCGCTCTTCGCCGTCATGCGCGAACGCGGCGTCGAGGCGGTCGCCATGGAGGTCTCCAGCCACGCCCTGGTCCTCGGCCGGGTCGACGGCTGCGTCTTCGACATCGCCGTGTTCACCAACCTCAGCCCGGAACACATGGAGTTCCACTCCGACATGGAGGACTACTTCCGGGCCAAGGCACAGCTGTTCACGCCGAAACGCAGCAAACTCGGTGTGATCAACAGCGACGACGCGTACGGCCGCCGGCTCGCCAAGGAGGCCACGGTCCCCATCGTCACCTTCTCCGCCGAGGGCCACCCCGACGCCGACTGGCGCGCCGAGGACGTCCAGATCGGCCCCATGGACTCGACGTTCACCGCCGTCGGCCCGAACGGCGAGCGGATCCACGCCAGGTCGCCGCTGCCGGGCCCCTTCAACGTGGCGAACACCCTGGCCGCCCTCGTCGCCCTCGCCGCGGCCGGCCTCGACCCGCAGACCGCGGCCGACGGCATCGCCGCCGTACCGGGCGTCCCCGGCCGCCTGGAGCGCGTGGACGCCGGGCAGTCCTACCTCGCGGTCGTCGACTACGCACACAAGACCGACGCGGTCGAGTCCGTGCTCAAGGCGCTGCGCAAGGTCACCAAGGGCCACCTGCACATCGTCCTCGGCTGCGGCGGCGACCGGGACCGGACCAAGCGTGTCCCGATGGGCGCCGCCGCGGCCCGGTATGCCGACACGGCCGTACTGACCTCCGACAACCCCCGCTCCGAGGACCCGCTCGCGATCCTCGCGACCATGCTCCAGGGCGCGGCCTCCGTGCCCGCGCACGAGCGCGGCGAGGTGCTTCTCTTCGAGGACCGCGCCGCCGCGATCGCCGCCGCCGTCGGCCGGGCCGCGCCCGGCGACACCGTGCTGGTCGCGGGCAAGGGCCACGAGCAGGGCCAGGACATCGCCGGCGTGGTCCGTCCCTTCGACGACCGCCAGGTGCTTCGCGAAGCTATCCAGAAGACCCAGGGATGAACTTGTGATCGCCCTCTCCCTCGCCGAGATCGCAGCAGTCGTCGGCGGGCAGACGCACGACATACCGGATCCGTCCGTCCAGGTCACGGGACCGGTGGTCCGCGACTCCCGCGAGGTGGTGCCCGGCAGCCTGTTCGCCGCCTTCGTCGGCGAGCGCGTGGACGGCCACGACTTCGCACCGCGGGTCGTCGAGGCGGGTGCGGTCGCCGTACTGGCGTCGCGCCCGGTCGGCGTGCCCGCGATCGTGGTCGAGGACGTCCAGACCGCCCTCGGCGCCCTCGCCCGGCACGTCGTACGACGGCTCGGCGCGACCCTCGTCGCCCTGACCGGCTCGGCGGGCAAGACCAGCACCAAGGACCTCATCGCACAGGTCCTCCAGCGCAAGGCGCCCACCGTGTTCACGCCCGGCTCGCTCAACAACGAGATCGGGCTGCCGCTGACCGCCCTGTCGGCCACCGAGGAGACCAGGTTCCTCGTGCTGGAGATGGGCGCCCGCGGCCTCGGGCACATCCGCTACCTCACCGACCTCACGCCCCCGAAGATCGGCCTCGTCCTCAACGTCGGCACCGCCCACATCGGCGAGTTCGGCGGCCGCGAGCAGATCGCGGAGGCGAAGGGGGAGCTCGTCGAGGTGCTGCCCGAGGACGGCGCCGCGATCCTCAACGCCGACGACCCGCTGGTCCGTGCCATGGCCGCCCGTACCAAGGCGAAGGTGGTCCTTTTCGGAGAGTCGGCCGAAGCGGACGTACGCGCCGAGAACGTACGACTCACGGACAGCGGACAGCCCGCATTCAGGCTTCACACACCCTCCGGTGCAAGCGATGTGACCATGCGCCTGTACGGTGAGCACCACGTGTCGAACGCGCTCGCCGCGGCCGCCGTCGCCCATGAGCTGGGCATGTCCGCGGAAGAGATCGCCACCGCGCTCTCCGAGGCGGGCTCCCTCTCCCGCTGGCGCATGGAGGTCACCGAGCGCCCGGACGGCGTGACCATCGTCAACGACGCCTACAACGCCAACCCCGAGTCCATGCGGGCCGCCCTTCGGGCGCTCGCGGCCATGGGCAGGGAGCGGCGCACATGGGCGGTGCTCGGCAAGATGGCCGAGCTGGGGGACGAGGCGCTCGCCGAGCACGACGCCGTCGGACGGCTCGCCGTCCGGCTCAACGTCAGCAAGCTCGTCGCCGTCGGGGGGATTGAGGCCTCCTGGCTGCAACTGGGCGCATATAACGAGGGTTCGTGGGGTGAGGAGTCGGTGCACGTGTCCGACGCACAGGCGGCGATCGACCTGTTGCGCAGCGAGTTGCGCCCGGGGGACGTCGTGCTCGTGAAGGCGTCCCGTTCGGTGGGGCTCGAGAGCGTTGCCCAGGCGCTGCTCGAGGCCGGTGCCGAGGGTGAGGTTGCCGCCCGATGATGAAGCAGATCCTGTTCTCAGGAGTCATTGGCCTGTTCCTGACGCTGATCGGCACTCCGCTGCTGATCAAGCTCCTCGCGCGCAAGGGGTACGGCCAGTACATCCGTGACGACGGCCCGCGCGAGCACGCCAGCAAGCGCGGTACGCCGACCATGGGCGGTATCGCGTTCATCCTGGCGACGATCGCCGCGTACTTCCTGAGCAAGCTCATCACCGGTTACCCGCCCACCTACTCCGGCCTGCTGGTGCTCGGCCTGATGTTCGGCATGGGCCTGGTCGGCTTCCTCGACGACTACATCAAGATCGTCAAGCGGCGTTCGCTGGGCCTGCGGGCCAAGGCGAAGATGGCCGGCCAGCTGATCGTCGGCATCTCCTTCGCGGTGCTCTCGCTGCAGTTCGCCGACGCGCGCGGCAACACCCCGGCCTCCACCAAGCTGTCGTTCATCACGGACTTCGGCTGGACCATCGGTCCGGTGCTGTTCGTCGTCTGGGCGCTGTTCATGATCCTCGCGATGTCGAACGGCGTGAACCTGACCGACGGTCTGGACGGTCTGGCCACCGGCGCCTCCGTGCTCGTCTTCGGCGCCTACACCTTCATCGGGGTCTGGCAGTTCCAGGAGTCCTGCGCCAACGCGGAGACCCTGACCAACTCGGCCGCCTGTTACGAGGTGCGCGACCCGCTCGACCTCGCGGTGGTCGCCTCCGCGCTGATGGGCGCCTGCCTGGGCTTCCTGTGGTGGAACACGTCACCGGCGAAGATCTTCATGGGCGACACCGGCTCGCTCGCCCTCGGCGGTGTCCTGACCGGTCTGGCCATCCTCTCCCGCACGGAGCTGCTGGTGGCCATCATGGGCGGCCTGTTCGTCCTCATCACCATGTCGGTCGTCATCCAGGTCGGCTCGTTCCGGCTCACCGGCAGGCGCGTCTTCCGGATGGCGCCACTTCAGCACCACTTCGAACTCAAGGGCTGGTCCGAAGTCCTGGTGGTGGTCCGATTCTGGATCATTCAGGGCATCTGTGTGATTGTCGGACTGGGCCTCTTCTATGCAGGATGGGCAGCGCAAAAGTGACCTCCACCTCGGAGCTCTTCGACTTCCAGGGCAAGCACGTCACCGTCGCCGGGCTCGGTGTCTCCGGCATCCCGGCGGCCAAGGTGCTGCACGCGCGCGGGGCGATCGTCACGGTCGTCAACGACGGCGACGACGCACGCGCGCGTGAGCAGGCCGCGGAGCTGGAGGCGCTGGGCATCAGCGTGCGCCTCGGCGACGGGGCGACCCTGCCGGAGGGCACCGAGCTGATCGTCACCGCGCCCGGCTGGAAGCCGGACAAGCCCCTCTTCACAGCGGCGGCCGAAGCGGGCGTGCCCGTCTGGGGCGACGTCGAGCTGGCCTGGCGCCTGCGCGGCCCCGACGCGGCTCCCTGGCTGGCCGTCACGGGCACCAACGGCAAGACGACCACCGTCCGCATGCTCGCCTCCATCCTCACGGCGGCGGGCCTGCGCACGGCCGCCGTCGGCAACATCGGCGTCTCCCTGCTGGACGTCGTCCTCGGCGACGAGGAGTACGACGTCCTCGCGGTCGAGCTCTCCAGCTACCAGCTGCACTGGGCGCCCTCCCTGCGCGCCCACTCCGCCGCCGTGCTGAACCTCGCGCCCGACCACCTCGACTGGCACGGCTCCATGGAGGCCTACGCGCGCGACAAGGGCCGTATCTACGAGGGCAATCGGGTCGCCTGCGTCTACAACGTCGAGGACAAGGCCACCGAGGACCTGGTCCGCGAGGCCGACGTCGAGGAGGGCTGCCGGGCCGTCGGGTTCACCCTCGGCGCCCCCGCGCCCTCCCAACTCGGCGTCGTGGACGGCATCCTGGTCGACCGCGCCTTCGTCGAGAACCGGCAGAAGAACGCGCAGGAGCTGGCCGAGGTCTCCGACGTCAACCCGCCGGCCCCGCACAACATCGCCAACGCCCTTGCCGCGGCGGCCCTCGCGCGCGCCTTCGGGGTGCCCGCCGGTGCCGTACGCGACGGACTACGCGCCTTCCGTCCCGACGCCCACCGCATCGAGCACGTCGCCGACCTCGACGGGGTCGGGTACGTGGACGACTCCAAGGCGACCAACACCCATGCCGCGGAAGCCTCGTTGGCGGCATATGAGCCGATCGTATGGATTGCGGGCGGTCTGGCGAAGGGCGCGACCTTCGACGAGCTGGTCACCAAGTCGGCAAAGCGACTTCGCGGTGCCGTCCTGATCGGCGCCGACCGCGAGCTGATCCGCGACGCCCTCGCGCGACACGCCCCGGAAGTACCCGTCGTCGACCTCGAGCGGACCGACACTGGGGCGATGCTCCAGGCGGTGACGGAAGCGAAGCGGCTCGCTCAGCCCGGCGACACGGTGCTGCTGGCCCCGGCCTGCGCCTCCATGGACATGTTCACCAACTACAACCAGCGCGGTGACGCGTTCGCGGCGGCGGTCCGCGAACTCGGAGCGGGCGCCTGACGGCGGGTCTCGGCCACCTGGGGTGCTTCGGGACCCTTGGAGGGACACGTGAGGCGAATGTGGCTCGGGTTTGGTCGGCGGGTGCGAGGAGCTGGTGATGTCCAGTAGCCGTACGGGCCGTCCACCGGTTCAGCGCGCCGCGAGAAGGCCCGCGGCCTCCCGGGGGCCGCGCGAGAACCCCTTCCAACGGTTCTCCACGCGCGCGCGCAAGGCGTGGGACCGGCCGCTGACCGCCTACTACCTGATCGCCGGCGGGAGCCTGCTCATCATCGTGCTGGGCCTGGTGATGGTCTACTCGGCCTCCCAGATCACCGCGCTGCAGCTGTCGCTGCCGGGGTCGTACTTCTTCCGCAAGCAGTTCCTCGCCGCGTTCATCGGCGGTGTCCTGCTGCTCGCGGCCTCCCGCATGCCGGTGAAGCTGCACCGGGCGCTGGCCTATCCGATCCTCGCCGGTGCCGTCTTCCTGATGGTCCTGGTGCAGATCCCCGGGATAGGGCACGCGGTCAACGGCAACCAGAACTGGATCTCCCTCGGCGGCTCCTTCCAGATCCAGCCCAGCGAGTTCGGCAAGCTCGCCCTGGTGCTGTGGGGCGCGGACCTGATCGCCCGCAAGCAGGAGAAGAAGCTGCTGACCCAGTGGAAGCACATGCTGGTGCCGCTGGTGCCGGTCGCCTTCCTGCTGCTCGGGCTGATCATGCTCGGCGGCGACATGGGTACGACGATCATCCTGACGGCGATCCTGTTCGGGCTGCTGTGGCTCGCGGGGGCGCCGACGCGGCTGTTCTCCGGGGTGCTCGGCGTCGCCGTCGTACTCGCCGCCATCGCCATCGAGACCAGCCCGCACCGCCTCGCCCGCCTCAACTGCATCGCGGCCACCGACCCCGGTCCGGGTGACATGTGCTGGCAGGGCGCGCACGGCATCTACGCGCTCGCCTCCGGCGGACTCTTCGGTTCCGGACTCGGCGCGAGTGTGGAAAAATGGGGACAACTTCCGGAAGCCCACACCGACTTCATCTTCGCGGTCACCGGTGAGGAACTGGGCCTCGCGGGGACACTGTCGGTGCTCGCCCTGTTCGCGGCTCTAGGCTATGCGGGTATCCGCGTGGCCGGACGCACGGAGGACCCCTTCGTGAGGTACGCCGCGGGAGGCGTGACCACCTGGATCACCGCCCAGGCGGTGATCAACATGGGTGCGGTGCTCGGTCTGCTGCCGATCGCCGGGGTCCCCCTTCCGCTGTTCTCCTACGGAGGATCCGCTCTGCTGCCGACCATGTTCGCCATCGGGCTGCTGATCGCCTTCGCGCGCGACGAGCCCGCTGCGCGGGCGGCGCTTGCGATGCGGCAACCTCGCTTTGGTAGAAAGCGGGGAGCCGGGGGCTCCGGGTCCGGTCGGAGTCCCCGGAGATGGAACACGATGCGACGGCGTGCCTCGGTGGCGCGTCCGTCCGGAGAGCGGTGAATTTCGGTGCATGTCGTACTCGCCGGTGGGGGGACCGCCGGCCACATCGAGCCCGCGCTCGCCCTCGCGGACGCCCTGCGCAGGCAGGACCCGACCGTGGGGATCACGGCCCTGGGCACGGAGCGCGGCCTGGAGACCCGGCTCGTCCCGGAGCGCGGCTACGAGCTGGCGCTGATCCCGGCCGTGCCGCTGCCCCGCAAGCCCACACCCGAGCTGATCACCGTCCCGGGCCGGCTGCGCGGCACGATCAAGGCCGCCGAGCAGATCCTGGAGCGCACCAAGGCGGACGTCGTGGTCGGCTTCGGCGGTTATGTCGCGCTGCCCGGCTACCTGGCCGCCAAGCGGCTCGGCGTGCCCATCGTGATCCACGAGGCCAACGCCCGCCCGGGCCTGGCCAACAAGATCGGCTCGCGGTACGCGGCCCGGGTCGCCGTCTCCACCCCGGACAGCAAGCTGCGTGACGCGCGTTACATCGGCATCCCGCTGCGCCGCTCCATCGCCACCCTGGACCGGGCCGCCGCGCGCCCCGAGGCCCGCGCGATGTTCGGGCTCGACCCGAACCTGCCGACACTCCTCGTCACCGGCGGCTCGCAGGGCGCCCGGCGCCTCAACGAGGTCGTCCAGCAGGTCGCGCCCTGGCTCCAGCAGGCCGGCATCCAGATCCTGCACGCGGTCGGTCCGAAGAACGAACTGCCGCGGGTGCACCAGATGCCGGGAATGCCCCCCTACATCCCGGTAAGTTACCTGGACCGGATGGACCTCGCGTACGCCGCGGCCGACATGATGCTCTGCCGCGCGGGCGCGATGACCGTCGCCGAACTCTCCGCCGTCGGACTCCCGGCCGCCTACGTCCCGCTGCCCATCGGTAACGGCGAACAGCGGCTCAACGCCCAGCCGGTGGTCAAGGCCGGCGGCGGACTCCTCGTCGACGACGCGGAGCTGACACCCGAGTGGGTACAGCAGAACGTCCTGCCCGTGCTCGCCGATCCGCACCGGCTGTACGAGATGTCCCGCGCGGCAAGCGAGTTCGGCCGCCGGGATGCCGACGAGCTGCTCGTCGGCATGGTGTACGAGGCGATCGCCTCGCGCCGTTAGGACCGTATGACGAAAGGGCAGTGAGCGTGGCCGGACCGACGACCGCCGAGCGCGGGAAACGCCAGCAGGAGTCGTCCGGCCCGCCGCCCGCCCGGCGGTTCAGAAGACCACGCCTTCGTACGATCGTCATTCTGGCGGTCCTTCTGGCGCTCCTCGGGGCCGGTTCCGTCTGGGCGTTGTACGGCTCCACCTGGCTGCGCGTCGAGCATGTCTCGGTGTCGGGCACGCAGGTGCTGACCCCCGCCGAGGTGCGCGACGCGGCGGCCGTACCGGTGGGGGCGCCGATGATTTCCGTCGACACCGACGGCATCGAAGCCCGACTCCGCCGGAAATTGCCCCGAATTGACACGGTTGACGTGGTGCGTTCCTGGCCCCATGGAATCGGCCTGAAAGTGACCGAGCGCACTCCGGTTCTGCTGGTCCGAAACGGCAGGAACTTCATCGAAGTCGATAGCGAAGGTGTCCGTTTCGCCACGGTTTCGCAGGCGCCGAAAGGCGTTCCGGTGCTGGAATTGTCCGTATCCCGCACGGGTTCCGCAGCCGCGAGCCTCCGGCGCTTCGGCACCGACCGGCTGGTGCGCGAGGCGGTCGGCGTCGCCGGCGATCTGCCCGCCGCCGTCGCCCGGGACACCCGGACCGTCCAAGTCCGTTCATACGACGACATCTCGCTGGAGTTGGGCGGCGGCCGCACGGTGGCGTGGGGGAGCGGCGAGAGCGGCCGCGTCAAGGCGCGGACCCTCACAGCTCTCATGAAAGCAGCTCCCGGCGCGCGGCACTTCGACGTCAGTGTTCCCACCGCCCCTGCGTCATCGGGGAGTTGACGCACATCAGCGCAGGCCAGCACCCTGGTTGGGCACTGCTACGGCTGATCACATAGGGTGAAAAGAAAAACGGGAGGTTCGGCGTGTTCGTTGAACGGGCGCCACTTGTCGACTTAGTGTCCTGTTCAGAAGACTTCAGGGAACAGACACACTGGTAACCCTAAACTTCAGGGTTAGGGTTCGGGTCGGCGCTACGGACCGACCCATTCGGCATCTGTCGTCCCGTCGCGGGGCACCGCACGGCGACGTCAACGTAATTCGAGGCGAGAGGCCTTCGACGTGGCAGCACCGCAGAACTACCTCGCAGTCATCAAGGTCATCGGTGTCGGCGGCGGTGGTGTCAATGCCATCAACCGGATGATCGAGGTCGGTCTCAAGGGCGTCGAGTTCATCGCCATCAACACCGACGCGCAGGCGCTGTTGATGAGCGACGCCGACGTCAAGCTCGACGTCGGCCGCGAACTCACCCGCGGACTCGGCGCCGGCGCCAACCCGGCGGTCGGCCGCAAGGCCGCCGAGGACCACCGCGAGGAGATCGAGGAGGTCCTCAAGGGGGCCGACATGGTCTTCGTGACGGCCGGTGAAGGCGGCGGCACCGGCACCGGCGGCGCGCCCGTCGTGGCCAACATCGCGCGCTCGCTCGGCGCCCTCACCATCGGCGTGGTCACGCGCCCGTTCACCTTCGAGGGACGGCGCCGCGCGAACCAGGCCGAGGACGGCATCGCCGAGCTGCGCGAAGAGGTCGACACCCTCATCGTCATCCCCAACGACCGGCTGCTGTCCATCTCGGACCGCCAGGTCTCGGTCCTGGACGCCTTCAAGTCCGCCGACCAGGTCCTGCTCTCCGGTGTCCAGGGCATCACCGACCTCATCACCACCCCCGGTCTGATCAACCTGGACTTCGCCGACGTGAAGTCGGTCATGTCCGAGGCCGGTTCGGCCCTCATGGGCATCGGCTCGGCCCGCGGCGACGACCGCGCGGTGGCCGCGGCCGAGATGGCGATCTCCTCGCCGCTGCTGGAGGCGTCCATCGACGGCGCCCGGGGCGTGCTGCTCTCCATCTCCGGCGGCTCCGACCTCGGCCTGTTCGAGATCAACGAGGCCGCCCAGCTGGTCAGCGAGGCCGCCCACCCCGAGGCCAACATCATCTTCGGCGCGGTCATCGACGACGCACTCGGCGACGAGGTCCGGGTCACCGTGATCGCGGCCGGCTTCGACGGCGGCCAGCCGCCGGCCCGCCGGGACAACGTCCTCGGCTCGGCCTCGTCCTCGACGTCGACCCGCCGCGAGGAGCCCGCTCCGGTACGGCAGTCCGAGCCCAGCCGGCCGACCTTCGGCTCGCTCGGCAGCGTGACGCCGAAGGAGGAGCCGGAGCCGGCGCCCGAGCCGGTGGCCGACATCCCGGCCGTCCCGCCGCTGCCGGCGGCGCGGACCTACGCGGACAGCGCCGCCGAGGAGCTGGACGTCCCGGACTTCCTGAAGTGATAGGACAGCGCGAGAGCGTGAGCGGCGCGCACTTCGCCTTCACCGACCGGTGGGGCGGGGTGAGCGCCGCTCCGTATGAGGAGCTCAACCTCGGCGGCGCGGTCGGTGACGAGCCGGAGACCGTACGGGCCAACCGCGAGCTGGTGGCCAAGTCGCTCGGTCTGGACCCCGGCCTGGTGGTCTGGATGAACCAGGTGCACGGCAACGACGTGGTCGGGGTCGACGGACCGTGGAACGTCGAGCGGCCCCCGCAGTGCGACGGCATCGTGACGGGCACGCGCGGTGTCGCCCTCGCGGTCCTCACCGCCGACTGCGTACCGGTCCTGCTGGCCGACCCCGCCGCCGGGGTCGTCGCGGCTGCGCACGCGGGCCGCCCCGGCATGGTCAAGGGGGTCGTCCCCGCCGCCGTACGGGCCATGGTCGAACTCGGCGCCGAGCCGGACCGGATCGTCGCCCGCACCGGGCCGGCCGTGTGCGGCCGGTGCTACGAGGTGCCGGAGCCGATGCGCGCCGAGGTGGCCGCCGTCGAGCCGGCGGCGCACGCCGAGACGAGCTGGGGTACGCCGGCGGTCGACGTGAGCGCCGGAGTGCATGCGCAGCTCGACCGGCTCGGAGTGCGCGACCGGGCGCAGTCGCCGGTGTGCACGCTGGAGTCGGGGGACCACTTCTCGTACCGCCGTGACCGCACCACCGGGCGGCTCGCGGGCTATGTCTGGCTGGACTGATGGGGCATGACGGACCGTAAGACCGAACTCGCAGCAAATCTGGCGCAAGTGGAGCAGCGCATCACGGCCGCGTGCGTCGCGGCCGGGCGCGAGCGGGAGGAGGTGACCCTGATCGTGGTCACCAAGACCTACCCGGCGAGCGATGTGCGGATCCTGTCGGAACTCGGTGTGCGTCATGTCGCCGAGAACCGCGACCAGGACGCGGCCCCGAAGGCGGCCGCGTGTACGGATCTGCCTCTTAAGTGGCATTTTGTCGGTCAGTTGCAGACCAACAAGGTGCGTTCCGTGGTCGGTTACGCCGATGTCGTGCAGTCGGTCGACCGTTCCCGGCTCGTCACGGCTCTGTCGACGGAGGCGGTGCGGGCGGGGCGCGAGGTGGGCTGTCTGATCCAGGTCGCGCTCGACGCGGGCGTGAGCGGCCGGGGCGAGCGTGGAGGCGTCGGCCCGGGCGGAATCGAAGAGTTGGCCGCCCTCGTCGCGGACGCGCCCGGACTGCGGCTCGACGGGCTGATGACCGTCGCCCCGCTCACCGGGGAGTACGCGGGACGCGAACAGGCGGCGTTCGGGCGGCTCATGGATTTGTCGACTGACCTGCGCCGAGCCCATCCGGCTGCAACCATGGTGTCGGCAGGGATGAGTGCGGACCTCGAACAGGCCGTGGCGGCCGGGGCGACACATGTGCGCGTCGGCACCGCGGTACTCGGAGTCCGCCCCAGGCTCGGGTAACGTCGCCAGGAAGTCGGACCACAGCAGAAAATATGGTCAATGCCCGCGAAGGCGAGCACAACGACCGCGTGGATCGCGGGCACTTGGCAGTCGTCAGTCGATCCACCACAGAGCGGAGGACTCAGAGCATGGCCGGCGCGATGCGCAAGATGGCGGTCTACCTCGGCCTCGTGGAGGACGATGGGTACGACGGCCGCGGATTCGACCCTGACGACGACTTCGAGCCCGAGTTGGACCCGGAGCCCGAGCGGGACCACCGACGGCATGAATCGTCACATCAGCCGCACAGTGCACATCAGTCCCAAAGGGACGAAGAGGTGCGAATCGTCCAACCGCCCGCGCCTCGCGAGCCGGTGGCCCGTTCGACGTCACTCGCCGCGGAATCCGGACGTCCGGCGCGCATCGCGCCCGTGGCATCCATCACACAAGAACGTCAGTCCCTGGAGAAGAACGCACCGGTGATCATGCCCAAGGTCGTGTCGGAACGAGAGCCTTACCGGATCACCACGCTTCACCCGCGGACCTACAACGAGGCCCGTACCATCGGGGAACACTTCCGTGAGGGCACCCCGGTGATCATGAATCTGACTGAGATGGACGACACAGACGCGAAGCGACTTGTCGACTTTGCGGCCGGTTTGGTGTTTGGTCTTCACGGCAGCATCGAGCGGGTGACGCAGAAGGTGTTCCTGTTGTCTCCTGCTAACGTCGATGTCACGGCGGAGGACAAGGCCCGCATCGCAGAGGGCGGGTTCTTCAACCAGAGCTGAGACGTACAACAGGATCGACGTTCGGAAGAGCACGGAACAGGGGAGAGGGAAGCGCAGGCCATGAGCGTGTTCGCACAGGTGGTCCACATCGCGCTATTGCTGTTCCTTGCCGTGCTCATCTTCCGGCTCGTCATGGACTACGTGTTCCAGTTCGCCCGCTCGTGGCAACCCGGCAAGGCGATGGTGGTCGTACTGGAGGCCACCTACACTGTCACCGATCCACCGCTGAAGCTTCTGCGGCGGTTCATCCCGCCGCTGCGTCTCGGGGGCGTGGCGCTCGACCTGTCCTTCTTCGTACTGATGATCATCGTCTACATCCTCATCTCCATCACGGGGAGCTTCGTGTAATGAGGGTGGACGATACGGTCTTGCCGACTGCCGATGACTACGCTGAGGTGAAGAGATGCCGTTGACCCCCGAGGACGTGCGGAACAAGCAGTTCACGACCGTCCGCCTCCGAGAAGGCTATGACGAGGACGAGGTCGATGCCTTCCTCGACGAGGTCGAAGCCGAACTGACCCGTCTGCTCCGCGAGAACGAGGACCTGCGCGCCAAGCTGGCCGCGGCGACCCGTGCGGCCGCGCAGAACCAGCAGAACATGCGCAAGGGTCCGCCGGAGCAGGACCAGCAGCAGCATCCGCAGCAGCAGGGCATGCCTCAGCAGGGGATGCGAGGACCTGGCGCGCCGGTGCCCGCCGGCATATCGGGCCCGCCGCAGCAGCAGATGGGCGGCCCCATGGGTGGCCCGCCCCAGCTGCCGAGCGGTGCCCCGCAGCTGCCCGCCGGCCCCGGTGGCCAGGGCGGCCCGCAGGGTCCCGGCCCGATGGGCCAGGGTCCGATGGGTCAAGGCCCCATGGGTCAGGGCCAGATGGGTCAGGGCCCCATGGGTCAGGGCCAGATGGGTCAGGGCCCCATGGGTCAGGGCCAGATGGGTGGTCAGCCGCCCATGCAGCAGCAGATGGGCGGTCCGATGGGTGGCCCCATGGGCGGTCCGATGGGCGGCCCCGGTCAGGGCCCTGGTGGCGACAGCGCCGCCCGTGTCCTCTCGCTGGCCCAGCAGACCGCCGACCAGGCGATCGCCGAGGCCCGTTCCGAGGCCAACAAGATCGTCGGTGAGGCCCGCAGCCGCGCCGAGGGTCTGGAGCGTGACGCCCGTGCCAAGGCCGACGCCCTGGAGCGGGACGCGCAGGAGAAGCACCGCGTCGCGATGGGCTCCCTGGAGTCCGCCCGCGCCACGCTGGAGCGCAAGGTCGAGGACCTGCGCGGCTTCGAGCGCGAGTACCGCACGCGCCTGAAGTCGTACCTCGAGTCCCAGCTGCGCCAGCTGGAGACCCAGGCCGACGACTCCCTGGCTCCGCCGCGGACCCCGTCCGCCCCGTCGCTGCCGCCGTCCCCGGCGCCCTCCATGGCCCCGGCCGGCGCGAGCGCCCCGTCCTACGGCGGCAACCAGACGATGGGCGGCGCCCCCGCTCCGTCCGCCCCGTCCTACGGCGGCCAGCAGCAGATGACCCCGGCCATGACCCAGCCCATGGCTCCGGTCCGCCCGCAGGGCCCGTCCCCGATGGGCCAGGCACCCTCGCCGATGCGTGGGTTCCTGATCGACGAGGACGACAACTGAGCACCGGGCACGGTGAGTAGTACGCCGTAGGCGTCGGCAGCGTTCAAAGGGCGGGGCCCTGGACTTCGGTCCGGGGCCCCGCCCTTTTTACGCGGGTTGAGACACGAGTGCACTTGTCGGAAGGGCCCGGCCTCCAAGCCGGAGACCGGGCCCTTCTCAACGGGCTTTCGCTTACGCCTTGCGCAGCCGGAACGTCAGGGACAGACCCTCGTCCGTGAACGGCTCGCCGTACGTCTCGTCCGCCTCACCCTGGCCGAAGCCGGTCGCCAGGACCTCTTCCGCGATCAGTCCGGAGTGCTCGGTCAGGGCCGCGATCACCGCGGCATCCGTCGACACCCACCGCAGAGCGATCCGGTCGGCCACATCCAGCCCACTGTTCTTGCGGGCCTCCTGGATCAGCCGGATCGCGTCGCGGGCCAGGCCGGCCTGCCGCAGCTCCTCGGTGATCTCCAGGTCCAGCGCCACCGTGGCACCGGAGTCGGACGCCACCGACCAGCCCTCGCGCGGGGTCTCGGTGATGATCACCTCGTCCGGGGCCAGCGTGACCGTCTCGCCGTCGACGTCCACCGAGGCCGTCCCCGCACGCAGCGCCAGCGACAGCGCGGCGGCGTCGGCGTTCGCGATCGCCTTGGCCACGTCCTGCACCCGCTTGCCGAACCGCTTGCCCAGCGCCCGGAAGTTGGCCTTCGCGGTGGTGTCCACCAGTGAGCCGCCCACATCGGAGAGCGAGGCCAGCGAGGTGACGTTCAGCTCCTCCGTGATCTGGGTGTGCAGTTCCGGGTCCAGCGCCTCGAAGCCGGTCGCCGCGATCAGCGCGCGGGACAGCGGCTGACGCGTCTTGACGCCCGACTCCGCGCGCGTGGCACGGCCCAGCTCCACCAGCCGGCGGACCAGGACCATCTGCTTCGACAGCTCCGGGTCGATCGCGGACAGGTCCGCCTGCGGCCAGGCCGCCAGGTGCACGGACTCCGGGGCGCCCGGGGTCACCGGCACGATCAGGTCCTGCCACACCCGCTCGGTGATGAACGGGGTGATCGGCGCCATCAGCTTGGTGACGGTCTCCAGCACCTCGTGCAGCGTGCGCAGCGCTGCCTTGTCGCCCTGCCAGAACCGGCGGCGCGAGCGGCGCACGTACCAGTTGGACAGGTCGTCGACGAACGCGGACAGCAGCTTGCCGGCGCGCTGGGTGTCGTACGCCTCCATCGCCTGGGTCACCTGGTCGGTGAGGGCGTGCAGCTCGGACAGCAGCCAGCGGTCGATCAGCGGGCGCTCGGCCGGGGCCGGGTCCGCCGCGCTCGGTGCCCACTGCGACGTACGGGCGTACAGCGCCTGGAAGGCGACCGTGTTCCAGTACGTCAGCAGGGTCTTGCGGACGACCTCCTGGATGGTGCCGTGACCGACCCGGCGCGCCGCCCACGGGGAGCCGCCGGCCGCCATGAACCAGCGCACCGCGTCCGCGCCGTTGGCGTCCATCAGCGGGATCGGCTGCAGGATGTTGCCCAGGTGCTTGGACATCTTGCGGCCGTCCTCGGCCAGGATGTGGCCCAGGCAGACGACGTTTTCGTACGACGACTTGTCGAAGACGAGCGTGCCGACGGCCATCAGCGTGTAGAACCAGCCACGGGTCTGGTCGATCGCCTCGGAGATGAACTGCGCCGGGTACCGGCTCTCGAACAGCTCCTTGTTCTTGTACGGGTAGCCCCACTGCGCGAACGGCATCGAACCCGAGTCGTACCAGGCGTCGATGACCTCCGGCACGCGCGTGGCCGTCTTTCCGCAGCCCTCGTGCGGGCAGGCGAAGGTGACCTCGTCGATGTACGGCCGGTGCGGGTCCAGGTTCGACTGGTCGGTGCCGGACAGCTCGGTCAGCTCCGCGCGCGAGCCGACGCAGGTGAGGTGGCCGTCCTCGCAGCGCCAGACCGGCAGCGGGGTGCCCCAGTAGCGGTTGCGGGACAGCGCCCAGTCGATGTTGTTGTTCAGCCAGTCGCCGTACCGGCCATGCTTGACCGTGTCCGGGAACCAGTTGGTCTTCTCGTTCTCCTGGATGAGGCGGTCCTTGATCGCCGTCGTGCGGATGTACCAGGAGGGCTGCGCGTAGTACAGGAGCGCGGTGTGGCAGCGCCAGCAGTGCGGGTAGCTGTGCTCGTACGCGACGTGCCGGAAGAGCAGGCCGCGCTGCTGGAGGTCCTCGGTGAGCTTTTCGTCGGCCTTCTTGAAGAAGACACCGCCGACCAGCGGCACGTCCTCCTCGAAGGTGCCGTCCGGGCGGACCGGGTTCACGACGGGCAGACCGTAGGCGCGGCAGACCTTGAGGTCGTCCTCACCGAAGGCGGGGGACTGGTGGACCAGACCCGTACCGTCCTCGGTGGTGACGTAGTCGGCGTTGACCACGAAGTGGGCCGGCTCCGGGAACTCCACGAGCTCGAACGGACGTTGATACGTCCAGCGCTCCATCTCGGCGCCGGTGAAGGTCTGGCCCGTGCTCTCCCAGCCCTCGCCGAGCGCCTTGGCGACGAGCTGCTCGGCGACGACGAGCTTCTCCTCGCCGTTGGTCGCGACGACGTAGGTGACCTCCGGGTGCGCGGCGACCGCCGTGTTGGACACCAGGGTCCAGGGGGTCGTCGTCCACACCAGGAGCGCGGCCTCGCCGGCGAGCGGACCGGAGGTGAGCGGGAAACGGACGTAGACGGACGGGTCGACGACCGTCTCGTAGCCCTGCGCCAGCTCGTGGTCGGACAGGCCGGTGCCGCAGCGCGGGCACCAGGGGGCGACGCGGTGGTCCTGGACCAGCAGGCCCTTGTCGAAGATCTCCTTCAGCGACCACCAGACCGACTCGATGTACTCGGGGTCCATCGTGACGTACGCGTCGTTGAGGTCGACCCAGTAGCCCATGCGGGTCGTCAGCTCTTCGAACGCGTCGGTGTGGCGGAGCACGGACTCGCGGCACTTGGCGTTGAAGGCGGCGATGCCGTACGCCTCGATGTCCTGCTTGCCGGAGAAGCCCAGCTCCTTCTCGACGGTCAGCTCCACGGGCAGGCCGTGGCAGTCCCAACCGGCCTTGCGGGCCACGTGGTAGCCGCGCATGGTACGGAAGCGGGGGAAGACGTCCTTGAAGACACGCGCCTCGATGTGGTGGGCGCCGGGCATGCCGTTCGCGGTGGGCGGGCCCTCGTAGAACACCCACTCCGGGCGGCCCTCGGACTGCTCCAGGCTCTTGGCGAAGATCTTCTGCTCGCGCCAGAAGTCGAGCACGGCGTGCTCAAGAGCGGGCAGGTCGACCTGTGCGGGCACCTGGCGGTACGTCGGCGCTGTCATCTGCGAGCATCCTCCAACGGACTTGCTGTCTTCCGTCGGAGGGACGAGAGCCTTCGATCCTGTCTACGCCGTGTGCGGCGCGCTCCCGCGGTACCACCCTCCTTGGCCCTCCGGTGCGCCCTGTGCTCCGGTGAGCCCCCTCATTGGGGTCGCGAAGCCGGTTCTACTCGCCCTGGCCTGGTGGCTGCGGCTTTCTTCCGGCGGCTCCGGGGTGATCTTCACGTCGCGCTCGCCCCCGGGCTCACACCGTCCCCGGGTCGCTCTGGGCTGCGTACGCCGCTACTCGTCCCCATCCACGCTTCTCGCTCCGCCCAGTGTACGGCGCCGCGCGGACAGTGGCCGACCGGTTTTCCCCGCACCCGATTTCCGTGGGGCGGGGCCGTGCGGCTGGTGGCAGGGTGGGATGACCCGAATGGCGAGGGGACATGCGCGCGTGTCCGGCAGGGCTCGCCGGGGCGGATTACCCGGCGGGGAGCTGGGCACAACCGATGCAGGCCCGCTGCTCGGGGGGTGCGGGCGGGCGAATCGGGCGGTGTGCCCCGTTGCCGCGGGACTCAAGTCGATTTATCGTCCCAGCACGATTCGCGAGCAAGATCACAATATGTGAAGGGGCCGCGGCCATGGTGGCGAAAAAGACCGCCGTAGAGCAGCCGGCGACCGGCCGGGCCACAGGCGCGGCCGCCCAGAAGACGACTGCGAAGAAGACGGCCACCAAGAAGACGGCCGCGACGGGAACGGCTGCGAAGAAGCCGGCCGTGACGAAGACGGCCGCGAAGAAGGCCCCGGCCAAGAAGGCCGTCCAGGACACGGTGCCGGCCGGGAAGACGGCCGCGAAGAAGCCGGTGGCCCAGGTGGACGCCAAGAAGCCGGCGGCCAGGAAGACGGCGGCCGCGAAGGCCGTCGGGAACAAGGCGGTGGCGAAGGGGGTGGCGGTGGAGAAGGCGGCCGTCAAGGAGCCGGCGGCGAAGAAGGCCGGCGCCGGGAAGACGGCCGCCGCGGACGCCTCTGCGGAGGCGGCCGGCAAGAGCACGGCCAAGAAAGCGGGCGCGGCGCGGGCCGCGAAGCAGACGGGAGCCACGACAGTGGTTGCGAAGAAGACTCCTGGCACGGCCACGGCCGCACAGACCGCCGTTCCCAAGGCACGGATCGCCGCGGCGGACCCCGGCGAGCTGGCGGTGCGTCCCGGAGAGGACCCCTGGACCCCGGAAGAGGTCGCGGAGGCCCGTGCCGAGCTGCTGTCCGAGGTGGAGCGGCTGAGCACCGAGATCAGCTCCGCAGAGGCGTCCCTCGTGGGGCTGATGCGGGACTCCGGTGACGGCGCGGGCGACGACCAGGCCGACACCGGTGCCAAGAACATCACGCGCGAGCACGAGATGGCGCTGGCCGCCAACGCGCGCGAGACGCTGATCCAGACCGAGCGCGCCCTGGAACGGCTGGACGCGGGCACGTACGGCCTGTGCGAGAACTGCGGCAATCCCATCGGCAAGGCCCGGATGCAGGCCTTCCCGCGGGCCACCCTGTGCGTGGAGTGCAAGCAGAAGCAGGAACGTCGCTCCTGAGCGTGAGGGGCCGGGCGGGCGTGCCGTAGTCTCGTCCTCAGTCAGGCACCTAGGTTGAGGGACTCACGTGGCAGAGGCGGAGCGCGTCATCGGTACGCCGGACACCCCGGACGACAGCGGCGAGCAGCGGACCCCGGCGCAGCGGAACGGCCGCGGGCGCCGGATCGCCGTGCTGTTCGCGGTGGCCGCGTTCGCGTACGCCCTCGATCTGATCAGCAAGACGCTCGTGGTCGCCAGGCTGGAGGGCCGCGAGCCGATCAGGCTCGTCGGGGACCTGCTGGAGCTGCACGCCATCCGCAACCCCGGTGCCGCCTTCGGCTTCGGCGGCGCGTTCACGGTGATCTTCACGCTGATCGCCGCGGCGGTGATCGTGGTGATCATCCGCCTGGCCCGCAAGCTATACAGCTTCCCCTGGGCGGTCGCCCTCGGCCTGCTGCTCGGCGGCGCCCTCGGCAACCTGACCGACCGGATCTTCCGGTCGCCCGGGATCTTCGAGGGCCAGGTCGTGGACTTCATCGCGCCCAAGGGCTTCGCGGTGTTCAACCTCGCCGACTCGGCGATCGTGTGCGGCGGCATCCTGATCGTGCTGCTGTCCTTCCGCGGGCTGGACCCGGACGGCACGGTCCACAAGGACTGACGACTCGCGTCGGCGGGGAGTTATCCACAGGCACGTGCGGGGGCGTCCGGGCCGTCCGGCATACTCGACGGGTGAGCACGATTCCCGAGATCCGTACCCTGCCCGTGCCCGACGGTCTGGAGGGCGAGCGCGTCGACGCCGCCATCTCCCGCATGTTCGGCTTCTCCCGCACGAAGGCGGCCGAGCTGGCCGCGGCCGGCAAGGTCCAGGTCGACGGCGCGGTGGTCGGCAAGTCCGAGCGGGTGAGCGGCGGCGCCTGGCTCGAGGTCGAGATGCCGCAGGCGCCCTCGCCGGTGCAGGTGGTCGCCGAGCCCGTCGAGGGCATGGAGATCATCCACGACGACGAGGACGTGGTCGTGATCGTCAAGCCGGTCGGCGTGGCCGCGCACCCGTCGCCGGGCTGGAGCGGCCCCACCGTCATCGGCGGCCTCGCCGCCGCCGGCTACCGAATCTCCACCTCCGGCGCCGCCGAGCGCCAGGGCATCGTGCACCGCCTGGACGTCGGCACCTCGGGCCTGATGGTGGTCGCCAAGTCGGAGCGGGCGTACACCTCGCTCAAGCGCCAGTTCAAGGAGCGCACGGTCGACAAGCGCTACCACACGCTGGTCCAGGGCCACCCGGACCCGACGAGCGGCACGATCGACGCCCCGATCGGCCGCCACCCGAACCACGACTACAAGTGGGCGGTCACGGCCGACGGCAAGCCCTCCGTGACCCACTACGACCTCATCGAGGCGTTCCGCGCCGCCTCGCTGCTGGACGTGAAGCTGGAGACGGGCCGCACCCACCAGATCCGCGTCCACATGGCCGCCCACCGCCACCCCTGCGTCGGCGACCTCACCTACGGCGCCGACCCGACCCTCGCCAAGCGGCTGCGCCTGACCCGCCAGTGGCTGCACGCCGTGCGGCTCGGCTTCGAGCACCCCGCGGACGGGCAGTGGGTCGAGTTCGCGAGCGACTACCCCGAGGACCTGCAGGCGGCCCTCGACCAGGTCCGTGAGGAGACATACGCGTGAGCGCGACGCCGTACACCCTGCGGGTCGCCGAGGACCCCGCCGACCGCGAGGCCTGCTTCGCGGTCCGCAAGGAGGTCTTCGTCCGCGAGCAGGGCGTCGCCGAGGACATCGAGTACGACACCTACGACGCGGGAGCCGTGCATGTGCTGGCGGTCCGCGAGGACGGCGTGCCGCTCGGCACCGGCCGACTGCTGCACGGCGCGGCGGCCGTGGCGAAGACCGGCGCGGACGCCTCGGTGGGCTCCCTGGGGCGGCTCGCCGTCGCCCGGGCGGCGCGCGGACTCGGCGTCGGCGTGGCCCTGGTCCGGGCGATCGAGGACGCGGCACGCGCGCGTGGCCTCACCGCGGTCGACCTGCACGCGCAGACCCATGCGCTGGGCTTCTACGAGCGCCTCGGATACGCGGCGTACGGCCCGGAGTTCCCGGACGCCGGGATACCGCACCGGGCGATGCGCCGCACCCTGTAGGCCTCGAGCCGCGCCCGGCAGCGGCGCGCGCTCCCGGCGGGCGGATGGCAGGCTTGAGGTCTGACGTGTGATCGTCGACCCCCGGAGCGCCGGCCGTGGATCAGTTGGCCCTGCTGTTCATCCTGCTGCTCGGGGCCCTGGTGAGCGTTCCGGTGGGGGACCGGTTCGGGGTGCCGGCGCCGGTGCTGATGACGCTGTTCGGCGGGCTCCTCGCGGTGGCCGCCTTCGTGCCCAACGTGACCATTCCGCCCGAGCTGATCCTGCCCGGGCTGCTGCCACCGCTGCTCTATGCCGCCGTGCGCCGCACCTCCTGGCGGCAGTTCGCGGCCAACATCCGGCCGATCTTCCTGCTGGCCGTCGCCCTGGTCTTCGTGACGACGGTGTGCGTGGCGTTCGTCGCCAACGCGATCGTGCCCGGGCTGCCGATCGCCGCCGCCGTCGCCCTCGGCGCGCTGATCGCCCCGCCCGACCCGGTCGCCGCGACCAGCGTCGCCGGACAACTGGGGCTGCCGCGCCGCCTGGTGTCGATCCTGGAGGGCGAGGGGCTCTTCAACGACGTCACGGCCATCGTGCTGTACCACGTGGCGATCGCCGCGGCGGTGAGCGGCAGCTTCTCGGCGTGGCGGGCCGGCCTGGACTTCGTGCTGTCCGCCGTCGTCGCGGTGCTCGTGGGTCTGGTGCTCGGCTGGGGCGCCAACAGGCTGATGGACCTGCTGGGTGATCCGACCCTGCAGATCGGCATGACGCTGCTCGTGCCGTACGCCTCCTACGTGCTCGCGGAGAAGCTGCACGGCTCCGGGGTGCTCGCGGTGCTCACCACGGCGCTCTTCCTCGCCGAGTACGCCACCGACGCCGACGACGTGATGACCCGGCTGGCCGGGCACACCTTCTGGGACATCATCGACACCCTCGTCACGGGGGTCGCCTTCGGGCTCATCGGTCTGGAGCTGCACAACGCCATCCGCACGGCCCAGGGCCGCTGGGGTGAGCTGCTCGGCTGGGCCGCCGCCGTCGTGGGCGTGGTGATCGTCGTCCGGCTGCTGTGGCTGCTGCCCGCGACCTGGCTGACCAAGCGGCTGCACGCGCGGCGGGACTACGACGAGGAGATCCCGGTCAGCTGGCGGGAGACCGTCGTGATGTGGTGGTCCGGAATGCGCGGGGTGGCCTCGGTGGCGCTGGCGCTGGCCGTCCCGCTGAAGACCGACGACGGCTCCCCCTTCCCGGACCGGGACGAGATCATCTTCATCGCCTTCGGGGTCATCATCGTCACGCTGGTGCTCCAGGGGCTCACCCTGCCGTGGCTGGTGAAGCGGCTCGGGGTGCGGGCCGACTCCGAGCGGGAGAAGGAGTTCGAGAAGGAGCTGGCGGTGCGCGCGGCGAAGGCGGCGAAGAGCAGGCTTCGGGAGATCGAGCAGGTGGAGGACCTGCCCGAGGACCTGGCGGAGCAGATGCTGCGGCGCGCCTTCGACATCGGCATCCGGATCAGCCCGGACATGGGCGAGGAGGAGCGGCGGGAGGCGCAGCACCAGCGGGCCAAGCGGCTCAGACGCGTCCGGCGCATCCAGAACGAGATGATGAGCGCGGCCCGGCACGAGGTGCTGGCGGCGCGCAGCGAGCCGGGGGCGGATCCGGAGATCGTGGACCGGGTGCTGCGGCATCTGGACGTACGGAGCCTGCGGTGAGCGGGCGCCGGTGCTGACGTGCGGGGGCGGGCTGATCGTCGTACGAATGTGTGGTGCCTGTGGAAAACTCCCGCACCGTTCGGCGGTCCGTGCCTACTCTCGGATCATGACGCGCAACATCGTGATCAGTGGTGGTGGTACGGGCATCGGGCTGGCGACCGCTCAGGCGTTCGCGGCGGACGGGGACCAGGTGCTGCTGCTCGGGCGGCGGGCCGAGGTGCTGGAGAAGGCCGGGGTGCCCGGGGCGCTCACCTGTGCGGCGGACCTCGCCGAGCCCGACCAGGTCCGCCGGGTGGCCCGGTTCGTGGCCGACGAGCTGGGCACGGTCGACGTTCTCGTGCACAGCGCGGGCGGCGCCGGCCAGCTGGAGCCGCCGTCCGGCAGCGACGACCCGCTGGACCGGGTGGCTCACAACTGGACCGTCAACTTCAGACAGAACGTCCTGACGGCCGCGCTCCTCACCGAGGCGCTGAAGAGCCGCCTCGCCGAGCCCGGCGGACGGGTGCTGTTCATCAGCTCCATCGCCGCCTACCGGGGCTCGGGCAGCGGCGCCTACGCGGCGGCCAAGGCCGGGCTGCATCCGTACGCGCACGACCTGGCCCGGGAGCTGGGCCCGCGCGGCATCACCGTGAACGTGGTCGCGCCGGGGTACGTGGAGGACACCGGGTTCTTCGGGGACACCATGGACGAGACCCGGCGGGCGCGGCTTATCGGTGACACGCTGACCGGACGCGCCGGGGAACCGGGAGACGTGGCGGCGACCCTGCACTGGCTGGCCTCGCCCGGCGCCGGGCACGTCACCTCACAGGTGATCCAGGTCAACGGAGGTGCGGAACGCGGGCACTGACGCGGCGCACCGGCACCGGCTGGCACCATGGCCTCATGAACATCGTGCTCTTTCATTCGACCTACGGTCTCAGGCCCGCGGTGCGCGAGGCCGCGGACCGGCTGCGCGCGGCGGGCCACGAGGTGTGGACGCCGGACCTCTTCGAGGGGCGCACGTTCGACACCGTCGAGGAGGGCATGGGGTACAAGGAGGAGATCGGCAAGGACGAGCTGCTGAAGCGGGCCGTGCTGGCGGCGGCGCCGTACTCCGAGCGCGGGCTCGTGTACGCGGGCTTCTCGCTCGGCGCCTCCATCGCCCAGACCCTGGCTCTCGGCGACGACAAGGCGCGCGGGCTGCTGCTCCTGCACGGCACGTCGGACATCGCCCCCAACGCGCAGGCGGACGAGCTGCCGGTGCAGCTGCACGTGGCCGAACCGGACCCGTTCGAGACGGACGACTGGCTGAGCGCCTGGTATCTCCAGATGGGCCGCACCGGCGCGGACGTGGAGATCTACCGGTACGCGGGCGCCGGGCACCTGTACACCGACCCCGGGCTGCCGGACTACGACGCCGAGGCCGCCGAGGCCACCTGGCGGGTGGCGCTCGGCTTCCTCGACAGCCTGGAGAACGCGTAGGGATCACGCGTGGGCGTACGTCCTACACGGGGTCGTAGGTGCGCTCGACCTTCTGGGTGCCGCTGCGGGTGCGGTACGAACGCTCCCACCTGGCGGTGGCGTTCGGGTCGGTGCGGTCGGACAGGACGTAGTAGTCCATCTGCGCATGGCCGGCGGTGATGTCCAGGACGCCGTAGCCGTGCCGGTCGGTGTCGACCCAGTGGACGTGCCGGTTGGCGGCCTCGATGAGCGGCGTGGCGACCGCGGAGACCGTGCCCTCGGGGACCTTGACGATGTCGTCGAGGTTGTCCGAGGTCACCGAGGTGATCACGAACTCGGTGGCCGCCGACGGCGACAGCGGATAGGTGCCCGCGTCCACCGGCACGTCGTTGGCCCAGGACATGTGGATGTCACCGGTCAGGAAGACGGTGTTGCCGATGGCGTTCGCGCGCAGGTGGTCCAGGAGCTCGCGGCGGTCGTGGGTGTAGCCGTCCCACTGGTCGGTGTTGACGCCTATGCCGTCCTGCGGCAGGCCGAGCAGCTTGGCGAGCGGCTTGAGGAGATCGGCGGTGAGGGAGCCGATGACGAAGGGGGCGATCATGACCGAGTTGCCGACCAGCCGCCACGTGGTGTCGGAGGCCTTCAACCCCGCCTTCAGCCAGTCGAGTTGGGCCCGGCCGGTGATGGTCCGGTTCGGGTCGTCCACCGAGCCGCTGCCCGCGGACGCCTGCTGGGAGCGGAAGGAGCGCAGGTCCAGCAGGGACAGATCGGCGAGCTTGCCGAAGCGCAGCCGCCGGTAGGTGGTGCCCTCGACGGCGGGGCGGACCGGCATCCACTCGAAGTAGGCCTGCTTGGCGGCCGCCTTGCGGGCGGTCCAGGTGCCCTCGGCGCCCTCGGTGTGGTTGACCGCGCCGCCCGACCAGGCGTTGTCGGCGAACTCGTGGTCGTCCCAGATCGCGATGACCGGCGCCTTCAGATGCAGGGCCTGCAGATCGGGGTCGGTCTTGTACTCGCCGTGCCGGATCCGGTAGTCGGTGAGCGTGATGATCTCGTGGGCGGGTGCGTGCGGGCGGACGACCGTGCCGCGGGCCGCGTACTCGCCGGACTTGTACTCGTAGATGTAGTCGCCGAGGTGCAGCCACGCGTCCAGGTCGCTGCGGGCGGCGAGGTGGCGGTAGGCGGTGAAGTAGCCGGCCTCCCAGTTGGCGCAGGTGACCACGCCGAAGCGCAGGCCGGGAACGGCCGCGTCCGCCGCCGGGGCGGTGCGGGTGCGGGCCACCGGGGAGTCGGTGCCGCCGGCCGAGAAGCGGAACCAGTAGTCGGTCGCCGGCTCCAGCCCGCGGATGTCGGCCTTCACGGTGTGGTCGGAGGCGGCGGTCGCGGTGACGGACCCCTTGGCGACGATGGCCGTCAGCGCCTTGTCCTTGGCGACGACCCAGCTCACCTCGGTGTCCGGGCCCACCCCGGAGCCGGGTACGGCGTCGGGGGTCGGGGTCACCCGGGTCCACAGCAGGATGCCGTCGGGCAGCGGGTCACCGGAGGCGACGCCGTGCAGGAAGGCGGGGGCCTGGTCGGCGGCGCGTGCCGGAAGGGAGGCGGCGAACGGGCCGGCCAGTACAACGGACGCCGCCGCGGCCTTGACGACCGTACGGCGGCGGGGCGAGAGGGAGGTGAGGCGCTCGGAGGCCGAAAATGATCTTTGTCGACTGGTCACGACCGGTCAGGTTACTGGCCGGTACGAACGCGAGAGCGGGCGAACTCCCAAAGTTCGCCCGCTCTTCACGGGAAGGCCGGATTCCGCAGGGCTGTCAGCGCTTGAGGGCCGCGTCGAGGGCCGTGTTGAAGTCGGCGACCGACATGGGCGGGTTCTTGCCGTCGGTGCCCGTCAGCGTCTTGCCGTCCATCTTCAGGGTCGGCGTGCCCTGTATGCCGTCCTTGTCGAAGATCTTGGACTCCTCCAGCGCCCACCGGTCGTAGGTGCCGTCCTTCACGGCCTTCTGGAACGCCGCGTTGCCCTTCAGGGCGGGCACCGTGTCGGCGATCTTGATCAGATAGGCGTCGTCCTTGAACTTGTCGTCGTTCTCGTCGGGGTGCCACTTCGCCGAGTACATCGCGGCCTTGTACTCGAGGAACGCCTCGGGGCTGACGTTGAGCGCGGCGCCCAGGGCGCTGAGCCCGTTCTTGGAACCCACACCGGGCAGGTTCTTGTCGAGGAAGGTGGCACCGACGTAGTGGAGCTGGAACTTGCCGTCGTCGATGTCCTTCTTCACGGTCGTGCCGACCGTCTGCTCGAACTGCGCGCAGACCGGGCAGCGCGGGTCCTCGTAGATGGTGAGGGTCTTCTTGGCAGTGCTCTTGCCGATGACGACGGTCGTGCCGTCCGAGCCCGTGGTGTTGGCCGGCTTCACGAGCGGCTTGTTCTTCGCGGCGTCCCATCCGGTCGGCTTGTTGGCCTGGACGACGGCGTAGCCGATGCCGCCGGCCGCGGCCAGCACGGCCACGACCGAGGCGGCGACGATGATCTGCCGCCTGGCCTTGTCGCGCTTGGCCTGCCGCTCGCGCTCCTCGCGCAGCCGCTCGCGGGCCGCTGTCTTCGACGCCTGGCTGTTCCGCTTGCTCATGTTGGTGATCTCCATGTGGGACGCGCACATGCCGTACGCGGGATACGTGTGGGGGACTCGATGTGCTCAGATGCCGCCGCGCACCAGCCGTTCAGGCTGTGGCGAGGGCGGGGGAGCACGGCGGTCCACGCCGTCCCAGGGAGTGCACGAGAAGCCGGTCGCGGGCGGCGAACCGGCGCGGAGCCGGGCGCGGCAGCCGGCGGGCCGGAGCCGGCCGTACGGTGACCGAGGCCACCGCCAGCAGCAGCGGCCGGAAGGTGGTGGTGGCGACCGCGCGCAGCAGCTGCACCAGCGCCCGCTCGCCCCGGCGCAGCCAGGCGGCGGCCAGCAGACCCACGCCGACGTGCGCGGCGAGCAGCAGCCAGGCGGCCGCGGGACTCGCGTGCGCGAGGAGCGCCTCCGGGCGGCCCTCGGCGCCGGTCATCCGGGCGAGCGGGGTGCCGACGGCGCCGCCCTGGCACAGCACGTCGAAGCCGAAGGCGCGCAGCGGGCCCGCGACCGGGCCGCCCGCCCGGCCGTAGCAGGCGTGCTGGCCCGTGGTGAACACCGTGTCGGAGGCCAGCTCCAGCGGGATCAGCAGGGTCGCGATCCGGCCGAAGCCGCGCTCGCGGCCCGCCAGCGCGTACGCGGCGGCGAACACCCCGGCGCAGACCGCCAGCACCGTTCCCGCAGGCAGCGGGGCGCGGGACAGCAGCACGTGCGACGCGGTGCTGAGCGTCACGACGAAGGCCGTGAACAGCGCCGCGCGCACGGCTCTGAGCTGGGTCCCGGATATGTCCATAGCGAGAGAAGAGTCTGTCACGTACGCGAGTAAGGGACCCCTAAAGAGTGCCTGTGAGTGCGCGAAGGTTACAGCCCCGGAATCCGGCCGTTGCGGAACAGGTCGACGAAGATCTGGTGGTCGGCACGCGCGCGTGCGCCGTAACCGTGCGCGAAGTCCACCAGGAGCGGCGCGAAGCCCTCCTCGTCGGCCGCGAGCGCCGCGTCGATGGCCCGCTCGGTGGAGAACGGCACCAGGGACTCGCCGGAGGTGGCGTCCGCCGCCGCGTGCATCGCCGCCGTGGCCCGGCCCAGGTCGGCGGCCACCTGCGCGATCTCCTCGGGGTCGTCGATGTCGCTCCAGTCGAGGTCGACGGCGTACGGCGAGACCTCGGCGACCAGCTGGCCCGTGCCGTCCAGCTCGGTCCAGCCCAGCCACGGGTCGGCGTGCGCCTGCAGGGCGCGCTGGGAGATCACCGTGCGATGACCCTCGTGCTGGAAGTACCCGGCGATGGCCGGATCCGTGATGTGCCGGGAGACGGCCGGGGTCTGGGCCTGCTTGACGTAGATCACCACGTCGTTCTCCAGGGCGTCGCTGTGGCCCTCCAGCAGGATGTTGTACGACGGCAGGCCGGCCGACCCTATGCCGATGCCGCGGCGGCCGACGACGTCCTTCACGCGGTAGGAGTCCGGGCGGGCCAGGGAGGAGTCCGGCAGCGTCTCCAGATAGCCGTCGAAGGCCGCCAGCACCTTGTAGCGGGTCGCCGCGTCCAGCTCGATGGAGCCGCCGCCCGGCGCGAAGCGGCGCTCGAAGTCGCGGATCTCGGTCATCGACTCCAGCAGCCCGAAACGCGTCGAGGAGCGGGCGTCACGCAGCGCGTCCAGGAGCGGACCCTCCGCGGTGTCCAGCGTGAACGGCGGCACCTCGTCGCTCTTGGCGCCCGTGGCCAGGGCGTGGATGCGCTCGCGGTACGCGCCCGCGTAGATCCGCACCAGCTCGGTGATCTGCTCGTCACTCAGCGCCTTCGCGTACCCGATGAGCGCGACCGAGGCCGAGAAGCGCTTCAGGTCCCAGGTGAAGGGGCCGACGTAGGCCTCGTCGAAGTCGTTGACGTTGAAGACCAGGCGGCCGCTCGCGTCCATGTACGTGCCGAAGTTCTCTGCGTGCAGGTCGCCGTGGATCCACACGCGCGAGGTGCGGTCGTCCAGAAATGGACCACCGCGCTTCTCTGTGTCGAGGTCGTGGTAGAAGAGGCACGCCGTGCCCCGGTAGAACGCGAACGCCGAGGCCGCCATCTTCCGGAACTTCACCCGGAACGCGGCCGGGTCGGCGGCCAGGAGCCGGCCGAAGGCGGTGTCGAAGACGGCGAGGATCTCCTCGCCGCGCTGCTCGTCGTTGAGCTGGGGTGCCGACATCGCGGGGTGCCTCCTGGTGCGTTACGTGTACGACAGCGTTTCCGCCGTACTCAACGGGCGACGCCACGCGGGAGTGCCCGGTTCCCGCATGAAGGTACGTCCGGACCGCCCGTGAGTGTCAGTGGCGAGGCATAGACTTCCCGCTGACCCCAGAACTGTTCGTCCGCCCCATGCCCAGTGTTTTCCGTTGGAGGCCATACCGTGTCAAAGCCGCCCTTCACGCACCTGCACGTCCACACCCAGTACTCGCTGCTGGACGGTGCCGCGCGGCTCAAGGACATGTTCAACGCCTGCAACGAGATGGGCATGACGCACATCGCCATGTCCGACCACGGCAACCTCCACGGGGCGTACGACTTCTTCCATTCCGCGAAGAAGGCCGGAATCACGCCGATCATCGGGATCGAGGCCTACGTCGCCCCCGAGTCCCGGCGCAACAAGCGCAAGATCCAGTGGGGCCAGCCGCACCAGAAGCGGGACGACGTCTCCGGCTCCGGTGGTTACACCCACAAGACGATGTGGGCCGTGAACAGCACGGGTCTGCACAACCTCTTCCGGCTCTCCTCGGACGCGTACGCCGAGGGCTGGCTGCAGAAGTGGCCCCGGATGGACAAGGAGACGATCTCCCAGTGGTCCGAGGGCATCGTCGCCTCCACCGGCTGCCCCTCGGGCGAGCTCCAGACGCGGCTGCGTCTCGGGCAGTACGACGAGGCACTGAAGGCCGCCGCCGACTACCAGGACATCTTCGGCAAGGACCGCTACTTCCTGGAGCTGATGGACCACGGCATCGACATCGAGCACCGGGTACGCGACGGCCTGCTGGAGATCGGCAAGAAGCTCGGCATCCCGCCGCTGGTGACGAACGACTCGCACTACACGTACGCGCACGAGGCGACCGCCCACGACGCCCTGCTGTGCATCCAGACCGGCAAGAACCTCTCCGACCCGGACCGCTTCAAGTTCGACGGCACCGGCTACTACCTGAAGTCCACGGACGAGATGTACGCCATCGACTCCTCGGACGCCTGGCAGGAGGGCTGCGCCAACACGCTCCTCATCGCCGAGATGGTCGACACCACCGGCATGTTCGAGGCCAAGAACCTCATGCCGAAGTTCGACATCCCGGAGGGCTACACCGAGGTCTCCTGGTTCAAGGAGGAGGTCCGCCGGGGCATGGACCGCCGTTTCCCCGGCGGCGTCCCGGACGACCGGCAGAAGCAGGTCGAGTACGAGATGGACGTCATCATCCAGATGGGGTTCCCGGGCTACTTCCTCGTGGTCGCCGACTTCATCATGTGGGCCAAGAACAACGGCATCGCGGTGGGCCCCGGCCGAGGCTCCGCGGCCGGCTCGATCGTCGCCTACGCCATGGGCATCACCGACCTCGACCCGATCCCGCACGGCCTGATCTTCGAGCGGTTCCTCAACCCCGAGCGCGTCTCCATGCCCGACGTCGACATCGACTTCGACGAGCGCAGGCGCGTCGAGGTGATCAGGTACGTGACCGAGAAGTACGGCGCCGACAAGGTCGCCATGATCGGTACCTACGGCAAGATCAAGGCCAAGAACGCGATCAAGGACTCCGCGCGCGTGCTGGGCTACCCGTACGCGATGGGCGACCGCATCACCAAGGCCATGCCCGCCGACGTCCTCGGCAAGGGCATCGACCTGGACGGCATCACCAACTCCGCGCACCCCCGCTACAACGAGGCGGGCGAGGTCCGGGCGATGTACGAGAACGAACCGGACGTGAAGAAGGTCATCGACACCGCCAAGGGCGTCGAGGGCCTGGTCCGGCAGATGGGTGTGCACGCCGCCGGCGTGATCATGTCCAGCGAGACCATCACCGAGCACGTCCCGGTGTGGGTGAGGCACACGGACGGCGTGACCATCACGCAGTGGGACTATCCGAGCTGTGAGTCGCTCGGCCTGCTGAAGATGGACTTCCTGGGCCTGCGCAACCTCACGATCATGGACGACGCCGTCAAGATGGTGAAGTCCAACAAGGGCGTCGACATCGACCTCCTGGCTCTCCCGCTGGACGACCCGACGACCTTCGAACTGCTCCAGCGCGGCGACACGCTCGGCGTCTTCCAGTTCGACGGCGGCCCCATGCGCTCGCTGCTGCGCCTGATGAAGCCGGACAACTTCGAAGACATCTCCGCCGTGTCGGCCCTGTACCGCCCGGGCCCGATGGGCATGGACTCGCACACGAACTACGCGCTGCGCAAGAACAAGCTCCAGGAGATCACCCCGATCCACAAGGAGCTGGAGGAGCCCCTCGAGGAGGTCCTGGCCGTCACCTACGGCCTGATCGTCTACCAGGAGCAGGTGCAGAAGGCCGCTCAGATCATCGCCGGTTACTCGCTCGGCGAGGCCGACATCCTCCGGCGGGTGATGGGCAAGAAGAAGCCCGACGAACTCGCCAAGAACTTCACGATCTTCCAGGCCGGCGCCCAGAAGAACGGCTACAGCGACGAGGCCATCCAGGCCCTGTGGGACGTGCTGGTCCCGTTCGCCGGCTACGCCTTCAACAAGGCGCACTCGGCCGCGTACGGCCTGGTCTCCTACTGGACCGCGTACCTCAAGGCCAACCACCCCGCCGAGTACATGGCCGCCCTGCTGACGTCCGTCAAGGACGACAAGGACAAGTCGGCGATCTACCTCAACGAATGCCGCCGCATGGGCATCAAGGTGCTCCCGCCGAACGTCAACGAGTCGGTGCACAACTTCGCGGCGCAGGGCGACGACGTGATCCTGTTCGGCCTGGAGGCCGTCCGCAACGTCGGTACGAACGTGGTCGAGTCGATCATCAAGAGCCGCAAGGCCAAGGGCAAGTACGCCTCCTTCCCCGACTACCTCGACAAGGTGGAGGCGGTCGCCTGCAACAAGCGCACCACCGAGTCGTTGATCAAGGCGGGCGCCTTCGACACCCTGGGTCACACCCGCAAGGGGCTGACGGCCCAGTACGAGCCGATGATCGACAACGTGGTCGCGGTCAAGCGCAAGGAGGCCGAGGGGCAGTTCGACCTCTTCGGCGGCATGGGCGAGGAGGAGAGCAGCGAGCCCGGCTTCGGCCTCGACGTGCAGTTCACCGACGACGAGTGGGACAAGACCTATCTGCTCGCCCAGGAGCGGGAGATGCTCGGTCTGTACGTCTCCGACCACCCGCTCTTCGGCCTGGAGCACGTGCTGTCCGACAAGGCGGACGCCGGCATCGCCCAGCTCACCGGCGGTGAGCACGCGGACGGCGCGGTCGTCACCATCGGCGGCATCATCTCGGGCCTGCAGCGCAAGATGACCAAGCAGGGCAACGCCTGGGCGATCGCCACCGTCGAGGACCTCGCCGGCTCCATCGAGTGCATGTTCTTCCCGGCGACCTACCAGCTGGTGTCGACCCAACTCGTCGAGGACGCCGTGGTGTTCGTCAAGGGCCGCCTCGACAAGCGCGAGGACGTGCCCCGGCTCGTCGCCATGGAGCTGATGGTCCCGGACCTCTCCAACGCGGGCACCAACGCGCCGGTGATCCTCACCATCCCGGCCACCAGGGTCACCCCGCCCATGGTCAGCCGCCTCGGCGAGATCCTCAGCCATCACAAGGGTGACAGCGAGGTCCGGATCAAGCTCCAGGGCCCGCGCAAGACGACCGTGCTGCGCCTGGACCGGCACCGGGTCAAGCCCGACCCGGCGCTCTTCGGCGACCTGAAGGTGCTGCTCGGCCCGTCCTGCCTGGCGGGCTAGTGGGCGGAGACATGCAAGGGGCGCACCCGAAGTGGGGTGCGCCCCTCGTCATGTGTCTGGGCTCAATCGCCCTTCATGCGGATGTCAGTTGTGGCCGAAGCGCTTCCCCTTGTTCTTGCGTGCCACGTCCGCGGGCGTCGACATGTGGGAGATCCGCTGCTCCGCCTGCTGCTCCAGGGAGGAGTGCGGGGCCTGCTCCTGGCTGCGCTCGGGCTGCGGCTGCTTACGGTCCTGCTTCTTGTTCTTGGCCATGGGGATCTGCCTCCTGTGGGGGATCTAGGGGCCAGGGCCGGAATCAGATTCACATAAGCCGACATCGGGCGCATGTCGGATAATTACCGTGTGTGACAGGGCGGGTGGGGGCGCGCGCACCGCAAACGCCACGCCGAAGATCCAGTTCCGGCCGTTAACCTCCGCGTGGTCGGGCAGACTCGAAGGAAGTCACTGAGCAAAGCCTCCCGGGAAGAGGGTGAGTCGCGTGGACCGCTGCATCGTCCTGGTGGACGCCGGATATCTGCTGGGCGCGGCCGCCAGCCTCCTCGCCGGTGAGCCCTCGCGGTCCCGGATCACCGTGGACCACACGGCGCTGATCCAGGGGCTGCGCGACCGCGCGGAGGCCGAGACCGAGCGCCCGCTGCTGCGCATCTACTGGTTCGACGGCGCCCCCGACCGGGTCCCCCAGCCGGAGCATCGCCGGCTGCGCGTGATGCCCCGGGTCACCGTCCGGCTCGGCGCCCTCACCCGCAGCGACGGACGCTGGGCGCAGAAGGGCGTGGACGCGGCCATGCACGCCGAACTGACCGAGCTGGCCCGCAACCGCGCCTGCTCCGACGTCGTCCTCGTCACCGGCGACGGCGACCTGCTGCCCGGCATGATGGCCGCCAAGGAGCACGGTGTCGCCGTCCACCTGTGGGCCGTACAGGCCGCCGACGGTGACTACAACCAGTCCGAGGACCTGGTCGCCGAGGCCGACGAGCGGCGCGTGCTGGACCGGGCCTGGATCACCCAGGCCGTCCGGGCCAAGGAGCTGACCGGCGTCTGCGCTCCGCCGCCCGCGCCCCGGCCCGAGATCGCCGCGATCCTCTCCGCGCCGCTGCCCGAGTCCGCGCTCGCCGCGGCGGCCGAACGCCCGGCCGAGCAGGGCGCGCACACACCGGCCGCCGCCGCGTCGGCCAACGGCACCCAGGAGCGGACCGCCGCACCCAAGGGTGTACCCACCCCCAAGGACCTCGCCGCCCTGCGCGCCCCCGGCGCCCAGCCCGTCCAGCACCCCGCGACCGCCACCCTGCGCTGGTCCTCCGACAAGGGCTGGGTGGACCGCCCCGGTGTGGTCCCCGAGCCGCCCGAGGCCGCCGCCATGCCGACGCTGGCCCAGCTCACCACGGCCGAGCAGCGCTGGGCCGACCGGGAGGAGGACATCACCACCGTCGGCGGCGACCCGTACGAGGTGGGCCAGGTCTTCGCCCGGCGCTGGATCTCCCGGCTCGGCGACCAGAGCCATCTGCAGAAGCTGTCGCAGATGTACCCGCGCGTCCCGCACCGCATCGACGGGGAGCTGCTGCGCTACGCGGCCCGGTTCGGTCTGCTCGCCCACAAGGACGACCAGATCGACGAGCACGACCGTTACGCCATCCGGGCGGGCTTCTGGCGGGAGATCGACGTACCCGCGGGGACGGAGCCCGCGCCCGCCGCAGGACCGAACCCGGGTGGAACCCCCGTAGGCGGCCCCAAAGGCGAGTAAAGGCCCCGGACCCCGTACCCTCGTCCCTTGTGAACACGCGCGCGGTACCGGCCCTTCGGCATGACGAGGTCGTACGCGTGCGCGGGCTCGCCAAGACCTATCCGGCCGTCAGGGGACGGCGCGGCGCCCCCGGCACGCCCGAGGTGCGGGCCACCGACGGGGTCGAGCTGACGGTCCGGCGCGGCGAGGTCTTCGGGCTGCTCGGGCCGAACGGCGCCGGCAAGTCCACCCTCGTACGACAGCTCACCGGGCTGCTGCGGCCGGACAACGGCAGCGTCGAGATCCTCGGCCACGACATCGTGCGGCACCCCGAGCGCGCCGCGCGCCTGCTCGCCTACCTCGGCCAGGAGTCCTCCGCGCTGGACGAGCTGACCGTCTCCCTCGCCGCCGAGACCACCGGACGCCTGCGCGGCCTCGACGTACGGCGGGCACGGGCCGAGCGGGACGCCGTACTGGAGGAGCTGGGGCTCACGCCGATCGCCGGGCGGGCGCTGAAGAAGCTGTCCGGCGGGCAGCGGCGGCTCGCCTGTTTCGCCGCCGCCCTCGTCGGCGAGCGCCCGCTGCTCGTGCTGGACGAGCCGACCACCGGCATGGACCCGGTGGCCCGGCGCGCGGTGTGGGCGGCCGTCGACCGGCGGCGCGCCGAGTGCGGTACGACCGTGCTGCTGGTCACCCACAACGTCATCGAGGCCGAGACCGTGCTGGACCGGGTCGCCGTCCTCGACCAGGGCCGGGTCATCGCCTGTGACACCCCGGCCGGGCTGAAGGAGCAGGTCGCCGGCGAGGTGCGGGTCGAGCTGGTGTGGCGGGAGCGGGCGCCGCTGGAGGTGCCCGAGGTCGCCGTACTGCGCGAGCGCGCGGTGGAGGCCGGGCGGCGATGGACGCTGCGGCTCGCACCCGAGGAGGCCCGGGCCGCCGTCGCCACGGTGACCGGCGGGGCCGCCTTCGCCGCTCTGGACGACTTCACCCTCGCCACGCCCAGCCTGGAGGACGTCTATCTGGCGCTCGGCGGCGCGGCCCGGCAGGGGCTGGTGAAAGCGTGAGCGTACGGGCCGCGGAATGCGTATCGGTCGTGGGGGCGTATGTGACGGCCGCAGGGAAGAGGAGCAGCTCGACGTGAGTGTCGTACCCGCCGAGGTTCTGTCGGGCGGTGCCCCGGCCGTGCCCGAGACGGCACGGGAGACGGCCGAACTCGGGCCGTCCGCGCGGCTGTGGCCGTCGCTGGCGGCCGTGTACCGGGCGCAGCTGTCCCGGGCCCGGGTGGCGCGGATCCCGCTGCTGTTCGTGGCGACCTTCCAGTCCGTCGGCATCACGGTGATGATGCGCGGCGTCGTCGACAGCGGCAGTGAGGCCCAGTCCGTGGTGGCGGGGTCGTCGGTACTGGTCGTCGCGTATGTGGCGCTGAATCTGCTGGCGCAGTACTTCGGGCAGCTGCGGGCGAGTGGCGGGCTCGATCACTACGCCACGCTGCCCGTGCCGCCGGCCGCGGTGGTGCTCGGCGCGGCGGCCGCCTACGCCTCCTTCACCGTGCCCGGGACGCTGGTGACGGCCGTGTTCGGATGCGTGCTGTTCGGGCTGCCGCTGTCCAACCTGTGGGTCCTGCTCATCGTGATCCCGCTCGCCGGAGCCGCGCTGTCCGGGCTCGGCGCCGCCTGCGGACTGCTCGCGCCCCGGCCCGAGCTGGCCACCCTGCTCGGGCAGCTGGGCATGTCGGCGGCGCTGCTGCTCGGGGTGCTGCCGGCCGACCGGATGCCGGAGATCGTCCGGCTGGCGCGCGATCTGCTGCCGTCGACGTACGGCGTGGAGGCGTACGCCCGCACGTTCGGCGACCGTCCGGACTGGGCCGTCGTCCTCGCCGACCTGGGTGTGTGCGCCGGGGTCGGGGTGGTCTCGCTGGCCGTGGCGACCTGGGCGTATCGCAGGGCCGCCGTCCGGTGACGCGGCGCACAGCGCGACCTGGCACGATGTCAGGGTGACCGCACCGCTGACTCCGCCCCCGCCCCCGCACGACGACTCCGCGCACCAGGTCTGGCAGGCCCCGCCCGCCGGGGCGCCGGGCGTCGGCACGTACGAACAGGACGGCCCCGGGATGAAGACCGAGTTGCGGGAGGCCGCCGTGACCACGGTGGCCGTGGCGCTGGGCGGGGTGCTGCTGGGGCTGCTGTGGTGGTGGCTGGCACCGCACGTGCCGCTGGTCGGCGACCAGGTCGACAAGAGCTGGGTGGTCTACCTCAAGGACAGCGAGGGCGAGCAGGCCATCGGGGTGGACGGCACGTTCACCCTGCTGGCGCTGGGCTTCGGGCTGCTCAGCGGGCTGGCCGTGTTCCTGCTGCGGCGACGCGGGGGAGTGCCGCTCGTGGTGGGGCTGGGCGTCGGCGCGCTGCTCGGGTCGCTGCTCGCGTGGCGGCTCGGGGTGTGGCTCGGGCCCACCTCCGACGTGATCGCTCACGCGAAGCAGGTGGGCAAGGGAGTCACCTTCTCGGCGCCGCTGAAGCTCGGGGCGAAGGGCGCGCTGCTGGCGTGGCCGCTTTCCGGGGTGCTCGTGCATCTTGGGCTTACGGCGTTGTTCGGGCCCCGGGATCCTGAAGTGCCGTATCCGCAGGCGTCCTAGCCAGGGGGCTGCGCCCTCCTGGAACTCCGGGACGACATACGAAAGCCCCGCGCTCCACTGCGCGGGGCTTTCGTGCTCAGCCGGACGGGACCGTCTAGCTGGAGGTCTCTTTGCTGTGCACGATGTACTTGGCGTAGTAATAGCCGGAACGAAGATGGCCGGCTGCCTCGCTCACATTCACGGCGCCGACGTACAGCCCCTTGCCGACGACCTCAACACACGCAAGGGAGTTGACCGCCGGAATCAGCCCTGTCAGTCCCGGCTGATCGGTGCCAGTGCCGCCTCTGTCAGTTTCACCAGGTCTGCCGGTGCCAGTTCCACCTCGAGCCCCCGCCGCCCGGCCGACACACAGATCGTTCCGTGTGCCTGTGCCGAGTCGTCCAGGACCGTCGGCAGTCTCCTGCGCTGGCCGAGGGGTGAGATGCCGCCCCGGACGTATCCGGTGGTCCGTTCGGCCAGGGTCGGGTCCGCCATGGTCGCCCGCTTACCGCCGACCGCCGCCGCGAGGGCCTTCAGATCGAGGGAGCCGGAGACCGGGACCACGGCCACCGTCAGGGCGCCGTCGACGTCCGCGACCAGTGTTTTGAAGACCCGGTCGGGGGAGACGCCCATCGCCTCGGCCGCCTCCTCGCCGTAGGACGGGTGGGCCGGGTCGTGGTCGTACGCGTGCGTCGTGAAGTCCACGCCGGCCGCGGTCAGGGCGACCGTCGCGGGCGTTCCCCCGGACTGCTGTTGTTTCTTCTGTTTCTTCGCCATCCGGCTTGGCTTCCTCAGTTCAGGCTCGTCGGCGTCCGCGTCAGCTCGAACGCGGGCAGCGACGGCAGGCTACGGATGATGGCCGTCTCGGCGCGCAGCAGTTTCAGTTCGTCGCGCAGGCGGGACGCGGTGTCCGGAGCTTGCAGGAGCCGTTGCTTGGTCGGCGTGTCGTGCACCATCGCCGCCGCCACCAGGTACGACACCACGCTCGGGTCGTCCGGCAGCTCCGTGCCCGAGGACAGTGAGCGCTCGCGGGCGCCGGCCAGGCGTTTCTGGTACTGCCGGAAAGAGCGCAGGACGCCCTCGGCCAGCGCGCCCGCCTCGTCGCCCGGCTCCTCCGGCAGCTCCTCGAGCTCCCCGGTGAGGAACGGGCCCGACGCGTCGACGGAGAGCAGCCGCACCCGGGTCGTGCCCGTCGCCAGCACCTCGAACGTGCCGTCGGCCCGCTCCCGGATCGTTGCCGCGTCCGCCACACAGCCCACCGGGTGGAAGGCCTTGAGCGGCTCCGGGCCGAAGCCCGCGGCCGGCCCCCGCTCGGGCTGTGCGGTGGGGTCCGGCATGCCGGGGGCGCTCGGCGCCACCTCGTAGCCGTCGCGGATCGCCACGACGGCGAACCGGCGCGGCTCGTCCTCGGGTGTCTTGAGCAGCTCACGCATCATGGCGCGATAGCGCTCCTCGAAGACGTTGAGCGGCAGCACGAGCCCCGGGAACAGCACCGTGTTCAGCGGGAAGAGCGGGAGACGGACGGTGGTCACGGCGCCCCAGCCTAATGGTCACCGGCGCGGACGTGTCCGCCGTGCTCACCGAGGAGGGCCGGGGGCAGTGGCGCGGGCCCCGCGGCGACCGGCCGTGGACCCGGCGTCAGCAGGTGTTCGCGCAGCCGCAGGAAGTGGCCGAGCGGGTCGTCGGAGAACCGGGCCCAGGGGAACGACGTGGCGTACGGGCCGATCAGCGTGAGCAGGGCGCGCGCGTCCTCCCAGCGCTCCAGGCGCAGCAGGACGTACAGGAGCTTGTTGCGGATCCCGGCCGACCAGGGGTCGGCCGCCGGGAGGCGTGCCGACAGGGCGAGGGCGCGGTCGGCCGCGGCGTCCAGCCGGGCGCGCGGCACCTCGGGACCGCAGCCGTCGGTCAGATAGCCGAAGGCTGCGCGGGCCGGCAGCGCCTGGACCAGCGAGTCGGCCGGGGCGTCCTGCGCGGCCCGGTCGGCGAAGTCGAGGCACTCGCGGTGCGCGCCGTGCCAGGACGTGGCCAGATAGCGCAGCGCGGCCACATGGCAGCCGTGGTGGTGCGGGGCCCGCCGGACCGCCGCCGCCCACAGCTCCTCGACATAGCGGTGCCCGGCCCGGGAGCCGCGCGCGTGGTCCAGCGCGATCCGCCAGGGCACCGGATCGCGGTCGTCGGCGCGGGCGGCGGCCGTGATGAGCGGGCTGACCTCGCGTAGCAGCTCGGCGCGGGCCGGCGAGGGCCAGGCGCGGTCCACCGCCAGCTGCGCCCCGACCAGCAGCGCGCCGGGGTCCTGCGGGGCGGTCGTACGCCAGGCCTCGAACCACTCGGGGCGCGAGCGGGCGAAGGCGGCGAGGTGCCGTACGTACCGGTCGTGGTTCTCCCAGGCGGCCGCGGCGCGGGTGGCGGCCAGCAGGGTGGCCGCCGCGTCGTACTCGCCCCGGCCGGCCGCGACCAGCGCCGGGGAGAGACGGTCGTCGGGCGCGTCGAGCACGGCCTCGTCCCCGGCCGGAGTCCGGTCGGCCGGGCGCGCGGAGCGTTTGGTCATCCGGACGGCGCAGCGGATGAACGACGGCAGCGGAACCATGGTGTGACCATTGAAAGTCCGCAGGTCGGAGGCGCGCCAGAGACTTCGGGCAAGTCCCGGAAAGTTGTACGCCGGTCGGTCAAGGAGCGGCAAAGGTGACGCCTCGACGATGAGACACCTGTTCCAGTGGTCCCTCTGGTCCCTCAGCTTCGCCGCAGCAGCCGTGTCGCCCCCGCCGCCACCGTGGTCGCGAGTATCCAGCCGAGCAGGATCATCGCGCTCTCCAGCCACTCCCAGCCGCCATGGAGCTGCCACGCGCCGGACTGGCCCAGGTCGATCACGGGCAGCAGCAGGTCCAGGGTGAACAGGGCCGGGCTCCAGTACGGATGCTCGTCGTGGTTCGCCGGCAGATGGCCCGCGTGCGCGAACGCGAGCGTGCCCGCCGCCCACAGCACCGCCATCCACACCGCGGCCCGGCCCGGACGGTACCCGTAGGCGACCGTCCAGTCCTGGACATAGCCCAGGACCTTGGCGGCCGGCGGCAGGGTCTCGCGGCGCCGGCGCTGCTTGGCGAGCAGCACCTCGCGCGCGTCCTCGTCCTCGCCGGCCGCGCGCAGCACCGCCGCCAGCCGCTCGTACGGCTCCGGGGCGTACTCCGCGGTGGCCGCCGCGAGCCAGTCCAGGCGCCGGGCCAGCGGGAAGGGGCCCTGCGGCACCAGGTTCTCGTAGCTGAAGCCGCCCATGTGCAGATTGCCGGCGTCCGGCCAGGCGCCCGCGCGGTCCACCAGGTTGACGATCCGCGCCCCGGACAGCACGATCTTGCCGCGCTGTGGCTTGTCCCCGAGGAAGCGCAGCTCGGGCGCGTGCACCCGGCGCAGCGACAGTTCCTGGTCGTCGGTGAGGACGAACCGGGCCCGCTCCAGGTCGACGGCGTCCCCGAACCGCCCGTCGTCCAGGCGGATCCCGCCCCGGCACTCGAAGCGCTGGATCCGCGTCCCGCGCGCGGGAGTCGTGCCGCTCAGCAGCGGGCTGCCCACGCCGGCCGGGGTCAGATACAGGGTGCGCTCGACGGTCATCTGGGGTGCGTTCAGGGCCAGCCGGGCGTAGGGATTGGCGAGTTTCGCGCCCCGCAGGCTGAGCGACACGCCGACCTTCGCGCCGCGCAGCCTCAGCTCACCGTGCGACTCCAGCATCTCCGCCTGGAGGTCCTGGCCGACGGTCATGCCGTCCCCGGCGATCGACCGGCCGCTGTGGTCGCGGTACACGATCGCCTCGTTGAGCATCAGATCCGTGCCGATGTGCGCGTCGGTCAGCCGGATCCCGTTCTGGAAGCGGCAGCGCGGCAGGTGCAGATCGCCCTCGGTGTGCACCCGGGCCGCCTCCAGCCGCGGGACCGCGCAGTCCACCAGGCGCAGGGTGGTGAACCGGGCCTCCGGCAGCAGCACCTCGTCGTCGAAACGGCAGCCGCGCAGCTCCACGTACGGCCTGACCGTGCCGCCCGCGAGGTCCATCGGGCCGGTGATCCGGACGCCGACGAGCTTCAGCGCGGACACCCGGCCCGCGAGCGCCGGCGGCCCGTCCAGCAGCAGCCAGCACACGATCCGCGCCCGCACGGTCCGCTCGGGACCCCAGGGATGCCCGCCGTGCGGATCGTCCACGACGGCGTCGCCGCTGCTCAGGTCGTACACGCTGCCGTTGCGGAAGGCCTGCCACATGCCCGCCTCGGCCGCGGTCAGCTCGTCCGGCACGTCCCTGGCGTCCGCTGCGACGACGCCGGCCCCCTCGGTCACCGCTGTTCCTTCTCCCTCCATCGCACACGGTTTTCGTACAGCCGTTCATGCCCGCTGAGTGACAGATGGAACACCGGAGGTGAAGGGGATCTTCCGAATCCAGCCACGTTCTGTATCAGCCATTGATACGCGCGCACGGCGTCCGACCCCGGTCTGAGAGAATTGAGTCCGTGATCTCCCGAATCGATCTGCGCGGCGACGCCCTTCCCGAGGGCCCCGCCCTGCGCGACCTGCTGCCCCGAGCCGACTTCGACGTTCAGGCCGCCCTGGAGAAGGTGCGTCCGATCTGCGAGGCCGTGCATCATCGTGGCGACGCGGCGCTGATCGACTTCGCCGAGAAGTTCGACGGAGTACGGCTGGAATCCGTCCGTGTGCCGGCCCAGGCGCTCACCGACGCGCTGGCGGCCCTCGACCCGGCCGTGCGTGCCGCGCTGGAGGAGTCCATCCGCCGCGCCCGCCTGGTCCACCGCGAGCAGCGCCGCAGCACGCACACCACCCAGGTGGTGCCCGGCGGCTCGGTGACGGAGAAGTGGGTGCCGGTCGAGCGGGTCGGGCTGTACGCGCCCGGCGGCCGCTCGGTGTACCCGTCCTCCGTGGTCATGAACGTCGTACCGGCCCAGGAGGCCGGCGTCGAGTCGATCGCGCTCGCCTCCCCGCCGCAGGCGGACTTCGGCGGCCTGCCGCACCCGACGATCCTCGCCGCGTGCGCCCTGCTCGGCGTGGACGAGGTCTACGCCGCGGGCGGCGCCACCGCCGTCGCGATGTTCGCCTACGGCACCGAGTCCTGCGCCCCCGCCAACATGGTCACCGGCCCCGGCAACATCTGGGTCGCGGCCGCCAAGCGCTTCTTCACCGGCAAGATCGGCATCGACGCCGAGGCCGGCCCGACCGAGATCGCGATCCTCGCCGACGACACCGCCGACCCGGTGCACGTGGCCGCGGACCTGATCAGCCAGGCCGAGCACGACCCGCTGGCCGCCGCCGTCCTCGTCACCGACTCCCCGGAGCTGGCGGACGCGGTGGAGAAGGAGCTGGAGCCGCAGGTGGCGGCCACCCGCCACATCGAGGACCGGGTCGTGCCCGCCCTCAAGGGCAGGCAGTCCGCGATCGTCCTGGTGGACGGCCTGGAGGAGGGCCTGCGCGTGGTCGACGCGTACGGCGCCGAGCACCTGGAGATCCAGACGGCTCGCCCTCAGGAGGTGGCCGACCGGGTCCGCAACGCGGGCGCGATCTTCATCGGCCCCTGGGCCCCCGTCTCGCTCGGCGACTACGCGGCCGGGTCCAACCACGTCCTGCCCACCGGTGGCTGCGCCTGCCACTCCTCGGGCCTGTCCGTCCAGTCCTTCCTGCGCGGTATCCACATCGTGGACTACACGAAGGACGCGCTCGCCGAAGTCGCCCATCACGTGGTGACGCTGGCGGAGGCGGAGGACCTGCCGGCGCACGGCGCGGCGGTCAAGGCTCGTTTCGGATGGAAGGTACCTGACAGCAAGTGACCGGCAACCCCTCTGTGTCCCCTTGGGACGAGCTCCCCATCCGGGACGAGCTGCGCGGCAAGTCCCCTTACGGCGCGCCCCAGTTGGACGTCCCTGTACGGCTGAACACCAACGAGAACCCCTACCCGCTGCCCGAGCCGCTGGTCGAGCGGATCACGGAGCGGGTGCGCGAGGCCGCCCGCGACCTGAACCGCTACCCCGACCGGGACGCGGTCCAGCTGCGCGCCGAGCTGGCCAAGTACCTGACGAAGACGGGCAACCACCCGCTCGGCATCGAGAACGTGTGGGCGGCCAACGGCTCCAACGAGGTCATCCAGCAGCTGCTGCAGACCTTCGGCGGACCGGGCCGTACGGCGATCGGCTTCGAGCCGTCGTACTCGATGCACGCGCTCATCGCGCGCGGGACGGGCACCGGCTGGATCTCGGGTCCGCGGGGCGAGGACTTCACGATCGACGTCGCGGCGGCCGTCGAGGCGATCACCGAGCGCCGGCCGGACGTCGTCTTCATCACCACTCCAAACAACCCCACGGGCAACGCGGTTCCGCCGGAGACGGTCCTCGCGCTGTACGAGGCGGCCCAGGCGGCCAAGCCGTCGATGGTGATCGTGGACGAGGCCTACATCGAGTTCAGCCACGGCGACTCGCTGCTGCCGCTGCTTCAGGGCCGCCGGAACCTCGTCATCTCCCGCACCATGTCGAAGGCGTTCGGCGCGGCGGGCCTGCGCCTCGGCTACCTGGCCGCCGACCCGGCGGTCGTGGACGCCGTCCAGCTCGTGAGGCTGCCGTACCACCTGTCGGCCGTCACCCAGGCGACCGCCCTGGCCGCCCTGGAGCACACCGACACCCTGCTGAAGTACGTCGAGCAGCTGAAGGCGGAGCGGGACCGGCTGGTCGCCGAGCTGCGCGCGATCGGCTACGACGTCACCGAGTCCGACGCGAACTTCGTGCAGTTCGGCCGGTTCGAGAACTCCCACGAGGCCTGGCAGAAGATCCTCGACCGGGGCGTCCTGGTCCGGGACAACGGCGTACCGGGGTGGCTGCGGGTCTCCACCGGCACCCCGGAGGAGAACGACGCGTTCCTCGACGCGGTCCGTGAATTGCTGTGTTTTGTGGGGGACACCCCCACGCCCCCGAAGGAGCTTGAGGCATGAGCCGCGTTGGACGCACAGAGCGTACGACCAAGGAGACCTCCGTCCTGGTCGAGATCGACCTCGACGGCACCGGGCGGACCGACATCGCCACCGGCGTCGGCTTCTACGACCACATGCTCGACCAGCTCGGCCGGCACGGTCTGTTCGACCTGACCGTGAAGACCGACGGCGATCTGCACATCGACTCCCACCACACCATCGAGGACACCGCCCTCGCGCTCGGCGCCGCCTTCAAGCAGGCGCTCGGCGACAAGGTGGGGATCTACCGCTTCGGCAACTGCACGGTTCCCCTGGACGAGTCCCTCGCCCAGGTGACGGTCGACCTGTCCGGCCGCCCCTACCTCGTGCACACCGAGCCCGAGAACATGGCGCCGATGATCGGCGAGTACGACACGACGATGACCCGGCACATCCTGGAGTCCTTCGTCGCCCAGGCGCAGATCGCGCTGCACGTGCACGTGCCGTACGGGCGCAACGCGCACCACATCGTGGAGTGCCAGTTCAAGGCGCTGGCCCGGGCGCTGCGGTACGCGTCCGAGCGTGACCCGCGCGCGGCCGGCATCCTCCCCTCCACGAAGGGCGCGCTGTAACCCCATGAACGGTCTGTCCACGGTCCTGATCGTCGTCGGTCTCTTCCTCGTCGGCGGCATCATCTCCTTCGTCAAGCAGAAGATGCCCACGAGCCTCATCGTGCTGCTCTCGATCGGCGCGGCCATGTGCCTCGTCGCGGGCGTCATGCGGCTGGAGGTGTGGAATTGAGCAACCCCAAGCGAGTGGTCGTCTTCGACTACGGCTTCGGCAACGTCCGTTCCGCCGAGCGTGCCCTCGCGCGCGTGGGCGCCGATGTCGAGATCACGCGTGACTTCGACAAGGCCATGAACGCCGATGGACTGCTGGTGCCGGGCGTCGGCGCGTTCGCCGCCTGCATGGAGGGCCTGCGGGCCGCGCGCGGTGACTGGGTGGTCGACCGCCGGCTGTCCGGGGGGCGCCCGGTGATGGGCATCTGCGTCGGCATGCAGATCCTCTTCGCGCGCGGCATCGAGCACGGCGTGGAGGCCGAGGGCCTGGACGAGTGGCCCGGCACCGTCGCGCCGCTCCAGGCCGACGTCGTGCCCCACATGGGCTGGAACACCGTCGACGCCCCGGCCGACTCCCAGCTGTTCGCGGGCCTCGACGCCGACGCCCGCTTCTACTTCGTGCACTCCTACGCCGTCCACGAGTGGCACCTGGAGACCAACAACCCGGTGATCGAGGCCCCCAAGGTCACCTGGTCGACGCACGGCAAGCCGTTCGTGGCCGCCGTGGAGAACGGCGCCCTGTGGGCCACCCAGTTCCACCCCGAGAAGTCCGGTGACGCCGGCGCCCAGCTCCTCACCAACTGGATCGGAACCCTGTAGACCATGGCCAAGCTCGAACTCCTCCCCGCCGTCGACGTCCGCGACGGCCAGGCCGTCCGCCTCGTGCACGGCGAGTCCGGGACCGAGACCTCCTACGGCTCCCCGCTGGAGGCGGCCCTCGCCTGGCAGCGCTCCGGCGCCGAGTGGCTGCACCTGGTCGACCTGGACGCCGCGTTCGGCACCGGTGACAACCGTGCGCTGATCGCCGAGGTCACCGAGGCGATGGACATCAAGGTGGAGCTGTCCGGCGGCATCCGTGACGACGCCTCGCTGGCCGCCGCCCTGGCCACCGGCTGCACGCGCGTGAACCTCGGTACGGCCGCCCTGGAGACCCCGGAGTGGGTCGCCAAGGTCATCGCCGAGCACGGCGACAAGATCGCGGTCGGCCTGGACGTGCGCGGCACGACCCTGCGCGGCCGCGGCTGGACCCGCGACGGCGGCGACCTCTACGAGACGCTGGAGCGCCTCAACAAGGAGGGCTGCGCCCGCTACGTCGTCACCGACATCGCCAAGGACGGCACTCTCCAGGGCCCGAACCTGGAGCTGCTGAAGAACGTCTGCGCGGCGACGGACCGCCCGGTCGTGGCCTCCGGCGGCGTGTCGTCGCTGGACGACCTCCGCGCCATCGCCGAGCTGGTACCCCTCGGTGTCGAGGGCTCCATCGTCGGGAAGGCCCTGTACGCGAAGGCGTTCACCCTGGAAGAGGCCTTGGAGGCTGTGTCGTCATGACCGAAGCCGTGCGGCGCGTGCAGAGCGGAAGTCCCTGGGAAGAGAGTTTCGGGTTCGCGCGCGCCGTCGCGGCGGGGGACCGGGTGTCCGTGGGCGGCACCACGTCCTTCAAGGGCACGGTGCTGTACGGCGAGGGCGACCCGTACGAGCAGACCAAGGTCGCCTTCGGCAACGCCCTCGACGCGCTGAAGGAGTTCGGGCTCGGCATCGAGTCCGTGATCCGCACGCGTATGTACCTGAGCCATGTGCGCGACGTCGACGAGGCGGGACGGGCCCACAAGGAGCTGTTCGACTCCGTGCGCCCGTGCTCGACCCTGCTGGTGGTCGAGGGCTTCGTCGATCCGCGCATCCTGGTCGAAGTAGAGCTTGAAGCATTCAGAGGAGCCTGAGCAGTCATGACCCTGGCGGTCCGAGTCATCCCCTGCCTGGACGTCGACAACGGCCGGGTCGTCAAGGGCGTCAACTTCCAGAACCTGCGCGACGCGGGTGACCCCGTCGAGATGGCCAAGGTGTACGACGCCGAGGGCGCCGACGAGCTGACGTTCCTGGACATCACCGCCTCCTCGGGCAACCGGGAGACGACGTACGACGTGGTGCGCCGCACCGCCGAGCAGGTGTTCATCCCGCTGACCGTGGGCGGCGGAGTCCGTACGGCCGAGGACGTGGACAAGCTGCTGCGGGCGGGCGCCGACAAGGTGGGCGTGAACACCGCCGCGATCGCCCGCCCGGAGCTGATCCGGGAGATCGCGGAACGGTTCGGCAGGCAGGTGCTGGTGCTGTCGGTCGACGCGCGGCGGACCGAGTCGGGTTCGTTCGAGGTGACCACGCACGGCGGCCGGCGCGGCACCGGCATCGACGCGGTGGAGTGGGCGCACCGGGCGGCCGAGCTGGGCGCGGGTGAGATCCTGCTCAACTCCATGGACGCCGACGGCACCAAGGACGGCTACGACCTGGAGATGATCGCCGCCGTCCGCAAGTACGTCACCGTCCCGGTGATCGCCTCGGGCGGCGCTGGCAAGCTGGCCGACTTCCCGCCGGCCGTCGAGGCGGGCGCGGACGCGGTCCTGGCCGCCTCCGTCTTCCACTTCGGGGATCTGCGGATCGGCGAGGTGAAGCGGGCCCTGCGGGAGGCGGGGCACCCGGTGCGCTGACGCTGCGCTGGACTTCGGCAGATACGAAAGGGAAGTTGCGCAAAATCTGTTGTGCAACTTTTCTTTCGTATCTACCGTCGTGGGCATGGCAGGCAAGGAGAACCGGCGGATCACCGACCTCGGCACGCTCAAGGCACTCGCGCACCCGCTGCGGGCGGATCTGTACCGGCTGCTGTGTCTCGAGCGCGTCGCCACCGCGTCCCGGCTCGCCGAGCACGTGGACGAGGCCGTGTCCCTGGTCAGCTACCACCTGCGCAAGCTCGCCGAGCACGGGCTGATCGAGGCGGCCGAGCCGCGCAGCGGTGACGGACGGGAGCGGTGGTGGCAGCCCGCGTCGGACGGGGTGAGCATCCGGCACGAGGACTTCCGCGGCGAGCCGGAGAAGGCCGCCGCCCACCTCGCGGCCGCACGGCTCTTCCACGACCAGCGCGCCGCCCTCTACCGGCGGCACCTCGACGAAAGCCCCACCTGGTCCCCCGAGTGGAACACCGCCTCCGGGGACAGCGAGTCCTGGCTCCGCCTCACCGCCCCGGAACTGACGCGGCTGCGCGAGGAGCTGAACGCGCTCATCAGGAAGTACGACGAGCAAGGCCGGGCCGCCGAAGCGAACGGCGACACCGAAGGGCGTGAGAGCGTCGCGCTGCACGTGTACGGCTTCCCGTTCCGCGTCTGAGAGGAGCGGCCCGAGTGACCGCCACGCTCATACCCTCGGCCACCACCCCGGCCCACCGCGACCCCCAGGTCCGCCGCTGGCTCACCGCCTACACGTCCTCGATGCTGGGCGACAACATCTACTACCTCGCCCTGTCCTGGGCCGCCGTCCGCTCCGGGACCCCCGCGCAGGCCGGGCTCGTGATGTCGGCGAGCGCGCTGCCCCGGGCCGTACTGATGCTGGGCGGGGGAGTGGTCGCCGACCGGTTCGGGCCGCGCCGGGTCGTCATCGGCAGCGACGCCGTGCGCTGCGCGGCCGTCCTCGCCGTGGCCGCCCTGCTCTTCCTCACCAGCCCGGGACTGTGGCCGCTCGCTCTGCTGGCGGTGGTCTTCGGCACGGTCGACGCCGTCTTCGTGCCCGCCGTGGGCGCCCTGCCGGCCCGGCTCACCGAGAAGGACCAGCTCGCCCGGGTCCAGGGCCTGCGCGGCCTCGCCATCCGGTTCGCCGCCGTCATGGGCGCCCCGCTCGGCGGGCTCGGCGTGGCCGTCGGCGGTGCCCCGGCCGCGTTCGCCCTCGCCGGGCTGCTCATCGCCGGGTCCGTACCGCTGCTGGTCTCCGTACGGGTACGGGACCTGCCGAAGGAGTCCGGCGCTGTCGGGACCGCCTGGAGCGACCTCCGGGCCGGGCTGCGCCACATCCGCCGGCACCGCGTCCTCGCCCCGCTGATGCTGGCCATCGCCCTCGGCGACCTGGGCTTCGTGGGACCGCTGAACGTCGGACTGACCCTGCTCGCCGACCGACGCGGCTGGGGCGCCTCCGGCATGGGCTGGGTGCTCGCCGGGTTCGGGACCGGCGCGGGTGCCGCCTCGCTGCTGCTGGCCGTACGGGGGCGGCTGCCGCGCGCCGGACTCGTCGCCGGGTGCACGATCGTCGTGGGCTCGGTGGCCGTCGGTGCCCTCGCCTACGCACCCACCCTGGTCGCGGCCGTCGGTACGGCGCTGCTGGTCGGCCTGCTCACCGGGCTCAGCGGGGCGATGTGCGGCGCGCTGCTGCAGACCCGGGCCGACCCCGCGTACCTCGGCCGGGTCACCGCCGTCTCCAGCCTGGTCAGCCTCGGCCTCACCCCGCTCAGCATGCCGTTCGCCGCCGCTGCGATCGGGGCCTGGGGGCTGCGCCCGGTCTACGTCGTCAGCGCCGCCGTCTGCGGACTCGGCGGGGTCGTCGCCCTCGCCGTACCGGCCCTGCGCACCGCCGAACTGCCCCGCTGAACGTCACTCCCGCGACTGGATCAGCTGCACCAGATTGCCGCAGGTGTCGTCGAACACCGCCGCGAGGACCGGCCCCTGCCGCTGCGGCGGGTGGGTGAACCGGACGCCCAGGCCGCGCAGCCGCGCGTACTCCCCCCGGAGGTCGTCCACGGAGAAGACGATGCACGGGATGCCCGCGTCGTACAGGGCGCTGCGGTACGACCCCGCGATGGGGCCCTGCCCGGGCTCCAGCAGCAGCTGGAGGTCCGGCTGGGCCCCGGCGGGCGCGCCGACCGTAACGAACAGGATGCCGTCGCCCAGGTCCCGGTGCAGCCGTGTCTCGAAGCCCAGCACGTCCGTGTAGAAGGCGTGCGCCCGCGCCACGTCGTCCACGTACACACCCGTCATCGCTACCTTGATCACGGGTGGCTCCTTTCGGATCAGAAGCCGAGTTGCTTCGACTCGTGCACCTGGGCGATGGCGTCCGCGTCGCCCTCCAGGTCCACCTTGGCCGCGCTCTGCCGGCCGAAGGCGAACATCAGCAGCTCCGACGGCTCGCCGGTCACCGTGACCACCGGCGCGCCCCGGTGCGCCACCGCCGTCTGCCCGTCCGGGCGGCGCAGCACCAGCCCCGTCGGCACCCCCCGGGCCACCAGCCGCGCGGTGCGCTCCAGCCGGGACCACAGGGCGTCCTGGAAGACCGGGTCCAGCTCGCGCGCCCTCCAGTCCGGCTGCGCGCGGCGGACGTCCTCGGTGTGGACGTAGAACTCGACGATGTTGGCCGCCTCGTCGACCTGCTTCAGCTGGAACGGCGAGAAGCGCGGCGGGCCGGTGCGGATCAGCTGGATCAGTTCGTCGTACGGCTTCGCCGTGTACTCGGCCATCACCTTCTCCAGACGCGGTACAAGCTGTTTGATCAGCGTGCCCCCGGCCGCGTCCGGGCGGCGCTCGCGCACGATCACATGCGCGGCCAGATCCCGGGTCCGCCAGCCCTCGCAGAGGGTCTCGGCGTCCGGTCCGACGGTCTCCAGCAGGTCCGCGAGCAGCAGCCGTTCACGCTTGGCGAAGGTCGACATGGAAGTCAGCCTACGACCGGGCGCCATGTCCGCCCACCCGTCACCCGACCACCACCCCTCATGGAGACTCCCCCAGAGGGGGCACCCCCATCGCGCCGACGTGCTCAATCGATGGACGCGCCCCCGCGTTGTCCGTGCCGCGCGGCACAATGGCACCCATGACCAGCACGACCGGAACGCCCGGGCCCAGCAGCCTCGCCCCGGAGATCGCCGCGCGCCTCAAGCGCAGCCCCGACGGACTCGTCCCCGCCATCGCCCAGCAGTACGACACCGGCGAGGTGCTCATGCTCGGCTGGATGGACGACGAGGCGCTGCACCGCACGCTGACCACCGGCCGCTGCACGTACTGGTCGCGCAGCCGGCGGGAGTACTGGGTCAAGGGCGACACCTCGGGCCACTTCCAGTGGGTGAAGTCGGTCGCGCTGGACTGCGACGCCGACACCGTGCTGGTCAGGGTCGACCAGGTCGGCGCCGCCTGCCACACCGGCGCGCGCACCTGCTTCGACGAGGACGTGCTCCTCAAGGACGCCGATTCCGGCCCGACCGGCTCCGGTCAGTAAGGTCAGCGGCCATGGACCTCGAGACCTTCCGCAAGCTCGCCACCGACCGGCGCGTCATCCCGGTCACGCGCAAGCTCCTCGCCGACGGCGACACCCCGGTCGCGCTCTACCGCAAGCTCGCCGCCGAGCGCCCCGGCACCTTCCTCCTGGAGTCCGCGGAGAACGGCCGCTCCTGGTCCCGGTACTCCTTCGTGGGCGTCCGCAGCGCCGCCACGCTCACCACGCGCGACGGCCAGGCCCACTGGCTCGGCACCCCGCCCGTCGGCGTCCCCGTCGACGGCGACCCGCTCGAGGTGCTGCGCGCCACGCTGCAGACCCTGCACACCCCGCACCAGGAGGGCCTGCCGCCCTTCACCGGCGGCATGGTGGGCTACCTCGGCTACGACATCGTCCGCCGCCTGGAGAAGATCGGCCCCGGCGAGCGCGACGACCTCGGGCTGCCCGAGCTGACCATGCTCCTGACCAGCGACCTCGCCGTGATGGACCACTGGGAGGGCTCGGTCCTGCTGATCGCCAACGCGATCAACCACAACGACCTCGACACCGGGGTGGACGAGGCCTACGCCGACGCCCTGGCCCGCCTCGACGCCATGGAGGCCGACCTCACGCGCGCGGTGGCCCAGCCGCCCGCCGTCCTGCCGCCCTCGGAACTGCCCGAGTACACCGCGCTGTGGGGCGGCCCCGACTTCCAGGTGGCCGTCGAGGACATCAAGGAGCGCATCCGCGCGGGCGAGGCCTTCCAGGTCGTGCCCTCCCAGCGCTTCGAGACCCCGTGCACGGCGAGCGCGCTCGACGTCTACCGGGTGCTGCGGGCCACCAACCCGTCGCCGTACATGTACCTGTTCCGGTTCCCCCACGGGGAAGGAGGGGCGTTCGACGTCGTCGGCTCGTCCCCCGAGGCCCTGGTGAAGGTCGAGGACGGGCGGGCCATGGTCCACCCCATCGCCGGCACCCGCCCCCGCGGCGCCACCCCGCAGGAGGACCAGGCCCTCGCCGAGGAGCTGCTCGCCGACCCCAAGGAGCGCGCCGAGCACCTGATGCTGGTCGACCTCGGCCGCAACGACCTCGGCCGGGTCTGCCGGCCCGGCACGGTCGAGGTGGTCGACTTCATGTCCATCGAGCGCTACTCGCACGTGATGCACATCGTCTCGACCGTCACCGGCACGGTCGCCCCGGGCCGCACGGCCTTCGACGTGCTCACCGCCTGCTTCCCCGCGGGCACCCTCTCCGGCGCCCCCAAGCCCCGCGCGATGCAGATCATCGACGAACTGGAGCCGTCCCGCCGCGGGCTGTACGGCGGCTGCGTCGGCTACCTCGACTTCGCGGGCGACTCCGACACGGCCATCGCCATCCGTACGGCCCTGCTGCGGGACGGCACGGCCTACGTCCAGGCCGGAGCCGGCATCGTCGCCGACTCCGACCCGGTCGCGGAGGACCAGGAGTGCCGCAACAAGGCGGCGGCGGTCCTCCGCGCGGTGCACACGGCCAACAGGCTCAACTCATAGGAGAGTTCAGCCGGTGAACGCGGCGGTGCCGTTCGGCGTGCCGAGCCCGGACGGCCCGTCGTACCCGGTGCTGCCGGTGCACAGGTACGTGCCGCCGCAGCTGCCGTTGGAGCCGCTGGTGACGTCGTTCAGCGCCGAGGTGTGGGCGTACGGGAAGGACGACGGGTAGGAGCCGGCGGACGGGGTGCCGCCCAGCGCGTAGACCGCCGCGATCAGCGGGGACGAGGCGCTGGTGCCGCCGAAGACCATCCAGCCGCTGCCCTGGCTGTAGGTGTCGTACACCGCGACACCGGTGTTGGGGTCGGCGACCGCCGAGACGTCCGCGACCGTGCGGTTCGCACAGCCGGAGTCCTTCTGCCAGCTGGGCTTGGCGTCGTACGCGGAGCAGCCGGAGCCCGCCCCGCTCCACACCGTGTCGGTCCAGCCGCGGGTGGTGGACGACGTCTTCAGGGACGTACCGCCCACCGCCGTCACGTACTTGGAGGCCGCCGGGTACTCCACGCCGTAGCCGCCGTCGCCGGAGGAGACGGTGATGGCGACGCCCGGGTGGTTGAAGTAGGTGGAGTCGTACGACGCGTCGCTGGAGGACTCGGAGCCGCCGTAGCTGTTGGAGACGAACTTCGCGCCCAGCCGGACCGCGGTGTTCACGGCCGTGCCCAGGTTGGTCATGCTCGCCGAACTGGCCTCCACCAGCAGGATCTTGCAGTTCGGGCAGGCCGCGCTGACCATGTCGAGGTCGAGCGAGATCTCCTCGGCCCAGCCGGAGTTGCCGCGCGGGTACTTGGTGCCGCCGCTCTGGTCCACCTTCTTGAAGCAGCCGTTGGCGGTGGTGCAGGCGGACAGGCCGTACTGGGAGCGGTAGACGGCGAGGTCGGACTCGGCGTTGGGGTCGTCGTAGGCGTCGACGATCGCCACGGTCTGGCCCGAACCGCCGGTCGCGGAGGGGAGATTGTACGCCGACTGGAGCGAGGCGGGGCCGTAGCCGGAGGGAGCGGCGGCGGCCGTCAGCGCGCTCTCGGCGTGCGCCGACGCCGGGGTGCCCGCGGTGACCTGCAGGGCCTTGCAGGCCATCTGGTCCTTCTGCGTCGGGGCCGCGCAGGCGTGGGCGACGGAGACGCCGTGGGAGGCGGTGGCCGCCTGGCCGACGGGGGCGGCCAGGGCGAGGGCGGCTGTGGCGAGGGTGGCCACAGCGGTGAGGGAAACGGTTCTGCGCAACGTATGTCCTCCACGAGGTGGGTGTACCGGGAAGGGCTGTGGGGGGTGCGCGATGCCACCCCGGCGCGTGGTGTTACGTCCGGGGTGGCGCAGAACCTACGGATGTCGGGACCACGTCAACAAGATGGATATTGAAGCAGGAACAATGCTTTGCCTTTCCTGAGGAACCCGTGTGCGTCCCATGGGGAACTCGCGGGGGAATGTCGACCTCCGTATGGGTTGACGGACCCTGGGTGACAGTTCTCTTGGGGTTCGGGCGATAGTGGAGTACGTGACTGCCGTTCCTCACTCCCGTTCCGAAGCCGCCGCGCCCGCCCGGTCCGGCCGGCGGAGCCTCGCCCTGGCCCTCCTGTGCGGTGCGCTCGGCGCGGCCGTGACGCTGCTCGCGACCCGGCAGCGCTGGGCGGAGGGCACCGCGACGGTGGCCGGCGGCTCCTTCCCGCTCACCGCCAAGGGCAGCGACGTCACGGGCGTCCCCGCGGCCCTCGCGATAGTGGGCCTCGCCGCGCTCGTCGCCGTCTTCGCCGTCCGCAGGGCCGGTCGCGTCGTCGTCGCCGGGCTGCTCGCGCTGTCCGGCGCCGGGATCGCCGCCGCCGCCCTGGTGTCCGCCTCCGACAACTCCGCGCTGGACGACAAGGCCGCCCGGGCGAGCGGTGACACCTCCGCCACGGTCGCCGCGCTCAGCCACACCGGCTGGCCCTACGTCGCGGTCGCCGGCGGTGCGCTGATCCTGCTGGCCGGCCTGCTCGCGCTGCGCTACGGAAGCCTGTGGCCCGCCATGTCCGGCCGCTACGAGCGCGGCACCGACCGCCCGCGGCGCAAGGCCCGGCCGGTCGACCCCGAGCGGCCCGAGGAGATCTGGAAGGCCCTCGACCGGGGCGAGGACCCGACCGGAGCCTGAGCCACCGCTCAAGCCCGGTTCAGGTCCGGTTCAAGGCCGGTCAAGCGCCCGGTCAAGGCGAGCCGGGTGTGGCGAACCAGACGCCACCCCCGCGTCCGGCACGCGCACGGGTACGGGACAATGGATGGCGAGCGTCCGGCTCGGACAGTGACGGGCGGGCTCGGAGCCGTACGACACGTACGCCTCTCTCCTGGGACACGTACACAGCAACGAGGAGCACAGACATGGCGGGCAGCAGCCACGGCCACGGTCACACCCCGGCCGCCTGGACCGGCGTCATCATTTCCTTCATCGGTTTCCTGGTCGCGGGCGCCTTCATGGTGATGGCCAACACCGTCGGCTTCTGGGCCGGCATGGTGCTCATCATCGGCGGCGCGGTGGTCGGCGGCATCATGCGCGCCATGGGCCTCGGCGCGAACCCCAAGCCCCTCAAGATGACCGGTGGCCCCCTCGCGACCCGCGAGCCGGCGACCGCGGAGAGCTGAGCGCCACGACACCGCCCGCGAGGGGCGGCCCGGCACCCGGACAGGTGCGGGCCGCCCCTCGGGTTTTCCGCCTCTTTTCCGCCCTGGAGCCGGACGTACGGACCCGGGTGCGCCGGCGGCGGCGCGCGTGCGGGACAGGCGCGGGGCACAATGCCAGCGTGAACGCCGACAGCCGCGTGGCCCTGCCAGCGCCACCGCCGACAGCACCGCTCCCGCGGCGGCTCGCCGTCCCGGGCGCGCTGCTCGCGGCCGTCGCCGGCGCCTTCGCGTACGTCGGTGCCGTCGACCCGGACGAGCCCGGTCACTACCCCGTCTGCCCGCTGTACCGGCTCACCGGCCTGTACTGCCCCGGCTGCGGCGGCCTGCGCAGCGCGCACGCCTTCGTCCACGGTGATCTGCTCACCGCCCTGCACGACAACGCGCCGGCCGTGGCCGGCTACCTGGGCTTCGCGGTGCTGTGGACCGTCTGGGTGGTCCGCACGGTGCGCGGCCGGCCGGCGCGGCTCCCGGCCCTCGGGCCGGCGCACCTGTGGGCGATCGGCACGTTGCTGCTGGTGTTCACGACTGCCCGGAACCTGCCGTCGGGCGGCTGGTTGCATCCTTGATCACCGGGGGAATGTCCAGGTAGTAGCACTGGCGTCCGCCTGGATGCGAGGGCACCGGCCCGCTCCGGATACCATCGCATTGACCACGGGTTTTCAGAACCTGAAGAGTCCTGGAACCCGAAGAGCCTGGAACCTGAAGAACCTGAAGGAACCACCGTCTGGAAGGGGGCCGCTCGCGTGAGTGTGCTCGACGAGATCATCGACGGAGTCCGTGCCGACCTCGCGGAGCGGCAGGCACGCGTCAGCCTCGACGAGCTCAAGGAGCGCGCGGCCAAGGCACCCGCCGCCAAGGACGGGGTGGCCGCGCTGCGCGGTGAGGGCGTCAAGGTCATCTGTGAGGTCAAGCGCTCCAGCCCGTCCAAGGGCGCGCTGGCCGCGATCGCCGACCCGGCCGGGCTGGCCGCGGACTACGAGGCGGGCGGCGCGGCCGTCATCTCGGTCCTGACCGAGCAGCGCCGCTTCGGCGGCTCGCTGGCCGACCTGGAGGCCGTCCGCGCGCGCGTGGACATCCCGGTGCTGCGCAAGGACTTCATCGTCACGTCGTACCAGCTGTGGGAGGCCCGGGCGTACGGCGCCGACCTCGTGCTGCTGATCGTCGCCGCCCTGGACCAGCCGGCCCTGGAGTCGCTGATCGAGCGCGCGGTCTCCATCGGCCTCACCCCGCTCGTCGAGGTCCACGACGAGGACGAGGTCGAGCGCGCCGTGGACGCGGGCGCCAAGGTGATCGGTGTCAACGCGCGCAACCTGAAGACGCTCGAGGTCGACCGCTCCACCTTCGAGCGGGTCGCCCCCGAGATCCCGGCCGGCATCGTCAAGGTCGCCGAGTCCGGCGTCCGCGGCCCGCACGACCTGATCGCGTACGCCAACGCCGGCGCCGACGCGGTCCTGGTCGGCGAGTCCCTCGTCACCGGCCGCGACCCGAAGACCGCCGTAGCCGACCTGGTCGCCGCAGGCGAACACCCCGCACTGCGGCACGGCCGGAGCTGATCACCCAGTAGGCTGACCCCGATGACTCTCACCGTGACGACCGTGGACCGCTACGCCCGCCTGGCACGCGGCTGCCGCCCCCGCGGCTGCCGCGCCCCGGCGAGGCGCGTCCACGGTCGTCGCGTGCGATACGTCATCGGGGATGAGCCTGGGCAGGTAAACGGACGTCGATGGCAGCGCGCCCCGAAGGGGCGCGGGGCTGTATCCGACTATGCGACTCCGTCGCGTGGGCGCGACCAGCCACACACGGCCTGAGGTCGTACGACAGCTCCGCCCCCACGGCGCATAGTGTCTTTTCACGCACTCACCGTGAGGTTTGGCATGCCCAGCAACTTCTTCTTCCCTGACCCGGAGGGTCAAGTCCCCAGCGCCGAGGGATACTTCGGCGCGTTCGGCGGCAAGTTCATCCCGGAGGCCCTCGTCGCCGCCGTGGACGAGGTCGCCGTCGAGTACGAGAAGGCCAAGCACGACCCCGAGTTCGCCCGAGAGCTCGACGACCTGATGGTCAACTACACCGGCCGCCCCTCGGCGCTCACCGAGGTCCCCCGTTTCGCCGAACACGCCGGAGGCGCCCGCGTGTTCCTCAAGCGCGAGGACCTCAACCACACCGGCTCCCACAAGATCAACAACGTGCTCGGCCAGGCCCTGCTCACCAAGCGGATGGGCAAGACCCGGGTCATCGCCGAGACCGGCGCCGGCCAGCACGGCGTCGCGACCGCCACCGCCTGCGCCCTGTTCGGCCTCGACTGCACCATCTACATGGGCGAGGTCGACACCAAGCGCCAGGCCCTGAACGTGGCCCGGATGCGCATGCTCGGCGCCGAGGTCGTCGCGGTGAAGTCCGGCAGCCGCACCCTGAAGGACGCCATCAACGAGGCGTTCCGCGACTGGGTCGCCAACGTCGACCACACCCACTACCTCTTCGGGACCGTCGCCGGACCGCACCCGTTCCCGGCCATGGTCCGCGACTTCCACCGCGTGATCGGCGTGGAGGCCCGCCGTCAGATCCTGGAGCGCGCCGGCCGCCTCCCCGACGCCGCGATCGCGTGCGTCGGCGGCGGCTCCAACGCCATCGGCCTCTTCCACGCCTTCATCCCGGACGCGTCCGTCCGCCTGATCGGCTGCGAACCGGCAGGTCACGGCATCGAGACCGGCGAGCACGCGGCCACCCTCACCGCCGGCGAGCCCGGCATCCTGCACGGCTCCCGGTCCTACGTCCTGCAGGACGAGGAGGGCCAGATCACCGAGCCGTACTCGATCTCGGCGGGCCTGGACTACCCGGGCATCGGCCCCGAGCACTCCTACCTCAAGGACTCGGGCCGCGGTGAGTACCGCGCGGTCACCGACGACGCGGCCATGCAGGCCCTGCGTCTGCTGTCGCGCACCGAGGGCATCATTCCGGCCATCGAGAGCGCCCACGCCCTCGCCGGCGCCCTGGAGGTCGGCAGGGAGCTGGGCAAGGACGGCCTGATCGTCGTCAACCTCTCCGGCCGCGGCGACAAGGACATGGACACCGCCGCGCGCTACTTCGGCCTGTACGACACCGACGCCGCCGTCGCCGCCAACGCGACCGACACCGCCGAGATCGAGGGGGACGCCAAGTGAGCGGGAACATTCAGCTGCTGTCCGACACCCTCGCCGGTGCCAAGGCCGAGGGCCGCTCCGCGCTCATCGCCTACCTCCCGGCCGGGTTCCCGACCGTGGACGGCGGCATCGAGGCGATCAAGGCCGTCTTCGACGGCGGGGCGGACGTCGTGGAGGTCGGTCTGCCGCACAGCGACCCGGTCCTCGACGGCCCCGTCATCCAGACCGCCGACGACATCGCCCTGCGCGGCGGCGTCAAGATCGCGGACGTCATGCGGACGGTCAGGGAGGCCCACGCGGCCACCGGCAAGCCCGTCCTCGTCATGACGTACTGGAACCCCATCGACCGCTACGGCGTCGAGCGCTTCACCGCCGAGCTGGCCGAAGCGGGCGGCGCGGGCTGCATCCTGCCCGACCTGCCCGTGCAGGAGTCGGCCCTCTGGCGGGAGCACGCCGACAAACACGGCCTCGGGACGGTGTTCGTCGTGGCGCCGAGCAGCAAGGACGAGCGGCTCGCCCGGATCACCGCGGCGGGCAGCGGCTTCGTCTACGCCGCCTCGCTCATGGGTGTCACCGGCACCCGCGAGTCGGTCGGCGCGCAGGCCCAGAACCTGGTCGAGCGGACCAGGGCCACCGGCACCGACCTGCCCGTCTGCGTCGGCCTCGGCGTCTCCAACGCGGCCCAGGCCGCCGAGGTCGCCGGCTTCGCCGACGGCGTCATCGTCGGCTCGGCGTTCGTGAAGCGGATGCTGGACGCCCCCGACCACGCGTCGGGCCTCGGGGCCGTCCGTGAGCTGGCCGCGGACCTGGCGAAGGGCGTGCGCGGACAGGCGTAACCGTCAGTAATGCGGAACATTCGGTCACTCGAACGGGTGGACCTCGGGCCGGGGAGGCGCGCTGCGCCTCCCCGGTTCGTTCTGGGGGTGTGAGCGAGAAGAACCGTGACGGAAAGCGCACCGCCCGGGAGCGGCTGGCGGTCGAGCGCGAGAAGCAGAAGGCCTCGGAGAAGCGGCGGCGCACGCTGATCGTGAGCGCGAGCGTCGTCTGCGTCCTCGGCCTCGCGGCGGTGATCGGCGTGCTCGCCGCGAACGCCGGCAAGAACAAGGGCGGTGAGAAGGCGGGCCCGGTCGTGGCGCCCTCGGGCGCGCAGGGCAAGGACAGCCTCGCGATCCCGGTCGGCAAGGACAGTGCCAGGTCGACGCTCACCGTCTGGGAGGACATGCGCTGCCCGGCCTGCCAGGCCTTCGAGATCGCCTACCGGCCGACGCTCCACGAACTGGTCGACGCCGGCAAGCTCAGAATCGAGTACCACCTGGTCCGCCTGATCGACGGCAATCTCGGTGGCACCGGCTCCCTGCGCGGGGCCAACGCCGTGGCCTGCGCCCAGGACGCCGGAAAGTTCCGCGAGTACCACGACGTGCTGTACACGAACCAGCCCAAGGAGACCGACGACGCGTACGGCGACAACGCCAGGCTCATCGATCTCGCCGGCAAGGTCCACGGACTCGACACCCCCGCCTTCCGGAAGTGTGTGAACGACGGCACCCACGACTCCTGGGTGAACAAGTCCCACAAGGCCTTCCAGTCCGGCGGCCTCACCGGCACGCCCACGGTCCTGTTCGGCGGGAAGAACATCTACCAGGACCAGACCATGACCCCGGCAAAGTTCAAGCAGATGGTGGAGGCGGCCAACCGCTGACAGCCGGCCTCGGACGGGCGTTTTTCACCCGTTCCCGTTATGGACCCGTAGCCGGGCTGCTTGCCGTCCCCACGGCCCGGCAGGGTAGCGTCGGACTTGCCATGGAACTTGCCTACATTCCCAGCCCGTCGCGCGGGGTGCTGTACCTCGGCCCCATCCCGCTGCGCGGCTACGCCTTCTGCATCATCATCGGCGTCTTCGTCGCCGTCTGGCTCGGCAACAAGCGCTGGATCGCCCGGGGCGGGCGGGCCGGCACGGTCGCCGACATCGCGGTCTGGGCCGTGCCGTTCGGCCTGGTCGGCGGCCGGCTGTACCACGTGATCACGGATTACGAGCTGTACTTCAGCAAGGGCCGTGACTGGGTGGACGCCTTCAAGGTGTGGGAGGGCGGCCTGGGCATCTGGGGGGCGATCGCGCTCGGCGCGCTCGGCGCGTGGATCGGCGCCCGGCGCCGGGGCGTCCCGATGCCCGCCTACGCCGACGCCGTGGCGCCCGGCATCGCGTTCGCGCAGGCCATCGGCCGCTGGGGCAACTGGTTCAACCAGGAGCTGTACGGCCGCGAGACGCACGTTCCCTGGGCGCTGCACATCACCTCCTCCGAGGGCGGCCGGGTGCCGGGCTACTACCACCCGACCTTCCTGTACGAGTCCCTGTGGTGCATCGGCGTGGGCTTCCTGGTGATCTGGGCCGACCGCCGCTTCAAGCTGGGCCACGGCCGGGCCTTCGCCCTGTACGTCGCCGCGTACTGCGTGGGCCGCGGCTGGATCGAGTACATGCGCGTGGACGACGCCCACCACATCCTGGGCCTCCGCCTCAACGACTGGACCGCGATGATCGTGTTCCTGCTGGCGGTGGTGTACATCGTGGTGTCGTCGAGGCTGCGGCCGGGGCGCGAGGCCGTGGTCGAGCCGGGTGTCCCCGACGGTGCGGCCGAGGGTACGGACGGTGCCGACGAGGTGGAGGAGAAGGCTGAGCCGGATGCCGTGAAGGCGAAGGACGAGGCCGAGTCGGGGACGTCGAAGACCTGACCGCTGGCTGTACGACGCCGAGGGCGCCCGGAACTCCTCCGGGCGCCCTCGGCGTATACGGGCGTGCGGTCGCGGGGCTCACGCGTTGTACTGCGCGTCGATCTCCGGTCGGTACGGCATCGACGACGACGCCCCTTCCCGCTGGACGGAGATCGACGCGGCGGCGGCCGCCCAGGACAGGGCCTCCCGCACCGGCTTCTCCTCGGCCAGGGCCACCGCGAGCGCCCCGACGAAGGTGTCCCCGGCGCCCGTGGAGTCGACGGCGGTCACCTGCGGCGCCGGGACCACGAGCGGCTCGGTGCCCCGGGCCCGGTACAGGCTGCCGGTCGCGCCCAGGGTGACGACGGTCTCCGGCACCAGGTCCAGCAGGGCGGCGGCCGCCTCGCGCGGGTCGGTGCGGCCGGTGAGGGTGACCGCCTCGTACTCGTTGGCCACGAGCAGATCGGTCACGGCGAGGAGCTCGGGCGGCAGCGGCTGCGCGGGGGACGGGGTGAGGACCGTACGGACCCCGTGCCGACGGGCCGCCTGCGCACCCGCGACGACCGCGGCCATCGGGATCTCCAACTGCAGCAGCAGCGCGTCGGCGGAGGCGAGGACACCCTCGTCGCCCGGGGAGAGATGGTCGACTGTGCCGTTCGCGCCCGGGATCACGACGATCGCGTTGCCACCCTCGTCGTCCACCACGATGTGCGCGGTGCCGGACGGACCCTCGACCGTGCGCAGGAAGTCGGTGTCCACGCCGGAGTGCTCGAGGGTGTCGCGCATCCGCAGGCCGAAGGCGTCGTTGCCGACCGCGCCGATCATCGAGACGGTGGCGCCGGCGCGGGCCGCGGCGATCGCCTGGTTGGCGCCCTTGCCGCCGGGGACCGTACGGAACTCCCGTCCCGTCACGGTCTCGCCGCGCTGCGGGGCCTTCGTGACGTAGGTGACGAGGTCCATGTTCGTGCTGCCGAGGACGACGATGTGGGTCATGAGCGGGCCGTCTCCAGATGGGTGAGGTGGGCGAGGGTGTCGAAGCCGGTGCCGTCGAAGTCGGCGACGGTGGTGGCGAGCCGGTTCTTCAGCGGGGCCCGCCAGTGCTCGGGGAGCGCCGCGGGGCCGCCCGCGAGGAGACCGGCGATGCTGCCGGCCGTGGCGCCGTTCGAGTCGGTGTCCCATCCCCCGGACACCGCACGGCAGACGGACCCGCTGAAGTCGCCGTCCGCGTGGGCGAGCGCGGCGACGGTCAGGGCGGTGTTGGGGATCGCGTGACCCCAGGGGTGGGCGGGGGCGTAGGTGGTGTGGAGCTCATCGACGGCGGTGCTGAAGTCCCCGTGGCAGGCGGCCAGTTGAACGGCGTGGTCGATCGCCCGCGCGAGCCGGGAACGGGGCGGGATCACCTGCCGCCCGGTGCGCAGGCAGGCGTGGATGTCCTGGCTGCCGGTGGCCGCGGTGGCGATGACGGCGGCCGTGAACATCGCCGCGTAGACGCCGTTGGCCGTGTGGGTCAACACCGCGTCGCGGTACGCCTGTTCGGCTGCGGCGGCCGGGTCGCCGGGGTTGGTCCAGCCGTGCACGTCGGCGCGGATCAGAGCGCCGGTCCACTCGCGGAAGGGGTTGCGGTGGCGGGCCGTGTGCGGGGGCTCGATGCCGGTCAGGAGATTGCGGTAGGCGATGCGCTCGGCGGTGAAGGTGCGGCCGGGCGGGAGTTCGTCCAGCCAGAGCCGGGCCACGTCCGTGGTGGTGAAGGTCTTTCCGTGGCGCTGGAGGAGCAGGAGGTTGAGGAGCGGGTAGTTGAGGTCGTCGTCCTCCGGCATACCGTCGATGTTCTCGGCGAGGGAGGTGGGGGCCGAGCGGCGGTTCCAGGGGTGGGCGACGAGGAGGTCCTCGGGTACGCCGGCCGTGGTGAAGTAGGTGGTGAGGGGCCAGTTGCCGGCGGCCTGGGCGAGGGCGCGGATGGCGTCGAGGGGGAGTTTCTCGACGGGTTTGCCGAGCAGGCAGCCGATGGCCCGGCCGAGCCAGGCGGATTCGAGGGCGGCGGCAGTGGGGGTGGAGCGGACAGGGGCGGGCCAGTCCGGACAGAGGGACTTGATCCGTGCCAGCTCCGTCGGCTCGTCCTCGGCCAACGTGCCCGGCAGATCGGCCAGTTCGTCCAGCAGATCCTCCGCCAGCAGGCGCAGATACCGGGACGCGCGGTGCGCGGAGGCTCCCGCCCGTTCCGGGGCGTCCGGGCCGCCCGCCGCGCGCCAGCGGGCCTCGATCGCCGAAGGCGACCGGCCGTCCAGGCGGGCCTGGCGGAGCTCGTGGCCCAGCAGGTCCTCCGGCTGGACCCAGGTCAGTCGGAGCATGCGGTGCCTCCGAGTGCCGCGAAGATCTCGCGCGTGACCCCGGTGAGGGTGCGGGCCGGCTCCCACAGGTCCAGGCGGCCGGCCTCGGCCACGTCGCTGCCCCGGGGCTGAGCGGGCTCACTCCTGCTCAGTCCACAGGAACGGTGGTCATCAGGTCCTGGACCAGATGGCCGGCCACGGCATACGCGTCGAGTGATATGGCCGTCGCCCTTGTGGCATGGCGCGATCGGTCGAGCGGCGTGGGTGATGCGTTCGTCCAGGCCGTACGGAGATGTCCCGCCACTTTCTTGTTCGGGTTCTTCGGGCGTCATGCCCCGAATCATCCTCCTGGACGGGCCGGTTGCGCGGCTTCCAGGAGTCCGGCGAGTTCCACCAGGTCGGTGCCGGTGAGGCGGGGCAGGGCGCAGCCGGACAGGGTGCGGCAGGCGTCCCGCCAGGTCTGCGGGATGGCCGCGCCGCCGCCGAGCGCTCCGGTGAGGGCGCCCGCGAGGGCGGGGGCGGAGTCGGCGACGCGGGACAGGCAGGCGGCGGCGGGTACGGCCGCGTCGACCCGGCCGCCGGCCGCGGTGGCCAGGGCGAGGGCGACCGGGACGGTCTCGGCGGCGGCGATGCCGTAGCTGTGGACGTGGTCGACGATCTGGTGCTCCAGGAGCGGGACGAGGGCGAAGGCGGACTCGCTGTCCTCGGCGAGGGCGAGTGCGTGCCGGGCGTTGCGGCCGATCTCCGTGCGGGCGGGGAGTTCGGCGAGCGCGGCGGTCACGCAGGTGTCCGTGCCGGCGCCGGTGAGGGCGAGCGCGAGCGCCGCGGCCATCGCACGGGCGCCGTGCACGCCGTCGCCGTCCTGGGTGTAGCGGGCGTCGAACTCGGCGAGGGCGGCGGCGCGTTCGGGGTCGCCGGGGTGGGCGGCGGCGAGTACGCAGGCGCGGACGCAGGCGGCGTCGTCGAAGTAGTGCGGGTTGTCGTGGCCGGTGGCGGGCGGGCGCAGACCGGCGGCGAGGCTGCCGAGGCCGGCGCGGACGGAGATGCGGGCGCGCAGGGGGCGGACGGCCGACTCGATCTCGGGCGCGCGGTCCGCTGCCGCGGCGACTTCGGCGGCCACGGCGGTCCAGGTGAGGTCGATGGCGGCACGGGTACGGCGCTCTCGGCCGAGGTCGCCGAGGACGTCGTCGTCGCCGGCCCGCAGCACCGCCTCCGCGGCGAAGGCGGCCCACTCGGCGTCGTCGGAGGGGCCGGGGCGGAGGGGCTCGGGGGGTTGGTTGAGGGCGATCGGCAGCGGGAGGATGGTGGTGGCGCTCTGCTCCGCGAAGGTGGCCGGCTCGCGGGTGAGGCGCCGGGTCCACTCGGGCATAAGGTCGGCCCGGTGCCGTGCGGCCGGCCGGCCGGCGGCATCTCCTGCGGCAAGCCCGAGCAGAAGCCCCTCGATACGACGCACCGTCATTTGCGACCCTCCGTCTCCGCGTACCCGAACTCCCCCACCCCAACCAGGGGGCTCCGCCCCCTTTCGCCCACCCGCCCAGCCGACTCATGGGTGGGGCTGGTCAGTTCGGCGGGCCGGGCCGATGGCTGAGGACCAGGACGGAGGGATCGCGGAGATGCCCTGGGGCGCGCCGGAGAGGGCGCCGGCCGGCGCCGCCGTCGTGTCCGCGTCCCGGCCCATGTCGACGGCCGTCAGTACCGCCTCCCTGAAGTCGCCGTCGGCCGCCGCGTACGCGCCGAAGGCGAGGGCGACCGCCTCGGGGCCAGGTCGGTTCGGGGGCAGCCGCCGATGACCACCGCGGAGCGGACCGCGCCGCAGGGAGCGTGCCGTGCAGGAGTCGTCCGGGATGACGGCGAGTGCGGAAGCGATCACCACGGCCACCGCAGCCCTCGCCATCACCGCCGCCACCCCGGCCGCCACGGCCTGGCCGCCGTAGATGCCCTCGCCCTCGTGGCTGACCTGGCCGTCGATCGCCCGCCTCCACATGGGCCGGGGTGAGCGCCGAGCCGTACCGCACGGGCGGTCGGTGACGTAACTCCCACAGCGCGTCCTCGCCTGTTCCTCCCAGCCGTCCGCGTCACCCGCTTGGCATCTGAGCATCCCCAAATGCAGATGAGTAAAGTTGGCAAAATCGCAGGTTAGCCCAGCCTTTCCTTGCTGGCGGGAACGGAACGAGCGGCGTACCTTCAGTGTTGTCGAAAAGTAGAACTCGTCCAAAGTTAGCTTTGGCTAAGCTATTCGGGGGCTCCGATGGCCATCATCGAAACCGAGGCCGCGCTGCACGTGGCGCACCGTGACAACCACACGCACCGCGACGTCAACGGCGGCTGGCTGCGCCCCGCCGTCTTCGGTGCCATGGACGGCCTCGTCTCCAACCTGGCCCTGATGACCGGTGTGGCCGGCGGGGCCGTGAGCCAGCAGACCATCGTCATCACCGGGCTCGCCGGACTCGCCGCCGGCGCCTTCTCGATGGCCGCCGGTGAGTACACCTCGGTCGCCTCCCAGCGCGAGCTGGTCGAGGCCGAGCTCGACGTCGAGCGCCGTGAGCTGCGCAAGCACCCGCAGGACGAGGAGGACGAGCTCGCAGCACTGTACGTCGCCCGGGGTGTGGAGCCCGAGCTGGCCCGGGAAGTGGCGCGGCAGCTGTCCAGGGATCCCGAGCAGGCGCTGGAGATCCACGCCCGTGAGGAGCTGGGGATCGACCCCGGCGACCTGCCGTCGCCGCTGGTCGCCGCCGTCTCGTCCTTCGGGTCCTTCGCCCTCGGCGCCCTGCTGCCCGTGCTGCCGTACCTGCTCGGCGCGACCGTGCTGTGGCCCGCCCTGCTGCTGGCCCTCGTCGGGCTGTTCGGCTGTGGTGCCGTCGTGGCCAAGGTGACCGCGCGGAGCTGGTGGTACAGCGGTCTGCGACAGCTCGCGCTCGGCGGTGCGGCGGCCGGTGTGACGTACGCCCTGGGCAGCCTGTTCGGAACGGCCGTAGGATAGTGCGACCGGTACCTATGCGTTGGGCCGCATAAGTAGCCGCCATCACCCGTTACTCGCTGGTTTCGACCGCGTGACCACCGGGCATGAGCCGTAAGCGCTGCCGGCAATGACGCCTGCCGCACCCCCGCGGGGTGAGTGACGACGCTCCCCCCGCCCTCCAGGGCCGTCGGACGCCGATCTGACCGATCTTGTCCGTGACGGTCCCCTCATGTGTCGCCGCCCCGAGCGGTGCCCGCCGTCACCGTGCGGCACCCCCGCCGTCTTCGTGCGGCGCCTCTGCCATGTACCCCGTGGCGTCCGCATGTTGGAACGCAGTATCCGGTTCCCGAGAACCGCTCCATCATGTAACCTGCACGAAATTTTGAGACACACGCAGAGGGCCAACGTCGTCCCTCGGCACCTGCCACATGCCACATGACGACGACGGGAGAGCCGATGCGTACGCCGCGCCAGCCGTCCCAGCACTCCGCGAATGGCCAGAACTGGTCCTTCATGGATGCTCGCCCTGCTGCACAGGGTATGTACGACCCCCGCAACGAACACGACGCCTGTGGTGTCGGTTTCGTCGCCACCCTCACCGGCGAGGCGTCCCACGCGCTGGTCGAGCAGGCGCTCACCGTCCTGCGCAACCTGGAGCACCGCGGTGCCACCGGCTCCGAGCCCGACTCGGGCGACGGCGCCGGCATCCTCTCCCAGGTGCCCGACACCTTCTTCCGCGAGGTGGCCGGATTCGACCTTCCCGCGGCGGGCTCGTACGCGGTAGGCATAGCCTTCCTGCCGGAGGAGGGCACCGAGGACGCCGTCTCGAAGATCGAGACGATCGCCGGCGAGGAGGGCCTGACGGTTCTCGGCTGGCGTACGGTCCCGGTCGCGCCCGAGCTGCTCGGCGCCACCGCCCGCTCCACCATGCCGGTCTTCCGGCAGATCTTCGTCACCGACGGCGCCAGCGAGGGCATCGCGCTGGACCGCAAGGCCTTCGTGCTGCGCAAGCGCGCCGAGCGCGAGGTCGGTGTCTACTTCCCGTCCCTCTCCGCGCGCACGATCGTCTACAAGGGCATGCTGACCACCGGCCAGCTGGAGCCCTTCTTCCCGGACCTGTCCGACCGCCGCTTCGGCTCCGCGATCGCGCTCGTCCACTCGCGCTTCTCCACGAACACCTTCCCGTCGTGGCCGCTCGCCCACCCGTACCGCTTCGTCGCGCACAACGGTGAGATCAACACCGTCAAGGGCAACCGCAACTGGATGGTCGCCCGCGAGTCGCAGCTGGTCTCCGACCTGTTCGGTCCCCAGGAGAAGCTGGAGCGCATCTTCCCGGTCTGCACCCCGGACGCCTCCGACTCCGCCTCCTTCGACGAGGTCCTGGAGCTGCTGCACCTGGGCGGCCGTTCGCTGCCGCACTCCGTGCTGATGATGATCCCGGAGGCGTGGGAGAACCACGACTCACTGGACCCGGCCCGGCGCGCCTTCTACCAGTTCCACTCCACGATGATGGAGCCCTGGGACGGCCCGGCCTGTGTCACCTTCACCGACGGCACCCAGGTCGGCGCCGTGCTCGACCGCAACGGTCTGCGCCCCGGCCGCTACTGGGTCACCGACGACGGCCTCGTCGTCCTCGGCTCCGAGGTCGGGGTCCTCGACATCGACCCGGCCAAGGTCGTCCGCAAGGGCCGCCTGCAGCCCGGCCGCATGTTCCTCGTCGACACCGCCGAGCACCGCATCATCGAGGACGACGAGATCAAGGCACAGCTCGCCGCCGAGGCCCCCTACGCCGAGTGGCTGGAGGCCGGCGAGATCGAGCTGGGCGACCTGCCCGAGCGCGAGCACATCGTCCACACCCACGCCTCGGTCACCCGCCGCCAGCAGACCTTCGGCTACACCGAGGAGGAGCTGCGCGTCATCCTCGCGCCGATGGCCAAGGCCGGCGCCGAGCCGATCGGCTCCATGGGCACGGACTCGCCGATCGCGGCCCTGTCCGAGCGCCCGCGGCTGCTCTTCGACTACTTCACCCAGCTGTTCGCGCAGGTCACCAACCCGCCGCTGGACGCGATCCGCGAGGAGCTGGTCACCTCCCTGCGCTCGTCCCTCGGCCCGCAGGGCAACCTGCTCGACCCGACCGCCGCCTCCTGCCGGTCCGTCGTGCTGCCCTTCCCGGTCATCGACAACGACGAGCTGGCCAAGCTCATCCACATCAACGCCGACGGCGACATGCCCGGCTTCAAGGCCGCGACCCTCTCCGGCCTGTACCGGGTCTCCGGCGGCGGTGACTCCCTCGCCGCGCGCATCGCGGAGATCTGCGCCGAGGCCGACGCCGCCATCGACAACGGCGCCCGCCTGATCGTCCTGTCGGACCGCCACTCCGACGCCGAGCACGCGCCGATCCCGTCGCTGCTGCTCACCGCGGCCGTCCACCACCACCTCATCCGCACCAAGCAGCGCACCCACGTGGGCCTGCTGGTCGAGGCCGGCGACGTCCGCGAGGTCCACCACGTCGCCCTGCTCATCGGCTTCGGCGCCGCCGCCGTCAATCCGTACCTGGCGATGGAGTCGGTCGAGGACCTGCTGCGCGCCGGCACCTTCCTCAGCGGCATCGAGCCGGAGAAGGCCATCAAGAACCTGATCTACGCCCTCGGCAAGGGCGTGCTGAAGGTCATGTCGAAGATGGGCATCTCCACCGTCGCCTCCTACCGCGGCGCCCAGGTCTTCGAGGCCGTCGGCCTGGACGAGGCCTTCGTCGAGAAGTACTTCAACGGCACCGCCACCAAGATCGGCGGCGTCGGCATCGAGGTCATCGCCCAGGAGGTCGCCGCCCGCCACGCCAAGGCCTACCCGGCCTCCGGCATCGCCCCGGCGCACCGCGCGCTGGAGATCGGCGGCGAGTACCAGTGGCGCCGCGAGGGCGAGCCGCACCTGTTCGACCCGGAGACGGTCTTCCGCCTCCAGCACTCCACGCGCTCCGCTCGCTACGACATCTTCAAGAAGTACACCGAGCGGGTGAACGAGCAGTCCGAGCGGCTCATGACGCTCCGCGGCCTCTTCGGCTTCACGTCCGACCGCCCCTCGATCCCCGTCGAGGAGGTCGAGCCGGTCTCCGAGATCGTCAAGCGCTTCTCCACGGGCGCCATGTCGTACGGCTCCATCTCCAAGGAGGCGCACGAGACCCTCGCCATCGCCATGAACCAGCTGGGCGGCAAGTCCAACACCGGTGAGGGCGGCGAGGACCCGGACCGCCTGTACGACCCGGCGCGCCGGTCCGCCATCAAGCAGGTCGCCTCCGGCCGCTTCGGTGTGACCTCGGAGTACCTGGTCAACGCGGACGACATCCAGATCAAGATGGCCCAGGGCGCCAAGCCCGGCGAGGGCGGCCAGCTGCCCGGCCACAAGGTCTACCCGTGGGTCGCGAAGACGCGGCACAGCACCCCCGGCGTGGGTCTCATCTCCCCGCCGCCGCACCACGACATCTACTCCATCGAGGACCTGGCCCAGCTGATCCACGACCTCAAGAACGCCAACCCGGCCGCGCGTATCCACGTGAAGCTGGTGTCGGAGGTCGGCGTCGGCACGGTCGCCGCCGGTGTCTCCAAGGCGCACGCGGACGTCGTGCTCATCTCCGGTCACGACGGCGGTACGGGTGCGTCCCCGCTGACCTCGCTGAAGCACGCGGGCGGTCCCTGGGAGCTGGGCCTCGCCGAGACCCAGCAGACCCTGCTGCTCAACGGCCTGCGCGACCGGATCGTCGTCCAGACCGACGGCCAGCTGAAGACCGGTCGTGACGTGGTCATCGCCGCGCTGCTCGGCGCCGAGGAGTTCGGTTTCGCGACCGCTCCGCTCGTCGTCTCCGGCTGCGTCATGATGCGCGTCTGCCACCTGGACACCTGCCCGGTCGGCATCGCCACCCAGAACCCGGTGCTGCGCGACCGCTTCGCCGGCAAGGCAGAGTACGTGGTGAACTTCTTCCGGTTCATCGCCGAGGAGGTCCGCGAGCTGCTGGCCGAGCTGGGCTTCCGCTCCATCGAGGAGGCCGTCGGCCACGCCGAGGTCCTCGACGTCCAGCGGGCCGTCGACCACTGGAAGGCGCAGGGCCTGGACCTTCAGCCGCTGTTCCACGTGCCGTCGCTGCCCGAGGGCGCCGTCCGCCACCAGGTGGTCGCCCAGGACCACGGCCTGGAGAAGGCGCTGGACAACGAGCTGATCAAGCTCGCCGCCGACGCCCTGGCCGCTTCGGACGCCATCGAGGCCCAGCCGGTGCGCGCCCAGGTCGCCATACGCAACATCAACCGCACGGTCGGCACCATGCTCGGCCACGAGGTGACGAAGAAGTTCGGCGGCGCGGGTCTGCCCGACGACACCATCGACATCACCTTCACCGGCTCGGCCGGCCAGTCCTTCGGCGCGTTCCTGCCGCGCGGTGTCACCCTGCGTCTGGAGGGCGACGCCAACGACTACGTCGGCAAGGGCCTCTCCGGCGGCCGAGTGATCGTCCGCCCGGACCGCGCGGCCGACCACCTCGCCGAGTACTCGACCATCGCGGGCAACACGATCGGCTACGGCGCCACCGGCGGCGAGCTGTTCCTGCGCGGCCGCACCGGTGAGCGGTTCTGTGTCCGCAACTCCGGCGCGCTGGTCGTCTCCGAGGGCGTGGGCGACCACGGCTGCGAGTACATGACCGGTGGTCACGCGGTCGTCCTCGGCCCGACCGGCCGCAACTTCGCGGCGGGCATGTCCGGCGGTATCGCGTACGTCATCGACCTCGACCGCGACAACGTCAACGTCGGCAACGTCGAGTCCGTCGAGGCGCTGGACGACACGGACAAGCAGTGGCTGCACGACGTGGTGCGCCGCCACGCCGAGGAGACCGGCTCGACGGTCGCCGAGAAGCTGCTCGCCGACTGGGACGTGGCCGCGGCGCGGTTCAGCAAGATCATCCCCAGCACGTACAAGGCAGTGCTCGCCGCCAAGGACGCCGCCGAGCGAGCCGGTCTCTCCGAGACCGAGATCACCGAGAAGATGATGGAGGCGGCGATCAATGGCTGACCCGAAGGGCTTCCTGAACCACGGCCGCGAGGTCGCCAAGACCCGTCCTGTCGGTGAGCGCGTCAAGGACTGGAACGAGGTCTACGTCCCCGGCTCCCTGCTGCCGATCATCAGCAAGCAGGCCAGCCGCTGCATGGACTGCGGCATCCCGTTCTGCCACAACGGCTGTCCGCTGGGGAACCTGATCCCCGAGTGGAACGACTACGCCTACCGCGAGGACTGGGCGGCCGCCCAGGAGCGGCTGCACGCGACCAACAACTTCCCGGAGTTCACCGGTCGCCTCTGCCCGGCCCCCTGCGAGTCGGCGTGCGTGCTCGGCATCAACCAGGCGCCGGTCACCATCAAGAACGTCGAGGTCTCGATCATCGACAAGGCGTGGGAGACCGGGGACGTCGCCCCGCAGATCCCGGAGCGCCTGTCCGGCAAGACGGTCGCGGTCATCGGCTCGGGCCCGGCGGGTCTCGCCGCCGCCCAGCAGCTGACCCGGGCCGGCCACACGGTCGCCGTCTACGAGCGCGCGGACCGCATCGGAGGCCTCCTGCGGTACGGCATCCCCGAGTTCAAGATGGAGAAGCGGCACATCAACCGCCGTATCGAGCAGATGCGCGCGGAGGGCACCCGCTTCCGCACCGGCATCGAGATCGGCCGCGACCTCAAGGCGACCGACCTGAAGAAGCGGTACGACGCGATCGTGATCGCCGCCGGCGCCACGACCGCCCGTGACCTGCCGGTGCCGGGCCGCGAGCTCAAGGGCATCTACCAGGCGATGGAGTACCTGCCGCTGGCCAACAAGGTCCAGGAGGGCGACTACGTGGTGCCCCCGATCTCGGCCGAGGGCAAGCACGTCGTCGTCATCGGCGGCGGTGACACCGGCGCGGACTGCGTGGGCACCGCCCACCGTCAGGGCGCGGCCTCCGTCACCCAGCTGGAGATCATGCCCCGCCCGAACGAGGACCGGCACCCGACCAACCAGCCCTGGCCGACCTTCCCGATCCTGTACAAGGTCACCTCGGCCCACGAGGAGGGCGGCGAGCGGATCTACTCCGCCTCCACCACCCACTTCGAGGGCGACGAGGACGGCAACGTGCAGTGGCTGCACCTCGCCGAGGTGGAGTTCGTGGACGGCAAGCTGACCTCGAAGCCGGGCACGGAGCGCAAGATCCCCGCCCAGCTGGTCACCCTCGCCATGGGCTTCACCGGCACCGACCGCGAGAACGGCCTGGTGGAGCAGTTTGGTCTGGACCTCGACGAACGCGGTAACATCGCCCGCGACGCCGACTTCCAGACCAACGTGCCGGGTGTGTTCGTCGCCGGTGACGCCGGCCGCGGCCAGTCCCTCATCGTGTGGGCGATCGCGGAAGGCCGCTCGGCGGCCCGCGGAGTCGACCGCCACCTGACCGGTGCCAGCGACCTGCCGGCCCCGATCCGCCCGACCGACCGCTCCCTGGCGGTCTGACGGCACACCCCGAGACGTCCCGTACAAAGGCGTACGGAACACTGGCGACGCCTGCCCTGTCCCCGACCGGACGCTGGGCAGGCGTCGTTGCATGTCCGCACAGCCGAGGGGGAGACATGGCCGCGATCAGTCTGCGCACGGTGGAGGAGACCGCGCCCGCCCTGGTCAGCCTGTACAAGAGCGCCGGGGTGTCCCTGCGCAAGCACGGCCTGGACGGGCTGCGCGCCGCCGTCTATCTCGTGGTCGACCACTCCGGCTCCATGCGGCCGTACTACCAGGACGGCAGCGTGCAGGCGCTCGCCGAACGGGTGCTGGGGCTGTCCGCGCACCTGGACGACGACGGGCGGGTGCCGGTGGTGTTCTTCTCCACGGACGTCGACGCGGTCGCCGACATCGCCCTCGACCGGCACGAGGGCAGCGTCGAGCGGATCGTGGCCGGGCTCGGGCACATGGGCAAGACCAGCTACCACCTGGCCATGGACGCCGTCATCGACCACTACCTGGACAGCGGCACCACCGCCCCCGCCCTGGTCGTCTTCCAGACCGACGGCGGCCCGCTCAGCAGGCCCGCCGCCGAGCGCTATCTGTGCAAGGCGGCCAGACTCCCGCTGTTCTGGCAGTTCGTCGGCTTCGGCGACCCGGACAGCCGGCAGTTCGACTTCCTGCGGAAACTGGACGAGCTGCCCGTGCCCGGCACACGGATCGTGGACAACGCCGGCTTCTTCCACGCAGGCCAGGATCCGCAGCGCATGTCCGACGCCGAGCTGTACGACCGGCTCGTCGGCGAGTTCCCGCGGTGGCTCGCGTCCGCACGCACCGCGGGGATCGTACGACCGCCCGCCTGAGTCACCCCCCGGCGTTCTCCGTGAGGTGGGCGGGGGAGGAGGTGCCCGGGACCGGAATGATGTCCGGGGCGCGGTGCGGCAGCCAGGCCGGCGCCGTTTGCGCGCGGGTGGCGCCGAGTTCGGCGGCGACCTCGGCGATCGCGCCGATCGCGAGCGTGCAGAACGTGTACAACCTGGCCGCGCACGGCCGAGGGCCACGCCCAGCTCGGCTGCGGCCTCGGCGCGGTCATGCCGGACCGCTCGTGCGGGGCGTTCGCTCGGCGCCGACCGCACCCCCGGCGGACGGCGTGTCTACGACGCCGGCGCGCCCGTGACCGTACGGCGCATCCGCACCCTGCCGTCCGACGCCGATGCTGCGGGAGTAGCTCCAGGGCCGTCGTCGCATCGGCGAGGCGGTGCTTGACCTGGCCGGGGACACAATGGGTGCGTGCCGACCAAGAAGAAGCCCCAGGTGACCCCGGCAGCGGCCCGGCGCGGCGAACTCCTGACCACCGCCGCCGAGGTCTTCGCCGAGCACGGCTACAACGCCACCACCGTCCGCAAGATCGCCGACCACGCCGGGATGCTGGCGGGCAGCCTCTACTACCACTTCGACTCCAAGGAGTCGATGCTCGAGGAGATCCTGCGGACCTTCCTCGACGAGCTGTGGGACGGCTACGACACCGTCCTCGCCTCCGGGTTCGGGCCCCGCGAGACGCTGGAGGCGCTCGTCACCGAGTCCTTCCGGGAGATCGACCGGCACCGCGCGGCCGTCGCCATCTATCAGAAGGAGAGCCGGCAACTCGTCGCCCAGGACCGGTTCGCGTTCCTCGCCGAGTCCCAGCGCCGGTTCGAGAAGGCCTGGCTGTCCACGCTGGAGCGCGGGGTCGCCGAGCACGTCTTCCGCGCCGACCTGGACATCCGCCTCACCTACCGGTTCGTCCGCGACACCGTCTGGGTCGCCGCCTCCTGGTACCGGCCCGGCGGCCGGCACAGCCCCGAGGAGATCGCCCGCCAGTACCTGTCGATGGTGCTGGACGGGATCGCCGTACGCGAGTGACACCGATCGCGTAACGACCCTTTTCTGTGGGGGAGTTGCCATGGCCGAGGCCTGGTCCACCCGGCCGACCCGGGCGCGCCTGCGCTGACGGCGCTGGTGGAGCGGGCCCGGATCGCCCCGGCCGCCGTGGCGGACGTGGTGGGGCCGCAGGCCAGGGACATCACCCGCACCTGCCGGCCGGCCGCGGGACTCCCGGGGACGTTGCCGGGCGTGACCGTCGGCCGTGCTCTCCGGCACCCAGGACCTGGTGATCGCGGGCGGTGTGCAAAACGGCTGAGCCGACCCGCATCGCGCCGGACCGAGCCGCAGCCCCCGTGATGTGCGAACCCCGGACACTCAGCCCCGGCCCCTTGGACCCGCGGGTCTTGGACTCTCAGACGCTCTGGGCCCGGGGGCTGAGGGCCGGAGTGGGTCCGGGCTGGGCTCCGGGGCCTTGAGGGTCCGATGTCCGGGATTCACGGGGTCCGGGAGTCCCGGGGGCTGAGGGGTCCGCTGGTCCGGGCGGCTGGGTCTGGGGTCCGCTGGGGTGGTCCGGGAAGCCGGCGTCTGGGCTGAGATGCCCGGGAGGTCCCAGAGCGGGCCCGGGATTCCAGGAGGGTTCGGGAGTCCGGGAGTCCCGGGTCCGCTGGTCCGGAGCCTAGGTCCGGGCCGGGGACCGGGTCCGGACCGAAGGGGTCCAGAGTCCCGGGAGTGTCCAGGAGTCCCGGGTCTGAGGCTCCGCCGGCCCAGGGGCTAGGCACCCTGAGGCCTCCGCCGGTCCAGGGGTTGGGGTCTTGGGCTGAGAAATGTCCGGGAGCCCAGGAGGGGTCCGGGAGGGGTCCGGGAGGCCGGGAGGGACTCCGGACCCTGGTCCCATCCCCACCCCTCCACCTGACCAGCCGGCTGAGAAGGACCGCAGAAGGACAACGCCCCTCGACCTCGCTTTTCAGCCGACCGAGCCGACCGAGACGGGCGGGCGGGTGGGCGGAGGGGCTAGGTGTCGCACTCCAGCACCCTCCGGCACACCCCGCACCGCGCGCGGACGCGCCCCCGCACAGGCACCCGGATCCGCTGATGGCAGGTAGGGCAGGGAAAGGTCACGCGGAGGTGGCCCGCGGGGTCCGGGGTGAAGGCGTAGGGCGCGCCCGGTGCGGCGGACGGCGCGTGCCGGCGGTCGTGGGCGTAGCGGCGCCGGCCCGCCCAGCCCGCGCCGGTCAGCGGTGGCTGCTGCTCGTCCCGGCGGGCCAGGGCCAGGCCCTTGGTGTACGCGGTGTAGGCCTGCGGGCTGGTGAACCACACCGAGGGGTCCTCGCCGAACAGCAGCGCCCGCTTGGCCAGGACATAGCCGAACTCCTCGGGGGTGAGATAGCCGAGCTTCTGCGAGGAGACCTCGTCCTCCCGGTAGGCGTCCAGCAGCAGCCAGCCCGCGCCCAGGTAGGTCGTCACCGTGTCCGTCAGGATCTCGTTCTCGGCCGTCGTGGGGAAGGCGAGGTCCAGGCGGTGCAGATAGACGTGCGCCACCTCATGGGCGAGCGCCGCGCCGATGTCCCGGCGATGGGTGCGGAAACGATCGTTCAGCTCGACGAAGTACTCCGGGCCGGCGGCCAGTTCGACGTTGGCCGCGTGGGTCATCTCCCGGAAGCCGACGATCAGCCGGGCGTCCGGCAGCCGGAAGTGCCGCACGATCTCGCGGGCCACACGCTGTGCGCCCAGATACAGGTCGTCGGTGTCGCAGAAGGCCACGTCGGCGGGGGCCACACTGGCCGAGAACGTCTGGACGGTGTCGTGGGACACGCGCCTGTACAGCGCGTTGACCGCGGCCCGCACCGTCTCCAGGTGCGGGTAGCCGTGCTCGACGGGTCCGCCGTTCGCCACGTCCGCACCCCCATCGACGCCGGAACTCCTCTCCACTGTAGGCGCGCCGGGCCGCCGGTCACACGGGCAGCAGACGGGGCGCCGGCCGGTCCGGGGCGGTTTCCTCCAGCTCCAGCACCCACAGCTCGTTCACGCCCTCCCGCAGCACCGGCCCGGGGACGTACAGGGACCGCTGGGGACCCGCCGACCAGTAGCGGCCCAGCCCGAACCCGTTGATCCAGACGAAGCCGCGCGTCCACCCGGGCAGCTCCAGCCGCGCGTCCCCGGCCCCATCGACGCTGAGCGTGCCCCGGTACAGGCCCGGAGCCCCCTCCGTGGGCAGCGCGGCGAACGGCACCGCGTCCACACCGGCCTCGAAGGCGTCCAGATCCAGCCCACGCGCGCGTACCCCGTGCAGATACTGCCGCTCGTGCAGGATGCCGCCGGTGACGCCCTTCGCCTCGCCGAGCCGCGGCCCGTAGTTCACCCGCCCCAGGGACTCCACCCACAGCTCCACGCGCGCGGGGCCCGCGACGGGCTCCTTCAGCAGCGGCTCCTCCTCGGTGATCACCCCGGCCCGCACCCCGTCGACGTACACCACCGCCAGGTCCCGCAGCCCGCGCACGGTCAGCGGGTACGGCTGCCGCGGCCCCGGCACCGCCACCTCGTAGCGCACCAGGCCCCGGGTCACCTCCAGCTCCTCGAACGAGGGTGGCATCGGTGTCACGGTCTCCTCGCCGCCCAGTGCCGACAGTACGTCGCCCAAGGGTGCCCATCCCGTGAGCGCGGCCTCCGCCGCTGCATCCAACGCGGGCTGTCGCGGCGGCGGTTCGGGCAGCGGGGCGGAGTGATACGCGGAGAGGATCTCCCGGAAGCGCCAGAACTTCTCGGTGGGGCGGCCCTGTTCGTCGATCGGCGCGTCGTAGTCGTACGAGGTCACGTCCGGCTCCAGCGGGCCCTCGTGCAGTGCGCCGCCGCCCCGGTTGGCGCCCGCCCAGCCGCCGAAACTCGTGCCGCCGTGCGCCATGTACAGGTTCACCGACGCCCCGCACTCCAGGATCTCCCGCAGTGCCTCGGCGGCCTCGTCCGGGTCCCGTACGACGTGCTCGCCGGACCAGTGGTCGAACCAGCCGCACCAGAACTCCATGCACATCAGCGGGCCCTCGGGGCGGTGGCGGCGCAGCGCGTCGAAGGCCACGCGCGCGTGCGAGCCGAAGTTCACCGTGGCGAGCACCCCGGGCAGTGAACCGCCGGTCAGCATGTGGTCCTCGGGCCCGTCCGAGGTGAACAGCGGGACCGTCACCCCCTCCGCGCGCAGCAGCCCGGCCAGCGCCGTCAGATGGCCGGCGTCGCTGCCGTAACTGCCGTACTCGTTCTCGACCTGCACCATGAGCACCGGGCCGCCGCGGTCGGTCTGCCGGGGGACGATCTCCCGCAGCAGTCGACCGAACCACGCGCGCACGGGGGACAGATACCGTTCGTCGCGGGTACGCGCGCGTGGGCCCAGTTCGTGTGTCAGCCACGCCGGCAGGCCGCCGTTCTCCCACTCGGCGCAGATGTACGGGCCCGGCCGCACGATCGCCCACAGGCCCGCCTCCCGGACCGCGTCCAGGAAGCGGCCGACCGCCCGCACGTCCCGGAAGCTCCCGGGGCGCGGCTCGTGCAGATTCCACGGGACGTACGTCTCCACGCAGTTCAGGCCCATCGCCCGCAGCATCGCCAGCCGGTGCCGCCACTGCGCCTCGTGGACCCGGAAGTAGTGCAGCGCCCCGGACAGCAGCCGCACCGGCTGCCCGTCCAGCAGGAAATCGCCTTCCCCCACCGTGAAATCGCTCATGCGGCCAAGCCTCCCCCTCTGGCGGCGCCCCGCGCCATGGACGAAGATCGGCGCTGCTTGGACAAAACACCTGGACAGAAGTCCGCCGTCGCCGACGCCGGGAGGTGCGCCGATGTACCAGACCTGGATGCGGTTCTTCAGCCCCGGCCCCGCCCACCACCGTCTCGGTCTGGTCTGTCTCGGCGTCGGCCTCCAGCACGGAGCGCTGCCCACGGTCGGCCCGCGCACCCTCGACCACCACGTGGCGGTCGTGATCAGCTCGGGCGGCGGCTGGTACCGGGGCGCCGACGGCCGCCGTACGACCGTCACCGCGCCCGCGCTGCTCTGGCTCACCCCCGGCGTGCCCCACCACTACGCGCCCGACCCCGGCACCGGCTGGGACGAGGGCTTCGTGGACTTCACCGGGCCCGCCGCCGCGACGTACACCGAACTCGGTTACATCGAGCCCGAGCGGCCCGTCGTGCCGCTCTCCGACGCCTCCGGGCCCCGCGCGGTGGTCGCCCGCATCGTCCGTGCCGCCCGCCGCGGCAACCCCCTGCTGGAGGTGGAGACCGGGGCCGCCGTGCACGAGCTCCTCGTCGCCCTGCGCCGGGCCCGCGCCGACCTCGCCCCGGACGGCGACGAGGTGCTCCAGGCCCTCGCCCGGGACGCCTGCACGCCGATGAGCGTCGCCGACCACGCGCGCGTGCACGGCATGACCCCCGCCGAGCTGCGCGGCGCCGTCCGCCGGGCCGCGGGATGCAGCCCCAAGGACTATCTGCTCGGCATCCGGCTCGCCCGCGCCAAGGAACTCCTCGCCGCCACCGAGCTGCCCGTCGCGGCCGTCGCCCGCCGCGTCGGCTACGACGACCCCGCCTACTTCTCCCGGCTGTTCACGCGCCGCGTGGGCCTCGCCCCGGTCCGCTTCCGCGCCCAGCAGGGCCGCAGCGTCCCCGGCGGCTGGAGCGACCGCGTCCCGGACCCCGACGACCCCCCGATGATCCACTCTCCGGACACCCCGTAGACGCGGGCCGCCGACCGCATAGGGTTGACGGCCATGACCACCAGCAACACCGGCAGCGGTGACATGGAGCCCCAGGTCCGCCAGGAACTGGACCGGCTGCGCGACAGCATCGACAACATCGACGCGGCCGTCGTCCACCTGCTCGCCGAGCGGTTCAAGGCCACCCAGCAGGTCGGCCGGCTCAAGGCCGTGCACCAGCTGCCGCCCGCCGACCCGGCCCGCGAGGCCCGCCAGATCGAGCGGCTGCGCCGCCTCGCCGAGAACGCCAAGCTCGACCCGGCCTTCGCCGAGAAGTTCCTGAACTTCATCATCGCCGAGGTCATCCGGCACCACGAGCGCATCGCCGAGGACACCGCCAACGGGCAGCCGGTGGACGACTGACCTCCCCGGAGGCCGGGGTGGCCGACCATCCGGACATTTGCCGTGAAGCCGTCCACCCCCTGTGCGCTGTCAGCGCTATCAGGCAGCATGGCGTCCATGTCCGTACTCACGCGCGACGAAGCGCAGCTCCGAGCACAGCTCCTCGACGTCCACCGCTACACGGTCGAACTGGACCTCACCACCGGGGACGAGACCTTCGACTCCCGCACCGTGATCCGCTTCACCGCGCGCTCCGCCGGGGACACGTTCGTCGAGCTGAAGCCCGCCGAGCTGCGGGCGGTCACGCTCGACGGACAGCCCCTCGACCCGGAGTCGCTCGACGACGGCCGGCTCGCGCTGAAGAACCTCACCGCGGGCGAGCACGAGCTGCGCGTGGACGCGGTCATGCGCTACTCCCGCACCGGCGAGGGCATGCACCGCTTCACCGACCCCAGCGACGGCGAGACGTACGTCTACACGCAGATGTTCATGGACGACGTCCAGCGCGTCTTCGCCGCCTTCGACCAGCCTGACCTGAAGGCCGTCTTCGAGGTCTGCGTCACGGCGCCCGAGGGCTGGACCGTCCTCGGCAACGGCGTCACCGAGCAGCGCGCCGACGGTGTCTGGCAGGCCGCGCCCACCCCGCTGATCTCCACGTACCTCGTCGCCGTCGCCGCCGGCCCCTGGCACTCGGTGCGCACCGAGCACCGCGGACTGCCCTTCGGCATCCACTGCCGCCGCTCCCTCGCGCCCTACCTGGACACCGACGCCGACGAGATCTTCGACGTCACGCGCGCGTGCTTCGACCGCTACCACGAGAAGTTCGAGGAGCCGTACCCCTTCGACTCCTACGACCAGGCGTTCGTCCCGGAGTTCAACGCGGGCGCGATGGAGAACCCCGGCCTGGTCACCTTCCGCGACGACTTCGTCTACCGCTCCGCCGTCACCGACACCGAGCGGCAGACCCGCGCCATGGTCATCGCGCACGAGATGGCCCACATGTGGTTCGGCGACCTCGTCACCCTCAGGTGGTGGGACGACATCTGGCTGAACGAGTCCTTCGCCGAGTACATGGGCTACCAGACCACCGCCGAGGCCACCCGGTTCACCGACCCCTGGACCGAGTTCGGCGTCACCCGCAAGGCCTGGGGCTACGACGCCGACCAGCGGCCCACCACCCACCCGGTCGCCCCCGAGAAGGTCGACGACACGGCCTCCGCGCTGCTCAACTTCGACGGCATCTCCTACGCCAAGGGCGCCTCCGCGCTGCGCCAGCTGGCCGCCTGGCTCGGCGAGAAGGACTTCCTCGCCGGCATCAACACCCACTTCGCCCGGCACAAGTTCGGCAACGCCACCCTCGCCGACTTCATCGACTCCCTCGCCTCGGCCACCGACCGCGACGTGCCCGCCTGGGCCGACAGCTGGCTGCGCACCACCGGCGTCGACACGCTGCGGCCTCAGCTGGCCTCCGCCGACGGCAGCTGCACCCTGACCGTCGACCGCGCGGGGAGCCGCCCGCACCGCCTCACCGCCGGCCTGTACGACCGCGACGTCGCCGACGAGGGCCGGCTGGTGCTGCGTGAGCGCCTCGGCCTCGACGTCCCGCAGACCGCCGCACAGCCCATCGGCAAGCGCCCGGCGCTGCTCCTGCTCAACGACGGCGACCTCACCTACGCCAAGATCCGCTTCGACGCCGAGTCCTTCGAAGCGGTGCGCGCCGGACTGTCCGGCCTGCCCGACCCGCTCACCCGCGCGGTCGTCTGGAACACCCTCAGGGACGCCGTGCGCGACGGCGAACTGCCGCCCAGCGCCTACCTGGAGACGGCCCGCGGCCACCTCCCGCGCGAGACCGACCTGGCCGTCGTCCAGGGCGTCCTCGCCTTCGCCGCCGGCCAGATCGCCGACCAGTACCTGAGCGCGGAGGACCGCCCGGCCGCCCTGTCCACGCTCACCTCCCTCTGCCGCGACCTGCTGCGCCGCACCGAGGACGGCGACCACCCCGGCCTGCGCCTGATCGCCGTACGACACCTGATCGGCGTCGCCGCCCACCCCGACACCATCGCCGCCTGGCTCGCCGACGGCACGGTGCCCGGCGGGCCGGAGCTCGACCCCGAGCTGCGCTGGCGCGTACTCGCCCGGCTCGCCGTGCTCGGCGCCACCGACGAGGCCGCCATCGCCGCCGAGCTGGCGCGCGACCCCAGCGCCACCGGCCAGGAGGGCGCCGCCCGCTGCCGCGCCGCCCTGCCCGACCCGGAGGCCAAGCGGGCCGCCTGGGAGGCGATGTTCGTGGGCGACGACCTGTCGAACTACCTCTTCACGGCCACCGCGCAGGGCTTCTGGCAGCCCGAACAGGCCGAGCTGGTACGGCAGTACGTGCCGCGCTTCTACCCGGACGCGGTCGCCGTCAGCGCCCGCCGCGGCCCCGCCATCGCACAGGCCGTCGGCCGCTGGGCCTTCCCGGCCCACGCCGTCGACGCCGAGAACCTGCTCCTCGGCGAGGCCTGCCTGAGCGACGCCGACCCCACCCCGGCCCTGCGCCGCACCCTCGCCGACCGCCTCGACGACCTCGCCCGCGCCCTGCGGGTGCGCGGCGAGCGGGAAGTGGCTCAGGAGGCGACTCAGGAGGTACGAGAGGCAGAAGAGGCGTAGGGCCGGAGACGTAGGGCCCGGCTGCTCCCCGCGGACGATGCGGAGCGGAGGGTTGCGTTCCTAGGCTCGGTCACGAGTGTTCACACCGAGCCTTTGAAAGGCGGAACCGTGATCTTAGTGACCGGAGCGACCGGCAACGTCGGCCGTGCCCTTGTCGACCGTCTCCTCGCCGCGGGCGCGCCCGTGCGGGCGCTGACCCGTGACCCGGAGCGGGCCGCACTGCCCGAGGGGGCCGAGGTCGTGCGGTTCGACCCGGACGACCCGGCAGCGCTGTTCGACGGGGCGACGGCCCTCTACCTCTACGCGCAGGCCGGCACGCCCGCGCTGCTGGACGCCGCCCGCGCCCACGGGGTGAAGCACGTCGTCCTGCTCTCCAGCGCCATCATCCATGAGGGCGCCGACGAGACCCACCCCATCCACGTCATGCATGCCACCGTCGAGCGGCACATCCGCGACAGCGGGCTCGACTGGACCTTCCTGCGGCCGGGCGGCTTCGCCACCAACGCCCTGCAGTGGGCGTCGCAGATCCGCGCCGGCGACACCGTCCGCGGCGTCTACCCGGGAGCCCTGAGCGCGCCCATCCACGAGGACGACATGGCGGCCGTCGCCGAGCGTGTCCTGCTCGACGGCGGGCACCAGGGCGCCGTGTACCGGCTGACCGGGCCGCAGGCCACCACCAACGCCGAGCAGGTCGCCGCGATCGGCGCGGCCGTCGGCCGGGAACTGACGTACGTGGAGGTGGACGCGAGCGAGGCGGGCCCGGAGCTGTTCCCGCACGTTCCGCCGCAGATGCTCGAACGGCTGCTGCGTACCTACGAGTCCACCGTCGGCGTGGCACCGGAGATCAACGACACGGTCGAGAAGCTCACGGGCACCCCGGCCCGCCCCTTCACCCAGTGGGCCCGGGACCACGTCGAGGACTTCGGGGGACGGGCATAATCCCCACGCATTTTCCCCGCACGGCAGTACCCACTTTCGGGTTCTGATCGCCGATCTTTCGGGACACACGGGCCTCTTCCAGTACAAGCTGGCAACCGAAGGCCGACGGAGCAGCGGAGGCCGGCCCGAGAGCGGAGGACAGCCGATGACCGGTGACGCTCCTCCGCTCGTCCCGCCCCTCGCCTCGGGCCCCGGCGGCCTGCACGGCCCCGAGGCCCTGCGCCCCCTGCTCGGCACCGTCCTCGACGCGCTCGCGGCCGGGGGCCGGGCGCGGGGCGGGCCGGTGCCCGCCGGGGGACACGAGGCCGTCGCCGCGCGGATCGCCGACGTGCTCGGGGACGCGCTCCCGGACGACGGTGACCCCGACGCCCTGCGCGCCCTCGTGCACGCCCTCGCCGAGGGCTCGGCCGACCCCGCCGACCCGCTGTGCGCGGCCCATCTGCACTGCCCGCCACTCGCCGTGGCCACCGCCGCCGACCTCGCGGCGAGCGCCCTCAACCCGTCCCTGGACTCCTGGGACCAGGCCCCGGCCGCCTCCGCCCTGGAAGCCGCGGTCACCCGCGCCCTCGCCCACACCGCAGGGCTCGCCGACGCCCTGGTCACCACCGGCGGCACCGAGTCCAACCAGCTCGCCCTGCTGCTCGCCCGCGAGGCGCACGGTGGCGTCCGGCTGGTCTGCGGCGCCCAGGCCCACCACTCACTGCCGCGCGCCGCCTGGCTGCTCGGCCTGCCCGACCCGGTCGTCGTCCCCACCCCGAGCGGCGTCCTCGACCCGGCCGCCCTGCACGAGGCCCTCACCGCGCTCTCCGGCCCGCTGCTCGTCGCCGCCACCGCCGGCACCACCGACGCAGGGCTCATCGACCCGCTGCCCGAGATCGCCGGCCTGTGCGCCGCCCACGGCGCCCGGCTGCACATCGACGCCGCCTACGGCGCAGGCCTCCTCTTCAGCGACCGGCACCGCGACAAACTCGCCGGACTCGAAGCCGCCCACACCGTCACCCTGGACCTGCACAAACTCGGCTGGCAGCCGGTCGCCGCGGGCCTGCTCGCCGTCGCCCGCCCCGCCGAACTCGCGGCCCTCCACCAGCGCGCCGACTACCTGAACGCCGACGACGACACCGAGGCCGGCTTCCCCGACCTGCTCGGCCGCTCCCTGCGCACCACGCGCCGCCCCGACATCCTCAAGATCGCCGTCACCCTGAAGACCCTCGGCCGCACCGGACTCGGCGCCCTGGTCGACCACGTCTGCCTGCGCGCACGCGAGTTCGCCGCGCTGATCGACGAGCACCCCGGCTTCGAGCTGTACGACCGGCCCGTGATCAGCACGGTGCTGTTCCGGCCCGCGGGCGCCACCGACGACGACGTGGCCGCCGTACGCCGCCGGCTGCTGCACGAGGGCCGCGCCGTCCTCGGCCGGGCCCGGCCCGACGGCCGGCTCTGGCTCAAGGCCACCCTCCTCAACCCCCATACCCGGCCGGACGACCTGGCCCACCTGCTGAAACTCGTCGAAGCCCGTCCGGTGACCCCCGCAGAAGCCCCTCTGAAGGAACCCGCAGAAAAAGGCACCCCCGCATGACCAACCCCCCACCCCCCGAGCCCGCCGCCCCCCGCGACCTGGTCGGCATCGGCATCGGCCCCAGCAACCTCTCCCTGGCCGCCCTCGCCCACCCGCTCGCCGAACTCGACGCCGTCTTCTACGAACAGCGCCCCGGCTTCGACTGGCACCCCGGCCTGCTCATCGAGGGCGCCACCATCCAGGTGCCGTTCCTCGCCGACCTGGTGACCCTCGCCGACCCCACCAGCCCCTGGAGCTTCCTGAACCACCTCAGGTCCCGCGAGCGGCTCTTCCCCTTCTACTTCGCCGAGCGCTTCCACATCCAGCGCACCGAGTACGACGCCTACTGCCGCTGGGTCGCGCAGAACCTCCCCGGGCTGCGCTTCCGCCACCAGGTCGACTCGGTCCGCTGGAACCCCGAACAGGACGTGTTCGAGGTCGACTTCACCCAGCTCGACGCCGAGGGCGAGGCCGAGGCCCTGGGCCGTACCCACACCCGCAACATCGTCCTCGGCGTCGGCACCGCCCCCTATGTGCCCGACCCCCTCCAGCCCCTCGTGGACGCCCCCGGCGTGCCCGTCATCCACGCCGCCGACTACCTCGGCCACCGCGACAGCGTCCTCGCCGCCGGACACGTCACCGTCGTCGGCTCCGGACAGTCCGGCGCCGAGGTCTTCCTCGACCTGCTGCGCCACCGCCCCGCGGGCCGCGAGAAGCTGCACTGGATCGGCCGCAGCGAGGCGTTCGCGCCGATGGAGTACTCCAAGCTGGGCCTGGAGCACTTCACCCCCGACTACACGCGCTACTTCCACGCCCTCGCCGAGCCCGTCCGGGACCGGGTCGTCGCCGGCCAGTGGCAGCTGCACAAGGGCATCGACGCGGGCACCCTGGCCGCCATCCACGACGAGCTGTACCGGCGCACCCTGCGCGGCGGCTGGCCCGACGCCGTCCTCACCCCCGGCGTACGGGTCCGTACGGCCGGCCGGATCGCGAACACCAAGGTCGAACTCCATCTGGAGCACCTCCAGCAGGACAGCCGCTCCCGGCTCACCACCGACGCGGTCGTCCTCGCCACCGGCTACCGCGAACGCCCGCTCGGCCGCATCCTCGCCGGGCTCGACCCCTACATGCGCCGTGACAGCAGCGAACGCCCGCGCGTCGACGAGGAGTTCCGGCTCGTCCTCGACCCGTCCGTGACCGGCGCGGTCTACGTCCAGAACGCCGAGCTGCACACCCACGGCGTCGGCGCGCCCGACCTCGGCCTCGCCGCCTGGCGCAGCGCCACCATCCTCAACTCGCTCACCGGTAAGGACCCCTATCCGCTGGCAGCCCGAACCGCCTTCACCACGTTCGGACTTCAGGACCAGCACTCCCGGGTGCCGCAGACCCGGCAGGAGAAGCGGCTCACTCCGCTTGTCGAGGGAAGGTAGCAGGGAAGGCAATGAAGGGGTAAACGCGGAAGAAGGCCGCTGACGGCGGTGTTGCCGGTTGCCATGACCACGACTTGGATCGCCGCCCACCGCACCGCCGTCATCGACCCGTACGAAGGCTTCCGCCTCTTCGAGAGCAGAGGCTTCGCCGATCAGACCCTGCGCCAGTCCCTGCGGCTCGCCGGAGGCGGGGAGGCGGTGCGGATCACGCTCAGCAACCGCTACGGCAAGGAGCCGCTGGAGATCGGCGGCGCGCACCTCCGCGGAGACGGGCTGGACACCCCGCTCACCTTCGACGGTGCCAAGGCCGCCACGGTCCCGGCCGGCGGGGACCTCGTCTCCGACCCGGTCGAGCAGCCCGTCACCGCGGGCCAGGTCCTCACGGTCGGCCTCCATCTGCCCGGTGACACCGGCCTGACCACCTTCTCCGCGGTGCCCTACGACATCGGCCACGCCGCCCCCGGCGACCAGCTGACCGCGCCGGCCCTGCGGGATGCCGAGGAGGTGCCCACCGGCCACTTCGGGATCGGCGCCGACGTCCGCGCGCCCGAGGGCACCCGGATCGCGGTCGCCTTCGGGGACTCCTGGATCGAGGGCGCGGCCACCACACCCGGCCTCGACAACAGCTTCCCGGCCCAGCTCGGCCGCCGCCTGACCCGCGGCTGGATCGTCAACCAGGGCATCTCCGGCAACCGCCTGCTCACCGACGAGATCGGCGAACGCCTCCTCGCCCGCGTCGACCGGGACGTCCTCGCGGTGCCCGGGGTGAGCCACGTCCTGATCCACATCGGCCTCAACGACCTCGGCCTGCCCGGCCACATCGCCTTCCCCCAGGCCGGAACGCCGCCCACGGCCGCCGAGTTCATCGCCGGTCTGACCGCCCTGGCCGACCGGCTGCACGCCGCCGGGCTGACCGTCATCGGTTCCACCGTCGGCCCCTACCGCGGCACGGTCTACGACGGCTACGACAACGAGGCCGGCCAGGCGGTGCGGCGCGAGGTGAACGCCTGGCTGCTGGGCGGGGACCACCCCTTCGACGGCATCGTGGACGTGGCCGCCGCCGTCGCGGACCCGGCCGAACCCGACCGGATCCGCGAGGAGTTCAACAGCGGCGACGGACTGCACGTCAACGACGCCGGCGCGAAGGCGATCGCCGACGCCGTCGACCTGTCACTGCTCGACCTCTAGAACACCGGGGTCCCGTTCCGCACCAGCCTCCAGTCCGCCGAGGCGAAGTCCTTCGGGTCCAGCACCCCCTTCGCGGTGACCCACTCCGCGATCCGGGTGCGGATCTCGGTCGACTCCGACCACAGCTCCTTCGCGCCGGCGACGTACGGGAACGCACCGCCTCCGTTGGCACGGTAGTTGTTCACGGCGAGCACGAACTGCTGCGCGTCGTCCAGCGGGGCGCCCCTGAAGGACAGGTTCCTGATCCGGGACCCGGCCGGCCGGGCGATGTCGATGTCGTACGACAGCCCCGACACGTAGTCGTAGTTGTAGTCCGGACGGCCGCCCGCGTTGGTGAGCTTGTCGACGTCGACCGGGGCACCGGCGGCCGTCTGGTTGTAGTACTCCGCCGAGTACTCCAGGTAGGCGCGCACCTGGGCGCCCGTCAGCAGCTTGGCGACCAGCGAGTTGTCGTAGACGTACAGGCTCGACAGATCCCGGATGGTCACCGTGCCGGCCGGGATCTCGGAGGTCCGGGAGAACGGCGAGGCCTGCGCGATCACCGGCAGCGCGGCGTACTGCGTGCCCGCGAGGGCCGCCCTGACCACGTCCTCCTGCACCCTGGTGATCAGGTCGATGATCGGGGCGTCCCTGTAGCGGGCCTCGACCGTCGTCAGCGTCTGTGTCGCCCGGCCCACGACCTGGTTGACGTACGCGACGACCTTCTCGTGCTCCTCCTTCAACAGCCGTGTGATCTCCGGGTCGTCGGCGACCGTGTTGGCGTTGCGCAGCGACGCGGAGACCGACTCGACCGTCCAGCGGCCCTTGCCGAAGACGAGTTGGACGTCGAAGAGGGTGAGGCGCTCGGCGAAGCACAGCGGCTCGGAGAGGACCACCGTCCTGCCGTTCCGCTCGTTGACGACCTTCAGCTCCGGGATCTCCACGTGTGCGTGCCCGACCAGGATCGCGTCGATGCCCGGCACCTGCCGCGCCACGTTCGCGGCCGCGTTCTCCACGTACGGCACCTGGTCGCCGTACGACGACGTGCCCGACGTACCCGAGTGCGCGGACACCACGACCACGTCGGCGCCCATCGCCCTCAGCTTCGGCACCCACTTCGCGGCCTGCTCCTCCAGGCCCGGGAACGCCAGCTTGCCCTGCACATGGGCCTTGTCCCAGATCGCGATGCCCGGGTTGGTCAGGCCCAGCACGGCCACCCTGACCGGCTTGGCGCCCGGCACGTGGAACGTCTTCATCGTGTACGGCGGGAACGCGGGCCGCAGGGTCCTCGCGTCGACCGCGTTGGCGCCGAGCAGCGGGAAGTCGAGCTGCTCCTCGAACCGGCGCAGGGTCTCGATGCCGTAGTTGAACTCGTGGTTGCCGAGCGCCGCCGCGTCGTACCCGATGGCGTTCATCGCCTTGGCCATCGGATGCACCGGGCCGCCCTTCGCGGTGATCGGGTCGACCTTGGCGTAGTAGTAGGCCAGCGGGGTGCCCTGGATGGTGTCACCGGCGTCCAGCAGCAGGGTGTTGCGGCGGCCCTTCTCCTTGCGGACCTGCTCGACGAGGGTCGCGATGCGGGCCAGGCCCATCGCGTTGCCGGCCTTGTCGGAGTACTCCGCGTCCTTGAAGTAGTCCCAGTTGAAGACGTGGCCGTGCAGGTCGGTGGTGCCCATCACGGTCAGCGCGTACCGCTTGACGGGGCGGCCGGGCCGGTGGGGCTGGGCGGCCTCGGCCGCCGGAGCCGCCGCCGCGCCGGCGACCGCCACCCCCGCCCCGGTGGCGGCGGACTGCTTCAGGAACTTCCGGCGGTTCAAGGGCATCTCATGGTCTCCTTGTGGATCAGTCAACGACGCGCGTAGATTCTGACCTGGGCATGACCCGGGGCACCAGGCTTCGGAAGAGTGAAATTCGCTCATCGGAGCGAGTCGTCGCACAATTCAACACTTGTCAACGTCCCTTTACTCAAAGGTTGTTGAGTGGTCATGTGGGGCCGATTCTCTACCCACCGGTAAGGCCTAGGCTCGACGTATGCGCCGAGCGAAGATCGTCTGTACTCTGGGGCCCGCCACCGACTCGTACGACCAGATCAAGGCACTGGTCGAGGCCGGAATGGACGTCGCCCGCCTCAACCTCAGCCACGGCACGCACGCCGAGCACGAGGAGCGCTACCAACGCGTACGGAAGGCGGCCGACGAGACCGGCCGCAGCGTCGGAATTCTCGCCGACCTTCAAGGTCCGAAGATCCGGCTCGGGCACTTCGGCGAGGGCCCCGTACTCCTTGAACGCGGTGACGAGTTCACCATCACCGTCGAGGAGGGCGTCGCGGGCGACCGCCACCGCTGCGGCACCACCTACGCCGGCCTCGCCGCCGATGTCACCCCCGGCGAACGCGTCCTCGTGGACGACGGCAAGGTCTGCCTCGAGGTCACCGCCGTCGACGGCCCGCGCGTGCACACCCGGGTGGTCGAGGGCGGCATGGTCTCCGACCACAAGGGACTGAACCTCCCCGGCGTCGCCGTCTCCGTCCCCGCCCTCTCCGAGAAGGACGAGGACGACCTGCGCTGGGCGCTGCGCACCGGCTGCGACGTCATCGCCCTCTCCTTCGTCCGCAGCGGCGACGACGCCAAGGACGTGCACCGCATCATGGCCGAGGAGGGCCGCAGGCTGCCGGTGATCGCCAAGGTCGAGAAGCCACAGGCCGTGGAGAACCTCGACGGCATCGTGGCCGCCTTCGACGGGATCATGGTGGCGCGCGGCGACCTGGGCGTGGAGATGCCGCTGGAGCAGGTGCCGATCGTGCAGAAGCGCGCGGTCAAGCTCGCCCGGCGCAACGCCAAGCCGGTCATCGTCGCCACCCAGATGCTCGATTCGATGATCGACAACTCCCGCCCGACCCGCGCCGAGGCCTCCGACGTGGCCAACGCGGTCCTCGACGGCACGGACGCGGTGATGCTCTCCGGCGAGACCAGCGTCGGCAAGTACCCGATCGAGACCGTGCGCACCATGGCGAAGATCGTCGAGGCGGCCGAGGAGGACATGCTCGCCAAGGGCCTGCCGCCGCTGACGGAGAGCAACAAGCCCCGCACCCAGGGCGGCGCCGTCGCCCGCGCGGCGGCGGAGATGGGCGACTTCCTCGGCGCGAAGTTCCTCGTCGCGTTCACCCAGTCGGGAGACACCGCCCGCCGCCTGTCCCGCTACCGCTCCCCGATCCCCCTCCTGGCCTTCACCCCCGAGCCGGCCACCCGCTCCCAGCTCAGCCTCACCTGGGGTGCGGAGACCTTCCTCGGCCCGCACGTCGACTCCACTGACGCCATGGTCGACCAGGTGGACGACCTGCTCCTGAAGTACGGCCGCTGCCGGAAGGGTGACATCGTGGTGATCACGGCCGGCTCCCCGCCCGGCGTCTCCGGCTCGACCAACATGGTCCGGGTCCACCACATCGGGGAGGACGACAGTCCCAGGGGATGAGAAAAGGCCCCTCTTGCCGGAGGGGCCTTGCTGATTGCCGACCTTGGAATCCAAGGAAAAGTGCCCCGGGTCGGACTCGAACCGACACTGTACGGGTTTTGAATCCGTTGCCTGCTGCCAATTGGGCTACCGGGGCTCGCAGAATCCAAGGTTTCCCTCGACCCTCCGCGCGTCCACCATACCGTAGCTAGGTAGGCTCTTGTCAGCAGTACCCCTGCCCTGAACGAGGAGCCCCCGTGACCGCCGAGTCGCCCCAGCCCGTAGACGCGCCCGACGACGACAAGTCGCACGTGCCTCCGCTGACGACCCGTGTCGTCATCGCCGAGGACGAGGCCCTGATCCGGCTCGACCTGAAGGAGATGCTGGAGGAAGAGGGGTACACGGTCGTCGGCGAGGCCGGGGACGGCGAGCAGGCCGTCGAGCTCGCCCGGGAGCACCGGCCGGACCTGGTCATCATGGACGTGAAGATGCCCAAGCTGGACGGCATCTCCGCGGCCGAGAAGATCGCCGAGGAGTCCATCGCGCCGGTCCTGATGCTCACCGCCTTCTCCCAGCGCGACCTCGTGGAGCGCGCCCGGGACGCCGGCGCCATGGCGTACCTGGTGAAGCCGTTCAGCAAGAGCGACGTCGTCCCGGCCATCGAGATGGCCGTCTCCCGCTTCACCGAGCTGAAGCAGCTGGAGAAGGAGGTCGCCGACCTCACCCTGCGCCTGGAGACCCGCAAGCTGGTCGACCGCGCGAAGTCCATCCTCCAGACCGAGTACGGCCTGACCGAGCCGGCCGCGTTCCGCTGGATCCAGAAGACCTCCATGGACCGCCGTATGTCGATGCAGCAGGTCGCGGAGGCGGTCATCGCGGACAGCCAGGAGAAGAAGGCGAGCAAGAAGGGCTGAGTCCTCTTCTCGTACGACCTCTCATACGTCGAGGCCCGCACCCGGTTCTCCGGGTGCGGGCCTCGACGTCGTATACGAAGATCAGTCCTCGCCCAGGTACGCCTTCCGTACCGACTCGTCGTGCAGCAGGTCCTGTCCTGTGCCCGACAGGGCGATCGTGCCGACGTCCATCACATGCCCCTGGTCGGCCAGCGACAGCGCGGCCTGGGCGTTCTGTTCGACCAGCAGGATCGTGGTGCCCTGGGCCTTCAGCTGGGCGATCGTCGCCATGATCTTCTGCATCATGATCGGCGAGAGACCCATCGACGGCTCGTCCAGCATCAGCAGCTTCGGCTGGGACATCAGCGCCCTGCCCATCGCCAGCATCTGCTGCTCACCGCCGGAGAGGGTGCCCGCGGCCTGCTTGCGCCGCTCGCCCAGGATGGGGAAGAGGTCGTAGGCGCGCTGGATGTCCTTCTCGATGCCCGGCTTGTCGCTGCGCAGGAACGCACCGAGGCGCAGATTGTCCTCGATGGTCATGCGCGGGAAGATGTGCCGCCCCTCGGGGGAGTGGGCGAGGCCCAGCGAGACGATCTCGTGGGCCGGGACCTTCTTCAGCGACTTGCCGTTGAACCGGATCTGCCCGCCGACCGGCTTCAGCAGCCCGGACAGCGTGCGCAGCGTGGTGGTCTTGCCGGCGCCGTTGGTGCCGATGAGGGTGACCACCTGACCGGCCTCGACCGTGAAGGAGATGCCCTTGACGGCCTCGATCTTGCCGTAGGCGACCCTCAGGTCCTCGACTTCGAGCAGTGCGGTCATCGGTCGCTCTCCTTGCCGGACGCGGCGTCGGTCGTGTTCTCGGCGTCCGCCTCGGGCGCTGCGGCAGCCTCGGCCGCGTCGGCCTCGGCGTGTGCCTCGGCGGCCTCGACCTCGGCGACCTCCTCGTCGCCGGGCGCGTTCTCGAAGGGTTCGCCGAGGTAGGCCGCGATCACGCGCTCGTCGCCCTGGACGGTCGCGCTGTCGCCCTCGATCAGCTTCTCGCCCTGCACGAGGACGGCCACCCGGTCGCAGAGGTTGAAGATGAACCGCATGTCGTGCTCGATGACGAGTACGGCGATGCCCTTGTCCCGGATGGCGAAGACCAGTTCCTCGGTGGCCCGGGTCTCCTGCGGGTTCATGCCGGCCGTCGGCTCGTCGAGCAGCAGCAGACCGGGCTCGCTGGCCAGGGCGCGGGCGATCTCGAGCTTGCGCTGCTCGCCGTAGGGGAGGTTGCGGGCGAGGTGCTCGGCCTTGCGGTCCAGGCCCACGAACTGCAGCAGTTCCATGGCCCGGGCGCGGGAGGCCGCCTCGGCGCGGTGGAAGCCGGGGCCGCGCAGCAGCGCGGACCACAGGCCCTCCTTGGTGCGGGTGTGCCGGCCGACGAGGACGTTCTCCAGCACGGTCATGTTGGCGAACAGCCGGATGTTCTGGAAGGTACGGGCGATGCCGGCCGCGGTGACCTTGAAGGACTTCGGCGGCAGTACCTGGCCCTTGTAGCGGACCTCGCCCTCGGTGGGGACGTACAGGCCGGTCAGGCAGTTGAAGAAGGTCGTCTTGCCGGCGCCGTTGGGGCCGATCAGGCCGACGATCTCGCCGCTGTTCACGGTGAGGTCCACGCCCCGTACGGCGGTGAGGCCGCCGAAGCGCATGGTCACGCCGCGGGCGTCGAGGACGGTCTCGCCGGAGGCGGCGGCGCCGGGGGCGGTGTCCTGGGTGGTGGTGTCGGTGGTCATCGTGGTCAGGCCCCTGCCTTGCTGAGGACGGCGGGCGCGTCGCTCTCTTCGTGGAACTCGAGCTGGCGGCGCCGGTTGGGGATGAGGCCCTCCGGGCGGAAGCGCATCAGCAGGACGAGCGCGACGCCGAAGGCGAAGAGCTGGTAGTCGCCCAGGAACTGGAGCTTGGCCGGGATCAGATAGAGCAGGGCCGCGCCGACCAGCGGGCCGGCGATGGTGCCCATGCCGCCGAGGACCACCGCGGCCAGCAGGAACGCCGAGTTGGGCGGTACGACGTGCGCGAACTGGTACTGCTCCGGGGTCACCGTGTAGGTGACGTGGGCCTGCACGGAGCCGGCGAGACCGGCGAGGCTCGCGCCGAGCGCGAACGCGATGAGCTTGACCCGGAAGCCGTTGATGCCCATGGCGAGCGCGGCGGTCTCGTCCTCGCGGATGGCGATCCAGGCGCGGCCGATGCGGGAGTCGCTGCTGCGCCGGAAAACCACGACCACGATGAGCGTGATGAGCAGCATCAGCAGGAAGTAGTTCGCGAACCGGCCGATGGTGGCGCCGAGGAACTGGTGCTCCTGGCCGAAGTCGAAGCCGAGGATCTTCAGGTTCGGGATCGAGGAGATGCCGTTGGAGCCGTTGGTGACGTCCGGGCCGGAGGTGCCGTCCATGTTGAGGACGGTGATCCGGAAGATCTCACCGAAGCCGAGCGTCACGATGGCGAGGTAGTCGCCGCGCAGCCGCAGGGTCGGGGCGCCGATGATGACGCCGAAGACCATGGCGACGGCCGCGCCGAGCAGGGCCGAGGCCCAGAACGGCCAGTTGACGTGCAGCGGAGAGGACGGCGAGCCGGAGACCAGGGCCGAGGTGTAGGCGCCGACGCCGAGGAAGGCGACGTAACCGAGGTCGAGGAGGCCGGCGAGGCCGACGACGATGTTCAGGCCGAGGGCGACGGTCGCGAAGATCAGGATGTAGACGCCGATCGTCGCGTACTCGTCGTTGGACTGGGTGAGCGGGAAGGCCGCGGCGGCGACGAACGCGCCGGTCATGGTGATGGTGCGGTGCCGGGCGGTGATCGCCGAGACCCGGGCCACGAGCCCGGCCTTGGCGACGGTGGCGAAGCCGAAACCGGCGGTGATCATGAAGCCGATGAACAGCTCGTCGTACGAGGTGTCGATGCCGTAGGAGAAGACGATCAGGCCGACGGCCATGGCCGCGACGATGACCAGGATCTCCGCGTAGGCGGGCAGCTTGCGGGCCGGGCCGGACGGCTCGGCGGCGAAGGCGGCCTTGAACACGTTCCAGTTCTGCCGGCTGTTGTGCCGGAACAGCTCCCAGCCGGTGTCGTCCGGGTCGGCGAGGTCCGGCTCGGGCCGCTCGAACGGCAGGGCCAGCGCGCCGAGCAGGGCGACGAGGGTGGCGACGGCGACGACGACACCGCCGGGATCGAGGTTCACCAGGCCGCCGAGTTCGGCGCTGATGGCGATGACGGTGTACCAGGCGGTGCCGAAGGTGCCGAGCGCGGCCATCTTCAGGGCGGCGTCGGCGCTGCCGGGCGTCAGCCACCCGAGGCCCTTGATGCCGTACGAGGCGAGGCCGAACAGGGTGGTGAGGACGCCGCCGATCAGCACGAGGACCTGCAGGCCGCCCGGGTAGCCGTAGACGGTGAGGTCGCCGGGGAAGTCGGTGGTCCAGGTCCAGGACAGGAACGTGGAGACGATCGCGAGGGCGCCACCGCCGGTGGCGAGGGCCCGCCCGAGCGGCGCCGGCAGCGGGACCAGGCCGGACAGGGCGGCCGCGGGGGTGCTCGAGGTCTCCGGGGTCTCGGGGGACCTGGGGGACTCGGACGGTGTGGTCTGTGTGGTCATCGCTGTCACGCCCTGTCCGCGACGCGCTCGCCGAGCAGGCCCTGTGGCCTGAACAGCAGCACGAGGATGAGGAGTACGAACGCCCAGACATCTGCCCAGGACTGGCTGCCGAACTTGTCCATGCCGGGGATGTCCGCGATGTAGGCGGTGGACAGCGCCTCGGCCACACCGAGGACGAGACCGCCGAGCATGGCGCCGTAGATGTTGCCGATGCCGCCGAGGACGGCCGCGGTGAAGGCCTTCAGGCCGAGGATGAAGCCCATCCGGAAGTCGATCTGACCGTACTTCAGGCCGTAGGCGACCCCGCCCACGGCGGCGAACGCGGCACCGACGGCGAACGCGATCACGATGATCCGGTCGGTGTTGACGCCCATCAGCTTCGCGGTGTCCGGGTCCTGGGCGGTGGCCTGCATACCGCGGCCGGTGCGGGTGCGCATCACGAAGTAGGCGAGGACCGCCATGCTGAGCGGGGCCGCCACGACCAGGAAGATGTCGCCGGTCTGGATGGTGACGCTGCCGATGTTGAAGGGCCCGCCGGGGATGCTCGGGAACGTGCGGGCGGACTTCGCCTCGGGGTACCAGGCCCACACCGCCTGCTGCAGCGCCAGGGAGAGACCGATGGCGGTGATGAGGGGCGCGAGCCGCGGTGCGGTGCGCAGCGGGCGGTAGGCGAACCGTTCCGCTCCGACGGCGACCGTGACGGCGACGAGGATCGCGCCGATCAGCATCAGCGGCAGGGCCACCCACATCGAGGTGCCGTCGGGCAGTACGTACGCGTAGACCGTGAGCGCGCCGAAGGCGCCGGTCATGAAGATCTCGCCGTGGGCGAAGTTGATGAGCTGGACAATGCCGTAGACCATTGTGTAGCCGATGGCGACCAGCCCGTACATGGATCCCAGTAGCAGGCCGTTGACCAGCTGCTGCGGCAGTTCGTGCACCGCATGTCCTCCGAGACGTTCGGAAAGTTCGACGGATGGGGCCGGATGCGAGTCCGCGCGGGGCGCCTGTGGAACAGCGCCCCGCGCGGCTCAGCAGGTGCGGGTGTGGGGTCAGCCGCCGTTGTAGGTGCCGGACTCCACGGCCTTCCAGGCTCCGCCCGTCACGGAGTAGACGGTGAGCTGCTTGTTGGTCGCGTCACCGAACTCGTCGAAGGAGACCTTGCCGGTCACACCGTCGAAGGACACGTTCTGCAGCGCGGCGGTCACCTTCGCGCGGGCGTCGGACGGCAGCTTGCCACCGTTGTCGTCGACGACCTTCTTCACGGCCTCGATGATCGACCAGGCCGAGTCGTAGGAGTAGCCGCCGTAGGCCGCGTAGTCCTCCTTGTAGCCCCCCGCCTTGTAGTTGGCGACGAACTCCTTGGCGGAGGCCAGCGTCTCGACCGGCGCGCCGACCGAGGTGGCGAAGTCGCCGGTGGCGGCGTCGCCGGCCAGCTTGATGAAGGTCGGGTCGTAGACGCCGTCGCCGCCGATCAGCGGGATGTTGGCGCCGGCGGCCTTGATCTGCTTGCTGAGCGGACCGGCCTGCGGGTACTCGCCGCCGTAGTAGACCACCTCGGCACCGGAGTTCTTCACCTTGGTGGCGACCGCGGAGAAGTCCTTGGTGTCGGGGTTGATGTGCTCGGTGCCGACCACCTTGCCGCCGAGCTTGGTGAACTCGCTGGTGAAGGTCGCGGCGAGACCGGCGCCGTAGGTCTTCTTGTCGTCGATGACGAAGACCTTGGTCTTCTTGGCCTTGTTGAAGACGTACTGCGCGGCGAACGGGCCCTGGATGGCGTCCGTGGTCGCGGTGCGGAAGTACGACTTGTACGGGCGCGCCTTGGACTTCTGCCAGTCGGTGCCCTGCGTCAGCGCGGGGTTGGTGTTGGCCGGCGAGACCTCCACCAGCTTGGCGTCGTCGAAGACCTTCTGCATCGACTGGGCGACCGAGGAGTTGAGCGGGCCGACGACACCGAGGACGGAGGAGTCGGAGACGAACGCGGAGGCGTTCTGCTGGCCGGAGGAGGGCTGCGCCTGGTCGTCCTTGGCCGAGATCTTGAAGGTGACGCCCTTGACCAGGTTCTGCTTGTTGGCCGTGTTGACCGCGAGGTCCACGGAGTTCTTGATGCCCAGGCCGAGCGCGGACAGGTCGCCGGTCAGCGGGGCGTCGACGCCGATGGTGACGGTGGTGCCGCCGCCCTTTCCGGAGTCGGAACCCTTGTCGCCGCTGTCGCGCGAGCCGCAGGCGGTGAGGGTGAGTGCTCCCGCTGCCAGCGCGGCGGTGATGGCGATGAGCGAACGTTGACGCACGATCAGTCCTTTCCCCTGGACGACCGCTTCCCCCTGGAAACGGCCGAGCCACGCGCCTGCCCGAAGTGACAAGCCCGAAGAGGCGGGTCGAAGAGCATTCGGCGGCGCGGTGACTGGCCGTGACTCTAAGCGTGTGCAGGGAACGTGGAGGAGGGTCTGACCAAGGCTGTGACTCTCTTGTTATGACACGACGTAATGCAGAGCGGTACGCCCTGGGGGGAACGGCGGAATTCCAGCCGATTCGCCCCGTCCGCATGGTGAGAACCCGCAGGATCCCCCATGATCAATTCAGGTGTCTCGAGGGTTTTGGTGATGACGTGATCTTGTTGCCGCAGGCAGCTTTCAGGGCCTGGGAGAGGTGTTGCGCGTAGCGCGTACCGAGGATGAAGCTCTGAATCTGCATTGCGCGCGTATTACGCAGCGTTACATCCAGGAAAGGGAGTCCGGCGTCCTTAGGCACTTTTCCGCATTCGGTCACGTGCATGGTTATTGTGATCTTGCGGTCGGATCCTTCCTCTGTCCGGAAGGGGGTGCGTGGGTCCGTCACCAGCGACAGTCCCGCGTACGGCTGGGTCACCCGGGTCACGGTGACCGGTGGCCCGGACTCCACGCTCAGTAGCACCGCGAAGCTGAAGCTGTGGGGCGGGGCACCGGCCGGAGTGGGCCGCCCGCCGGCGAACGCCACCTCCACGGCCTGCGCGGGATAGGGGGCCGGGGGCGGCGGGGGCTGTGCCGGTCGCTGCGGCCGGGTGGCGTAAAGATAGCCACCACCGCCGAGGAGTACGGCAGCGGCGGCGAGGGCGAGCGTGGCCCGCCGGCGGCGGGCGTACCGGGTCGCGAGCGCGCCGTGAAACCGGCTCAGGGCGTGGGGAGTTGGGCCGACCGGGCCCACCGGCTCCTCGGTGTCCCACGCGTGCGTGCCCTCGCCGGGCTCCAGGGGGCCGATACCGCTCACTGCCAGGAACCTCCCGTCGGAGTCCCGTACCGGTAGCGCTCGGTGCAGGCCTGTCGCGCCTGACGGCCGATCAACTCGTCGGCTGCGGGCTCGCCTTGACGCCGCTTCACGACGCGTGCCGCGTCCACGACGTCCCGCAGGATCTCGAACTGCCCGGTGGACAGGCCCATCGACTGGTAATCGCCGTAGGTGGTGCCGTCGAGCACCTTGCGCGACCAGTGCGCGATGAGGTGGGTGCACAGGTCGGCGGCGGGTGTGGGGGAGGGGGACGGAGAAGCGGTGTGGGGGTGCTCGGTATGGCCTGGCCGGGCGCAGGCCTGTGTCAGCAGGAGCGCGGGCAGTGTCAGCCCGAGCAACAGGAACCTCACCCCCGGCCGGGGGTCCCCTCGCCGTCCCACGCCCCGAAGCTAAGGGGCGGGACGGCGGGGAGCAACGGTCCGGCGCGCGCGGGTCAGTCCGCGGTGGGCCGCGCGTGCGCCTCGTCGCCCGGGCGCGCGTCCCGCAGCAGGCAGGTCAGCCGGGCGCTGCACACCCGGCGGCCCTCCTCGTCGCTGATCACGATCTCGTACGTCGCCGTCGACCGGCCCCGGTGCACGGGCGTGGCCACACCCGTCACCAGACCCGAGCGGACCCCGCGGTGGTGCGTGCAGTTCAGGTCCACACCCACCGCGATCTTCGAGCTGCCGCCGTGCAGCATGGAGCCCACCGAGCCCAGGGTCTCCGCCAGCACCGCGGAGGCGCCGCCGTGCAGCAGCCCGTACGGCTGGGTGTTGCCCTCCACCGGCATGGTCCCGACGACCTTGTCCGCCGAGGCCTCCAGGATCTCCACGCCCATCCGCGTGCCCAGGTGTCCGGCCGAGAACAGGGCGGGCAGGTCCACACCGAGCGCCGCGTACTCGTCGATCACCTCCTGCGGGAACGTCACTCGCTGCTGCTCACCCATGGGCCCTGCTCCGTTCGTCGTCCAGCTGTCCGCTGGCGGCTGACTCCTGACTGAGCAAACGCTCAGTCGGTCGCCGATTGTTCCAGACGGCCCACCGTGCTCCCGGTGTGATCTTCGAGACGTATGACGACGGACTTGCTGGCCGGGGTGTTGCTGGTGTCGGCGGTGGCGTCGAGCGGGACGAGGACGTTCGTCTCGGGGTAGTAGGCCGCCGCGCAGCCCCGGGTCGTCGGGTAGTGCACGACGCGGAAGCCGGGCGCCCGCCGCTCCACGCCGTCCTTCCACTCACTGACCAGGTCGACGTACGACCCCTCGGCGAACCCGAGCGTCCGGGCGTCCTCGGCGTGTACGAGCACCACCCGGCGGCCGCCCGTGATGCCCCGGTAGCGGTCGTCCAGGCCGTAGATCGTGGTGTTGTACTGGTCGTGCGAGCGCAGGGTCTGCAACAGCAGCCGGCCCTCGGGCAGTTCGGGGTACTCCACCGGCGCCGCCGTGAAGTTCGCCTTGCCCGTGGCCGTCGGGAAGCGGCGCTCGTCGCGCGGGGCGTGCGGCAGCGCGAAGCCGCCCGGCCGGGCCACGCGCGCGTTGAAGTCCTGGAAACCGGGGATCACGCGCGCGATGCGGTCACGGATCGCCGCGTAGTCCCTCTCGAACTCCTCCCACGGCACGACGCTGTCCTCGCCGAGCACCCGGCGCGCGAGACCGCAGATGATCGCGGGCTCGGACCTGAGCCGCGGGCTCGCCGGCGCGAGCCGCCCGCGGGAGGCGTGCACCATGCCCATCGAGTCCTCGACGGTCACGAACTGCTCGCCGCCGGCCTGCACGTCCCGCTCGGTGCGGCCCAGCGTGGGCAGGATCAGCGCCCGCGCGCCCGTGACGACATGCGAGCGGTTGAGCTTGGTCGACACGTGCACGGTCAGTCGCGCGCGCCGCATCGCGGCCTCGGTGACCTCGGTGTCGGGGGAGGCGGAGACGAAGTTGCCGCCCATGGCGAAGAACACCTTCGCCTCTCCGTCGCGCAGCGCGCGGATGGCCCGGACGACGTCGAAGCCGTGCTCGCGCGGCGGCGCGAAGCCGAACTCCTTCTCCAGCGCGTCCAGGAAGGCCGGGGCCGGCCGCTCGAAGATGCCCATCGTGCGGTCGCCCTGCACGTTGGAGTGACCGCGCACCGGGCACACGCCCGCGCCCGGGCGGCCGACGTTGCCGCGCAGCAGCAGGAAGTTGACCACCTCGCGGATGGTCGGCACCGCGTGCTTGTGCTGTGTGAGGCCCATGGCCCAGCAGACGATCGTGCGCTTCGAGGCGAGCGCCATGCCGAGCGCCCGCTCGATCTCCGCGCGCGTGAGGCCCGTCGCCTCGAGGGTCTCGTCCCAGTCGGCGGCGCGGGCGGCCTCGGCGAACTCCTCGAACCCGTGGGTGTGTTCCCGGACGAACTCCTCGTCGACCGCGCCCTGCGTCTCCAGGATCAGCCTGTTGAGGAGCCGGAAGAGCGCCTGGTCGCCGCCGATGCGGATCTGCAGGAACAGATCGGTGAGGGCGGCGCCCTTCAGCAGGCCCTGCGGGGTCTGCGGGTTCTTGAACCGCTCCAGGCCGGCCTCGGGCAGCGGATTGACGCTGATGATCTTCGCGCCGTTCGCCTTGGCCTTCTCCAGCGCGGAGAGCATACGGGGATGGTTCGTGCCCGGGTTCTGTCCCGCGACGATGATCAGGTCGGCCTGGTGGAGGTCCTCCAGCAGGACGCTGCCCTTGCCGACGCCGAGGGTCTCGCTGAGCGCCGACCCGGACGACTCGTGGCACATGTTGGAGCAGTCCGGCAGGTTGTTCGTGCCCAGCTCGCGCGCGAAGAGCTGGTACAGGAACGCGGCCTCGTTGCTGGTGCGCCCCGAGGTGTAGAAGACGGCCTCGTCGGGGGAGGAGAGGGCCGCGATCTCCTCGGCGACGATGTCGAAGGCGCGCTCCCAGGACACCGGCTCGTAGCGCGTGCCGCCCTCGGGGAGATACATGGGGTGCGTGAGCCGCCCCTGCTGTCCCAGCCAGTAGCCGCTCCGGCCGGCCAGGTCGGCCACGGAGTGAGCGGCGAAGAACTCCGGCGTGACCCGGCGCAGGGTGGCCTCCTCGGCCACCGCCTTCGCGCCGTTCTCGCAGAACTCGAACGTGTGCCGGTGGTCCGGCTCCGGCCAGGCGCAGCCCGGGCAGTCGAACCCCTTCTTCTGGTTCACCTGCAACAGCGTCAGCGTGGTGCGCCGCACGCCCATCTGCTGCTGGGCGATGCGCAGGGTGTGGCCGATGGCCGGCAGCCCCGCGGCCGCGTGCTTCGGCTCCGCGACCTGCGGCGCGTCCTGAACCGGATCACCCTTGGGCGGCTTCGTCGCCATCGCACGCTCCCCTTCGACTGCGTGTGAGATGTACGCCGCAGATCCTCCCACGGCCCACCGACAACGGAACCGTCCCCCTTCTTCTCCCTCTGGCTTCTCCCTCTGGTCCTCTCCTTCCGCCGGCTCCCCGCACACCGAGTGACCGAACCACGACCCTCGGCTCCCCGGACCGGAGTGTCAGTGCGGCGTGGCAGGATCGGGGACGTGGCAGAGACAGCATCGAAGAAGACCGACAAGACCCCCGGCGGTACCCGTCCCCGGCTGATGCTCATGGACGGGCACTCGCTGGCCTACCGCGCGTTCTTCGCGCTGCCCGCGGAGAACTTCACGACCGCGACCGGCCAGCCGACGAACGCGATCTACGGCTTCGCGTCGATGCTGGCCAACACCCTGCGTGACGAGGAGCCCACCCACTTCGCGGTGGCCTTCGACGTCTCGCGCAAGACCTGGCGCTCCGAGCGCTTCACCGAGTACAAGGCGAACCGCTCCAAGACCCCGGACGAGTTCAAGGGCCAGGTCGAGCTGATCGGCGAGCTGCTCGACGCGATGCACGCGCCGCGCTTCGCCGTCGAGGGCTTCGAGGCGGACGACGTCATCGCCACCCTCGCCACCCAGGCCGAGGCCGCGGGCTTCGAGGTGCTGATCGTCACCGGCGACCGTGACTCCTTCCAGCTGGTCACCGACCACATCACCGTGCTGTACCCGACGAAGGGCGTCTCGGAGCTGACCCGGTTCACCCCGGAGAAGGTTTTCGAGAAGTACGGCTTGACGCCCGCCCAGTACCCCGACTTCGCGGCCCTGCGCGGCGACCCGTCCGACAACCTCCCCGGCATCCCCGGCGTCGGCGAGAAGACCGCCGCGAAGTGGATCAACCAGTTCGGCTCCTTCGCGGAGCTGGTCGAGCGCGTCGAGGAGGTCAAGGGCAAGGCCGGGCAGAACCTCCGCGACCACCTGGAGTCGGTCAAGCTCAACCGCGTCCTGACCGAGCTGGAGCGCCAGGTCGAGCTGCCCAGGACGGTCACCGACCTGGAGCGGGCCCCGTACGACCGCAAGGCCGTCGCGATGGTCCTGGACACCCTGGAGATCCGCAACCCCTCCCTACGCGAGCGCCTCTACGCCGTCGACCCCGGCTCCGAGGAGGCCGACACCACCCCGGTCACCACCGAGGGTGTGGAGATCGACGGCACGGTCCTGGGCACCGGCGAGCTGGCCCCCTGGCTCACCGGGCACGGCACCGGGACCCTGGGCGTCGCCACCGTCGACACCTGGGCGCTGGGCACCGGCTCCGTCGCCGAGGTCGCCCTGGCCGCGGCCGGGGGAGCGGCCGTCTGGTTCGACCCGGCCGAGCTGGACGAGGCCGACGAGAACGCGTTCGCGGCCTGGCTGGCCGACGCCGACCGCCCCAAGGTGTTCCACAACGCCAAGGGCGCCATGCGCGTCTTCGCCGAGCACGGCTGGTCCGTCGAGGGCGTGACCATGGACACCGCCCTCGCCGCCTACCTGGTCAAGCCGGGCCGCCGATCCTTCGACCTGGACGCGCTGTCCCTGGAGTACCTGCACCGCGAGCTGGCCCCCGCCGCCGCGGCCGACGGCCAGCTCGCCTTCGGCGCGGACGACGGCGCCGAGGCCGAGGCCCTGATGATCCAGGCCCGCGCGGTCCTCGACCTGGGTACGGCCTTCGAGGCCCGCCTCGAGGAGGTCGGCGCGGCTGACCTGCTGCGCGACATGGAGCTGCCCACCTCCGCCCTGCTCGCCCGCATGGAGCGGCACGGCATCGCGGCCGACCGCGCGCACCTGGAGGCGATGGAGCAGACGTTCGCGGGCGCGGTGCAGCAGGCCGTGAAGGAGGCCCACGCGGCCGCCGGCCACGAGTTCAACCTGGGCTCGCCCAAGCAGCTCCAGGAGGTCCTCTTCGGCGAGCTGGCCCTGCCCAGGACCAAGAAGACCAAGACCGGCTACACCACGGACGCCGACGCCCTGGCCTGGCTCGCCACCCAGACCGACAACGAACTGCCGGTCATCATGCTCCGCCACCGCGAGCAGGCGAAGCTGCGCGTCACGGTCGAGGGACTGATCAAGACGGTCGCGGCCGACGGCCGTATCCACACGACCTTCAACCAGACGGTGGCCGCGACCGGCCGGCTGTCCTCCACGGACCCGAACCTCCAGAACATCCCGGTGCGCACCGACGAGGGCCGGGCGATCCGCCGCGGCTTCGTGGTCGGCGAGGGCTTCGAGTCGCTCATGACCGCCGACTACAGCCAGATCGAGCTGCGTGTGATGGCCCACCTCTCCGAGGACGAGGGCCTGATCGAGGCGTTCACCTCCGGCGAGGACCTGCACACCACGGCCGCCTCCCAGGTGTTCGGCGTCGAGCCCGCCGCGGTGGACGCGGAGATGCGCCGCAAGATCAAGGCCATGTCGTACGGCCTGGCCTACGGCCTGTCCGCCTTCGGCCTCTCCCAGCAGCTGAACATCGACGCCGGTGAGGCCCGCGCCCTGATGGACGCGTACTTCGAGCGCTTCGGCGGAGTCCGGGACTACCTGCGCCGCGCGGTCGACGAGGCACGGGCGACGGGCTACACGGCGACCCTCTTCGGCCGCCGCCGCTACCTCCCCGACCTCAACAGCGACAACCGCCAGCGCCGGGAGGCGGCCGAACGCATGGCCCTCAACGCGCCCATCCAGGGCACGGCGGCGGACATCGTCAAGATCGCCATGCTCAAGGTGGACAGCGCGCTGCGGGCGGCCGGCCTGAAGTCCCGCATGCTCCTCCAGGTCCACGACGAAATCGTCCTGGAGATCGCCCCCGGCGAGCGCCGGGCCACGGAGGAGATCGTCCGCCACGAGATGACCAACGCCGTCCGCCTCACGGCCCCCCTGGACGTCTCGGTGGGCGCGGGCCCGGACTGGGAGTCCGCGGCGCACTAGCCCTCGGGGTCAGGGGGCGCTGTCGGCTGAAGCCGAGGACAGCGCCCCCTCACCCCCAATCCGCACGGTCGACCGACTCCGGCACGGCAAAACCGGCCCAGCCCCCGCAGGGCCCGTCACTCACGTGGCCCCCGCCAAAACGCCCCCCACCCCCCGCAGCCGCAACACTGCGGGCATGGGTATACGCATGCTTCACCGCCGGACGCCCGAGGCAGACACCCGGGCCTGTGCGGACGCCACCTCGGCGCAGGCCGCCGTGCCCGCCTCGCCGGTCCAGGCCCTCGCGGCCGACGCAAGCACCGCCCGCGTCCCCGCCGACCTGGCCGAGACCGTCCGTGCGACCGCCACGGACCTGCGGCGCAGACTCGCCGGCCTGACCGCCCGCGCGGACCACGCCCCGGACTGGCGCCAGTGGGCCGATCTGGCCCGCGGCTACCTCGCCCTCGCGCTCGGCCTGATCCCGAGATCGCGCCCCCGGCAGACCCTCACGGTCTTCGTCGCCTCCCTCACCGAGCGCGAGTGGCCGACCGCCCCCGACGCGCGGCGACCGGCTCACCCGGATCCCCAGGACCAGCCGGAAGAACCGGGCTCCGACGCCACACCCTGACCCCGACGGCGTACAGCAGCAGTCCCAGGACCAGCCCCGCGCCCGCCCCGAAGCACACGGTCGGCACCAGATCCCCCAGCCGGGCCGGAGCGCCCCCGCCCGCCCACTCCCGGGCCACCCGCCGAGCCGCCCCGGCCACCGCACAGCCCCCGACGACCGCACCGGCCCACCACCGGTCCCGTACGGACAGCACCGGCACCCGCACCGGCTCCCCGCCCGGCAGCCGCCGTAGCGCCCGTACGGCGAACACCGCGAGCACGGCCGCGCCCGCCACGGACGAGCCGTACTGAAGCCACGTGAACAGCGGTACGCCGTGCAGCCGGTCCCGCTCGATGGCCGGAACCAGTCGGGTTCCCCATCGGCCGTCATGCGTGAACGCGTCCCACACCACATGGGTCAGCCCGCCCAGCACCGCGGAGACGTACCACCACCCCACCGAAACGGGCCGTACACGCGCGCGTGGCGCACCGCACCGCAGCAGCGCGGCCGGCCGGCCCTGCCAGGCCCGGGGCAGCAGCGCGAGCACCGGTTCCCGGACGAGCAGCCACAGCCCCACCAGCGCCCAGGCGATGAGCACATCGACCGTCACGACCCCGGCGAACGCGTGCGTGACCGTGCCGAACTCCATTCCGCCGGGCAGGACACCCGCCGCGTAGTAGGGCATGTCGGGCGCGAAGGAGCCTGCCACGAGCACCGCCGGTATCAGTGGGCCACGGCCGGTCCCGTCCCGGCGGATCGCCGGCAGGACGGCCGACGCATGGCTGAGTGTGAACGGCAACAGGGCCCCCTGGAGCGGTCGTCGGCCATCGCGTCGCGGCCGGTGATCAGGCCTGTTCAGTATGCGGGACCCGGTCACGGTCCCCGGATGACAACGGGAGTTGGCCAACTGGTAAAAATCGGACGTGAACAGGTGCCCGCGTCAAGCAAGTTGCCGTAGGGTCACCTGCGGTGCCGGGCTGGTGCGCGCTCGGACGCACTTCGCACAAACGGAACGGCGCAACAAGAGGCAACCGGAACACCGGGTCAACCGTCAGACCAGAGCGAGGCAGACGGACGGAGACGGACGCAGGGGCGTCCACGGGAGGGGTTCACTCTATGGCGGCGCATTTCGGCAGGCGGCTGCGCAAGGGGGCGGCGACCACCGCCGTGGCAGCGGCAGCGGTCGCGGCTCTGTCCGCGTCCCAGGCTCCGGGAGCGACCGGCCAGGACCACGGCAGACAGGCCACGGCCGGCGCCACCACCCCCGTACCGGCGACGGCCTCCGACGGCAACGCCACCGGCAACTCGCCGTACTACACGGACCTGCCGCCGCTGAACAGCCCCAACCCCAGCCCCTCGCCGACCGCCACCGGTACCCCGGTCGCCCAGGGTGAGGCGGAGGCCGGCATCCCGGCGACGGTCCTCGACGCCTACAAGAAGGCCGAGGCCGAACTGCGCTCCGCCAAGCCCGGCTGCAACCTGCCCTGGCAACTGCTCGCCGCCATCGGCAAGGTCGAGTCGGGCCAGGCCGACGGCGGCCGGGTCGGCGCCGACGGCACCACGCTGACCCCCATCCTGGGCCCGGTGCTCGACGGCAACGGCTTCGCGCTCATCAAGGACACCGACCACGGGGAGTACGACGGCAGCGCCGAGTACGACCGGGCCGTCGGCCCGATGCAGTTCATCCCGTCGACCTGGGCCTGGGCGGGCCGCGACGGCAACGGCGACGGCAAGAAGGACCCGAACAACGTCTACGACGCCGCCCTCGCCGCCGGCCACTACCTGTGCCGCAACGGCTGGGACCTCTCGCGCGAGGGCGACCTGCACAGCGCGATCCTCAGCTACAACAACTCGCAGGACTACCTGAACACGGTCCTGAGCTGGCTGGAGTACTACCGCAAGGGCACCCACTCCGTGCCCGACGGCAGCGGCAGTGTGCCCAGCCACCGCAGCGACGACGGCACCGAGCACGCCCGGACGCCGAAGCAGGCGCCGACGCCTTCGAACCCGCCGAAGACCAAGCCCACGCCCAAGCCGGACCCGAAGCCCGGCAAGCCCGGCACACCCGGCGGCGGGAGCCCCAGCCCGACCCCGCCGAAGCCGCCCGCCCCGCCGACGACCCCGCCGACCCCCACCGACACGGTCGACCACCTTCAGGACGACGGCACCGCCCCGCTCACCGCGATGGCCGGCCACGCCTTCACCGGTCAGATCTCCACCCGCGCCGAGACCAAGGCCGGCAAGTCCGTGGCCAAGGTGCGGATCCGGTTCACGATCAGCGGCGGCACCGACGCCACCTTCACCGGCGGCGAGACCGTGGCCACGGTCGTCACCGACGCCCAGGGCATCGCCCACGCCCCCGCGCTCCAGGCGGGCGAGAAGACCGGCGACTTCAAGGTCACCGCGGCCCTCGTGGGCCGCTCGGTCAAGGGCGTCGACTACACGGCCACCGTCACCGCACGCGCCGCCGACACCCTGACCCGCACCAGCGACACCCCGCTGACCTGCACCCCGGGCGGCGAGTTCGCCGACCAGGTCCAGGTGAAGGCGACGTACAAGGGCGCCGTCGCGGACAAGGTCGCGGCCACCGCCACCCTGATCAAGTCGGACACCGACACCACCGAGAACGACAAGGGCCCGTACTTCAAGGACGCCGACGGCAAGACCGTACGCACCCTCACCGGCCTCACGACCGACGACAAGGGCCTGCTCACACTGCCGAAGCTGTACGCCGACGACACCACCGGCACCTTCCTGCTCCGGATCACCACCACCGGCGGCGCGACGCTCACCGTCGAGCTGAAGGTCGCCGCCGCCGACGCCTCGCCGAGCCCGTCACCCTCCTCCTGACCCCACCGGCAAACGCACAGGGCGCCCTCCCCGTTGCCGCGGGGAGGGCGCCCTCGTTCGTGCGTGCACCGCTGTTCTCATCTCGGCCGCCCGTTGCTACGGTGCCCGCCTGACGATCCATCAGGAACCCGTGGGACACAGACCGTCCGCAGGGAGGCCCGTATGCGCGCCCTGATCGCCGCCGCGATCGGACTGGCCCTCGCGCTCGCCCTGGTCCTCCTGATCAGCGCGACGGGCCCGTCGCCGGGCGGCACGTCCCCCAAACAACTGCTGACGACGGTGCCCTCGCATCCGTAGCGCACTCGTAGCCGCGCCCGTCCGGGAGGGAGGCCTTCCATGCGTCGCAAGGCAAGCCTGGTCCTGCTCGCCTGCGCCGTCTTCTGCGCGGCGCTGTCCCCGCTCATGCGCTGGTACGCCTTCCCGCGCCTGGCCAGGATCCCCGCGAACCAGTACCAGGACATGGTCCTGGAGGCCAAGGACGCCACCCTCCTCGACTACGGCACCATGCAGGCCAGGAAGGTCCCCAAGGTCACCATCGTGCAGACCCTCAAGGGCGATGTGGAGGCCGCGAAGAAGATCGAGAAGACGGCGGGCCGGCCCGTCGTCGTCTGGGACGGCCTCTCCTACGTCCAGGGCCCCGACGGCAAGATGGTCTCCAAGGTCCCCGAGCGCTACATCTTCGACGCCCACAGCCAGGACCCCGTGCACGCCACCGGCGAGATGGTCGACGGCGACCCGGTCACGCGCCAGGGCATCGAGTTCAAGTGGCCCTTCCTCACCCAGAAGCGCGACTACGAGTACTTCGACGCGCAGACCCGTACCACCAGCCCCATCCACTACAAGGGCACCCGGACCTTCCGCGGCCTGAAGGTCTACTACTTCGAGCAGACCGTCCCCTGGACCAAGGTCCCCATGCCGAAGACCATGCCCGTCCAGGGCATCACACCGGAGTCGGTCGCCAGGACGGGCACCACCCGCTGGTACAGCACGGTCCGCACGTTCTGGGTCGAGCCCGTCACCGGCGCGCCCGTCTACGGCGAGGAACTCCACCAGGAGGAACTGCGCGGTGGCACGCTGCTCGGCGGCCGGGACAGGGTCACGGCGTTCGCCGGGGACGTGAAGATGCGCGAGGACTACATCGAGCACACGGTCGCCCTCGTCAAGCACAACCGCACCCTGATCCTGCTGCTCACCTCGTACGTCCCCTGGGGCTCCCTGATCCTGGGCGTACTGCTCCTGGCCCTCTCCCTCTGCCTGGAGGCCCGATCCCGCAGTCCCCGGGACCCGGCCCCCACGGAGGCGACGGAACCCGAACCGGTCAGCGCCTGAGCCGCGCGTTGGTGTGCCGGGTGGGCTCGGCGGCCGCCGGGTCCTCGGGCCACGGATGCTTCGGATACCGCCCGCGCAACTCCGCCCGTACGCCCTTGTAGCCGTCCTTCCAGAAGGAGGCCAGGTCGGCCGTGACGGCGGCGGGCCGCCCGGCGGGGGAGAGCAGATGCACCAGCAGCGGCACACCGGCCACGGCCGGCGTCTCGTGCAGCCCGAACATCTCCTGCAGCTTGACGGCGAGCACCGGCCGCGCGGGATCCCCATAGTCGATCCGAATCCTGGACCCACTGGGTACGGCGATCCGCTCGGGAGCGAGTTCGTCGAGCCGGGCGGCATCACCACTCGCCCAGGGCAGCAGCCGCGCGAGCGCCTGCCCGGCGTCGATCCGCCCGAGATCCGCCCGCCGCCGGGCCCGGCCCAGCTCCGGTTCCAGCCACTCGTCCACGCGCGCGTGGAGCGCGTCGTCGGACACGTCCGGCCACGGCTCCCCGAGACGGGCCCGCAGAAACGCCATCCGCTCCCGCAGCCCCCGGGCCTCCGCCGACCACCGCAACAGCCCGAACCCCTCCTGCCGAAGCCCTTCGAGCAGGGCGCCGCGTACGAGGGCGGGGTCGGCGGTCCGCAGAGGCCGTACGGCCAGTTCGACGGCCCCCAGCCGTTCGACCCGCCGGGCGACGACGTCCCCGTCGGCCCAGTGCACCTCGTCCCGCTCACTCACCAGGGACTGGGCAGCGGCAAGCGCCACGTGCTCTTCCGTGGCAGCCCCGAGCCGCACACGCGCGTGCCCCTTCCCGCCGGGCCGCTCACCCACAGCGACCACAATCCACTCCGCCCCCCGCAACGCCGACCCGTCCCCCAACTCGGCCCGGGTCCCGGAGGCCATGAGATACGACCCCCCGTCGAGCTTGGCGACCCGCTCGGGAAAGGCGAGCGCGGCGACGAGCCCGGCGAGCTTGTCGACACCGGTGTCCGGTCCGACCTCAACGGCACCTTCTGGCCGACGGTCACGGACGGGCGGGTGGGAAAGATCCTGGGAGACGGCCCGCAGCCGCCGAACTTCCGCAGCCCACCGCCCCGCATAGGCGTCACCCCCGCGCCGGACACGCCGCAGAGCACCGCCAAGATCATCTCCGTAGTCCCGCGGCACCTCCTCGGAGAGCAGGGCGACAACCTCGGCCCCCTCGCCAGGGGTGTCCAGCAGGGCCCGCCCCAGTCGAGGGTGCACACCCAACCGGGCCAACCGCACACCCGCGGGTGTGGCGCGACCGGCGGAGTCCACCGCCCCCACCGCTGCCAGCGCGGAGCGGGCCGCCGCCATCGCCCCGCCCGGCGGCGGATCCAGCAACGCCAGCCCGGAGGCGTCGGGATCGCCCCAGCAGGCCGCCTGAAGGGCGAACGCGGTCAGATCGGCCAGTTTGATCTCCGGCGCCGGAAAGGCCGGCAGACGCCCGTCCTCGACCTCCGTCCAGCACCGGTACACCACACCCGGCGCCTCACGCCCCGCACGCCCCGCCCGCTGCCGCCCGGCCGCCCGCGACGCCCGTACGGTCGTCAGCCCGCTCAGCCCGCGCGCGTGATCCACCCGCGGCTCCCGCGCCAGCCCCGAGTCGACGACCACCCGCACCCCGGGCACGGTCAGCGACGACTCGGCGACGGCCGTGGCCAGCACCACCCGGCGCCGCTCCCCGCCCGCCAGCACCGCGTCCTGCACGGCGGCCGGCGCCCGCCCGTGCACCTGGAGCACCTCGACGTCCCCCAGCTGCCCGAGTTGCCCGGCCACGCGCGCGATCTCGCCGACACCGGGCAGGAAGCACAGCACGTCGCCCGCCCGCTCGGCCAGCGCACGCCGTACCACCGACGCCACGTGCGCCGGCAGCGCCGGATCGACCCGCATCCCGTGCGGCGGCCGTACCGTACGCGCCGGGGGAGCCCACACCACCTCCACGGGATGGGCGACACCCGCCGCCTCGACCACCGGCGCCCCGCCGAGCAGCCGCGCCCACCCCTCCGCGTCCGTCGTCGCGGACGCGGCCACGAGCCGCAGCTCCGGCCGCAGCGTCTGCCGTACGTCCCACAGGAAGGCGGCCGCCGTGTCCGCGTCCAGATGACGCTCATGGCACTCGTCGAGCACGACGACGTCGACACCCGGCAGCTCCTGGTCGCGCTGCAGCCGCTGCAGCAGCACGCCGGTCGTGACGACTTCCACGCGCGTGTGCCGCCCCACGGCCCGTTCGCCGCGCACCGTGAAACCCACGCTCTCGCCGGGCCTCTCGCCCAGCAGCCACGCCATGCGCCGCGCCGCCGCCCGCGCCGCGATCCGCCGCGGCTCGGCCACCACCACCCGCCGCGCGGGACCGCCTCCGACCAGCCCCGCCAGCACCAGCGGCACCAGCGTCGTCTTGCCGGTGCCGGGCGGCGCCACGAGGACAGCGGTGCCGTCCGCCTCCAGGGCGTCGGTCAGGGCGGGCAGGGCGGAGCGCACGGGCAGCGCGTCCAGGGCGTCGTAACGGATCACGCCCCCAGTGTCGTACGACGGGAAACGCAGCCCGCACGCGCGCGTACCGACGAGAAACTCCCCACGCGCGCGTAGACGCGGGTCAGTCCCTCCCCCCGCCTTCGGCCGGGGGGACCCCCATCTCGCTTCGCTCGCACACGAAGATCGCCGTCCCCGGGATCAGGTTGCCGCGCAGCGGGGACCAGCCGCCCCACTCCGAGGTGTTCCAGGCCGGCCACTCCGGCTCCACCAGATCCACCAGCCGAAGGCCCGCGGCGACGATGTCCCGGACCCGGTCGCCGAGCGTCCGGTGGTGCTCGACGTACACCGCGCGGCCCTCGTCGTCCTGCTCGACGTAGGGCGTCCGGTCGAAGTAGGAGGCGGCCACCGACAGGCCCTCGGGGCCGGGCTCGTCCGGGAACGCCCAGCGGATCGGATGCGTCACCGAGAAGACGAACCGGCCGCCCGGCCGCAGCACCCGGCGCACCTCGCGCAGCACCAGCCGCGGGTCGGCGACGAACGGCAGCGCCCCGTACGCGGAGCACACCAGGTCGAAGGAACCGTCCGCGAAGGGCAGCGCCCCGGCGTCCGCGCAGACCAGGGGAAACGATCCGCCGATCCGCAGGGCGTGCTGGAGCTGGCGGTGCGAGAGGTCCAGCGCCACCGGGCGGGCCCCCTGGGCGGCCAGCCAGCGCGCGCACTGCGCCGCGCCCGCGCCGATCTCCAGGACGTCCTTGCCCTTCAGCTCCTCCGACGGGCCGAGCAGCTCCGCCTCCACCTCGTCCAGGCCCTCCGGGCCCCACACGAAGCGGTCGTCACCGAGGAACGTGCCGTGCTCGACCTGGTACTCGTCCGCGTTGCGGTCCCACCAGCCCCGGTTGGCTCGTGAACTCTCCGCGACACCGGCGTCACGCCGCGTGGCCTGCGAGGTGGCGTCCACGGCGTTGTCGGGATCGTAGGCTTCCGGCTCTTGGATGATCGGCTCCCTCGTCGTACTCTTCCGTCCAACCCGTCGGGGCCCGTCACGGAAACGGACGTGGTTCCCCTGGGTGTGCGTCGCCTTGTGGGACGTTTCTTCTGCCGGGAATGCGGGGATCCGCCCCCGGTTGGCGCCTTCGCGCATTGACCCTGTCCGGCTGCCCCCGTATGCTACAAGTTGCGCTGCGGGCCTGCGCACCTCAGACGTAGCAGGCTGCGCTCGCATCTGTTGTATGTCCCCTCGGTTTTCGAGGCGCCACCAGTGGTTTTGTGTGGCGCTTCCTTGGCTGTCCGGCTTCTTCAGAGCGATACGGGCTCCCGGCGTAGCAGTACCTACGACTTCAATGTCCGTACCGGAGCCCTTTCCCACATGACGAGCAGCACCGAGACCACCGCCACCACCCCGCAGGTTGCGGTCAACGACATCGGTAACGAGGAAGCCTTCCTCGCCGCGATCGACGAGACGATCAAGTACTTCAACGACGGCGACATCGTCGACGGCGTCATCGTGAAGGTCGACCGGGACGAGGTCCTGCTCGACATCGGTTACAAGACCGAAGGTGTCATCCCGAGCCGCGAGCTCTCGATCAAGCACGACGTCGACCCGAACGAGGTCGTCGCCGTCGGTGACGAGATCGAGGCCCTTGTTCTCCAGAAGGAGGACAAGGAAGGCCGCCTGATCCTCTCGAAGAAGCGCGCCCAGTACGAGCGTGCCTGGGGCACCATCGAGAAGATCAAGGAAGAGGACGGCATCGTCACCGGTACCGTCATCGAGGTCGTCAAGGGTGGTCTCATCCTCGACATCGGCCTCCGTGGCTTCCTCCCGGCCTCCCTGGTCGAGATGCGCCGCGTCCGCGACCTCCAGCCGTACGTCGGCAAGGAGCTCGAGGCGAAGATCATCGAGCTGGACAAGAACCGCAACAACGTGGTCCTGTCCCGCCGTGCCTGGCTCGAGCAGACCCAGTCCGAGGTCCGCCAGACGTTCCTCACGACCCTCCAGAAGGGTCAGGTCCGTTCCGGCGTCGTCTCCTCGATCGTCAACTTCGGTGCCTTCGTGGACCTGGGTGGCGTCGACGGTCTGGTCCACGTCTCCGAGCTGTCCTGGAAGCACATCGACCACCCGTCCGAGGTTGTCGAGGTCGGCCAGGAGGTCACCGTCGAGGTTCTCGACGTCGACATGGACCGCGAGCGTGTCTCCCTGTCGCTGAAGGCGACCCAGGAAGACCCGTGGCAGCAGTTCGCCCGCACCCACCAGATCGGCCAGGTCGTGCCCGGTAAGGTCACGAAGCTGGTGCCGTTCGGTGCGTTCGTCCGCGTGGACGAGGGCATCGAGGGTCTGGTCCACATCTCCGAGCTGGCCGAGCGCCACGTGGAGATCCCGGAGCAGGTCGTCCAGGTCAACGACGAGATCTTCGTCAAGGTCATCGACATCGACCTCGAGCGTCGTCGCATCAGCCTCTCGCTGAAGCAGGCCAACGAGTCCTTCGGTGCCGACCCGGCCTCGGTCGAGTTCGACCCGACCCTGTACGGCATGGCCGCGTCCTACGACGACCAGGGCAACTACATCTACCCCGAGGGCTTCGACCCGGAGACCAACGACTGGCTGCCGGGCTACGAGAAGCAGCGCGAGGAGTGGGAGCGCCAGTACGCCGAGGCGCAGGCCCGCTTCGAGCAGCACCAGCAGCAGGTCATCAAGTCCCGCGAGGCCGACGCCGCTGCCGCGGCCGAGGGCGGCGAGGCTGCGGCTCCGGCCGCGACCGGCGGTTCGTACTCCTCCGAGGGCGCGGACACCTCCGGTGCCCTGGCCTCGGACGAGGCGCTGGCCGCGCTGCGCGAGAAGCTCGCCGGTGGCCAGAGCTGAACTCCCCCAGCGGGGGTATCCCCAGCCGCTGAGGCTTAGCCGATAGCCGGCTCTGAGGGGCCGTACCTTTCGAGGTGCGGCCCCTCAGGCGTTTTCTGGGGCTGTTCGTCGTCTTTCGAGTGCAGGCCGTCTGCGGCTTGTCGCGCAGTTCCCCGCGCCCCTAGGGGGTTGGAGGAGCCCCTCGTCCGAACCGCCCCGTGAGATCGCTGATCAACGGCGTGTCGTGGGAATGCCCACCTTCCAGGGCGTGTTGTCGATGACGAACACGAGGAGGAGCGGTCACAGTGCTTGATCCGCAGGGTTTGTACGCATGGGAGCCGAAGGGCCTCGCCGTTGTCGACATGGCGCTCGCCCAGGAGTCGGCCGGCCTTGTCATGCTCTACCACTTCGACGGATACATCGACGCGGGCGAGACCGGCGACCAGATCGTCGACCGGCTGCTCGACTCACTGCCCCACCAGCTCGTCGCCCGTTTCGACCACGACCGGCTCGTGGACTACCGGGCCCGTCGGCCGCTGCTGACCTTCAAGCGGGACAGCTGGACCGACTACGAGGTCCCGGCCATCGAGGTCCGCCTCGTCCAGGACACCACCGGCGCCCCCTTCCTGCTGCTGTCCGGACCCGAGCCGGACGTGGAGTGGGAGCGCTTCGCGGCGGCCGTACAGCAGATCGTGGAGCGGCTCGGCGTACGCCTGTCCGTGAACTTCCACGGCATCCCCATGGGCGTCCCGCACACCCGCCCCGTGGGCCTCACCCCGCACGGCAACCGCACGGACCTGATCCCCGGCCACCGCAGCCCCTTCGAGGAGGCCCAGGTGCCCGGCAGCGCCGAGTCGCTGGTGGAGTACCGCCTCAGCGAGGCCGGGCACGACGTCCTGGGCGTCGCCGCGCACGTCCCGCACTACATCGCCCGGTCCACGTACCCGGACGCCGCCCTGACCGTCCTGGAGGCCATCACGGCCGCCACCGGACTGGTCCTCCCGGGCGTCGCCCACTCGCTGCGCACGGACGCGCATCGCACACAGACGGAGATCGACCGGCAGATCCAGGAGGGCGACGAGGAGCTCACCGCCCTCGTCCAGGGCCTGGAGCACCAGTACGACGCGGCAGCGGGCGCCGAGACCCGGGGCAACATGCTGGCCGAGCCGGTGGAGATTCCGTCGGCCGACGAGATCGGTCGCGAGTTCGAGCGGTTCCTGGCGGAGCGCGAAGGCGACAACTGACCTCCGCCGGTCCCGCTGTCGAAGTCAGGGCCTAAGCTTCGGCTCATGCTGAAAGTGGGCCTGACCGGGGGCATCGGTGCCGGCAAGAGCGAGGTGTCGCGGCTGCTCGTGGAGCACGGGGCCGTGCTGATCGACGCGGACCGCATCGCGCGTGAGGTCGTGGCGCCGGGGACCCCCGGCCTCGCGGCCGTGGTCGAGGCCTTCGGCTCGGACGTCCTCGCCGCCGACGGCAGCCTGGACCGGCCCCGGCTCGGCTCGATCGTCTTCGCCGACCCCGAGAAGCTCGCCGTCCTCAACGCGATCGTGCACCCCCTGGTGGGCACCCGCTCCCGCGAGCTGGAGGGGGCCGCAGCGGCCGACGCCGTCGTGATCCACGACGTGCCCCTGCTGACCGAGAACAGCCTCGCGCCGCTCTACGACCTCGTGATCGTCGTGGACGCGAGCCCCGAGACCCAGCTCGACCGGCTGGTACGGCTGCGCGGGATGACCGAGGAGGACGCACGCGCGCGTATGGCCGCGCAGGCCACGCGCGAACGGCGCCGGGAGATCGCGGACATCGTGATCGACAACGACGTCCCCCTGGACGCGCTGCGCAAGCGTGTCGCCGAGGTGTGGGACGACCTCGTACGACGGGCCCGCGAGGAGTCGGCGGAATCGTCCGTGGAATAGCGTGCCCCTGTCCGGGCGTTGAACTGCCGGAGTGAGGGAAGGACTCAGCCGTGCCCGAGACCAGCGGTTCCACCGGACGTACACCGGAGACGCATGTCATCGACTTCCGTGCAGCCGAGCATCTGCTCAACTCACGGGACCCTCGGGGCGCGGTGAAACTGCTCGACGGAGTCATCGCCGCGCACCCGGAGAACACCGCCGCCCGACTGCTACGCGCGCGTGCCTTCTTCGCGGCGGCGCAACTGCGCCCCGCCGAGCTGGAGTTCACCATCGTGCTGGAGCGTGAGCCGGACAACGCGTTCGCGCACTTCGCGCTGGCCCGCACCTACGAACGCCAGGGCCGCCCCGATCAGGCCAGACGCCACTTCCGGCTGGCGGCCGCGCTCGATCCCAACCCGCAGTATCTGAAGGCGGCGCGCTTCGAGGAGTGAGCGGCCCTCCACGCGTACCGGTACCTCGGTGCGGCGGGCCGGTCACGGATGCCGGTGTCTCGGCGGGCGCGGGAACGGCGGCCGCGGGAAGGGCGGGCGCCTCTCCGGCGGCCGGTACGGCGCTTCGTCCTGCGGCGGCTCGTACGGCGGCACGTCACGGCCCGGCTGGTAGTGCGGGCCCTGCCGCATGTGCCGGAGGATCATGGTCATGTCGACGGTGACCACCAGCCACAGCACCCCGCAGGCCGCCGCCCAGCCGGGGCGCCCGGCGAGCGCGAAGGCGGCCGTACCGAAGACCGACCAGGCCAGCCCCCACACGCTCAGCCAGAAGCGCGCCCGCAGGGCACTGCGTGCGGTCACCGGTTCACTGCCCGTACGCATGGGATCACCACTCCTGCTTGCAACGTACTCTTCGGTGACGACGTTCACCAACGCCCCTCGTCCGTCGCTCGCCGAAGGGGGATCCTGTGCTGCCGGACGCCGACGACCTGCCCGAACTGCTCCTCGACCTGGCCGTGCCGCACGAGGACATCAACGTCCTGGTGGCACAGCGGCGCCGGATCGCCGGTGATCCGGGCGCGCTGCGGCTGCTCGAGGAGTGCGTCGAGGAGCTGTTCCGCGACCCGGAGGAGACCGGCCGCACTCCCGACCTCGCCGGACTCCTCGACGCGGCGCCGGCCGGCCTGAGCCACGTCTTCCCCGTGTACGTCTTCCTCGCCGCGGTCCCGCACACCCTCGCCCGGCACCGGGAACGCGGCATCCCGCCCGAGATCTCCCGGCGCACCCTGGCCGACCTGGGCCGGCACATGGCGGTGCACCGCGGACGGCACGGCACGACCGGTGTACAGGCACGGCGCTGGCTCGTCCGGCACTTCCGCGGCGAGCTGTTCCAGCTGGGCCGGCTGCAGTTCGAGCGGGCGCGGCTCGGGGAGCGCACGGCGCCGGTGATCGCGGCGGCCGGACTGGACGCGGCACCCGGCACGCCCTGCCTGAACCTGCACATCCCCGACCACCACGGCCCGCTCACCCCGTCCGCCTGCGACCGCTCCCTGGCGTGGGCCCGCGACTTCTTCGACCGGCACTTCCCCGAGGAGCGGCCGGTGGCGGCGCTGTGCCACTCGTGGCTGCTCGACCGGCAGCTGAGGCGGTACCTGCCGGCCGACTCCCACATCATCCGGTTCCAGGACCGCTTCCGCACCGTCCGCGAGGACACCGAACCCGCCGACACCGAGCCCGTCCGGTTCGTCTTCGGGGAACCCGGCCTGCCGCCGGCGGAGCTGCCGCGGCGCACGTCGGTGGAGCGTGCGGTGGGGGACCATCTGCGGGCGGGCGGTCACTGGTACATCGGGCACGGATGGTTCCCGTTCCCGGCCGCCGCGTAGAGCGCAGTGGCACGGAAGAGGGCACGGTAACTCGAACGGGTGAACTGGCGGGGGAGGGGAACGGGCGTGCGGGGCGGGCCGTTGTTCGGGCATGACGGTCGAAATGCGTGAGGGACACGAAGGCACCGGACCCGGAGCGATCACCCCGGACGGCTGCGCGGTCGAGCTGTACGAGCGGCTGCCGATCGACGACGCCCCGGACATCATCACGGCGGCGATCCCGGCCGGGGCGCACATCCTGGAGCTCGGCAGCGGAGTGGGCCGCATGACCCGGCCCCTGACCGAGCGGGGCTTCACGGTCACGGCGGTGGACGAGTCCGCCGACATGCTGGCCCGCGTCCGCGGGGCGCGTACGGTGTGCAGCCCCATCGAGGCACTGGACCTGGGCGGCGAGAAGTTCGACGTCGTGCTGCTCGCGTCGTTCCTCGTCCACGCCGGCGACGAGGAGGTCCGCAGAGGCCTGCTGCGCACCTGTGCCCGGCATGTGGCGGAGGGCGGCCGCGTGCTCATCCAGCGGGAGGGCGAGGACTACCACACGAACGTGCCCAGAGAGCGGGTCCACCCGAGCGGCTTCACGGTGCGGGTCGCCTCGGTGGAGCCCGCCGGAGAGGGGGTGAACTCGGTCTACGTCGAGTACATGTTCCCGGACGCGGTCTGGACCCAGACGTTCCTGTCCCGGCCCCTGACGAAGGAGCAGTTCGAGTCGGCACTGGAGGAGGCGGGACTGGAGGTGGACACGTATCTGACGCCGGACAGGATGTGGGTGCGGGCGGTGCGGAAGGCGTAGCGGGCGTCCGGTCGCACGGCGTCGGCGGAGAGCGATGAGTTCCCGGGAGATGCCCGGTCTACCCAGGTGAAGAGCAAACGGCACCGCTTCACCAGGAGACCCTCATGTCCCAGACCACCGCTCCCCTCAGCTCCACGACGTCCACCGGCGCGCACACCGGCCGGGCACGCTGGGCCCGGGTCGCGCTGCGCTCGGTGCAGGTGCTGCTCGCCCTGTTCTACGGCATCGCGAGCGCCCTGCCCAAGCTCATCGCGCATCCCTCGGCCGTCGAGTCCTTCCACAAGATCGGCTGGGGCAGCGGGGCCATGTACACCATCGGCGCGCTCGAACTCGCCGGAGCCGTCGCCCTGTTGACACCACTGCTTCAGTCCGTGGCGGCGATCGCCCTCAGCGCGCTCATGGTGGGCGCGTTCATCGTCCAACTCACCGTCTTCAACGGCCAGAACGCGGCGACCCCACTGATCCTGATGGTGCCCCTCATCACGATCGCCTGGTCTCGCCGCGGGTCCAACAGGCAGCTTTTGGGACTGGTTCGGCGGCGGTGAGCCGGGCGGAGAGGGGAGCAGGGGAGCTGACTGGGGTGGGAATGCCTACCCGGGGCCGGGTGACTGCCCGCGTGACGCCCGCCAGCCGGCCCCAGGGGCGCGCCGTTCCTGGGAACGTTGCCAGGGCCTGGTGTCACCCCGTTCCTGGGAACCCTCCTGGGAACGGATCACCGCCCCCGGGAACGTCCGCCGGATCCACCGCGCCCGCCGGCTCTGCTGGGCCCGCCGGGACCACCACCACGGCCCGTATGACCACCCGCTCCGCCGGACGCGCCACGTCCGCCGGCTCCGCCGGACGTGGTACGGCCGCCCCGCCCGCCGGGTGCACCAGAACCGGCAGATCCACCAGATCCGTCCGGCCCGGCAGGCCCCGCGAAGCCTCCAGGGCCGGTGAAGCCTCGGGGGACGCCGAAGGAGGGGCCCGGGGTGCCGAGGCCGCGGAGGCGTTCCATATCGCGGCGGTCTCGCTTGGTGGGGCGGCCGGTGCCTCGGTCGCGGAGGCCGGCGGGGGCCACGGCCTCGCGGGGCGGGGGCGGAGGGGAGTTGTCGATGTAACACTGGGCGGCCACGGGTGCGCCGACCCGCTTGCGGATCAGGCGCTTGACGATCACGACCCGTTCCCGGCCCTCGTGCCGCAGACGCACCTCGTCGCCGACGCGCACGGCGTGGGCGGGCTTCACCCGCTCACCGTTCACATGCACATGGCCGCCCCGGCAGGCGGTGGCGCCCAGGGAGCGCGTCTTGATCAGGCGTGCGGCCCAGATCCAGCTGTCGATCCGGACCGTTTCGCCGGTCGCCGGCCCCGCGGCCTCGGCGGCGGCCACCGCGGCGGCGATCTCGGGATCGAGGGCCGGGCCGGCCGAGGCGCCGGAGCCGTCGGTGTCCCGGGCGGGGCTTGTCCCGTCCGGTTCGCCGGTCTCACGGTTCACTGTGTCGTCCGCATCCTCGGAAGCCATGCCCCGACCATAACTCCCCGGGCCGGTTGCGCCGGAGGCGTTTTCCAGGGGGCGATCCGTACCGACCCGTACCCCCGTACCGGCGCGCTCACCTTCACCCAGGCCCGTGCCAGGTCGTGTACGGGTGTGCGGGGCATACGGTGGCCGTATGGACGAAACCAGCGCCCTTGCCCGGCTCGACCGGCGCGTCGCGGGCTGCCGGGCCTGTCCTCGGCTGGTCGAGTGGCGCGAGGAGGTGGCCCGTACCAAGCGGGCCGCGTTCGCCGACTGGACGTACTGGGGGCGGCCGGTGCCCGGCTTCGGTCCGGCCGACGCCCGGCTGGTGATCATCGGGCTGGCCCCCGCCGCGCACGGTGGCAACCGCACCGGCCGTATGTTCACCGGCGACCGCTCCGGAGACGTGCTCTACCAGGCGCTGTACGACGTGGGGCTCGCCTCGCAGCCGACCTCCGTGAGCGCGGACGACGGACTGGAGCTGTACGGCGTCCGTGTCACCGCGCCCGTGCACTGCGCGCCGCCCGACAACAAGCCGACGCCCGGTGAGCGTGACACCTGCCGCCCCTGGCTCGTCCAGGAGCTGAAGCTGCTGCGCCCGACGCTGAGGGCCGCCGTCGTCCTCGGCGCCTTCGGCTGGCAGGCCGCGCTGCCCGCCTTCGCCGAGGCGGGCTGGACCGTGCCCCGGCCCCGCCCGGCCTTCGCCCACGGCACCCGGGTCGCGCTCGACGGCCTCGACCTCTTCGGCTGCTTCCACGTCAGCCAGCGCAACACCTTCACCGGCCGGCTCACCGCGGAGATGCTCCGCGAGGTGCTCCGCACGGCGGCGGAGACGGCAGGCCTGCCCCGGTAGCCGGCGGTGCTCAGTCCTCGCCCGCGGGGTCGGTTCCGAACAGATGCCGTACCGTCGTCCGATAGTTGGCGCGGACGTGGGCGAGGGCGTGGGTGCGGGCGCGGTCCGGGTCGCCGGAGGCGATCGCCTCGTACAACTCACGGTGTTCGGTGAGGAGTTGGGGCCACTCCTCGTTGCGCCGGGTGAGCCAGCGCAGGCGGCCGTCGACCGGCTCCATGACCGAGATCAGCAGGCTGTTGCCGGCCAGGGCGCGGATGCGGTCGTGGAAGCGGGTGTTGATGTCCGTGATCGCCTCGGCGTCGCCCCCCTTCGTCGCCCGCGCCGCCTGCTCCAGCAGCTCCCGCAGCTCCGCCAGGGCCTCGGGAGTCCCCCGGGTCGCCGCCAGCCCCGCCGCGTACACCTCCAACGCCTCGCGCAGCTCGAAGAGTTCCCGGACGTCGGTCGGGGTCAGCCGGCGGACGACCGTGCGGCGGGCGGACTCGAAGAGGACGAAGCCCTCGGCGACGAGCGCCCGGATCGCCTCGCGCACCGGCACCCGCGAGACGCCGAACCGCTCGGCCAGCTCCCGTTCGACGAGCCGGTCACCGGGTGCCAGGCGCCCGGCGATGATGTCCTCCCGCAGGCTCACCAGGACCCGTTCGCGTACCGCGCCCAGGGGTTCGATCTTCGTCATGGGCCCATCTTCGCCGAAGCGAGGGGTCTTTTACCGGGCCGTAACGGCAACGACATCGGTCCGAACGCTTGACGGCGGCACCATGTCGGCAGTTTGGTATACCAAACGGCCGCCGTCCTCCGTCCCCTCGTCCATGGAGGCCCCGTGTCCCTCGCCGATCGTGCCGAAGCCACCGGCACCACCGCGTTCGTCCCCGACCCCCGCCTCGTCAACGAGGACCTCGCTCCCGCCGAACGGCGGAACTGGAAGGTCTTCGACCTGTTCGCCATGTGGATGTCCGACGTCCACAACCTCGGCAACTACACCTTCGCCGCCGGTCTGCTGGTCCTCGGCATGAACGTCTGGCAGGTCTTCACGGCCCTGCTCGCCGGCTTCGTGCTCATCTACGCGGGCATGAACCGCATGGGGAAGATCGGCCAGCGCCACGGCGTGCCGTTCCCCGTGGTCAGTCGCATCAGCTTCGGCATCTGGGGCGCCAACATCCCGGCGCTGATCCGGGCCGTGATCGCCATCATGTGGTACGGCATCCAGACCTATCTGGCCTCCGTCGCCGTCAACGTGATGCTGCTGGCCGCCTGGCCGGGCCTGAAGTCCCTGACGGAGAGCTCCTTCCTGGGCCTGGACACGCTGGGCTGGATCTCCTTCCTCTCCCTCTGGCTGATCCAGGCGCTGATCATCACTCAGGGAATGGAGTCCGTACGGAAGTTCCAGGACTTCTGCGGTCCCGCGATCTGGCTGGTGATGATCGCGCTGGCGGTCTGGGTGCTGGCCAAGGCCCACTGGAGCATCTCGCTCACCTCCACGCCGCATCCGGTGTCGACCGGCGAGCAGTGGCGCCAGTGGTTCGGCGCGATCGGCCTGATCCTCGCCACCTACGGCACGCTGATGCTCAACTTCTGCGACTTCTCCCGCTTCGCGCCCGACTACAAGACCGTCCGGCGCGGCAACTTCTGGGGCCTGCCCATCAACTCCACCGCCTTCGTCGTCGTCTCGGTGATCGTCACGGCGGGCTCGCTGAAGGCGTTCGGACAGGCCATCACCGACCCGGCGGAACTGGTCGCCAAGGTCGGCAACACCTGGGTGCTGGTCGTGGCCGCGTTCACCTTCGCGGTGGCGACCATGGGCGTCAACATCGTCGCCAACTTCGTCTCACCGGCGTACGACCTCGCCAATGTCTGGCCGCAGAAGATCACCTTCAAGGTCGGCGGGCTGATCAGCACGGTCGCCGCGCTGCTCGTCACCCCCTGGAACCTCTTCTCCAACCCGACCGTCGTCAACTACTTCCTCGGCGGCCTCGGCGCCTTCCTGGGCCCGCTGTTCGGCGTGATCATGATCGACTACTACTGGGTCAAGCGCGGCAAGATCGACGTGGACGCGCTGTTCGACGCCCGCCCGGGCACCCCGTACCACTACAGCAAGGGCGTCAACCCCAAGGCGCTGTGGGCCTTCCTGCCCTCCGCCGCGGTCGCCGCCGTACTGGCGCTGGTGAAGAGCTTCAGCGATGTGGCGCCGTACTCCTGGTTCATCGGCACCGCGCTCGCCGCCGCCCTGTACGCGGTGCTGTGCCAGGGGCAGCGCACGGCGGAGCCGGCGGAGCAGGAGGCCTGACGGACGTGCGGATCATCGTCACCAACTGCAACACCACGCAGGAGATGACCGAGGAGATCGTGCGAGGTGCCCGGGCCGCCGCGAGCCCGGGCACCACCGTGACCGGTCTGACCCCCGCCTGGGGCCCGGCCTCGGCCGAGGGCTGGCTCGACAGCTACCTCTCGGCCGCGGCCGTCCTCGACACCCTGCGCACCTACGACGGGCCGCCGTACGACGCCGTCGTCCTGGCCGGCTTCGGCGAGCACGGCCGGGAAGGCGTACGGGAACTGGTGGACGTCCCGGTCGTGGACATCACCGAGGCCGCCGCCCACCTCGCCTGCCTCCTCGGCCGCCGCTACGGCGTCGTCACCACCCTCGACCGCTCCCGCGGGCAGATCGAGGACAGCCTGGAGACCGCCGGCGTGGCCCGCAACTGCGCCGCCGTCGTCGGCACCGGCCTCGGTGTCCTCGGCCTCGCCGACGACCCCGGCCGCACGGAGTCCGCGTTCCTGTCGGCGGCCGAGCGCGCCCGCGACGCCGGCGCCGAGGTCCTCGTCCTGGGCTGCGCCGGGATGACGGGCCTGCAGCGCACGGTGGGCGAGAAGCTCGGGCTGCCGGTGGTCGACGGCGTCGCGGCGGCGGTCCGGCTCGCCGAGTCCCTGGTGGCCCTGGGTCTGACGACGAGCCGGGCGGGCGGTTACGGGAAGCCGCTGCCGAAGGAGAGGAGGTGGGGGCGGCCATAGGGGTGAGAGCGGGTCAGGACCGAGGTCGCCAGACGTACCGCACGTCCGGCTCCCGCTCCTCGTTGCCACTGCCGTCGGTGAACTCGACGGCCGTGAAGCCGTGCCGCTCGTAGAACCGGTGGGCGGGCTTGTTGACCTGGAAGGTCCACAGGGTCAGCCCGCCCGGACCGCGCTCCTTGGCCAGCGCGACGAACCGGTCACCGAGCCCGCGCCCGCGCCAGTCCGGATCCAGGTACAGCTGGGACAGCGACGCCCCGTCCAGCACCATCAGTCCGACGATCCCGCCGCCCGCGGCCTCCGCCACCCAGGTCTCCCGCAACGGCACGACGACGTCCCGGATGTACTCCCGCACCTCGTCGTCGCTGCGCGGCCGGACGACGGTGGGCAGCGCGGCACGGAAGGACCGCAGCCAGACATCGGCGGCGGCCCGGGCGTCCGCCGCCACGGCCCGGCGCAGTACGACCTCGTCCGTCACCGCCGCTCCTCCCGCTCCGGTACGACGGCCGTGGCCGTGATCTCCACCAACTGCCCGGGATACCCGAGGCAGGCGACGCCGATCAGCGTGGACGAGTGCGGCCCCGCGCTCAGCCCCGAGGCCTCCACCACGTCCCACACCGCCGACAGCACCGCGGGCTCACCGCTCACCACGTACACCTCGGTCACGACCACATGGGCCAAGTCGCTTCCGACGGCGTCAAGTTGCTCCCGCAGATTGGCGATCACCTGCCCGGCCTGCCGCACGGGGTCGTCCGGCCCGACCAGCTTCCCCTCGGCGTCCAGCGGCACGGACCCGGCGAGGAAGGCGAGCTTCGTTCCTGCCTCGACGACGGAGGCGTGAGAATACGCGGGCGGCGGGAAGAGGGAGGGGACGGTCACGCGCTGGATCACGAGGATGCTCCTACGACGGCCTACGACGGCAGGGGACAACCTCCCGATGATGGGTTCCCCTCGGCCCTGCCCGCATCCGAATTCCCGGGTGACGGGACACCGGCGGCGCAGGCGTCGGCGTACGGGCTCGCCACCCGCCAACGTGTGCCACTGACAATCCGCCTGGAGCAGGGATCGCCGGCCGCGGCGAAATTCCGGGAGCGGACTTCGGGGTGGCTGCGGCAGGCTGAGGGCATGCCCCAGTCATCCGACGCCGAGTTCCTCTCCGCGACCGCCGAGCGCCTCGCCTCCCTCCCCACCGTGCGGGCCGTCGCCCTCGGCGGGTCACGGGCTCAGGGCACCCATCGTCCGGACAGTGACTGGGACATGGCGGTCTATTACCGCGGCCCCTTCGACCCCGACGATCTGCGGGCCTTCGGGTGGGAGGGGGAGGTGTCCGAGGTCGGCGGCTGGGGCGGCGGGGTGTTCAACGGCGGTGCCTGGTTGACCGTCGACGGCCGTGGGGTCGACATCCACTACCGGGACCTGGACGTCGTCGAGCACGAGCTGGCGGAGGCGGAGGAGGGACGGTTCCGGGTGGAGCCGCTGCTCTTCCATCTCGCCGGCATCCCCACCTACCTGCTGGTGGCCGAACTGGCCGTCAACCAGGTCCTGTACGGCGACCCGCCCCGCCCCGCGCGGTACCCGGCCAAGCTGCGCGTCACCGCCGCCGACCGCTGGCACGGCACCGCCCGCGCCACTCTGGGCTACGCCAGGGCCAACCACGCCCCGCACGGCCGCCTCACCGAGACCGCCGGGGCCATCGCCACCGCCGCCGCCCAGGCCGCGCACGGGGTGCTCGCGGCGCGCGGGGAGTGGGTGACCAACGAGAAGCGTCTGCTGGAGCGGGCCGGGCTGCGGGGGATCGACGGTGTGGTGGCTGAGTTGTGGGGCGAGCCCGAGGCCCTCGCCCGTGCCGTCACCGAAGCCGAGCGCATGATCGGGGCATTGCGTTCATAAAGAAACCGGCCGCCCGGGGCACGTTTCACCTCGCCGAAACGTGATCGCCCCGTTTGCCCGGCGAACCCGCCCTACCGTGGAAGCACGGTCCGCCGGCCACCGTCGTCCGAAGGCCCACCCCGCCGTCGTACGAACAGGAGCCCCGTGTCCCGGCCCGCCGCACCCCCTTGGCTCGCCCACGCCCTGCGCGCCCAGCGCGGTCCCGTGCCCTGGAGCGCGGTGACCCGGGGTGCGCTCGCCGCCGGGCCGTTGCTGCTCGTCGGAGTCGCCACGGGACACACCGGCCCCGGTGTCCTCGCCGCCATCGCCGCGATGCTCGCCGGCATCAACGACCGTCCCGGCAGCCGCCGCGCCTCCGTCAAGCGGCTCGGGGTGCCCGCGCTGGCCGGGGCGGCCGGGCTGCTCGTGGGGACGTATGCCGGGCAGGGCCTGGCCGCCGTACCGCTCACCCTGGTGCTCACGCTGCTGGGCCTGCTTGCCGGCGGCATCAGCGCGGTCGGGCCCGTCGCCTCCGCCGCCGGGACGCAGTTGCTCGTCGCCGCCGCCATCGGTGCCGGGATGCCCGCTGCCCTCAGCGGCTGGCAGCGGGCGCTCGCCTTCCTCGCCGGAGCCGGGTGGCTGATGATGCTCCGGCTCGTCCTGCCCACGCCCGGCTCGCTCGCCGGGGACTTCCGGTTCGACGGGGAGCGGGAGGCGGTCGCCGATGTGTACGACGCCGTAGCCGCGTTGCTCGACGGGGTGGGCGGTCCGCACGCCACCGCCCAGCGGGCCGCGCTCACCGCCGCGCTCGACCACGCCCAGGACGCCCTCGCCGGACCCCGGCTGCGCCGGTACGCCAGTTCCGCCGCCGAGCGCCGGCTGCGCGCCCAGTACGCGGCCGCGCTGCCGCTCGCCGAGGCCGCCACCGCCCTGTACTGGGCCGGAGAGCCGGTCGCCGCGCGGGCGGCGGAGGGGCCCCGGCGGCTCGCCGCCGCCGTTCGTGGCAACACAGGTACCGGCCCGCTGCCCGCCCCGCACCGGTCGGCGCCCGCCCTGCGGGCCCTGGACGACGCCCTGCTGCGTGCCGCCGAGGCCTTCGACCGGGCGGAGAGCCGTGACGACCGGCTGCCCGCCCGGCGGCGCAGCCCGAAGGACGTGGTCCGGGCCGCGTTCGGCACCGGCGGGCGCGAGTACGGGCTGCGCGTCGCCCTCTGCTTCGGGGCCAGCGCCGCTATCGCCCAGGCACTGCACCACACCGGCTGGTACGGCCACCACCAGCACTGGTACTGGCTGCCCGCCACCGCCGTCTTCCTCGTCAAGCCCGACCTCGGACCGCTCGCCTCCCGGGTGCTGTGCCGGGCCGCCGGGACCGTGCTGGGCGCCCTGGTGTTCGCGGGGTTCGCCGCGTTGCTGCCGCGCCCGGCGGGGCTGATCGCGCTGGTCGCGGTCTGCGGGGCGCTCGTCCCGGTCGCGACGAGGCACTTCGCCGCGCTGACCGCCGTCGTCACCGTTCTCGTCCTCGCCCTCGTCATGGTCGGCGGCGACTCGCAGGCCTCCGTCAGCCGCATCGGCGAGACGCTGCTCGCCTGCGCGCTCGTGCTGGTCGTCGGGCATCTGCCCATGCCGGGGGAGCGGGGTGGCGGGGTGCGGGCCCGGCTCGCCGTGGCCGGGGCCGCCGCGCACGCCTACCTCGTGCACGTCCTCGGCGAGTCCGGCGACCGCGCCGGGCGCGAGTCCGTCGACGACTGTGCCGGGCGCGGGTCCGTCGACGACCGTGCCGAGCGCTGGGCCCTGCGCCGGGAGGCCTACCGCACTCTCGCCGAGGCCCGCACCGCCATCGCCCTGGCCGCCGCCGAACTGCCCGCCGTGGCCCGGCACACCGCGGGCACGGACGCCGTCGCGGACGTCCTGGAACGACTTGTCGACACGACCACCGCCTGCGCCGTCCACCTCGACGACACCGGCCGGCTCACCCCCCGGCACGTCAGGCAACTGCGGGACTCCTTGGCCGAGTTGGAGCTCGAGGGAGTCGAGGTCCCACCGTTGCCCGCCGCCGCGTAGCCGTACGGCGGACCCAACTCTGCCCCAGCGATGTGCCACCTGACGCCACGTAGGCTGATGCACATGGAACTCGCGGACGGCCTCATCCAGCACCCCTACGACGTCTACCGGCACCTGCGCGAGACCGCACCCGTGCAGCGCATCACCGGACCCGACGGCACCTCCGCCTGGCTCGTCACCCGGTACGAGGACGTCCGGGCCGCGCTCGCCGACCCGCGGCTGTCGCTGGACAAGCGCAGCGGTGTAGCCGGCAGGTACAAGGGCCTGTCGCTGCCGCCCGCCCTCGACGCCAACCTCCTCAACATGGACCCGCCCGACCACACCCGCATCCGGCGCCTGGTCGGCCGGGCCTTCACCCCGCGCCGCGTCCAGCAGCTCCGCGCGCCGATCCGCCGTACCGCCGACCGGCTCCTCGACGCGCTCGGGCCGCACGGCAGTACCGACCTGGTCGCGTCGTACGCCGCCCCGCTGCCCATCACTGTCATCTGCGACCTGCTCGGCATCCCGGAGGGGGACCGGCTGGACTTCCGGCAGTGGACCGACAGCCTCACGGCCCCCGACCCGGCCCGTCCGGACGCCTCCAAGGAGGCCATGGCATCGATGCTGGGCTTCCTCACCCGGCTCGTCGCCGCCAAACGCGAGGAGCCGGCCGACGATCTGCTCTCCGACCTGATCGCCGTACGCGACGAAGGCGACCGGCTCGGCGAGGAGGAGCTGATGTCGCTGGCCTTCCTCATCCTCTTCGCCGGGTACGAGAACACGGTCCAGCTCATCGGCAACGCCGTGCTGGCCCTCCTTCAGCACCCGGACCAGCTCGCCGCCCTGCGCGAGGACCCGGCGCAACTCCCGGCGGCGGTCGAGGAGTTCGCCCGTCACGAAGGTCCGATGCTGATGGCCATGCGCCGCTTCCCCGTCGAGGACGTGACCATCGCCGGGGTGACCATCCCGGCAGGGGAGACGGTCTGGGTCTCGCTGTCCGCCGCCAACCGCGACCCCGCCCGCTTCCCGGCCCCCGACCGGCTCGACCTCTCCCGCGACGCCGCCGGGCATCTCGCCCTCGGGCACGGCATCCACTACTGCCTCGGCGCTCCGCTGGCCCGCGCGGAGACGGAGATCGCCCTGGCCGCCCTGCTGGAACGGCTGCCCGAACTCGCCCTGGCCGACAGCGAGCTGACCTGGCGTCCGTCGATGCGTGCACGGGGGCTGCGGGCCCTGCCGGTGACCTACTGACGGCCCTGGCGAGAAAGAACTTGAGGAGCAGGCGGTCAGACGGGCGCGCGAGGCGCTCGGCACGCAGCGGCGGCGGCTGCCCATGGTCGAGGTCGACACGGAGTACGTCTTCGACCGACTCGGCCGCAGTCCCGCCGGCAGCGACCGGCTCCGCCTTCACGACGAGTACGACTACTGACACGGAGTGTGCGGTTCGTGCCACAAAGTGAACAGATTGTCACGGACCGCGCCGAACGGGTGTCGGTAATGTCTCAGTCCCGTCACTCGGCGAGGCGATCGCGTTCTCCAGGGCGTTAACTCCTGTAGGAACGACGCTTTCTGGAGGTGCGAGATGGTGAACGGGCGAACGGTGCTCGAGCGCTTTCCCGCCGGTGGCCCGCGAGGATCCTGGCCCGCGGAGGAGTTCGCGCACGCGCGGCGTCAGGAAGGCCTGCCCGCCGAGGTCGTCATGGACCTCGCGACGGACACGTTCCTGGTGATCGTGCGCGGCGGCGAGGGTACGGAGTGACCGGGTTTCAGGCGGGCTTCGGTGCCGGTGCGGGTACCCGCACCGTGAACTGGTCCGCCTGGAGCGCGTACAGATCGGCGTAGACACCGCCCCTGGCCAGCAGCTCCTGCGGGGTGCCGGACTCCACCAGCCGCCCGTGCTCCAGCACATGCACCAGATCGGCGTGCCGGACCGAGGCCAGCCGATGCGTGATCAGTACGACCGTCTGCCCGCTGCCCGCCAGCGCCCGGATCTTCTCGAACACCTCCAGTTCGGCCCGCGCGTCCAGCGCCGCCGTCGGCTCGTCCACGATCAGCACCCGCCCGCGCCGGTACGCCGCCCGGGCGATCCCGAGCCGCTGCCACTGCCCGCCGGACAGCTCGTGCCCGCCGCTGAAGTGGCGGGCCAGCAGGGTGTCCAGGCCGCGCGGCAGATCCGCGACCACCTCCTCGGCCCCCGCCTCGGCGACCGCCGCGGCCAGCGCCTCCTCGGTCAGCGGCGCGGAGGAGCGGCCGACGGCCACGTTGACCCGGGCGGTGAACGGCCAGCGCTTGAAGTCCTGCGCCACCATCGCGACGCGCTCGGCGAGCAGCCGCCGGTCGGCCCGCGCAGCGTCCACGCCGTCCCACAGGATCCGGCCCCGGTCCGGGACGTACAGGCCCGCGAGCAGCTTGACCAGCGTGGTCTTGCCCGAGCCGTTCTCGCCGACGAGCGCGATGATCCGGCCGAGGGGCAGGCTGAGGGTGACGTCGTGCAGGGCGGGGCGGGCCGTGTCACCCGGACAGGCGGAGTCATCCGGATAGCTGAAGGTGACGTTCTCGAACCGGATCTCCTTGGGGTCCTCCGGCAGGGCCTCGCCGCCCGCCGGGATGGCCCGCTCGGCCGCCTCCACGTACAGCCGGTGCAGATCGCCGACGAACAGGGCCTCCTCGTGCAGCTGGTTGATCTCCAGCACCAGCGTGTCCAGGCTCGACGCCCCGGTACGGATCGCGATCACCGCCGTACCGGCCACCGACAGGGCCATCGCGCCGGACAGCAGCAGCGCGCCCAGCGTGGCGTAGGTCGCCAGGGTGGCGAGGCCCGTCCAGCCCGCCGCGATCAGGCCGGTCCGGGCGGCCAGCCGGGACAGCCGGGCCTGTTCCGCCTCCGCCGTCTCCGACATGGACCGGAAGTGGCGCAGCAGGAACGGACCGACCCCGTGCACCCGGATCTCCGGGGCGGCCTCGGGCTCGGTGAGCAGGTTGCTGATCAGCCGGCCGGCCCGGGCGTGCTGCACCCAGGTGTGGAAGGACTCGTAACGGCGCCGGGCGTTGATCAGCGCGCCCCAGGCGCTCGGCAGGGTCATCGTGACCAGCAGCGGCAGCAGCACCGGATGCAGCACCGCGAGTACGCCGGCCGCCGCGATCAGTGAGATCAGCGCGCCGATCACCCGGGTGCCGTAGGAGATCATGCGGCGCGCGGACTCGGCGCCGTACTTGGCAGTGTCCAGCAGTTTGTGAAAGGCGTGGTCCTCGATCGCGGCCAGCTCCACGTTCGCCGCCCGCTCCAGATACAGCTCGGTCGCCACACGCTCGACCTTGGGCTCCAGTCGTCCCGTGGCGTAGGTGGAGGCGGCCCGCAGCAGCGCGGCCACCAGGGACATGGCGGCCACGGTGAGCAGGGCGGGGGCGGCCGCGCGCAGCCGCTGCCCGATGTCCGGGCCGGTGAGCAGCCTGCCGAGCGCGCTGTTCACGGCCAGCAGACTCACCGCCTGGGTGCCACCGCGGACCGCCTCCGCGGCGAGTACGACCCGGGCGGCCCGCGCGTCGGCCTGCAGGGCCAGCCGGAGACTGGATGCCAGCATGCCGGGCAACCGGACCACCATCGCGCGGAAGCTCAGCTCCAGGAAGGCGTCCGCGTGCTCGTTCCACCCCATGTCGTACCGCAGCGGCCCCCCGAACAACAGCCGCTCGGACTCCGACACCACGGGCTCAACCGCCTCCCGCCGCTTTCTCACCGTGACCTCCCGACCGTGTGGCGGAACGGCCACTATCCCGGGGCGAACCGACGGCGGGCAGGGCGCGCGGGGGAGCGAGGGGGGCGTACGAGGGGTACGGGAGGGGGCTGGCATGGAGCCGCCTGAGGAGCAGCCAGCCTGAAGGGGCGCGGGGCTGTATCGATATGCGGCTCCGCCGCGTGGGCGCGAGCAACCACGCACGACCGGCAGCCGCCCACGAGACAGAACCCGGCACCCCGGTGGGCGAACGGTCAGAGCAAGCGCAGCGGCTGCGCTCGCGACCAGTCCGGCGCCGTCCCCAGCACCCGGCACATGGCGAGATACAGCGGGATCGGCGGGGTGTACGGAACCGTGCCCTCGGGGCGGTGGATGAGCCGGGCGGGGCCGGTGACCAGGGCGCCGGGGGCGTACTGGGCGGGGGACGGCCAGGGCAGGGCGTAGTCGGAGTCCGACGGAACGATCCACCACCACTGCCTGCCGTCGGTGTACACACACCCCAGCCGGGGCAGCCGCGGTACGACGAGCGGGCCGAGGCGGTCCGGCACGGCCACGGCGTCACAGCCGAGCGGGGCCGTCATGCCCTCCGGCAGCAACAGCCGTCGGGGCGCGTCCGGCACGGGCCGCCGGCGCTGCAGCCGTACGAGGGTGTCGAGGCCCATCGGACGCTCGGAGGCCGGGGCATGGGTACCGTGCTGGTCCGCGCCGGTGATGTCCGGTCCGCCGGTCACGGCCGTTCCCCGGCGCGGTGCTGTTCGGGAGCCCGGTGCAGTGGCTGGTGCCAGGGACGGTCCGGAGGCCGGTGCCGATGCTGCTCCGGCGCGGCGTGCCGGAGCTGCTCGGGTATCCCGTGGCGGTGCTGCTCGGGTGCCTGATGCGTCCGGTGCTCCGGCGGCGCGCAGGGGTGCTGCCGCTCGGGCGCCTGGGCCGACGGCTGCTCCGAAGCCTCGTACCCGTCGTACCCGTCCTGTGCCGGAATCCGCTGACCGGTCTGCTCCGAGCCCTCATGGCCGGCCTCGGCCGGTTCGTCCTCGCCGGAGTCGTCCGGCTGGTCCGGCTTGGGGCGGGCGCCCCAGCCGAGGTCGTTGCAGGGGTCGGCGGTGTCGTGGGCCGCGTCGGTCCGCCGCGGCAGGTCGGCCCAGACGAGCAGGCCGGGGCCGTGCTCCTGGGCGCCCCAGGCCCGGCACAGCGCGTCGACGAGAAGCAGTCCCCTCCCGTGTTCCTCATCCGGTCGCTGCGGGGACGGGCGGGGTTCGCCGGGAGCACAGCCCTCGTCACGGACGGCAATGCGCACGATGTCGTCGTGATCGTGCAGCTCGCACACGACGTGGCTGCTCGCGGTGTGCACGATCGCGTTGGTGACCAGCTCGGATATGACCAGGGCCGCGCTGTCGCAGGTGTCCGCGCACACCGACCAACCGGTCAGCCGGGCATGCGCTAGGCGTCTCGCCTGGGCGACGGAACCCGGATGTGCGGCCAGCTCGAAGCGGAACCGGCGCTCGGCAGCGCCCCGCTGAGGGGCTGCTCCCGACGCGGCACCGAGACCGGAACGGTCTGCGGCGGCGTCTGTTCCTAAGGGCGCGGACGGAATCACGCTTGCCACTATCTCCCCGCCGTGAACACTTGGCAAGTGTCACTATGAAAATTGCAGAGTGCTGTGTGACTCGGTCAGAGGCCGTGGCACACTGCTCGCAACAGCACGTCGAGCGGCGCCAATTGGGGTCATCGGAGATCCGGCCCGGTCTGCGAATGAGTCTTCGAACGGCGCCGCGGGGCTGTCGGGAAACGGTTCGGTAGCGGTTGTTCGGTAGAGGGTTGCAGAGGCTTTCGGTGGAGGTGACAGCGTGAGCGAGCCGCGGTCCGCGCCGACGGTGGGTCAGGTGGTCCTCGGCCGACGCCTGCTGGACCTGCGGGAACGCGCCGGCCTGAAGCGCGAGGACGCCGCCCGCGTCCTGCGCGTCGCGCCCGCCACCGTCCGCCGTATGGAGATGGCCGAGGTCGGCCTCAAGATCCCGTACCTGCAACTGCTGCTGAAGGCCTACGGCATTCCCGACGACGAGGCCGACCTCTTCGTCCAGCTCGCCGAGGAGGCCAACAAACCCGGCTGGTGGCAGCGGTTCCACGACATCCTGCCGGGCTGGTTCTCGATGTACGTCAGCCTCGAGGGCGCGGCCGGCCTGATCCGTTCGTACGAGCCGCACTTCGTCCCGGGCCTGCTCCAGACCGAGGACTACGCGCGCGGTGTGCTCAAGTCCGGTGCCATCGGCCAGACCAGCCCGGACGACATCGAGCGGCACGTCGCGCTGCGCATGCAACGCCAGGACCTGCTCACCCGTCCCGACGCACCCCGCTTCTGGGCGGTGATGGACGAGACCGCGCTGCGCCGCCCGGTCGGCGGCCCCGAGGTGATGCGCGCTCAGATCGACAAGTTGCTGGAGGCCACGAAGCTGCCCCATGTGACGCTCCAGGTGGCCCCGTTCGCCAACGGGCCGCACCCGGGGACGTACGGGCCCTTCGTGCTGTTCCGATTTGCCATGTCAGAACTGCCGGACATGGTCTACAGCGAGTACCTGACCGGCGCGGTCTATCTGGACGCGCGCACCGAGGTGGCGACCCATCTCGAGGTCATGGACCGCATGGCGGCGCAGGCCGCTACGGCACAACGCACGAAGGAGATCCTCCAGGATCTCCGCAAGGAGCTGTGAATGGATCGCATCAAGCCGCGCGGACACGTCTACAACGGCATGCCCGCGCGGGAGCTGGGCAGCGAAGGGTGGCACAAGCCCTGGAGCGGCGGCAACGGCGGAAACTGCCTGGAGGCGATGAAGCTGGCCGACGGCCGGATCGCCGTGCGCCAGTCGACCGACCCGGACGGACCGGCGCTGATCTACACCACGGACGAGATGACCGCCTTCATCGAGGGAGCCAAGGCGGGGGAGGCCGACTTCCTGCTGTCCTGAATCTGCCCATGCTTCTTGTTTCTCACTCAACTTCCCTTATGCGTTCAATCCGTCTCAACTGCCCATCGGCAGCTACCTGATGAAGCACCGAAAACCGGCTGCGTGGAGGCCCGTACGGTACGTACGATGAGCGTGGTTCAGGTGCGCAGGCAGCGGATCCTTCCGTCGCGAGTCACCGCTACCCCCCGGTCGACCGGTTCCTTTCCGGCCGACCGGTCATGCCGGTTGCCGGCCGAGCGTCGGCAGCAGGCACGCGGAGGTTTACGTCACCGCCGCCGACCCCCGATCTCTGAACCACCGCTCCTCACCCGGGAGGCAGCACCCCGCACAACGCCTCCAGCGCCGCGCCGTAGGCGTGTTCGGCGGTGGCCGCGTACCCCACCACCAGTCCGTCGCCCGCCGTCGGCTCGGCCTGCGGATGCCGGAACGCGGCGAGGCCGTCCAGGGCGATGCCCTGCCACACGGCGGCCTTGACCGTGGACCGTTCGGTGCCCGGCGGCAGCCGCAGCACCGCGTGCAGACCGGCCGCGAGACCCGTCACCTCGACGTGCGGCGCGTGCGCGGCGAGCGCGGCGACGAGCCGGTCGCGCCGGTGTCGGTAACGCTGCCGCATGCGCCGCACATGACGGTCGTACGCCCCGGAGACGATGAACTCCGCGAGCGCGAGCTGGTCCAGGACGCTCACCCAGCCCTCCCGCTCGCCCTTCGCCGCGAGCACGGGCCCGACGTACCGCTCCGGCAGCACCATCCAGCCCAGCCGCAGCGCCGGCGACAGGCTCTTGCTGACCGACCCGATGTGGATCACCCGCTCCGGATCGAGGCCCTGGAGCGCGCCGACGGGCCTGCGGTCGTAGCGGAACTCACCGTCGTAGTCGTCCTCCAGCGCCATCGCGCCACGCGCGCGTGCCCAGTCGATCACGGCCGCCCGGCGTTCCGGACGCAGCGGGCCGCCGGTCGGGAACTGGTGCGCGGGCGTGAGCAGTACGGCCCGCTCCCGCCCGAGGACGTCCACACGCGCGCCGTCCTCGTCCAGCGGCAGCGGCACCGTGCGCACCCCGGCCGTCACGAGCAACTCCCGGTGGAAACCCAGCCCGTACGCCTCCATGCCCAGCGGACCGCGCAGCACCCCGCCCGCGCCCTGGCCGAACAGCAGCCGCAGCGCGTGCGCGAAGCCCGAGCACACGACGATCCGGTCCGGCTCGGTCCGCACGCCACGCGCGCGTGCCAGATATTCCGCCAGCGCCTCCCGCAGCTCCCGCCGCCCGGCCGGATCCCCGGGCCCGAACGCCTCGCTGGGCGCCGCCTGGAGCGCCCGCCGGTACGCGGCCGACCAGGCGGCCCGCGGGAACGCCGAGGCGTCCGGCGCGCCCTGCCGCAGATCGTGCCGCGGCCCACGCGCGCGTGCGGGCGTTGTCACCGGAGTCCGTACGGCGCCGCGCAGCGGCTCCGCCCGGTCTGCGACCCGGGTGCCCGAACCCTGACGGGCGGTCAGCCACCCCTCAGCGACCAGCTCCGCGTACGCGTCGGCCACCGTGTTGCGGGCCACACCCAGATCGGCGGCGAGCGAACGGTACGGCGGCAGGCGCGTACCCGGAGCCAGCCGCCCGCTGCGCACGGCCTCCCGCAGCGCCTGGATCAGCGTGGCCCGCCGCCCGCCCGGACCCGACAGCTCGAGGTGCAGGTCGGCACCGATCCGCTCCGCGGAATTGACCCACGATTCCGTCATGGAAATGCACCCTACAGCCGGTCTTTCCGGCTCATAGGTTGAAGCCATGACGACGAACACGAACACCGCCGCAACCGACGCCACCACCGGGATCGCCGCCGCCGAGGCCGCCCGCACCCGACTGGACTTCGCGAAGGCCGCGCCGAAGGTCTTCCGCGCGATCATCGGCTTCGACGCCGCCGCCCGCGAGGGCCTCGACCCCGCGCTGGTCGAGCTGATCCAGATCCGCGCCTCGCACCTCAATCACTGCGCCTACTGCCTGCACATGCACACCAACGACGCCCGCAAGGCCGGTGAGAGCGAGGACCGGCTCCACATGGTCGCCGTCTGGCGCGAGGCCCGGCACTTCTTCACCCCGAAGGAGCAGGCCGCCCTCGCCCTGACGGAGGCGGTCACCCTGGTCGCCGACGGAGGCGTCCCGGGCACCGTCTACGCCGAGGCCGCCGCCCACTTCGAGGAGCAGGAACTGGCCCACGTCCTCGCCCTGATCCTCACGATCAACACGTGGAACCGCGTGGCCCTGGCGACGGGGAAGGTGGCGGGCACGGACGAGCGGAAGGGTTGACCGGCCGCCTTCGCGGTGTCCTGCCACAACGAACGGTGACGACACCCGTCGGCGGACAGCTCCACCGTCATCGGCCGATCCCTCGGAGAGACCGGCTACACCCTCATCGGCCGATCCCTCGGAGAGACCGGCGCCGGCAGCTGTGAACTGCCCGTCAGATAGCGGTCGACGGCCGCCGCCACCGCCCGCCCCTCCGCGATCGCCCAGACGATGAGCGACTGTCCGCGCGCCGCGTCCCCGGCGGCGAACACCCCGGGGACGTTGGTCGCGAAGCCGTCGTCCCGGGCGATTGTGCCGCGCGGAGTGAGCGCCAGCCCCAACTGCCCGATCATCCCGTCCTCCTGGTCCGGCCCGGAGAACCCGAGGGCGAGTAGCACGAGGTCGGCGGGGAGCGTCCGCCCGGTGCCCGGCAGCGGGCGGCGCAGCTCGTCGACCTCCACCAGATGCAGCGAGCGCACGTGCCCGTCGGCGTCCCCGGCGAAGCGGAGCGTGGACGCCGCGAACAGCCGCGCGTCCGCGTCCGCCGCCGGTGCCGTCCGCAGCTCCCGCGCCTCTTCGTGCGCCGCCGACAGCCGGTAGATCTTCGGGTACGTCGGCCACGGCTCGGTGTCCTCGTCGCGGTCCTCACCCGGCTGCGCGTAGATGTCCAGCTGGGTCACGGACGCGGCCTCCTCGCGCACCGCGGTCCCCAGACAGTCCGCACCGGTGTCCCCGCCACCCACGATCACCACGTGCTTGCCGGCCGCCGACAGCGGTGAAACCTCCAGATCCCCTTCGCACACCCGATTGGCCAGCGGCAGATACTCCATCGCCTGGTGTATCCCGTTCAACGCCCGGCCCGGCACCGGAAGTTCCCGCCACGCCGTCGCACCCGTGGCGACGACGACCGCGTCGTACCGCCCGCGCAGCTCCACCGCCCCGACATCCCGCCCGACCACCGTCGACGTACGGAACTTCGTGCCCTCGGCCCGCATCTGCCCGATCCGCCGCTCCAGATGGCTCTTCTCCATCTTGAACTCGGGAATGCCGTATCGCATCAGCCCACCGAGCCGGTCGTCCTTCTCGTACACGGCGACCGTGTGCCCGGCCCGGGTCAGCTGCTGCGCCGCGGCGAGTCCGGTGGGCCCGGAACCGATGACGGCGACCGTCCGGCCCGACAGCCGCTCGGGCGGCCGTGCCGTGACGAAACCTTCCGCCCAGGCCCGGTCGGCGATCGCGCACTCGACGTTCTTGATGGTCACGGCCGGCTGATTGATCGCGAGCACGCACCCCGCCTCACACGGCGCCGGACACAACCGCCCGGTGAACTCCGGGAAGTTGTTCGTCGCGTGCAGCCGGTCGCTCGCCGCCCGCCAGTCCTCCCGCGAGACCAGGTCGTTCCACTCGGGGATCAGATTGCCCAGCGGGCAGGCCTCGTGGCAGAACGGTATGCCACAGTCCATGCAGCGGTCTGCCTGCTTGCTGATGATGGGCAGCAGTGCTCCCGGGACGTACACCTCGTCCCAGTCCCGCACCCGCTCCTCGACGGGCCGCCGCGGCCACTCCTGGCGCGGCGTGGTCATGAAACCCTTGGGATCGGCCATGATCGTCGCCACTCTTCCGGGACTCTTCCGGCCACGATACGTCCGCACCGCGGGTCGCGCAGAGTGGCGGACAGCGCTTTCTGGAGGTGCTGCGGCCACTCGCCCGCGGGGCTGCGGCCAAGAACGGGGCGAGGTGGGGGGACGGGCCAGGTGCGGCTCAGGTGAGGGCCAGGACGTAGACCAGGGCGGCCGCGGCGGACGCGGCGGTGCGGACGTGGTTCCAGAACGTCCACTCGCGCACATACACCGGCCAGTACACCGCGGCCTCCGGCGCGCCCGCCGTCAGCCGGGCCAGCCTGTCGTTGCGGGGGACGTTCGCCACCACCGTCAGCCCGAACACACCGAACAGATACAGCGCGCTGCCCAGCAGCAGTTCGACCGTCCCCTCCTCCGGCCACACCACGAACGTCACCACCGCGATCACCGCGCTCAGCACCGCCGCACCGCCGAACACCGTCATGAAGGCGGGCCGTACCGCCGCGACGTTGATCGCGTTCATCGCCGCCACACCCTGCGCGGGCGGCAGCGCCGCGAGCCCCCGCATCACGAACGCCGAGAAGGCGCAGAACACCCCAGCGACCAGCCCGGTACCGAGGATCCCGGCCACGACCAGCACGAAGAACGGCCCGCCGATCATCTCCACGCCCTCATCTCGTCTCGTCCCACCCCGCCTCTGTCCCTGCCCTTCCGGTCCGGTCAGCCGACGTCCGTCCCGGCGCCCTGCCACGCCCGCAGCACGCCCTCCACGGACGGCGCGATCCGGCGCCGCGCCTCGTACCGCGGCACCCCGCTCATCAGCAGCTGGTCGTACGGCGTGTCCACGTGCCGTACGGCCGCCACGACCGCCGAGATCACCGCCCCCTCCGTCAGCGCCCGCCCGGCCGCGCTGCGCCCGACCCGCCCGCTGCCCCGCACGGACGCGTGCGCCGCGACGGCCCGGGCCCGCTCGGCCGGGCAGCCGGGCAGCAGCCGGAGGATCTCGGCCGCGAACGCCGCCACGAACCGCTCGTCCTCCGCCGCCCTGCGCCGCGCGTCCCGCGCCCGCCGCCGGCGCCGCGCCTCGGCGTCCGCCAGACAGCGGGCCTCGGCCCGGGCCAGCGCCGCCTCCTCCACGAGCACGCCCTGCCGCTCGTACCGGCTCTTGCGCCGATTGAACCGCACCACCACCGCCGACAGCGTGCTCTCCTCCCGCGATCTGCGGGTCAGCGCCGTGTCGCCACGCGGCAGGAACACCAGGTGCCCGAGGTCGGCACAGTCCAGACAACGCGGTGCCCCGTCCTCCAGCACCAGCAGCGACAGCGGCCCGCCCCGGCACGTGGCACACCGCTTGCGCTTCGCACTCTGGACGACGACAAGCCGTCCGGGGGAGTGGGGTGTTGACGTCACGGGAAGGCCCATACGCGGTACTTTCCCCGCGGCCGCCCGCTGACTCCGTGTTCCTACCTGTCGTCCTCCTTCTCGCCGCGCACGTTGAACACCGAGACCCGAGTACGGTGCCGCACGGGGGACTGGATCTCGTCCACCACCGCCACCGCGAGATCGGCGTACGACAGCCACGGCTCGCCCCCGCCGTCGTTCCCGTCACCGCCCTCGCCCCCGCCGCCCGGCCCCTTGCCGCCGGGCAGCCGCTCCCCGCCGACGCGGTACCGCCCCGTGCGTGGCCCGCCGTGCTCCAGGAACCCGGCGGGCGTCAGCATCACCCAGTCGACGGGACCGTCCGCGCGTTCCCGCAGCCGCCGCAGCCCGGCGGTGTGCGCCAGCGCGAAGGGCCGCAGCGGCGGCGGGAAGGCCACCGGGTCGTCCATCACCATCCGCCCGTCCGCACCGAGCAGATTCGCCCCCAGCCCCACCGCGACCAGCCGCGTCACTCCGGCCGCGCCCAACCCGTCGAGCAGTGCGTCGGCGGCCCGCATGAAGAACCCCGGGTCGACCGAGCCGACCGCCTCCTCGGGCCCGCTGAACGGCGAGACGGCGTGCACGGCACCGGCATGCCCGGCGGCGGCCCCGGCCACCGACCCGGCGTCCAGGACATCACCCCGTACCACCGTGACGCCCTCCGCGCCGAGATCCGGATACCGCGCCGGATCCCGCACCACCGCCGTCACCGTGCACCCCCGCGCCAGCGCCTCGGCCGTCACCGCCCGCCCGGCCCGGCCTCCGGCACCGAAGACCACGATCCCCGTCATCCCCAACCTCCGTGTCCTGCTCGGCTGTTCGCTTCGGACCAGGACGTTAGGGAGCGGACCCCCGGTTACTTCAACGGTATCGGCGCTACCCTCGACGAATGACCGACGCGCCTCGCGGGACCTGGACGGGGACGAGGACCGGGACGAAGACTGGGACGACCGATGAGCCTCGGCGGGCAGCCGACGAGCCTCGACGGGCAACCGGCGCGTTTCGGCAGACGGCCGGCGCGTCACGACCGGCGGGCAGCGCGCCCCAGGTGGCTGATGCATCCCGGCCGTTGACTGACGGGTCTCGACCGCCGGCCGGTGCCCCCCGGCCGAGGGCCGATTCTTCCCTGCCGCCGGCGGGCGCGATGGACGCCGGCCGGCCCGCGCCTCTCGATCCCGATATGTTCCACCCCCTCTGTCCGTCCTCCGTGGTGCCCTTCCGCGTGGGCGACAAGTGGGCCGGCATGGTGATCCGCTGTCTCCAGGACGGCCCGCGCCGCTTCGGTGAACTGCGTGTCCCGCTCAGGGCCGTCACGCCCAAGGTCCTCAGCGAGACCCTGCGCGCCATGGAGCGCGACGGACTGGTCACCCGCACCGCCTACGACGAGAACCCGCCCCGGGTCGAGTACGCCCTCACCCCTCTCGGCCGCACACTGATCCCCCTTCTCGACGCGGCCCGCGACTGGAGCGAGACCCATCTCCCCGCTCTGCTGGAGGCCCGGCGGGCGTCGGCGGACCAGGGCTGAGCCGACCGCCCCACGCAGGCCAGGACCGTCCCCAACCGGAGCCCCCCCGTCCCCCGGCAGGCACCGCCACCTCCTTCTCCGCCACCCGGCATCATGGGCCCTGTGCGACTCGAAGCGATCACCTGGGACCGGCTCGCCGAACTGCTGGCCGACCGGCTCGCCGGACTGGCGCCGGCCGACGGGGGCGCCTGGCCGCGCGTCGGCTTCGACGGGGCCCCTGCCGCGCGTCCCGGGGGCCTCGCCGAGCGGGTCGGCGAGGCGCTGCGCGTGCGCGGCCGGCCCTCCCTCGTGGTCGGCGCCGAGGGTTTCCTGCGCCCCGCCTCGCTGCGCCTCGAACACGGGCGACGGGACGCGGAGTCGTACTACGGCGGGTGGTTCGACACCGGCGCCCTCTGGCGTGAGGTCTTCGGCCCACTCGACCCCGGCGGCAGCGGGCGCGTCCTGCCCGACCTGTGGGATCCGGCCACCGACCGCGCCACCCGTAGCCCCTACGTCCAACTCCCGCCCGGCGGGATCCTGTTGCTCCACGGACCCCTCCTGCTGCGCCACTGGTTCCCGTTCGACCTGACCGTGCACCTCCTCCTCTCCCCGGCCGCCCTGCGCCGCCGTACCCCCGAGGCCGAGCACTGGACGCTGCCCGCCTTCGAGCGCTACGCGTCCGAGACCGATCCCGCCGGTACGGCGGACGTCCTGGTGCGCGCCGACGACCCCCGCCGTCCCGCCTGGAGCGGCTGATCCGAGCGGGCCCGCCGACAGGCCTCGCCGCTCAGAGCCAGCCGTTGCGCCGGAAGCCCCGGTACAGCGCCACGCACATGCCCACCATGACGGCCATGGCCAGCGGATATCCGAACCGCCAGTGCAGCTCCGGCATGTGGTCGAAGTTCATGCCGTACACACCGCACACCATCGTCGGTACGGCGATGATCGCGGCCCAGGCGGTGATCTTCCGCATGTCCTCGTTCTGGGCGACAGTCACCTGCGCGAGGTGGGCCTGGAGGATGGAGTTGAGCAGTTCGTCGAACGCCGCTATCTGGTCCTTGGCCCGGATCAGATGGTCGAGCACATCGCGGAAGTAGGCCTGTATCTCCGGGGGCACGACCCGTATGGGCCGGGTGGCCAGGTCCTCCACCGGGCGGCCCAGCGGCACCACCGCCCGCTTCAGTTCCAGCAGTTCACGCTTCATCTGGTAGATCCGGCCGGGGTCGAGCCGTGCACCGTCCTCCGAGAACACCTCCGTCTCGACCTGGTCGATGTCGGCCTGCACCGCGTCGGTGACGCTCAGATAGTCGTCCACGACATGGTCGGCGATCGCGTGCAGCACGGCCGCCGGTCCCTTCGACAGCTGATGCGGATGCGCCTCCAGCTCCTCGCGCAGCGGGCCCAGCGAGCCGTGCCGGCCGTGGCGCACCGTGATGACGAAGTCCTCGCCGACGAACACCATGATCTCGCCGGTGTTCACCACCTCGCTGGTCGCCGTCAGCCGTTCGTGCTCCACGTAGCAGACGGTCTTGAAGACAGCGAACAGCGTGTTGCCGTAGTGCTCCAGCTTCGGGCGCTGGTGGGCCTCGACCGCGTCCTCCACCGCCAGCGGATGCAGGTCGAACAGCTCGGCGATCCCCGCGAACTCACGGTCCGTCGGCTCGTGCAGCCCCAGCCAGACGAATCCCTCGCCGGTCTTGCGCACCATCCTCACGGCGTCCACGAGATCGGTGCAGCTCGGCACGCGTACGCCGTCCTGATACGTGACGCAGTTGACCACCGAGGAGCCCAGCGGTGACCTGGCGGGATGGCTCAGGTCCACGCGGGGCCGCCGCCGAGCCAACCGCGCCACCTTGCGCAGGCCGGCGGCCCTGCCCAGTCCCGTGACCTTGCGCAGATTCCCTGCCATGGACATCTGGATCCCCTCGCATGGATCTCCTCGCGTAACGCTTTCGCGCCTTGCCCGAGCAGTGTGCCAGCCAAGAGCAAAACGCGGGTAAGCCTGTGGGAACAGGAAGTTCCGCTTGGTTCCCGCCTGTGGACAGACCACCGTTCCCCGGTCGCACGCCCCGTTCCCTCCCGCGTCCGGGCGTCAGCAGATCCGGACAAGCCGGGTGGCTGGGATGATCCTCACATGACACGATCCGACGGGTACCTCCTGGACAACCGGCAGAACGAGGCGGGGCAGCGCTTCGACGCCTTCGCCGCGCTCTTCGACCCCACGACCTTCCGGCACCTCGAGGGCGTCGGCGTCGGACCCGGCTGGCACTGCTGGGAAGTCGGGGCCGGCGGCACCTCGGTGGTGTCCTGGCTCGCCGAGAAGGCCGGTCCCACCGGCAAGGTCGTCGCGACCGACATCGACACCTCGCTGGTCTCTGCCGTGGCGCACCCGCCGGTGGAGGTCCGCGTCCACGACGTGGGCACCGAGGAACCGCCGGGCGAGGGCTTCGACCTGGTCCACGCCCGGCTGGTCCTCGTCCACGTCCCGGACCGGGAAAGGGCGTTGCGGTCCATGATCCAGGCACTGCGGCCGGGCGGGTGGCTACTGCTCGAGGACGCCGACCCCGCCCTCCAGCCCCTGATCTGCCCCGACGAGTACGGCCCCGAGCAGCAACTCGCCAACCGCCTCCGTCAGGGCTTCCGCAAGCTCCTGGCCGAACGGGGCGCCGACCTGTCGTACGGCCGCAAGCTCCCGCGCCTGCTCCGCGAGGCCGGGCTCGTCGGAGTGGAGGCCGACGCGTACTTCCCGGTGACCTCACCCGCCTGCACCGCCCTGGAGGCCGCGACGGTCCGTCAGATCCGTGCCCGCCTCGTCGCCGCCGACCTCGCCACCGATGAGGAGATCGACCAGCACCTGGCCAACGTCGAGGCCGGTTCCATGGACCTGGCCACCGCACCGATGATCTCGGCGTGGGGGAGAAAGGCGTAGGGGGCTGCGGCTGAGCGTGTGGAGGGGAGGGCCCAACTGCTCTGGCCAGGTGGGCGAAACGGCTTGGGCCCAGCCGCTCTGATGGGGCGTGCGAGCCGCGAGGTATCCACCGTGACGCGCGTTCCGGGGCAGAGGCTGCGGCAGCCACGGGGGGCGTGTGCGGTGCCGGGCATCCGCCGCCGTCACGCGGGCGCGCGTGGTGCCTGGCAGTCGGCCGTCGCTGTCTGGGCGTTCGTGGTGCCGGCCAGCCGGCCGCAGCCGCGCGGGCGTATGTGCCGAGAGTCCGCCGCATGCGCCCAAGCGCCCACACGCACGGGCGTGCGCGGCGCCAGGCATCCAGCCGCGGCTGTCCGGGCGTACGGCGTACCAGGCAGTTGCCGCAGTTGCCAGGGCATGCGCGGCGCCTGGCATCCCGTCGCCGTCTCCCGATCGTGCGCCGCGTCCGGTCGCCTCCCACAGCCATCCCTGGCCGCACACCCGACCCGGCCGTCTAGCGGTCCCGCCCCTGAGTCGGTGGCCTGGCCCCCACCCGTCCCACCGCCTCCGCCCCCGCCCGGCACCCCGAAGCCGCCGCCTCCTCCGGGTCCGCGCCCGCGAGCAGTGCGGCGAGGAACGCGCCGGTGAAGGCGTCACCGGCGCCCGTGGTGTCCTGGGGGACCGCCGGTGTCGCGGGGATCCGGATCGGTGCGGCACCGGTTCGGGTCACCAGTGCCCCGTCGGCGCCCGCCTTGGTCACCACCAGCGGCACGAGACGGCTCAGCTTGGCCGCCGCGTCCACCGGGTCCGACAGGCCTGTCAGCAGGCAGGCCTCGTCCCGGCTGGGCAGCAGCACGTGCAGCCCCTCCGCGAACGCGAGGAACCGGTCCACGCCCAGCCGCACCAGGAAGCCCGCCGACGCCGGATCCAGGCTGACCGGCACACCACGCGCGCGTGCCGCCACGAGGGCCGTGCGCGCCAGTTCCCGGCTCGACTCCGCGAAGAGCAGGTAACCCGAAAGATGCAGCCGGGCGACCCCGTCGAGCAACGTGTCGGACCAGTCGGCGGGTTCGAGCCGCAAAGACGCCCCGCTGTCCGTGAGGAACGTGCGCTCGGCCGCCGCCCCCGTGTCGACGAGACAGATCACCGTCCCGGTTGCCGCCTCCGGATCGACCACCAGCCGGGGCCGCACCCCGGCCGCGACCAGCTCCCGCTCGTGCCACGCGACCGTGTCCGCGCCGACCCGCCCGAGCAGCCGTACGTCCGCGCAGCCCGTGTGGGCGGCCCAGCAGGCAACGTTCGCGCCCGCGCCGCCCGGCAGCGTCCGGATCGCGGCGGCCGTGTCGGTGCCGGCCGCGAGCGGCCCCCGGTGCCGGGCGACGATGTCCGTGACGACGTCTCCGACGACCAGCAGGGCCCCGTTCCGGCCCGCGGTCACCCCCTGGTCCAGGCCGTGGCGATCCGCGCCGCCAGCCGTACGTTGCCGCGCACGGCCGCCAGATTGGCGCGCAGGGAGGCACCGTCCGTGTGCCGGACCAGATAGTCCAGCAGGTACGGGGTCACCGCCTGCCCGCTGACCCCCTGCTCCGCGCAGGCGCGCAGCGCGTCGGCGAGCACGCGCGCGTGCACCTCGGGATCGAGCTGTTCCGCCTCGGGAACGGGATTGGCGACGATCAGCGCCGACTCCGGCGCGTCGAGTGCGTCCTGGGCCCGCATGACCTCGGCGACCTGCTCCGGGCTGCCCAGCGTCCAGTCGACCGGATGCCCCGAGTCGGACAGATAGAAGCCGGGGAATCGGTCCGTGCCGTACCCGGCGACGGCAACCCCCAGCGTCTCCAGCCTCTGCAGTGTCGCCGGCACGTCCAGGATCGACTTCACGCCCGCGCAGACCACCGTGATCCTCGTGCGTGCCAGCAGACCCAGGTCGGCCGACTCGTCCTGCGTCACCGTCCACTCCCGGTGCACACCGCCCAGCCCGCCCGTGGCGAACACCCGGATGCCCGTGAGCGCCGCCAGCTGCGCCGTCGCCGACACCGTCGTCGCCCCGCTCACACCTCCGGCCACGGCGAGCGGCAGGTCACGGTGGCCCAGCTTGCGGATGCCGTCCTCGTTCGCGATCCGCTCCAGCTGCTCCTTGTCCAGCCCCACCCGCGGGCGGCCGTCCAGGACGGCGATGGTCGCGGGCACGGCGCCCTCCCGCCGCACCGCTTCCTCCAGTTCCAGCGCCACCTGCAGATTGCGCGGGCGGGGCAGGCCGTGCGCGATGATCGTGGACTCCAGGGCCACCACCGGCCGGTGTGCGTCGATCGCTTCCCGGACCTCTTCCGACACCACGAGCACCACGCGCATCGCCTCCTGTCCGTCGGCCTCGTCTCTGGATCTCTGGCGGGTGCCGGCCGCGGCTAAACGCTTGCGGCCTGTGGGAGACGCCACCAGCCTGGGCCGCATGACGAAGAACAGCACGCGTCTCGACCACGTCGTCCTGTGGGTGACCGATCCGGTGGCTGCGGCCCGCTTCTACGCGGACGCCGTCGGTCTGGAGCCCGTGAGGCTCGCCGAGTACATCGAGGGAAAGGTGCCCTTCCCCTCCGTACGCGTCAACGAGGAGACCATCCTGGACCTCGCCCCGCACACCTTGGTGGGCCGTATGAGGATGCTGCCTGGCGCGGCCGACAGCGCCGGCCACCCGGTCAACCACGTCTGTCTGGCCCTGCCGGCCGAGGCCTTCGACGCCCTGCGCGCCCGGCTCGAGCGCCACGGCGTCCCGTTGTCCGACATCGGCCACGACTTGTCCGGCGCCCGCGGCAACGCCCCGCGCACGTTCTACTTCCGGGACCCCGACGGCAACGTCTTCGAGGCCCGGCACTACGACGAATAGCCCGGGGACCGGCCGACGGTCAGAACAGCGGCTCGGGCAGCACGCCCTCCAGGGCGAGCAGCTTCCGCTTGGTCTCCAGCCCGCCCCCGAAGCCCCCGATGCCGCCGTCGCTCTCCACCACGCGGTGACACGGCACGACCACCGGCAGCGGATTGGCGCCCATCGCCGCGCCGACCGCCTGCGCCCCGCCGGGCTGCCCGACCCGCCCCGCGAGATCGCCGTACCCCACCACCGAGCCGTACGGCACTCCGGCGGCCAGCTCGCGCAGCACCTGACGGTTGAACCCGGAGATCAGCGACCAGTCCAGCGGCAGATCGAAGCCGTGCCGCTCGCCCGCGAAGTACGCGCGCAGCTGGCGTATCGCCTCGGCCAGCAGCGGCGAGTCCGGATCCTCGACGGGGGCGACGCCGAGCCGGGACCCCAGCCGCTCCAGGGCCCGGTCGCGCACCGCGTCCGTGGCGTGGAAGACGACGTTGACCAGGCCGTCGCGGGTCGCGGCCAGCATCAGCGGGCCGATGTCGGTGCCGACGACGGCCCACACCACCCGCTGCTCATCCTGCCCTTGGCTGTCCATGCGACCACGGTACGGCCCGCCACTGACAACGCCCGCCCGGCTCAGCCCGAGCCCAGCGCCGCCCGCACCACGTCGGGCTTGTTGGTGATGATCCCGTCGACGCCATAGCCCGAGGCCTTGCGGGCGTCGGCCGCGTCGTTCACCGTCCAGGCGAACACCTTGAGCCGCTTGCCGTGCGGCCCCTTGAAAGCGTGCACGGCCGCGACGTAGTCCCGCGAGAGCGAGCTGTACGAGGGATTGATGAGATCGGTGAAGTGCGTGTACTGGCGCAGCTGCGCCACCTTGGGCGAGCCGAGGAGGGCCGTGGTGACCGCGGGCTTCAGCTCGTGCACGGTCCGGATGCTGTCGGCGCTGAAACTCTGCACGATCAGTCGCCCCAGATGGCTCCTATCCAGCCAGCCCTCGTTGCCGAGGAGCTTCAGGATCTGCTGCTCCATGCCCGGGTACAGCTCCGGGTTCTTGACCTCCAGGAGCAGCTTCTCGTGGTTGTGCTCGATCCGGCGCATGTACTGCGTGAGGGTCGGCACGCGCGTGCCCGTGTACGCGGGGGAGTACCAGCTGCCCGCGTCCAGCCGGGCGATCTCGGCCGCGGTGAAGTCCTTCACCTTCCACGGCGCCCGGCCGGGGAAGACCTGCTCGACGTTCGTGGTGCGCTTCAGGCTGTCGTCGTGGATGACGACCAGTTCGCCGTCCTTGGTGCGCTGGACGTCGTTCTCGACCCAGGTGAAGCCCAGCTGCGCGGCCTTGTCGATCGAGGCCAGGGTGTTCTCGGGAGCATAGGCGGAGGCGCCCCGGTGCGCGATCACCGTGGGCGCGATGGAACTGCCGGCCCGGGCGTCGGAAGACGGGCTCAGCAGGACCGCCACGATCCCCAGGGCCGCGACGGCCGTGACGGCCACTACGCGCGCGTGCATGCAGACTCCTCGCGTCCAGCGAACATCGACTGCAACAAGAGTGACAGCAGATCGTCAGTGTTACGCGCGCGCATGACGGTCACACATCGCAGGCAGATGTCGACGTCCGCTCACCGGGACCGCACAACTGCGGCAACGCCGTGTTTCTTTGCCGGAAAATCGTTCGACCATTCCGGTGGGAGTCATACTCTCTGCGACAACCCTGACCGCGCGCGGTCCTGGGCCGGGGGAACATTTCAGGTATTCCGGGACGCAAGAGGGCGGAAGGGCAGCCGCGGATGCAAGGCACGGTCGACGGATTCAGCTACGGGGCCGTCACCCCGTTGGTGGCCTATCTGATGGCCTGTCTGGGCGGTGCCCTCGGTTTGCGGTGCACCACGCGGGCGCTGCTGGTCACGCACTCCTGGCGGCCCGCCTGGCTGGCCCTCGGCGCCGCCGCGATCGGCTCCGGCATATGGACCATGCACTTCGTCGCCATGATGGGCTTCGCCGTCAAGGAGACACCGATCCACTACGACAAGTCGATCACCTACGCGAGCCTCGGCCTCGCGATCGTCATGGTCGGCGTCGGCATCTTCATCGTCGGCTACCGGGGCGCCGCCGGCACCGCGCTCTTCACCGGCGGCACGATCACCGGTCTGGGTGTCGCCTCGATGCACTACCTCGGCATGGCCGGCGTCCACTTCCACGGGCGGTTCACCTACAACACCCTCACCGTCGCCGCCTCCGTCGTCATAGCGGTGGTGGCCGCCACCGCCGCCCTGTGGGCCGCCGGACGCGTGCAGGGCTTCCTGTGGAGCGTGGGGGCCAGCCTCGTCATGGGACTCGCGGTCAGCGGCATGCACTACATGGGCATGGCAGCCCTGCGCGTCCACCTCGACGGCTCCGCCCACACCGCCGGAGGCGCGCCGGAGCCGTCCGTGCTCGCGCCCATGCTGATCGGCCCACTCGCCTTCCTGCTCCTCGCGGCCGTCGTCGTGGTCTTCGACCCGCTGATGGTGATGGGCCGGCCCGTCCGCAGGATCGTCGAGCGCAAACCGGGTGTCCCGGCCACCGACGTCGCCTCCCACCCGACCCGCCGGCCCGCGCTCCACGAGAATCGCCGGCCCGAGCACCACGGCTCCCGGACCAGGTAAAACACCTGATCGGGGCCCGTTGTCAGTGGGGGGTCGTACGGTGGATGGCATGCGGCCCGTTTCCCACATCGAACGCACGGTGGCGCCTTTCGAGGTCGTCAGCCCCTACCAGCCCAGCGGCGACCAGCCGGCGGCCATCGCCGAGCTGGCCAAGCGCATCGAGGCCGGTGAGAAGGACGTCGTCCTGCTGGGCGCGACCGGCACCGGCAAGTCCGCCACCACGGCGTGGATGATCGAGAAGCTCCAGCGCCCCACACTCGTGATGGCGCCGAACAAGACGCTGGCCGCCCAGCTGGCCAACGAGTTCCGCGAGCTTCTGCCCAACAACGCGGTCGAGTACTTCGTCTCGTACTACGACTACTACCAGCCCGAGGCCTACGTCCCGCAGTCGGACACCTACATCGAGAAGGACTCCTCGATCAACGAGGAGGTCGAGCGCCTGCGCCACTCGGCGACGAACTCGCTGCTCACCCGCCGCGACGTCGTCGTGGTCGCCTCGGTCTCCTGCATCTACGGCCTCGGTACTCCGCAGGAGTACGTGGACCGGATGGTCCCCCTGCGGGTCGGCGACGAGATCGACCGGGACGAGCTGCTGCGCCGTTTCGTCGACATCCAGTACACGCGCAACGACATGGCCTTCACCCGCGGCACCTTCCGGGTCCGCGGCGACACCATCGAGATCTTCCCGGTCTACGAGGAGCTGGCCGTCCGTATCGAGATGTTCGGCGACGAGATCGAGGCGCTGTCCACGCTGCACCCGCTCACCGGCGAGATCATCAGCGACGACCAGCAGCTGTACGTCTTCCCCGCCTCCCACTACGTCGCCGGTCCCGAGCGCATGGAGCGGGCCATCAACGACATCGAGAAGGAGCTGGGGGAGCGCCTCGCCGAGCTGGAGAAGCAGGGCAAGCTCCTGGAGGCCCAGCGCCTGCGGATGCGCACCACGTACGACATCGAGATGCTCCGCCAGATCGGCAGCTGCTCCGGCGTGGAGAACTACTCGATGCACTTCGACGGCCGCTTGCCCGGCTCCCCGCCGAACACCCTGCTGGACTACTTCCCGGACGACTTCCTGCTCGTCATCGACGAGTCGCACGTCACGGTCCCGCAGATCGGCGCCATGTACGAGGGCGACGCCTCCCGCAAGCGCACCCTCGTGGACCACGGCTTCCGCCTTCCGTCCGCCCTGGACAACCGCCCCCTGAAGTGGGAGGAGTTCCAGGAGCGCATCGACCAGACCGTGTACCTGTCGGCCACCCCGGGCACGTACGAGCTGTCGCGTTCCGACGGCGCGGTCGAGCAGATCATCCGCCCCACCGGTCTCGTCGACCCCGAGGTCGTCGTCAAGCCCACCGAGGGCCAGATCGACGACCTGGTGCACGAGATCCGCAAGCGCACCGAGAAGGACGAGCGCGTTCTCGTCACCACGCTCACCAAGAAGATGGCCGAGGACCTCACCGACTACTTCCTGGAACTGGGCATCCAGGTGCGCTATCTGCACAGCGACGTCGACACCCTCCGCCGCGTCGAGCTGCTGCGCGAACTGCGCAGCGGGGAGTTCGACGTCCTGGTCGGCATCAACCTGCTCCGTGAGGGCCTCGACCTGCCCGAGGTGTCGCTGGTGGCGATCCTGGACGCCGACAAGGAGGGCTTCCTGCGCTCCGGCACGTCGCTGATCCAGACCATCGGCCGCGCGGCGCGCAACGTCTCCGGCCAGGTTCACATGTACGCCGACAAGATCACTCCGGCGATGGAGAAGGCCATCGAGGAGACCAACCGCCGCCGGGAGAAGCAGGTCGCCTACAACAAGGCGAACGGCATCGACCCGCAGCCGCTTCGCAAGAAGATCAACGACATCGTCGCGCAGATCGCCCGCGAGGAGGTCGACACCGAGCAGCTCCTCGGCACCGGCTACCGCACGTCCAAGGACGGCAAGGGCGCCAAGGCCCCCGTCCCGTCGCTGGGTGACAAGGCGGCCAAGGGCGCGAAGGCCGGGAAGGCCGCCAAGGGCCAGGCGGTGCCCACGGACCGCCCCGCGGCCGAACTCGCCGAGCAGATCGAGGAGATGACCGAGCGGATGCGCGCCGCCGCCGCGGAGCTGCAGTTCGAGATCGCGGCCCGGCTGCGCGACGAGGTCTCGGAGATGAAGAAGGAACTGCGCCAGATGCGGGAGGCAGGCCTCGCCTGAGCCGCCGACACCCTGCCGGACCTCGGCATACGCGCCAAGTGTTGCAACACCGACACAAAGCGTGGGCCGGGGTTCGGCACTGTCGGTGCGCCTGCGTAGGGTTTTGGGCAACCGCGCACTGCGCGGCAACAGGGGACCATCGAGAGGGGATTCAGCGGTGTCCGTCAACTTGAGCAAGGGTCAGGCCATCAGCCTGGAGAAGAAGGACGGGGGCACCCTGACCGCGGTCCGCATGGGGCTCGGCTGGCAGGCGGCCAAGCGGCGCGGCCTGTTCGGCTCCCGCACCCGCGAGATCGACCTGGACGCCTCGGCGGTCCTGTTCGCCGAGAAGCAGCCTGTCGACGTCGTCTTCTTCCGCCACCTGGTGAGCGACGACGGCTCCGTCCGCCACACCGGTGACAACCTCGTCGGCGGCGCCGGCCAGGGCGGGGACGACGAGTCGATCCTGGTGGACCTGCAGCGCGTCCCGGTCCACATCGACCAGATCGTCTTCACCGTGAACTCCTTCACCGGCCAGACCTTCGAGGAGGTGCAGAACGCGTTCTGCCGCCTCGTGGACGAGACCAACGGGCAGGAACTCGCCCGCTACACGCTGAACGGCGGCGGTAACTTCACCGCCCAGATCATGGCGAAGGTGCACCGCGCGGGCTCGGGCTGGACGATGACCGCCCTGGGCACCCCGGCCAACGGCCGCACCTTCCAGGACCTGATGCCGGCGATCCTGCCGCACCTGTAGGACCGCCCGCTCGACCGGCAGCGCGTACGACACAACGACACAGGGGGCACGGCGATGACGGCCGAGCTGGTGCGGGGGCAGAACCACCCGCTGTCCCGGATCCGGCTGACGATCCGGATCTCGGCCGGGGTCCCGGTCCTCGCCGGAGCCACGCTCGGCGACGAGAACGGCAGGGTGCACGGCCCCCAGTGGGTGGCCCATCCCGGCGCCCCCGCCGTGCCCGGTGTCGAGGTGCCCCGGGAGGCCGCCGCCGAGCACCGGCTGGCCGTCGACCTGGGCGCCCTGCCCGAGGCCGTGCACCGCGTCGCCGTGTTCCTCGCGCTGCCCACCGGGTCCGCGGACCTGCTCCGGTTCGGTGCGGTCGCCGCCCCGCACACCGCGGTCGACGGCCCCGACGGCACCGAACTCGTCAGCTACACCCTGACCGGCCTGGACACCGAGACGGCCGTGGTCGCCCTGGAGCTGTACCGCAGACAGGGCGCCTGGAAGGTTCGCGCGATGGGCCAGGGCTACGCGGCCGGTCTTCCCGCACTCCTGGCCGACCAGGGCCTGCCAGAAGCCGCCGACCTCGCGACCGCCATTCAGCACACGGCGGCCCCCACCGCCACTCCAGCCCGTGGCATGACAGTGCCGGCGCCCTCGTACGCCGCGCGGAACCCGTACGACACCCAGGCCCCCGGCACCGCCCCGCGAGACCTCGGCACCCCCGTGGACTACACACACCCCCGCCGCTCGCATGGCACCCCGCCGACACCGCCGACACCGCCGACACCGCCGGCCCCTCCGGCCGCCGACGACCGCCCCGCGCAGCCGGTCGCGGGGGACGCCGTCGGCTGGTCGATGGAGGAGCGGCTGTACAACCAGGTCTGGGGCATGTTCGAGGACCTGGCCCGCTCCACGGCCGCGTACCGCAGCGCCGTCGAATTCGCCGACTCCCGTCTGGAGAAGGAGCTCGATCAGGCGTTGGCCGACCCCCGCGGCCGGCTCGGCGCGGCGGGCGACACCGCGCGCGAGGCGGCCCACACCCGCCGGACACAGCTGGTCGACCAGGCCCGCTCGGCCCTCGACCGCGACCTCGCCCAGCTCGCCGCCGAGTCCGACGTGGTCGAGCCCGCGCTCCCGCCCGCCTACGCCCGCTGGGACAACCCCGTCTGGCACGCCTACCGGGTGCCTGCCGAGCCGCCGCTGGCCCTGCGGCTCGGCGATCTCCATCTGCCGGAGAGCGTGCCGCTGCGTGTCCCCATGCTGGTCAGGCTGCCGCTGGAGCGGGGTCTGTGGCTCGACAGCGGCCCGGTGGCGGCAGCCGACGGCTTCCCGGACTCCGCCGAGCTGCGGCATCTGGCCATGGAGGCCGCGGTCGCGCTGGCCGCACGGCTACTCGCCGTGCATCCGCCCGGGGACTTCGCCGTGCAGGTCATCGACCCGGCCGGTGCGGGGGCCGCGGCGCTCGGGGTGCTGACGCGGACCGGTGCACTCGCCGCGCCGCCCGCGGCCGGGGCGGCGGGCGTGGCGGAGGTGCTGGAGCGGCTCACACGGCGGGTCGACCTGGTGCAGATGGCGCTGCGCGGCGGCACGCCCGAGTCGCTGCCGGCCGATGTCGACACCGCGCGGCAGCTGCTGATCGTCAGCGACTTCCCGCACGGCTTCGACGACCGTGCGGTGACCCGGCTGCGCTACCTCGCAGACGAGGGGCCCGCCGTGGGCGTGCACCTGCTGCTGGTGGCGGACCGCGAGGACGCCGCCGCCTACGGCCCGTTGCTCGACCCCCTGTGGCGTTCGCTGATGCGACTCACGCCCGTTCCCGACGACCATCTCGCCGACCCCTGGGTCGGGCACGCCTGGACCTATGAACCCGCGCTTGTGCCGGCCGGCAGCCAGATCGTGGAGCAGGTGCTGACCGAGGTGGCCAGGGCCAGAACCAAGCACTAGTAAAGGTGCCTTGATCAGTGAGTTTGACCTTTCCTTTGCATTTTCCTTTACCTTTCCTTGGTGATTAGGGTATGGTCTTCCGTACGGAGGGGAGTACTCCCTGACTGCGGCGCACCCGTCAGTACGGACCGGTCCGGTCCCGGGGCGTCGGCCCCGCGCGGGTGGAAGAGACCTCCGGCAGCGACAACGCTGAAAGTGTTTGCCGTTACGCCATGCCGGAGGTGCAGTGGACGTTTCCGTGACCCTGTGGGTCCTGACCATCGTGGGCCTGGCCGCCCTGATCGCGGTCGACTTCTTCATCGGCCGCAAGCCGCATGAGGTGTCGATCAAGGAAGCCGGTATCTGGACCGTCGTCTGGATCGTCCTGGCCGGGCTCTTCGGCCTCGGCCTGCTCGTCTTCGGCGGCGGGCAGCCGGGCGGTGAGTTCTTCGCCGGATACATCACCGAGAAGTCCTTGAGTGTGGACAACCTCTTCGTCTTCGTCCTGATCATGGCGAAGTTCGCGGTGCCCACCCGGTTCCAGCAGCGCGTCCTGCTCGTCGGCGTGCTCATAGCCCTGGTGCTGCGGGCGATCTTCATCGCCGCGGGAGCCGCGATCCTCGCCAGCTTCTCCTGGGTGTTCTACCTCTTCGGCGCCTTCCTCATCTGGACCGCCTGGAAGCTGATCCAGGAGGCCCGCGCGGACGGGGAGGACGAGGAGTTCGAGGAGAACAAGCTGCTGAAGGCCGCGGAGCGTCGGTTCGGCGTGGCCGACCGCTACCACGGCACCAGGCTGTGGATCCAGGAGAACGGCAAGCGGGTCATGACCCCGATGCTGGTCGTGATGCTCGCCATCGGCACCACGGACGTCCTGTTCGCCCTGGACTCCATCCCCGCGATCTTCGGTCTGACCCAGGACCCGTACATCGTCTTCACCGCCAACGCCTTCGCCCTGATGGGTCTGCGTCAGCTGTACTTCCTCATCGGTGGCCTGCTGAAGAAGCTGGTCCACCTCTCGTACGGCCTGTCGATCATCCTCGGCTTCATCGGCGTGAAGCTGGTGCTGCACGCACTGCACGAGTCCGGTGTCCACGTACCCGAGATCAGCATCCCGGTCTCGCTCGGCGTGATCTGCGCCGTCCTGATCGTCACCACCATCACCAGTCTGATGGCCGGCAAGAAGCGGGCGGCCATCGAGGCGGCGGGCGCCGACGGCGAAGGCGCCGCGAAGGGCGGCGTCGACGCCCGGCCCGGCCGGCGGTGACAGTGCCCCCGGTGGGAGCGGGACTGTGCAGAGCAGAGCCCCGCCCCCGCAGGTGGCGTGAGCGCAATGGAAAGGATGAGAGGTATTCGAAAAGAGCGGAATGCGAATCCTGTACGGCTCTGCGACGATCGCCGCATGATCACTGGGCTCCGGCCGCTCACCCGGCAATGGACGACACTCGTGCCGGCGCTCGCGGTCGTCCTTCTGGTCTTCACCTGGGGTCGTGAGCTGCCGGGCGCGGTCGTCGCCCTGGTCACTCTCGTGCTGGCCGGCTCCGTCCTCGCGGCGGTACACCACGCCGAGGTCATCGCCCATCGCGTCGGCGAGCCCTTCGGCTCCCTCGTGCTGGCCATCGCCGTCACGGTCATCGAGGTGGCCCTGATCGTCACCCTCATGGCCGACGGCGGCGACAAGAGTTCCACCCTGGCGAGAGACACCGTCTTCGCCGCCGTGATGATCACCACCAACGGCATCGTCGGGCTCTGCCTGCTCGTCGCCTCCCTGCGGCACGGCACCGCGGTCTTCAACCCCGAGGGCACCGGCGCCGCCCTCGCGACCGTGGCGACGCTGGCCACGCTCAGCCTCGTGCTGCCGACCTTCACCACCAGCAAGCCCGGACCTGAGTTCTCCTCGGTGCAGCTGACCTTCGCCGCGCTGTCCTCACTGATCCTGTACGGCCTGTTCGTCGCCACGCAGACCGTGCGCCACCGCGACTACTTCCTGCCGATCACCCGGCAGGGCGAGGTCAGCACCGCCGAGGACCACGCCGCGCCCCCGTCCGCGCGTACCGCCTGGTTCAGCCTCGGCCTGCTCGGCCTGGCCCTCATCGGTGTGGTCGGTCTGGCCAAGGGCGTGTCACCCATCATCGAGTCGGGCGTGGAGGCGGCAGGCCTGCATCAAGCGGTCGTCGGTGTGATCATCGCCCTGCTGGTGCTGCTCCCCGAGACGATCGCCGCGCTGCGCTCCGCCGGCCGCGACCGGGTACAGACCAGTCTCAACCTGGCGCTCGGTTCGGCCATGGCCAGCATCGGCCTGACCATCCCCGCCGTCGCCCTGGCCTCTGTCTGGCTGTCCGGCCCACTCGTCCTCGGCCTCGGCTCGACCCACATGCTGCTGCTCGCGCTGACCGTGGTGGTCAGCTCCCTGACGGTGGTGCCGGGCCGGGCCACCCCGCTGCAGGGCGGAGTCCATCTGGTGCTCTTCGCGGCCTACTTGGAGCTGGCGATCAACCCGTAGCCGGCTCGACCGCCGGCACGGACACCGGGCGGGTCTCGGGGAGCAGCGCGAAGCACACGAGACTGAGCAGTGCGACGCCCGTCAGATAGACACCCACGCTCCAGGGGACCCGCCCGCTGTGCTCCGCGAGCGCCGTGGCCACGATCGGGGTGAGGGCGCCGCCCAGGACTCCGCCGAGGTTGTAGCCGACCGCGGCGCCCGTGCAGCGCACCCGTGCCTCGTACAGCTCCGGCAGATAGGCGGCGATCACCGCGAACATGGTGATGAACGAGACCAGGGCGCCCAGGATGCCGAGGAACATCAGCAACGGCTGGCCGGTGGCCAGCAGCGCGACCATCGGGAGCATCCACAGACCGCAGGCCGCACACCCCGTCAGGCACATCGGCCGTCGCCCGAAGCGGTCGGCGAGCACCGCCATGAACGGCGTCAGGGACGCCTTCACCACCACCGCGGCCATGACACAGGTCAGCATCACCGTGCGGCTCACCCCGAGCCGTTCCGTCGCGTACGCCAGCGACCAGGTCGTCACGGCGTAGAAGACCGCGTACCCCGCGGCCAACGCCCCGGCCGTCAGCAGCACCAGCCGCCCGTGATGCCGTACGACCTCGACGAACGGCACGCGCGCGTGGTCGTCGATCTCCAGGAACCGGGGACTCTCGGCCAGCGACGAGCGCAGCCACAACCCGCCCAGCGCCAGCGCGCCGGCCGCCCAGAACGGCACCCGCCACCCCCAGCGCGCGAACTCCGCGTCGGACAGCGTCGCCGACAGCGCGAGCACCACCCCGTTGGCGAGCAGGAACCCGATTGCCGGTCCCACCTGCGGAAAGCTCGACCACAGGGCGCGTCGCCCGGGCGGCGCGTGCTCGGCGGTCAACAGCACCGCCCCGCCCCACTCCCCGCCGAGCCCCAGCCCCTGCAGGAAGCGCAGCAGGAGCAGCAGTACCGGCGCGGCGACGCCGATCGACGCGTACGACGGCACACAGCCCACCGCGACCGTCGAGGCGCCCGTGAGCAGCAGCGACAGAACAAGCACCGGCCGCCGCCCGCGCCGGTCGCCGAGGTGCCCGAACAGCACCGAGCCCAACGGCCGGGCCACGAACCCCGCCCCGAACGTCCCGAACGCCGCCAGCGTCCCCGCGAGCGGCGAGAACGTCGGGAAGAACAGCGGCCCCAGGACCAGGGCCGCCGCCGTCCCGTAGACGAAGAAGTCGTAGAACTCGATCGCGGTCCCCGCCAGCGAGGCTGCGGCGAGCCGGGGCATCGACGGTGTACTTACGGTGCGTACAGGCTCCATGCCGCGTCAACTACCCATGGTGATCGCGGGTTACGGGGAGCGCGTGGAGGTGAGCAAGCGACCGGAGTGTGCGCCGAGGTGACGCCGTACACGCCCCCTCGTCCGCTCCGGCCACCGTGATAGACCGGGTGCGAGCGGCGGTCGTCGACGCACCGCCCCGAACGGACCGGAGGAACCGTGCCCCGCACCCTGGCCAACGCCCCGATCATGATCCTCAACGGGCCCAACCTGAACCTGCTCGGGCAGCGCCAGCCCGAGATCTACGGCAAGGACACGCTGGCCGACGTGGAGGCGCTGTGCGCCAAGGCGGCGGCCGCGCACGGCGGTACGGTGGACTTCCGGCAGTCCAACCACGAGGGCGAACTGGTCGACTGGATCCACGAGGTACGCCTGAACCACTGCGGGATCGTCATCAACCCCGGCGCCTACTCACACACCTCGGTCGCGATTCTGGACGCGCTCAACACCTGCGACGGCATGCCCGTGCTGGAGGTGCACATCTCCAACATCCACCAGCGCGAGTCGTTCCGGCACCACTCCTATGTTTCGCTGCGCGCCGACGGCGTGATCGCGGGCTGCGGAGTCCAGGGCTACGTGTTCGGCGTCGAGCGGGTCGCGGCCCTGCTGGGGGCCGCGCGGACCGAGGCGTAAACGGCCACGCGCGCGTAGGCGGTCGTCCGCGCCTACGCGCGCGTGGCCGTCCGCAGAGGCGCGGCGCTACGGCCTCACAGGCGCCCGGCCTCCACGATCCGCCGCAGGAAACGCCGGGTGCGCTCCTGCTGCGGATCGCCGAAGAGCTGCTCGGCGGTGCCGCGCTCCAGCACGACACCACCGTCCAGAAAACAGACCTGGTCGGCGACGTCCCGCGCGAAGCCCATCTCGTGCGTCGCCAGCACCATGGTCATGCCGTCGTCCTTGAGGCCGCGGACCACCTCCAGCACCTCGCCGACGAGTTCGGGGTCGAGAGCCGCCGTGATCTCGTCCAGCAGCAACAGCCGGGGCCGCACTGCGAGGGCCCGTACGATCGCCACACGCTGCTGCTGGCCGCCGCTGAGCCGGTCCGGGTAGGCACTCGCCTTGTCGCCCAGCCCGAGGCGCTCCAGCAGCCCCCTGGCCCGCTCCTCGGCCTCGTCGCGGGAGACGCCGTGCACCCGCCGCGGCGCCAGCGTGACGTTGTCCAGCACGGTCATGTGCGGGAAGAGGTTGTACGCCTGGAAGACGACGCCGATCCGGCGCCGTACCGCGTCCTGGTCGACGCGGGGATCGGTGATCTCCTCGCCGTCCAGCCAGATCGCACCGTCGTCGATCTCCTCCAGCAGGTTGGCGCAGCGCAGCAGCGTCGACTTGCCCGAGCCGGAGGCGCCGATCAGCGCGGTCACCGTGTGCGGGGCGACCTCCAGGCCGACATCGCGCAGGACGACGGAGCCGGCGAAGGTCTTGCGGACGGACTCCATGCGCAGCACGGGCGCGTCGCTCATAGGGATCCTCCCTGGGCCCGCTGCCGGTCCATCCGGGCCGTCACCCAGTCCGTGAAGCGGGTCATCGGAATGGTCAGCGCCACGAACACCAGCCCGGCGACGATGTACGGCGTGTAGTTCAGGCTGCGGCCCACGATGATGTCGGCCGCGCGTACGGCGTCCACGGCGCCGCCGATCGACACCAGACCGGTGTCCTTCTGCAGCGACACGAGGTCGTTGAGCAGCGGCGGTACCTGACGGCGCACCGCCTGCGGCAGTACGACGTAACGCAGCGCCTGGCGGTTGGTCAGGCCCAGCGAGCGGGCCGCGGCGCGCTGCGAGGGGTGAACGGACTCGATGCCGGCCCGGAACACCTCGGCCACATACGCCGAGTACGTCAGCGTCAGTGCCGTACCGCCGAGCAGTACCGGATCGACCGTCACGCCCTGAAGACGCAGCGCGGGCACGCCCAGGACCACGATCATCAGGTTGATGATCAGCGGAAGTCCGCGGAAGAAGTCGGTGTACGCCGCCGCGAGCACGCGCAGCGGGAAGAACACCGGCCCGCGCAGGGTGCGCGCGATGGCGATCAGCATGCCGAGGACCAGGACGGCGGCGCCGCAGATCACCAGCAGGCGGACGTTCAGCCACAGCCCTTCGAGGACCTTCGGCAGCGCCTCGCGCGCGTACTGCGCGCTGAAGAACGTCTCCTTGGTGCGCGGCCAGCCCGGCGCGTTGACGACGACCAGATAGAGCACGGCGCCGGTGACGAGCGTCGAGAGCGCCGCGACGGCCGTGGCGCGGCGGGCACGCGCGCGTTTGTGGCGTTCACGCTCCAGCCGCCGTTCGGAGGGCACATAGCCGTCATCGGCGCGTGCCATGTCTCCCTTGTCGTCAGCCCCCTCCTGGGCCGAATCGCCCTTGGTGACCGTCACTTGAGCACCGGGGCATCGACGGCGTCCGAGAGCCACTGCTTCTCGAGCCGGGCCAGCGTGCCGTCCTTGCGCAGGGCGTCGACGGCACCGCTCACGCACGGGGTCAGCGCGCTGCCCTTGTCCAGCACCAGCCCGAACTGCTCGGGAGTGCCGCCCTGGTTCTCGAACTGGCCCACGATCTTCGCGTCCGTCACCTCGGCCGCGGTGATGTAGAACGCGGTCGGCAGGTCGGTGACGATGGCGTCCACCTGGCCGTTCTTCAGCGCGGACTTGGCCTGGTCGTTCTTGGCGTAGACGGCCTCCTCCTGCGTCGGCTTCACCACGTTCGTGATGTAGTCGAGGCTTGTGGTGCCCACCTGGGCGCCCAGCTTGAGCTTCTTCAGGTCCGCGATGCTCTTCGCGTTTGCCGCCTTGCTGCCCTTCAGGGCGATCACGGCCTGGCGCACGTCGTAGTAGCCGGAGGAGAAGTCCACGGCCTTCTTGCGCTCGTCGCTGATCGACACCTGGTTGATGTCGAAGTCGAAGGTCTTGACGCCGGGCGCGAACGCCTTGTTGAACGGCACGCTCTGCCAGACGACCGCGTTCTCGTCGTATCCGAGTTGCTGGGCGACGGCATAGGCGACCGCCGATTCGAAGCCCTTGCCGTTGGCGGGCTTGTCGTCCTTGAACCAGGGCTCGTACGCCGGTTCGTCCGTCGCGATCGTGAGTTTCGCGGACGTCTTGGTGGCCAACTTGCCCGGGGCGCAGCTCTTCGCGGCCGAGCCGGACGGAGTGGCCGCGCCCTTCGCGTCGGGCTGCGGAGCACAGCCGACGGCGGTGGAGAGCAGGGCTACGGTGGCTGCGGTCACCGCGCGGCGCAGGGTGCGAGAGGCAAGGTACATGGCCGGAGATTGACAGCGAACCCCCCGTTTGTCCAGGTCACAGCGGTAACTGTCCGCATGGTGGGAACGGGTGTTGCGGCTGTGTGAACATCTTTCACGGACCTTGCCACACGCCGGCCGTCGGCCCGGGCCGCCGGTCGAGGGCGGGGTGGGAGGACCGGCGGCCCCTCCGCACGGGAACCGTCATCCCGTGCGGGGCTGCCACCAGTTGACCGCGCGGCACCCAAGACCGGGAGCGTGCGCGGGAGTCCGGCGCGTGTGAAGCGTTCACACGGGGCGTGCGCAAGCGAAAGCGCGCCGGGCGCACGCGTAAGGCGTGCGCGCCCAGCGCGCGAAATCCGAGCCGTGTGGCGCCCGGATCCTCACCACCCGCGCGCGTGCCACTCCGGCAGCTGCGGCCGCTCCGCGCCCAGCGTGGTGTCGTTGCCGTGCCCGGGATACACCCAGGTCTCGTCGGGCAGCACGTCGAAGATCTTCGTCTCCACGTCGTGGATCAGGCTGGCGAAGGCCTTCGGATCCTTGTGCGTGTTGCCGACGCCGCCCGGGAAGAGGCAGTCGCCGGTGAAGACGTGCGGGTGGCCGTGCGGGTCGTCGTAGACCAGCGCGATCGAACCCGGGGTGTGCCCGACCAGATGCCGCGCGGTGAGGTCCACGTTCCCCACCCTGATCACGTCGCCGTCGTCCACGAGGACGTCGGTGGGCACCGGGATACCGGACGCGTCCTCGCGGCCCGCGTACGTACGCGCACCCGTGGCCGCGACGACCTCGGCGAGCGCCTGCCAGTGATCACCGTGCCGATGGGTGGTGACGACGGACGCGATGCCGTCGTCACCGATCATGCCGAGCAGCGTCCTCGGTTCGTTGGCGGCGTCGATCAGGAGCTGCTCGTCGGTGGCACGGCAGCGCAGCAGATAGGTGTTGTTGTCCATCGGGCCGACCGCGATCTTCGTGATCATCAGGTCTTTCAGCTCGTGCACGTCCGCCGGTCCGCCGACCTTGACCTCTCCGGTGTACGTCATGGTGATCAGCCTATAGCGGGGGCAGCTTCGGCAGCGTGCCCTTCGTGGTCAGACGGGAGCCGTCGCGCCGCCCGGCGAGCCAGCCCAGGAGGTCGGCGGGCGTGCCCTCGGCCGCGACCGGTTCGCCCTGCGCACCGCCGCCCGTGGTCCAGTTCCGGCCATTTCCGGTGGACAGGCCGGTCGACGGCACCTCGGCGTGCCCGGCGAAGCGCTGCGCCAGGAAGTCGATCTCCCGCTCCGTGAACTCCGCCGGAAGATCCTCCAGCTCGTACCCGATCCCGAGGTCCACGTGGTGCAGCTCCACCTCCCCCCAGCGGCGGAACGGCACCCGGGACGCGGAGTCGGTGACCCCGTTGCGCAGCTCGACGGTGCGCGACCAGTCCGCCGGCACGTCCCCCAGGGCCTGGAAGCGGGCCGCGCTCTCGCGCAGGTCGGCGAGCTGGACGTCGAGGGGGCGCGCGGCGTCGCGTTCGATGTCGGCGTCGCGTACCTCGGCGCTCGCGTACATGGGCCGGCCATCGAGAACGTTCACGAGCGCGTCGGCGTTGCGGGCGAGGTGGGCGAGGACGTGCCCGCGGCTCCAGCCGGGAAGCCGTGACGGCTCGGCGAGCGACGCGTTGTCCAGTTCGGCGACCGCGCCGAGGAGTCGTTCGGTCGCGTCACGTACACATGCCAGGTCATGAGCGTGATCAATCATGGGGCCGACCCTAGCCCCGCCACACCTTCGGGTGAAGGTGGCGAACCCCGCCCGCAAATCGAAAGCACGTGCTATATCGTCGAGGGCGGCGTCGGGCATGCTGGATGGTCGGGGGTTGTTATGCAACCGGGCAATCCGACCGGCGTTGTCAGTGGCTCCCCCTAGTCTGAAGAAGGACGGGGGCCCCGCCCCTGTCACTTCTCTCAAGAAAGGTGCGGACCGGCGTGGCCGACCGTCTCATCGTCCGTGGCGCGCGCGAGCACAACCTCAAGAATGTCTCGCTCGACCTGCCTCGTGACTCGCTCATCGTCTTCACGGGCCTGTCCGGGTCGGGCAAGTCCTCCCTGGCCTTCGACACGATCTTCGCGGAGGGCCAGCGCCGCTACGTGGAGTCGCTCTCCTCGTACGCCCGGCAGTTCCTCGGCCAGATGGACAAGCCGGACGTCGACTTCATCGAGGGCCTGTCCCCGGCGGTCTCCATCGACCAGAAGTCGACCTCGCGCAACCCGCGCTCGACGGTCGGCACCATCACCGAGGTCTACGACTACCTGCGTCTGCTCTTCGCGCGCATCGGCAAGCCGCACTGCCCCGAGTGCGGCCGCCCGATCTCGCGCCAGTCGCCGCAGGCCATCGTGGACAAGGTCCTGGAGCTGCCGGAGGGGAGCCGCTTCCAGGTGCTCTCGCCGCTGGTGCGCGAGCGCAAGGGCGAGTTCGTCGATCTCTTCGCCGACCTCCAGACCAAGGGCTACTCCCGCGCGCGCGTGGACGGCGAGACGATCCAGCTCTCCGACCCGCCGACGCTGAAGAAGCAGGAGAAGCACACCATCGAGGTGGTCGTCGACCGCCTCACGGTCAAGGACTCCGCCAAGCGCCGCCTCACCGACTCCGTAGAGACCGCTCTCGGCCTGTCCGGCGGCATGGTCGTGCTCGACTTCGTCGACCTCCCCGAGGACGACCCCGAGCGCGAGCGCATGTACTCGGAGCACCTGTACTGCCCGTACGACGACCTGTCCTTCGAGGAGCTCGAGCCCCGCTCCTTCTCCTTCAACTCGCCCTTCGGCGCCTGCCCCGAGTGCACCGGCATCGGCACGCGCATGGAGGTCGACCCCGAGCTGATCGTCCCGGACCCGGACAAGACCCTGGACGAGGGCGCCATCCACCCGTGGTCGCACGGGCACACCAAGGACTACTTCGGCCGGCTGATCGGCGCCCTCGCCGACGCGCTCGGCTTCCGCACGGACATCCCCTTCGCGGGCTTGCCCCAGCGCGCGAAGAAGGCCCTGCTCTACGGCCACAAGACCCAGATCGAGGTGCGGTACCGCAACCGGTACGGCCGCGAGCGCGTGTACACCACGCCCTTCGAGGGCGCGGTGCCCTTCGTCAAGCGCCGGCACAGCGAGGCCGAGAGCGACGCCAGCCGCGAGCGCTTCGAGGGCTACATGCGCGAGGTGCCCTGCCCCACCTGCGAGGGCACGCGCCTGAAGCCGATCGTCCTCGCGGTCACGATCATGGAGAAGTCGATCGCCGAGGTTTCCGCGATGTCGATCAGCGACTGCGCGGACTTCCTGGGGCAGCTGACACTGAACGCCCGCGACAAGAAGATCGCCGAGCGGGTGCTGAAGGAGGTCAACGAGCGGCTGCGCTTCCTGGTCGACGTCGGCCTGGACTACCTCTCGCTCAACCGCGCGGCCGGCACCCTCTCCGGCGGCGAGGCCCAGCGCATCCGCCTGGCCACCCAGATCGGCTCCGGCCTCGTCGGCGTGCTCTACGTCCTCGACGAGCCCTCCATCGGTCTGCACCAGCGGGACAACCACCGGCTGATCGAGACCTTGGTCCGACTCCGTGACATGGGCAACACGCTCATCGTCGTGGAGCACGACGAGGACACCATCAAGGTCGCCGACTGGGTCGTGGACATCGGCCCCGGCGCCGGCGAGCACGGCGGCAAGGTCGTACACAGCGGCTCCCTGAAGGAGCTCCTCGAGAACACCGAGTCGCAGACCGGCGCGTACCTCTCGGGCCGCAAGTCGATCCCGCTGCCCGACATCCGCCGCCCCCGCGACCCGGGACGTCGACTCACCGTGCACGGTGCCCGTGAGAACAACCTGCAGGACATCGACGTGTCCTTCCCGCTGGGCGTGTTCACGGCCGTCACGGGCGTCTCCGGCTCCGGCAAGTCGACGCTGGTCAACGACATCCTGTACACGCACCTGGCCCGCGAGCTGAACGGCGCGCGCAACGTCCCCGGACGGCACACGCGCGTGGACGGCGACGACCTGGTCGACAAGGTCGTGCACGTCGACCAGTCGCCGATCGGCCGCACCCCGCGGTCCAACCCGGCGACGTACACCGGTGTCTTCGACCACATCCGCAAGCTGTTCGCCGAGACCACCGAGGCGAAGGTCCGTGGCTACCTGCCCGGCCGCTTCTCCTTCAACGTCAAGGGCGGGCGCTGCGAGAACTGCGCGGGCGACGGCACGATCAAGATCGAGATGAACTTCCTCCCGGACGTCTACGTCCCGTGCGAGGTCTGCCACGGCGCCCGGTACAACCGGGAGACCCTCGAGGTCCACTACAAGGGCAAGTCCATCGCCGACGTGCTGAACATGCCGATCGAGGAGGCCACCGACTTCTTCGAGGCGGTCCCGGCCATCTCCCGGCACCTGCGGACGCTGAAGGACGTCGGCCTCGGCTACGTCCGCCTCGGCCAGTCCGCCACCACCCTCTCCGGCGGTGAGGCCCAGCGTGTGAAGCTCGCCAGCGAGCTGCAGAAGCGATCCACCGGACGCACGGTCTATGTCCTGGACGAGCCGACCACCGGTCTGCACTTCGAGGACATCAGCAAGCTGCTGACGGTCCTCGGCGGCCTGGTCGACAAGGGCAACACGGTCATCGTCATCGAGCACAACCTCGACGTGATCAAGACTGCCGACTGGATCGTGGACATGGGCCCCGAGGGTGGCGCCGGCGGTGGCCTCGTGGTCGCCGAGGGCACGCCCGAGGAGGTGGCCGGCGTTCCGGCCAGCCACACCGGCAAGTTCCTGCGCGAGATCCTCGGCGCCGACCGCATCAGCGACGCGCAGTCGGTGAAGGCGCCGCGCGGCACGACGGCCAGGAAGACGGCCGCGGCCAAGTCGACGGCGAAGAAGACGGTGACGGCCAGGGCCAACAACACGGCGACCAAGAAGGCCGCCGGGGCCACGAAGAAGGCCACCCCGGCGAAGAAGACGACGCGGGCGCGCAAGGCCTGACACAACATCAAAAAATCTGTCGCACCATCAAAAAACCGGCGCCCCGTGGGAACTCCCCGCGGGGCGCCGTTCGTTCATCCATCAGCCAGACCGGCTCCGCGGTGCGACAGGCTCCCCACGCCGCAGATCCGGCCGCACCTTGTCAACAGCACAGGGAAGACGGTCACGGGGAAGATGCCCCTTCACCACTCACCCAGCTCGGCCGCGTACGGCGGCTCGGCCCCCGCCCGCGAGCAGGTGATCGCCGCCGCCCGTGCCGCGAAGCGCAGCAGCCGCGTCCAGTCCTCCGTCCCGAGGGCGGCGAGCGCTTCTGCGGACAACGCGTCCTGGGCGGAAAGCCCGTGCAGCAAGGCCGCGTTCACCGTGTCACCGGCGCCGATGGTGTCCACCACGGCGACCTTCTCACCCGGCACGGAGTGCTCCCCGCCGTCCCGGGTGAACACGGTCAGACCGTCCCCGCCCCGGGTCACCACGACCGCCGACGGCCCGGAGGCCAGCCACTCGCGCGGAGTGCCACCCAGCCACTCCGCGTCCTCCGCGGAGAGCTTCAGCAGCGTCACCGAGGGCAGCCAGCTCTTGAAACGCGTCCGATAGGCATCCGCGTCCGGGATCAGTCCCGCCCGGATGTTGGGGTCGAGCGCGGTGAACAGCCCCTGCCCGGCCGCCGCGCGCATCAGCTCCTCGTATGCGCTCGCCCCCGGCTCCAGGACGAGCGAGCAGGTACCGAAGGACACCGCGCGCGTGCCGGCGGGCAGCGCGGCGGGCGTGGTGAACAGCCGGTCGGCGGTGCCGTCGACATAGAACGAGTAGGCGGCGGAGCCGCCTGCGTCGAGCGTGGCCACCGCGAGGGTCGTCGGCTCCGGCCCGCGCTCGACGCCCGACACATCGACCCCTGCCCGCCGCAGCCCGTGGAGCAGGGCCTCACCGAAGGCGTCGTGCGAGGTCCGGGAGCAGAACGCGGTGCGGGAGCCGAGCCGGCCCAGGGCGACGGCGGTGTTGTACGGGCCACCGCCGAGCGCCGGCTTGAGGTCCGCGAGGGCACCGGGGCCCTGTGGTACCAGGTCGATCAGTGCCTCACCGGCGACGACGATCACGAGGCGGTTCCCTTCTCGGACAGCGTGGATGGTTCGGTGTGCTCGGTTCTCCCGGCCTCGTCCGGCTGCTCCGGGCAGCCGCAGGACGTGCGATGCACGAACGTGCACGGCAGGCGCACCGTCCGGGCCGGCCGGTGCGGCTCGCCCAGCCGGTCCAGCAGGACCCGGACGGCCTGGGCGCCCAGCTCCCTGCTGGGCTGGGCGATGGCGGTGAGCCGGGGCGAGAACAGGTCGGCCCAGGCGAAGTCGTCGAAGCAGCACAGGGCGATGTCATCCGGCACGGACAGCCCGTGCCGGCGCAGAGTGCTGAGCGCGCCGATGGTCATCGCGTTGTTGGCGGTGACGAGGGCCGTGGGCGGATCGGGCAGCGCGAGCAGGGCAGCCATGGCCCGCTCGGCACCGGCGGACGCGGAGTCGCCGGACACGAGGAGCCGCTCGTCGTGCGCCAGACCGGCGACGGTGAGGCCGTCCAGATAGCCGGCGACGCGTTCTTCGGTGGTGCTCAGCCCGGTCAGGCCCGCGACCATCCCGATCCGCCGGTGCCCCAGTCCGGCGAGATGGGTGACGAGACGGGCGGTCGGTCCGGCACCGTCGGCACAGACCTGGTCGTACCACGGCACGTCCCCGCCGGGAGCGGCGCCCTCCTCGCGACCGGCCGGGCCGCCGTCCAGCACGTGGGCGTCGATCAGCCGGTCCAGGAACACCGTGGGGACGGCGTGGCGGCGGAGGTAGCCGACGAGGTCGTGCGGATGCGCGGAGGGGGCGACGATCATGCCGTCCACCCGGCGCTCATGGAGGAGTTGAGCGACCTTGCGTTCGTGGCCGGGGTCGTCGTGCGGGTCGGCGATGAGCAGGCTGTATCCCGCTTCCAGGGCCGCGGCCTCGACACCCTGCAGGATCTCCGTGAAGTAGGGATTGCTGATCGCGGACACCGCGAGCCCGATGGAGCGGGTGCGGGAGGTCACCAGGGAGCGGGCCAGGGTGTTGGGGGTGTAGCCCAGGGTGTCGATGGCGTCCAGCACGGCCTGACGGGTGTGGGGCAGCACCGGGCGCGTGCCGTTGAGGACGTGGGAGACGGTCGCCACGGAGACCCCGGCGCTGCGAGCGACGTCCGCCATGGTGGCCATCGCATTCCCCTCTCTGAGCCGACGAGGCTGGGCGTTTCCGGCCCCCGCGGGGGCTCCGGCCGGGAACGTACCCCATCGACCGCCTCGACGTAAACGCTTACGTCCTCCGCCCAGACAGCTGCCACCCGTCGCGCGGGCCCCACTGCAGCGCTTTCGCTCCCAACCGCGCGCTCTCAGCCACTCTCCGCTCGGCAACCAGGCTCACTCGTGCCCAGACCGGCTGCGCGCGAACCGGGCCGGGTCGGGCAGACTCGGCACGGACTGCAGCGAGGGGCGCCTTCCGCTCCCGCAGCCCTGCCCCGCTGCGTGCCCTCCGCCTCCCCTCCCGGCCCGCACCTTTCCCCCGAGCACCGCCTCCTCCCCGCCCCCGCCACAGGACCGGCCCTTCTGCCCGGGTATGGTCGCCCTGCACAGCCCTTGACCAGTGGAGTTCCAGATGCCCGCCCGACCGTCCGCGAGCCGTCGTACCGTCCTTCGAGGGGCCGCCGTGGCCCCGGTCGCCGGGCTCGGCCTGGCCGCGTGTTCGGCGCCGGGCGGTGATTCGGCCTCGGCCACCCCCACCGCGCCGGTCGACCTCGGTGCCGAGAGCGAGGTCGCGAAGGGTGGTGCCAAGCTCTACCGGGATCACAACGTGGTCGTCAGCCGCGACAACAGCGGCGCGCTGAAGGCGTACAGCACGATCTGCACGCACGCGGGGTGTCCTATCAACAAGCTGCAGGGGACGACCCTGATCTGCCCCTGCCACGGCAGCCAGTTCGACGCCACGACGGGCAAGGTCGTCCAGCAGCCGGCCACCGAGCCCCTCGCCGAGCTGCAGGTGAAGGCGGCAGGCGGCAGGATCATCGCCGGCCCGGGGGCCTGACCCGGCGGCGGGTCGGCATCATCGCCGCCGACGTCAACAGGGTTGTGGTGGAGGGGACTTTACTTGACTTCACTCCCAGTCCCACGCGATGCCCACGATGCCCGGCCGGATCCGTGGCTCGACCACGTGGACGCAGTGGTGCGGCCCGGTGAGTGGTAGTTCCTGTCGGCCGCTGCGTGGGGCCGCCGCCGAGGGCTGGGCGAAGCGGTGGCAGTGTGCCGGGAGCGCGGCCGGATCGAAGCGGACCTGGAGCGCGTACTGACCGCCGGGGGAGCAGAAGCGGTGCAGGTACTCACGGGAGGGTCCGGCCGTGCCGTCCTCGATGCCGTACCGGAAGAGGAAGGTGTCGCCGGAGCGCAGCGCGGTGCCGAAGAGCAGCTCGGCCACCAGCACGCCGGTGTCCTGGTCCCAGCGGACGCGTCCCGTGCGGCAGTTCTCCAGGGCCCGCACCCTGATGTCCTGCGGACGGCAGCCGGGGTCGCCGTGGTGCACGGCGAGGAAGCGGTCGACGCCGTCGCGGTCGGCCCGCACGATGTGGTGAGCCTCGCGGCCCGCCAGCTCACGGCGGGCGCCGATCCGGACGTACTCGTGATGGCCGAGGGTGTGCAGTCCGCAGTCGGAGGGCCTTCCGAGACCAGCCCGGAGCCGGTCCAGGACGTCGGACGCCTCGATCAGGGCGCGGTAGGAGCGGGCCCCCGGATGGCCGGCCACCGTGCGCTCATGGGTGTCGGTGAGCAGCCGGATCAGTGACTCGTCCGGCAGCTGGAGGATCTCCTCCAGCGCTCGTACGGCCCGCAGCGACTCGGGTCGCTGAGGGCGGCGGGCGCCCTGCTGCCAGTAACTGAGACTGGTCACACCGACCTTGACCCCGTGGCGGGACAGGTGGTGCTGGACACGCTGGAGGGGCAGTCCGCGTGCGGCGATCGCGGCGCGCAGCGCCACGTGGAAGGGGCCGCCCCGCAGGGCCGTGTCCAGTTCCGCGGTGGGGACGTCCGCGTGCTCGGTGGCATGCCGCATGCCGAGGCGCCTTTCTGTGAGGTGTCGCTACGGCTGGTCAGGCCGTCTGCGCTGGTGTGCGGGGCCACCCCCGTGGCGCTGTGGACGCCTGTGGCTGGGCACGCCGCATCTCGTTGTGCGGGCGTGCCCGGCCCCGAGTTCCCCCGCATTGAAGCGTGTTGACCAGACCCCGACAACACCTCGAACCCGCCACGGCCCCGCCCGGCCGGACCGTGGCGCGCCACCGGAGCCGTCCCTCACCGGCATCGCGTCGGCGTCCGCCGCCGCATGGGAGGATCGGCGCGTGACGGAGACCTGGGCATTCGCGGGTGACGACATCGCCGTGACGCCCGAGGAGGCGGTCGCCGGGCTGCGGCAGCGGATCACCGAGGGGAGTCTCGAGACCTGGTTCACCAGCTCTGCCGGGCATCGGCTGAGCCTGCTGCCCCGTACCGAGCGCGCGCTGGTGATGCTCCTCGGCGCGGACGGCGACCCGGGCGGGCACGCGGTCACCGCCGGAGCCCGGGGCCTGAGCGGGGGCTTCCGGCTCGCGAACGGGCAGTGCGACACGTATCCCGACGAGGACACCGTGCCGCTCGACGAGGCGCTCGGGATCGTCGGGCAGCTGATCGGTACCGGTGTGCCGTCGGCCGGTGCCGGATGGCGCGAGGACGGGTGAGCGACGCGGGTGCGGCCGTTGTCCACAGGCCCGACGCGGTGTCGGTGCTCGCCAGTAGGGTGTGAGACATGGCCGACCCCTCCAGCTACCGCCCCAGGCCGGGTGAGATCCCGGACTCTCCGGGGGTGTACAGGTTCCGTGACGAGCACCGCCGGGTGATCTACGTCGGAAAGGCGAAGAGCCTGCGCCAGCGCCTGGCGAACTACTTCCAGGACCTGGCGAACCTGCACCCGCGCACCCGGACGATGGTGACCACCGCCGCGTCCGTGGAGTGGACCGTGGTGTCCACGGAGGTCGAGGCGCTCCAGCTGGAGTACTCATGGATCAAGGAGTACGACCCCCGGTTCAACGTCAAGTACCGCGACGACAAGAGCTACCCGTACCTCGCGGTGACGATGAACGAGGAGTTCCCGCGCGTGCAGGTGATGCGCGGTCACAAGAAGAAGGGCGTCCGGTACTTCGGGCCGTACGGCCACGCGTGGGCCATCCGGGACACCGTCGACCTGCTGCTGCGGGTCTTCCCGGTGCGCACCTGCTCGGCCGGCGTGTTCAAGAACGCCGCCCGCACCGGCCGGCCCTGCCTGCTCGGCTACATCGGCAAGTGCTCGGCCCCCTGCGTCGACCGGATCAGCCCCGAGGACCACCAGGAGCTGGCCGAGGAGTTCTGCGACTTCATGGCCGGCCGCACCGGCACCTACCTCCGCCGTCTGGAGAAGCAGATGATGGCGGCGGCCGAGGAGATGGAGTACGAGCGGGCCGCCCGGCTGCGTGACGACATCGAGGCCTTGAAGAAGGCCATGGAGAAGAACGCGGTCGTGCTCGCCGACGCGACCGACGCCGACCTCATCGCCGTCGCCGAGGACGAGCTGGAGGCGGCCGTGCAGATCTTCCACGTGCGCGGCGGCCGGGTGCGCGGCCAGCGCGGCTGGGTGACCGACAAGGTCGAGGACGTCACCACCGGCGCCCTGGTCGAGCACGCGCTGCAGCAGCTGTACGGCGAGGAGACCGGGGACGCCGTACCGAAGGAGGTGCTGGTCCCGGCCCTGCCCGAGCCGGTCGAGCCGGTCCAGGAGTGGCTGACCGGCCGCCGCGGGTCGAACGTGTCGCTGCGTATCCCGCAGCGCGGCGACAAGAAGGCGCTCATGGAGACCGTGCAGCGCAATGCCCAGCAGGCCCTGGCCCTGCACAAGACCAAGCGCGCCTCCGACCTGACCACGCGCTCGCGTGCCCTGGAGGAGATCGCCGAGGCCCTCGACCTGGACAGCGCCCCGCTCAGGATCGAGTGCTACGACATCTCGCACCTTCAGGGTGACGACGTGGTCGCCTCCATGGTCGTCTTCGAGGACGGCCTGCAGCGCAAGAGCGAGTACCGCCGCTTCCAGATCAAGGGTCGTGTCGGAGACACGCAGATTTGGCACGGTGCGGGGCAGGACGACGTCCGCTCCATGCACGAGGTGATCAGCCGCCGCTTCCGGCGCTACCTCGCCGAGAAGGAGAAGACGGGGGAGTGGGCCGACGGCGAGGACGCCACGGCCGGCGGCGAGTCCGACGGGTCCGTGCTCACCGGCACGGACGAGATCATGAACTCCCTCAAGGACGACGACGGCCGCCCCAGGAAGTTCGCGTATCCGCCCCAGCTGGTCGTGGTCGACGGCGGCCAGCCGCAGGTCGCGGCGGCCCGGCGGGCCCTGGACGAGCTGGGCATCGACGACGTCGCCGTGTGCGGCCTCGCCAAGCGCCTGGAGGAGGTCTGGGTGCCCGGCGAGGACGACCCGGTGGTCCTGCCGCGCACCAGCGAGGGTCTGTACCTGCTCCAGCGCGTGCGGGACGAGGCCCACCGCTTCGCGATCACCTACCAGCGCACCAGGCGGGCCAAGCGCTTCCGCGCCGGTCCCCTGGACGACGTCCCCGGCCTCGGTGATACCCGCAAACAGGCGCTCATCAAGCATTTCGGCTCGGTGAAGAAGCTCCGGTCCGCGACAATCGAACAGATCCAGGAGGTGCCCGGGATAGGCCGGAAGACGGCCGAGACCATCGCCGCGGCCCTCGCCCAGGCGGCCCCGGCCGCACCCGCCGTGAACACGGCGACCGGAGAGATCATTGAAGACGAGGAACCCGATACGACGGGCGGTTCCTCGGGGGAGCCCGTGACCGCGGGCCCCCCGGACGAACGACGGGGGCAGGAGACATGAGCGAGTACGACGCACATCCCACAGCCGAGCGAGATACGGCGCACAAGGAACCGGGCCGGGACCGGCCCCAGCCCGCGGCCGGCGAGCAGCACGCGGTCCAGGAAGACAACGGAGCACAGGTGAGTACGGACGTCACGGCGGCCGCGGCCCCCGAAGCGGCCATCCCCGAGCTGGTGATCATCTCCGGCATGTCCGGAGCGGGCCGGTCGACGGCCGCGAAGTGTCTGGAGGACCTCGGCTGGTTCGTCGTGGACAACCTCCCGCCCGCCCTGATCCCCACCATGGTGGAGCTGGGCGCCCGCTCGCAGGGCAACGTGGCGCGGATCGCGGTCGTCGTGGACGTGCGCGGCCGGCGTTTCTTCGACAATCTGCGCGAGTCCCTCGCCGACCTGGACACCCGGGGCGTCACCCGGCGGATCGTCTTCCTGGAGTCCTCCGACGAGGCCCTGGTGCGCCGCTTCGAGTCGGTGCGCCGCCCGCACCCGCTGCAGGGCGACGGCCGCATCGTGGACGGCATCGCCGCCGAGCGCGAGCTGCTGCGCGAGCTGCGCGGGGACGCCGACCTGGTGATCGACACCTCCAGCCTCAACGTGCACGAGCTGCGCGCCAAGATGGACGCGCAGTTCGCCGGCGAGGAGGAGCCCGAGCTGCGGGCCACGGTGATGTCCTTCGGCTTCAAGTACGGCCTGCCGGTCGACGCCGACCTGGTCGCGGACATGCGGTTCCTGCCCAACCCGCACTGGGTCCCGGAGCTGCGCCCGTACTCCGGCCTCAACGAGGAGGTCGCCGCCTATGTCTTCAACCAGCCCGGCGCCAAGGAGTTCCTCGACCGGTACGCCGAGCTGCTGCGCCTCATCGCGGCCGGCTACCGGCGTGAGGGCAAGCGGTACGTGACCATCGCCATCGGCTGTACCGGCGGCAAGCACCGCTCGGTGGCGATGTCGGAGAAGCTCGCCGCGCGCCTCGCGGCCGAGGGTGTGGAGACGGTGGTCGTACACCGGGACATGGGACGGGAATGACGGAACGTACACCGCGGCTGAGCAGGCTGCGCCGGATGGTGCCCGAGTCGCGCGCCGGCCGCCCGGCTGAGCCCCGTGGCGGCCGGCCCCGCCGCCGGGGCACCCAGCCCAAGGTCGTCGCGCTCGGCGGCGGCATGGGTCTGTCCGCCTCGCTCGCTGCGCTGCGCCGGATCACCGGCGACCTCACCGCCGTCGTCACCGTGGCGGACGACGGCGGTTCCAGCGGCCGGCTCCGGGACGAGCTGGGAGTGCTGCCGCCCGGCGACCTGCGCAAGGCACTGGCCGCGCTCTGCGGCGACGACGACTGGGGCCAGACCTGGGCCCGGGTCATCCAGCACCGCTTCCAGTCCCAGGGCGACCTGCACGAGCACGCGGTCGGCAACCTGCTGATCGTCGCCCTGTGGGAGCAGCTCGGCGACCATGTGCAGGCCCTGGACCTGGTCGGCAAGCTGCTCGGCGCGCACGGCCGCGTGCTGCCCATGTCGGCCGTACCGCTGGAGTTGCAGGCCCTGGTCAAGGGGCACGACCCGGAGCGCCCGGACGACGTGGACATCGTGCGCGGGCAGGCGACGGTCGCGCTGACGCCCGGCGAGGTGCAGTCGGTGCATCTCGTGCCGAACGACCCGCCGGCCGTGCCCGAGGCCGTCGCGGCGGTCCAGGACGCGGACTGGGTGGTACTCGGACCCGGTTCCTGGTTCTCCTCGGTGATCCCGCACCTGCTCGTCCCCGAGCTGCTGGACGCCCTCACCGAGACCAAGGCGCGCAAGGTGCTCTCCTTGAACCTCGCCCCGCAGCCGGGTGAAACCGAGGGCTTCTCACCGCAGCGTCATTTGGAGGTTTTGGGGCGACACGCCCCTAAACTCGCCCTGGACGTGGTGCTGGCCGACGAGGCCGCCGTGCCCGACCGCGACTCGCTCACCGAGGCCGCCAAGCGGCTGGGAGCCGCGGTCGAGCTGGCGCCGGTGGCCCGGACCGACGGCAGTCCCCGGCACGACCCGGAGCTGTTGGCCGCCGCGTACGACCGTATTTTTCGGATGCATGGAAGGATCGGCCCATGGCGATGACGGCAGCGGTGAAGGACGAGATCTCCCGGCTCCCCGTCACCCGGACCTGCTGCAGGAAGGCGGAGGTCTCCGCCATTCTGCGGTTCGCCGGCGGCCTTCACCTGGTGAGCGGGCGCATCGTGATCGAGGCGGAGCTGGACACCGCGATGGCGGCCCGCCGCCTCAAGCGGGACATCCTGGAGATCTTCGGCCACAGCTCCGAGCTGATCGTGATGGCGCCCGGCGGGCTGCGCCGCGGCTCGCGCTACGTCGTCCGGGTCGTCGCGGGCGGTGACCAGTTGGCCCGCCAGACGGGTCTGGTCGACGGCCGGGGCCGACCGATCCGGGGGCTGCCCCCGCAGGTGGTCTCCGGGGCCACCTGTGACGCGGAGGCCGCCTGGCGCGGGGCCTTCCTGGCGCACGGCTCGCTGACCGAGCCCGGCCGTTCCTCGTCCCTGGAGGTGACCTGCCCGGGTCCGGAGGCCGCGCTCGCGCTGGTCGGCGCCGCCCGTCGGCTGTCCATCGCCGCGAAGGCCCGTGAGGTGCGGGGCGTGGACCGGGTGGTGGTCCGCGACGGCGACGCGATCGGCGCGCTGCTGACCCGGCTCGGCGCGCACGAGTCGGTGCTGGCCTGGGAGGAGCGCCGGATGCGCCGCGAGGTGCGGGCGACGGCCAACCGGCTCGCCAACTTCGACGACGCCAATTTGCGCCGTTCGGCCCGCGCCGCCGTGGCCGCCGGCGCCCGGGTGCAGCGTGCCCTGGAGATCCTCGGCGACGAGGTGCCCGAGCATCTCGCGGCCGCCGGGCGGCTGCGCATGGAGCACAAGCAGGCCTCGCTGGAGGAGCTGGGCGCGCTCGCCGACCCGCCGCTGACCAAGGACGCGGTGGCGGGCCGGATCCGCCGACTGCTGGCGATGGCCGACAAGCGTGCCGCCGACCTGGGCATCCCGGGCACGGAGGCCAACCTCACCGAGGAACTGGCGGACAACCTGGCCGGCTGACCGACCCCATGTGAACAAGCCGGTGCTGAGGCCCAGTTGACGCTTCGGCGCCGGCGTTCGCGTATCCGACGAGCCTTCGTTCGCGTGGCTGTGAAGCGCTCTTGACTCGATCACAGACTGACATGAGCCTGGCAACCTCACTGCTAGGGGGGTTCATGAGACACAGAGCGAGATCGATCCTCGCTGTCGGCGCGCTCCTGATCGGCGGAGCGAGCCTCGCACCCATCGCCCAGGCACAGAGCGGGAGTTCCCCGAAGACCGACCCTGACCAGGTCAAGGTCTTCCACGCCGACGTCACCCGGAAGCAGATTCCCCTGCTGCTCGCCGCCGGGCAGGACGGCCAGGAACTCGGCGACCAGGTCAAGGCGGGTGGAAAGACCGAGGTCGAGGTCTATCTCACCGACCGACAGGCCGCCCAGCTCCGCAAGCAGGGCGTCGACCTCGTCGAGCACACCGTCCCGGCGAAGGCGCTGGCGCAGGGGGAGAAGGCCTCCCAGGGCGTGTTCCGCCCCTACAGCGGAAGCGGCGGACTGAAACAGGAGATCCTCGACACCGCCCAGGCCAGCCCCGGCCTCACCAAGGTCGAGTCCATCGGCAAGACCGTCAACGGCCAGGACATCCTCGCGCTCAAACTGACCAAGAACGCGAAGAAGTCGGAGGACGGTTCTAAACCCTCCGTGCTGTATCTGTCCAACCAGCACGCGCGCGAGTGGATCACGCCGGAGATGACCCGGCGCCTGATGCACTACTACCTCGACCACTACGCCACCGACCGGCGCATCCGGAAGATCGTCGACTCGACCGAGCTGTGGTTCGTCCTCTCCGCCAACCCCGACGGCTACGACTACACGTTCAAGAGCCCCTCGACCCGCCTGTGGCGCAAGAACCTGCGGGACGTCAACGGCGACGGGGTCATCGGCGCGGGCGACGGCGTCGACCTCAACCGCAACTTCCCCTACAAGTGGGGCTACGACGACGAGGGTTCGTCCCCCGATCCCACCAGCGAGACCTACCGCGGCGCGAGGCCCGAGTCCGAGCCGGAGACCAAGGCGCTGGACGGCTTCGAGAAGCGCATCGGGTTCCGCTACGCCGTCAACTACCACTCCGCCGCCGAACTCCTTCTCTACGGCGTCGGCTGGCAGGTCGCCACCCCCACCCCGGACGACGTCGCCTACAAGGCGCTCGCCGGCACCCCCGACAACCCGGCCATCCCCGGTTACCATTCACAGCTCTCCTCGGAGCTGTACACCACCAACGGCGAGGCGGACGGCCACGCGTCCCACGTCAACGGCGTCGCGATGTTCACGCCGGAGATGTCGACCTGCCAGACCGCGTCGAGCATCGACCCCAACGACGCCTGGAAGCCGGAAGACTGCCAGTCGGTCTTCAACTTCCCCGACGACGAGAAGCTGATCCAGCAGGAGTTCACCAAGAACATCCCCTTCGCGCTCTCCGTCGCCGAGACCGCCGTACACCCGGACCGGCCGGCCTCCGCGGTGGGCCTGAGCGCCGCCGACTTCACCCCGGCCGCGTTCTCCACGTCGTACTCCCGGGGCGCGGACCAGGAGGTCTCCGTCGTCGTCCGCAAGGCGATCCGCGACAAGGAGCTGAAGTACCGCGTCAACGGCGGCCGCGTCCTCGACCAGACGCTGCGGCACTGGAAGGGCGGCCGGGTCTACGGCGGTGAGGACGACCTGTACTTCGACGAGTACCGGGCCAAGGTCCGGGACGGCGGGCCGGGCGACCGGGTCGAGGTGTGGTTCACCGGGGAGACCGGCGGCAGGAAGGTCTCCAGCCCGCACTTCACCTACACCGTCGCCGACACGCCCCGGGCCGACACGCTCGTCGTCGCCGAGGAGGGTACGGCGGCCACGCGGGCGCAGACGTACGTCGACGCGCTCAAGGCCGCCGGGCACCGGGCGATCGTGTGGGACGTGGCCACCCAGGGTGTCCCGGACGCGCTCGGTGTGCTGAAGCACTTCAGGACGGTCGTGCACTACTCCGGCGCGCACGGCCCCGGCAACGCCACCCAGCTCCAGCTGCGCGCCTACCTCAACGAGGGCGGCCGGCTGATCGAGGCCGGTGAGCAGGCCGGCGGCAATGTCGACCTCGGCGGCGGCACCCTCTCCAACGACTTCAGCCAGTACTACCTGGGCGCCTACAGCCGTACGTCGACCAAGGGGGCCACCGGCTTCACCGGCTCCGGCACCCTCGACGGCTACACCGGTGCCCTCGGCGACGCGCCCGGCGACCCGCTGGACGCGGCCGGCACCTACAGCGTGACCTCCGAAGAGCTGCCCGTCGCCACGTACCCGCAGTTCAGGAGCGCGGGCGCGGGCCGGTTCGCCGGGGTCACCGATCCGTACGGGCCGTACAGCGGCGCGTACATGGCCGCCGCCGTGCACACCGACGACGCCTACAAGCGCCTCACCCGCACCATCGACCTCACCGGTGTCAGCGCCGCCGACAAGCCGGCCCTGAGCGCCCGGCTGCTGTGGGACACCGAGCCCGGTTACGACCACGCGGTGATCGAGGCGCACACCGTGGGCGCCGACGACTGGACCACGCTGCCGGAGGCCGGGGGCGCCACGACGGCGGCCGTGCCGGCGGACTGCGGGCAGGGTTTCCTGATCGGCGAGCATCCCTGGCTCACGCACTACCTGACGGTCAAGGACAACGCCTGTGCCGCGACCGGCACGAGCGGCTCCTGGAACAGCCTCACCGGCAGCTCCGGTGGCTGGCGGCAGGTGAGCTTCGACCTGAGCGCGTACGCCGGGAAGTCCGTCGAGGTCTCGATCAGCTACATCTCCGACCCGGGCACCGGCGGGCACGGCGTCCTCGCCGACGACGTCTCGCTCGTCACCGGCGGCACGACCAGGGAGGCCGAGGGCTTCGAGACCTCCCTGGGCGCCTGGCACGTGCCCGGACCGCCGCCGGGCAGCCCGGCCGCCCGGAAGGACTGGACGCGCACCGGAGCGCTGTACCGCACCTATGGAGCGGTCACCACGGACGACACCGTGCTGCTCGGCTTCGGTCTGGAGCAGGTGCCGTCGGCGGCCGACCGGACCGCCCTGCTGCGGAAGGCGTTCGCCGCGCTCGGCGGGTGAGGGGCGCCACGTTGACAGATCCCGCTCACCTTGTTCCAACAGGTGAGCGGGACCCCTCTCAACGGTGCGCGGAACAGGCCTCCATCAGGCCCTGATCAAGTGAGCCGACCCGCTCACGAACGAGTGAAGAGGGCGTAAAAACTGCCCGGCATTCCGTACTAAATACGGGTGAAACCACTGTCGATCCGGGACGGTCCGTACCCCTACTGCCGGGTACGGACCGCCTGCCCGTGTATGGGCCATCTCGATGTCACCCCGGGGCCCTCAGCGGGGTAGGGTCGGTGGTGGTCGGGGACATCCCAAACAGAGCTCGCCGGCACCGCATGGTCGGCGTACCAACGAGGAGATCGGTTCGTGACGATCCGCGTAGGCATCAACGGCTTCGGCCGCATCGGTCGTAACTACTTCCGCGCGCTGCTGGAGCAGGGTGCTGACATCGAGGTTGTGGCTGTCAACGACCTGGGTGACACCGCGACCACCGCGCACCTGCTGAAGTACGACACGATCCTGGGCCGCCTCAAGCAGGAGGTCTCCCACACCGCCGACACCATCACGGTCGACGGCCACACCATCAAGGTGCTCTCCGAGCGCAACCCGGCCGACATCCCCTGGGGCGAGCTGGGCGTCGACATCGTCATCGAGTCGACGGGCATCTTCACCAACAAGGCCGACGCCGAGAAGCACATCGCCGGTGGCGCCAAGAAGGTCCTCATCTCGGCTCCGGCCAAGGACGAGGACATCACCATCGTGATGGGCGTCAACCAGGACAAGTACGACGCGGCCAACCACCACGTCATCTCCAACGCCTCCTGCACCACCAACTGTGTGGCCCCGATGGCGAAGGTCCTCGACGAGAACTTCGGCATCGTCAAGGGTCTGATGACCACGGTGCACGCGTACACGAACGACCAGCGCATCCTCGACTTCCCGCACAAGGACCTGCGCCGCGCCCGCGCCGCCGCCGAGAACATCATCCCGACCACCACCGGTGCCGCCAAGGCCACCGCCCTGGTCCTCCCGCAGCTCAAGGGCAAGCTGGACGGCATCGCCATGCGCGTCCCGGTCCCGACCGGCTCGGTCACCGACCTGGTCGTCGAGCTCGGCCGCGAGGTCACCAAGGAAGAGGTCAACGCCGCCTTCCAGAAGGCCGCCGAGGGCGAGCTGAAGGGCCTCCTCGACTACACCGAGGACCCGATCGTCTCCTCCGACATCGTCAACGCCCCGGCGTCCTGCACCTTCGACTCCTCCCTGACCATGGTCCAGGAGGGCAAGAACGTGAAGGTCATCGGCTGGTACGACAACGAGTGGGGCTACTCCAACCGCCTCGTGGACCTCACGGTCTTCGTCGGCGGCCAGCTCTGATCGTCGCAAGCGGATCTTGAAGTGAGAGCAGGGCCCGTGCAGCGCAACGCCGCGCTGTCCGGGCCCTGTCCCACGCCCGGACCACGTCCTTTTACGATCAGGTGCACCACGAGCCCTCCTCAGGAGTCCACTCAATGAAGACGATCGACGAACTTCTCGCCGACGGCGTGAGCGGCAAGCGGGTCTTCGTCCGCGCCGACCTCAACGTGCCGCTGGCCGACGGGAAGATCACCGACGACGGCCGCATCCGCGCCGTCCTCCCCACCATCAAGGCCCTGGTGGAGGCCGGCGCCAAGGTGGTCGTCGCCTCGCATCTGGGCCGCCCCAAGGGCGCCCCCGACCCCGCGTTCTCGCTGCTGCCCGCCGCGGAGCGCCTCGGTGAACTGCTCGGCGCCCCGGTCGCCTTCGCCCAGGACACCGTCGGCCCCGCCGCCCACGACGCCGTCGACGGCCTTCAGCCCGGCCAGGTCGCGGTCATCGAGAACCTGCGCTTCAACGCCGGCGAGACCGCAAAGGACGACACCGAGCGCGGCGAGTTCGCCGACCGGCTCGCCGCCCTCGCCGACGTCTACGTCGGTGACGGCTTCGGCGCCGTGCACCGCAAGCACGCGTCCGTCTTCGACCTGCCGAAGAAGCTGCCGCACTACGCCGGCTACCTCATCGCCACCGAGGTCGGCGTCCTGAAGCAGCTCACCGAGGACGTCAAGCGCCCCTATGTCGTCGCGCTCGGCGGCGCCAAGGTCTCCGACAAGCTCGCCGTCATCGACGAACTGCTCGGCAAGGCCGACCGCCTGCTCATCGGCGGCGGCATGGCGTACACCTTCCTCAAGGCCAAGGGCTACGAGGTCGGCATCTCCCTCCTGCAGGAGGACCAGATCCCGGCCGTCACCGAGTACATGGAGCGCGCGGAGAAGAACGGCGTCGAGCTGCTCCTCCCCGTCGACGTCCTCGTCTCGCCGGAGTTCCCGGACCTGAAGGGGCTGACCCCGGCCAACCCCACGACCGTCGCCGCGGACGCCATCCCCGCCGACCAGGAGGGCCTGGACATCGGTCCGGAGACCCGCAAGCTGTACGCCTCGAAGCTCGCCGACGCCGCGACCGTCTTCTGGAACGGTCCCATGGGAGTCTTCGAGCACCCCGACTTCGCCGAGGGCACCAGGGCGGTCGCCCAGGCACTCGTCGACGCGGACGGCTTCACCGTCGTCGGCGGCGGTGACTCCGCCGCGGCCGTGCGTACGCTCGGCTTCGACGAGAACGCGTTCGGACACATCTCGACCGGTGGCGGCGCCTCCCTCGAATACCTCGAGGGCAAGACGCTCCCCGGCCTCGCCGCACTGGAGGACTGACCCCGCATGACCACTCGCACGCCGCTGATGGCGGGCAACTGGAAGATGAACCTCAACCACCTCGAGGCCATCGCGCACGTCCAGAAGCTCGCCTTCGCCCTGTCCGACAAGGACTACGAGGCCGTCGAGGTCGCCGTCCTGCCGCCCTTCACCGACCTGCGCTCCGTGCAGACCGTGGTCGAGGGCGACAAGTACAAGATCAAGTACGGCGCCCAGGACATCTCGCAGCACGAGTCCGGCGCCTACACCGGCGAGATCTCCGGTGCGATGCTCGCCAAGCTGAAGTGCACGTTCGTGGCCATCGGCCACTCCGAGCGCCGCCAGTACCACAACGAGACCGACGAGCTGGTCAACGCCAAGGTCAAGGCCGCCTACAAGCACGGCCTGACCCCGATCCTGTGCGTCGGCGAGGAGCTGGACGTCCGCGAGGCGGGCGACCACGTCAGCCACACCCTCGCCCAGGTCGAGGGCGGTCTGAAGGACCTCCCGGCCGAGCAGGCCGAGACCGTCGTCATCGCCTACGAGCCCGTGTGGGCCATCGGCACCGGCAAGGTCTGCGGCGCCGAGGACGCCCAGGAGGTCTGCGCCGCCATCCGCGCCAAGCTCGCCGAGCTGTACTCGCAGGACGTGGCCGACAAGATCCGCATCCAGTACGGCGGCTCGGTCAAGGCGGGCAACGTCGCCGAGATCATGGCGCAGGCCGACATCGACGGCGCCCTGGTCGGCGGTGCCTCGCTGGACGCCGACGAGTTCGTCAAGATCGTGCGTTTCCGCGATCAGTGACGCACGCTGTGAGTAGGCGGTAGCGGCGATACGTCGTACTCTTGCGGGGGCACAGCCGAGGTGCTGTGCCCCCGTCGTCCATCCGAATCCGAGGAAGTTGGTCCAGCCGTGGTTTTGGGGTTCTCGATCGCCCTGATCGTCTTCAGCCTGCTGCTGATGCTGCTGGTGCTGATGCACAAGGGGAAGGGCGGCGGCCTCTCCGACATGTTCGGTGGCGGCATGCAGTCCTCCGTCGGCGGCTCCTCGGTCGCCGAGCGCAACCTCGACCGGATCACCATCGTGATCGGTCTGCTGTGGTTCGCGTGCATCGTCGTTCTCGGCATCCTGATGAAGTCGAACGGCTGACACTCCGGCACAGCACACACATCACGCATATTCGGCACGTAAGGCCCCATGTTCGGTACGCGCTCCTGAGCGCGGCCTATCATGGGGCTTGCGTCTGGGTGTGGGGGCTTGTAACTCCAATCACTGGACGCGCGTTGGGCCTTACGTAGACTGAGGCGCTCGCAACGAAGCGAAACGCCGACTCGCTTCGCGGCACCATCACGCAGGGAGTTACGACCGTGGCAAGTGGCAACGCGATCCGAGGAAGCCGGGTCGGGGCGGGGCCGATGGGCGAGGCCGAGCGTGGCGAGTCCGCGCCGCGTCTGCGCATCTCCTTCTGGTGCTCCAACGGGCACGAGACACAGCCCAGCTTCGCCAGCGACGCACAGGTGCCCGACACTTGGGACTGCCCGCGCTGCGGCTTCCCGGCCGGTCAGGACCGGGACAACCCGCCGGCCCCGCCCCGCACCGAGCCCTACAAGACGCACCTCGCCTATGTACGGGAGCGGCGCAGCGACGCGGACGGCGAGGCGATCCTCGCCGAGGCGCTCGCCAAACTGCGGGGCGAGATCTAGCGACGACGACCGGCCGGGCGCCTCAGGGTGCCTGGCCGGAGCCGTCCGAGGTCCGCGGGACCGGCCGATTGTCAGTGGCACCCTCTACGGTTTTCGTGAAGCCGGAAACCGCGAGGGGGAGTTGTGGCGGCGGTCGAGACAGGGGAACAGCATGCGCCCGCGTGGCGCGGGGGCTTCGGACGGCTGTGGACGGCCGCCGTGGTCTCCCGGTTCGGGGACGCCGTGCGGGGAGCCGCGCTGCCGCTGCTCGCCACCTCACTGACCGAGCGGCCCCTGCTCATCGCCGCGGTCACCGCCTGCGGCTATCTGCCCTGGATCCTCTTCGGCCTGCTCGGCGGGGCGGTCGCCGACCGCGTGGACCAGCGGCGCGCGATGTGGACGGTGGACGCGGTACGAGGGCTGCTCATGCTGTCCTTCGCACTGGCCGTCGCCCTGGGGCACGCCTCGATCGCGCTGCTCATCGCGCTGGCCTTCACCCTGACGACCCTGCAGACGCTGTTCGACAACGCCTCCACCGCCCTGCTGCCGGCCCTGGTGGAGAGGGACGCCCTCGCCGGCGCCAACGCCCGTTTGATGACCGGCCAGAGCGTCGCCGGCGGCCTGCTGGGGGCGCCTGTCGTGCCGGTGCTGCTCGTCGCCGGAGCGGCCGTCCCCTTCGTGGCCGACGCCGCCACGTTCCTCCTGGCCGCCGCGCTGGTCGCCTCCCTGAGGATCACCGCGCCCGAGCGCGCGCCGAGAGCCGCGGGCAGCACCCTGCGCCGGGAGATCGGCGCGGGACTGCGCACCCTGTGGCACGACCGCGCACTGCGCGGGCTGTGCGCCGCCACGGCGCTGTGCAACGTCGGCATGGGTGCCCTCATCGCCACCCTGGTGGTCCTCGTGACCGGCTGGCTGCACGCGGGCACCGCGGGATACGCGGCGGCGACGACCGCGTACACCGTCGGCGGCCTGGCCGGGGGCGCGCTGGGCCGGCGGATCACGGCCGGGCTCGGCCCGCTGCGGACCGTGCTGCTCGCGGGCACCGTGCAGACAGCAGCGCTCCTCGTCATGGGCTCCGTGCGCAGCCTGACCGCCCTGGTGGCCGCTCTCGCCGTCTTCGGGTGCATGGGCATGCTGTGGAACGTCAACACGACGACCCTGATGCAGCAGCGCGCCCCCGCGGACATGCTCGGCCGGGTCAGCTCCGCCTTCCGTACCCTGGCCGTCGCGGGAGCCCCGCTGGGCGCCCTGCTCGGCGGCGCGGTGGCCACGGCCTGGGGCCGGGGCACACCGGCCCTGCTGACGGCCGCCTTCTTCGTCCTGTCCGTCACCGCCCTGATACCGGCCCGTCAGCCGGACGTACCTGTTGTTGCACCACACGACGACGCCACGACGGGTCGTGGCACGCGGTGATCAACTAGGTTGGAACAGCTGGGACAGGCACGAAAGAAGGCGAAGTCGGAAATGAACGCAGACGGCCGGACCAGGCTCAACCAGACGCCCGAGTGGACCGCTCTCGCCAAACACCGGGAAGAGCTGGCCGACACCCATCTGAGGGAGCTGTTCGCCGCCGACCCCGGGCGCGGCGCGGGGTACACGCTCCAGGTCGGCGACCTCTACATCGACTACTCGAAGCACCTGGTCACCGACGAGACGCTGCGGCTGCTGCGCGAGCTGGCCGCCGCCACGGACGTGTTCGGCCTGCGGGACGCCATGTTCCGCGGCGAGAAGATCAACGTCACCGAGGACCGCGCCGTGCTGCACACCGCGCTGCGCGCCCCGCGGGACGCGGTGATCGAGGTAGACGGCGAGAACGTCGTCCCCAAGGTGCACGCCGTACTCGACAAGATGAGCGACTTCGCCGAGCGCGTCCGCTCCGGCGCCTGGACCGGTCACACCGGCAAGCGCATCAGGAACGTGGTCAACGTCGGCATCGGCGGCTCCGACCTGGGCCCCGCGATGGCCTACGAGGTGCTGCGCGGCTTCACCGACCGCGACCTCACGGTCCGCTTCGTCTCCAACGTCGACGGCGCCGACCTGCACGAGGCCACCCGCGACCTCGACCCGGCCGAGACGCTGTTCATCATCGCCTCCAAGACCTTCACCACCATCGAGACGATCACCAACGCCACCTCCGCCCGCACATGGCTGCTGGACGCGCTCGCTGAGGGGGCGGCGGTCGCCAAGCACTTCGTCGCCCTGTCCACGAACGCCGAGAAGGTCGCCGAGTTCGGCATCGACACGGCCAACATGTTCGAGTTCTGGGACTGGGTCGGCGGCCGCTACTCGTACGACTCGGCGATCGGCCTGTCCCTGATGATCGCCATCGGCCCGGACCGGTTCCGCGAGATGCTCGACGGCTTCCGGCTGGTCGACGACCACTTCCGCACCGCGCCCGCCGAGGCCAACGTCCCGCTGCTGCTGGGCCTGTTGGGGATCTGGTACGACAACTTCCACGACGCCCAGTCGCACGCCGTCCTGCCGTACAGCCACTACCTCTCCCGGTTCACCGCCTACCTCCAGCAGCTGGACATGGAGTCCAACGGCAAGCACGTGGCGCGCGACGGCAAGCAGGTCGACTGGCAGACCGGGCCGGTGGTGTGGGGCACGCCCGGCACCAACGGGCAGCACGCCTACTACCAGTTGATCCACCAGGGCACCAAGCTCATCCCGGCGGACTTCATCGGCTTCGCCGAGCCGGTGGCCGAGCTGAGCGGCCAACTCAAGGCACAGCACGACCTGTTGATGGCCAACTTCTTCGCCCAGACCCAGGCCCTCGCCTTCGGCAAGACCGCCGAGGAGGTCCGCGCGGAGGGCGTCGCCGAGGAGCTGGTCCCGCACAAGACCTTCCAGGGCAACCGGCCGACCACGACCATCCTGGCGAAGGAACTCACCCCGTCCGTCCTCGGCCAGCTCGTCGCCCTCTACGAGCACAAGGTGTTCGTCCAGGGCGCCGTGTGGAACATCGACTCCTTCGACCAGTGGGGCGTCGAACTCGGCAAGGTCCTCGCCAAGCGGGTGGAACCGGCACTGACGGAAGGCGCGGAGGTACCGGGCCTGGACGAGTCGACCAAGGCGCTGGTCGCCAAGTACCGGGAGCTGCGCGGCCGTAGCTGACCCGGTGAACAGGGGAGCCGGCCACGGCACGGCCGTCCGGCTCCCGTGCGCTCCCGGGTTCATACCGCCGGGCGCCGGCTCAGGCCACCGCGCTCAGCGTGTCCGCGAGCCGTCCGCGTGCCGCGCGGGCGGCGGGCAGTGCGGCGAGCGCGGCCGCCCCCAGCACGGCGGCCGAGCCCAGCACAAGCAGCAGCCCGGGAGACGGGGACTGGGCGATCCCCGCGCCGATGCCGCTGGAGGCGCCCTGGGCGTCGATGAGCCGGCGGGCCAGCGGCAGACCGAAGGCCGTGGCGGCGAGCGTCGCGGCCAGGGCCGTACCGCCCGTGGCCGCGACGGTGATCGCGGTGATCTGGCGTGGGGACATGCCGATCGCCTTGAGGGCGAGCACGTCCCGCTCGCCCTCGCGCACACTGCCGCCGATCGCGGTCAGCAGTTCGACCAGGCCGATGAGGGCGAGCACGGCGATCAGGCCGACGACGACAGCGCGCAGCGGGGACAGCCCGTCGGCCGGGTTCGGCACGGGGTGCACGTCCAGGTGGCCCCGGCCGGCCGTGGTGAGCGCGGCGGCCACCCGGTGCGGGTCGGCGCCCCGCCGCAGCCGTAGCTCGTAGAAGGCCGGGGCGAGCTGCGGGTCGTCCTTGCGGAGGGTGTCCAGGGAGGCCGTCACGACCCGGCCGGCGTTCTGCGGTTCGATGCTGCGGCCGACGATGTGCAGGATCTGCGGCCGGTCGCCGACCATCATCCGCACCCAGTCGCCGACCCGCGCGTGCAGCAGGTCCAGCAGCCCCTGTCCGGCCACGGCCTCGTCCGGTCCGTGCGCGGCCCGGCCCTCGGCGAGGGTGTAGGGGTAGGGACGGGCGTCGGTGCCGAGGCCGCGCAGGGCGATGGTGCCGGTCTGTCCGGGCACCAGCGCGGCCAGCTCGACCCCCGGATAGGCGGCGGCCACGCGGGAGTCGCCGGTCAGCAGGGACCGCAGGTCCGCCGGGGCGGGCGTGCCGTCCGTGCGGACCGTGAGCGAGGTGGGCAGGCCGACCCGGTCCGGGGCGGTGTGGAAGCGGTCGATCGTGGTCCACGCGCTGAGCGCCACGACGATCAGCAGCATCGGCAGGGTCAGCCGGGCCACGGTGGCCAACGACCGCCCACGCCCGGTGAAGAGTTTGTGGCAGCCGAGGACCAGCGCGGCCGGCAGCCGCAGCCCGAGTGCCCGCCGGGCCGGGCCGGTGAGCCGGCCGCCCGCCCCCGCGGCCGGGCGCGGCACCGGGACCGGTGGCACCCGGCCGGCCCGCCAGGCCGCGAGGCCGGTGGTCAGGCCGATGAACAGCACCGCGCCCACGGGCACCACCAGCAGCGTCACGGTGTGCCCCGGCAACCCCTGCCACACGCCCACGGCGTCGCCGAGCCGCCCGGGGATCCGGCTGCCCAGCGTCTCGGTGAGCGCGGCGGCGGCCACGGCGCCGAGCAGGGCGTAGGCGAGGTGCTGGAGCAGGAAGATCCGTACGACCTGGCCGGGGGTGAAGCCGATTGCCTTCAGCACCGAAAGGTCCCGCAGATGGCCGCGGATCCGGGTGGCGATCGCCCCGTGCACGGCGAGTCCGGCGGCGATCAGCGCGCCGAGCCCGAACAGACCGAGCACCTGCCCGAGCAGCCGGTTGTCGCCCTGTGCCGCGGCGCGCGCCTGCTGCCAGGTGGAGACCTGGCCGACCGCGCCCGCGCCGAGCACGGTGACGGCGCGCTGCACCGCGTAGTCCGTGTCGGCCGGGTCGCCGAGCCGCAGCCCGATGACCTGGCCGCCGGGCACCCGGACCGCGGACGGCAGCGCCCAGACCAGGCCGGGCTGCTCACCGGGGCTGTAGGCGGGCTCGGCGCTGTCGGCGATGCCCTCGACGGTCAGGGTGCGTGCGGTGCCGGGCAGCGCCAGGGTGTCTCCGGGCTCGGCCAGCAGGGCGCGGGCCAGGCCGCTCTCCAGCACCACGCCGTCCGGCTCGGCCGGATCCAGCCAGTGCCCCGCGGTGAGCAGCGGCCGTCCGACCGGGGGCGGCTGCGGGGTGCCGCGCAGCTCCACGGAGGCGCGGGTGCCGCGCGAGGCGACGGTGACGGACTCGGTGCGATAGGGACCGGCGACGGACGCGACGCCGTCCAGCCGGACAAGCTTGCCGGTGTCCGCGGACGCCGAGGTGTGGATCCACACATGCGCCCCGCGCGCCTCGGCGAAGGTCCGCTGCCAGGGGTTGGTCGCATAGCCGAACAGGGCGGCGGCCAGGAGCAGCGAGGCGACGATACCGGCGGTGGCCAGCACGAGGAACAGCGCCTCGCCGCGATGCGTACGCAGATCGGAGTGCGCCCAGCGCAGAGTGGCCCGCACGGTCAGTCCTTCAGCTCCAGCACACCGGAGATACCGGCGCGGCGCGGCGGGGCTCCGCCCAGCGCGGCATCGTCCGCTATTCGGCCGTCGAAGAAGCTGATCACCCGGTCGGCCGCGCTCGCCAGCCGGGCGTCATGCGTGACCAGCACGATCGTCTGGCCGCGTCCGTGGAAGCGCGACAGCAGCCGCATCACCTCGCGCGTGCCCTTGCTGTCCAGGCTGCCCGCGGGCTCGTCGGCCAGCAGCAACGGGGGATGGTTGACCAGGGCCCGGGCGAGGGCGACCCGCTGCTGCTCACCACCGGACAACTCGCCCGGCATGCTGCGCTCCTTGCCGGCGAGGCCCAACTCGGCCAGCAGCGTCTCGCGCTCGGCACGGGCCTGTTTCGGCGGGACACCGGCCAGCAGGGCGGGCAGTTCGACGTTGTCGGCGACGGACAGGTTCGACACCAGGTTGAAGAACTGGAAGACGAACCCGATGGCCTTCCTCCGCTCCACCGCCCAGCGCGCCTCGCTGAAGGAGTCCGCGCACCGGCCGTCCAGCCAGATGCTGCCCTCGTCCGGCCGCTGCAGCCCGCCGAGCAGATGCAGCAGCGTCGACTTCCCGGCACCGGACGGGCCGGTGATCGCCACGAACTCGCCCCGGGCCACGCTCAGGCCGACCCCGCGGACGGCGTGCGCGGGCGCGCCCTCGCCCTGGTGGGTCTTGACCAGGCCCTCCGCCCGGAGGACCGGAACAGTGTCCTCGCTCATTCCAGTTCCTCCTGGCACCGCTCCAGCCAGTCGAGGTCGGCTTGGAGATGCAGCATCGCGCCCTCGATCAGCAGCTGGGCGATTCGGTTGTCCCGGCTCTCGGCCGCGGCCAGTTTCGACAGGTTGCGCATGGTGTTGAGGTACTGGCGCCGCTGCTTGTTGATGAGGGCGATCTGGTCGGCGAGACCGGTCTGCGAGGCGAGGGCCAGCTTCATGAAGAACTCGTCCCGGACCCGCGGCTCGTCCTCGGTCTCCTCGAACCAGGCGTGCAGCGCCTCCCGCCCGGCGTCGGTGAGGTGGTAGACCTTCTTGTTGGGCCGGCTGGACTGCTCGACGTCCTCGCCCTCGATCAGCCCGGACTTCTCCAGGCGGCCGAGGGTGACGTAGATCTGGCCGACGTTCGGCTGAGGGTACGCGGAGCCCAGCAGTTGCTCAAGGTCCTGCTTCAGCTCATAGCCGTGGGCCGGGCCGCGGGCGAGGAGTGCCAGGAGGGCAAGGCGCACTCGTGCTGTCCTCCTGTCCTGTCACCATGTGCTCCAGGCCCTAGTATCCCGCATACCTAACAGGTATACATGGCCTCTGATCCGGGCGAGGGTGCCCGGAGCCGGGTGTGCAAGGAGGAACCTATGCGGTGGATACGCGCCGCCGGTAGGGGCCTCCTCGTTCTCGTCGTGATCATGGCCGGGTACGTCACCTCCGGCGCCCGCGCCGACGAGGGCGCGGGCAGCGGCCGGGGTCCGCTCACCCTGGCCACCGCCGGCGACCTCACCGGCTATCTCGGCCCGCTGCTCCAGGGCTGGAACCGCACCCACCCCGGCGAGAAGGTCACCCTCGTCGAGCTGCCGGACTCCGCCGACGAGACCTATGCGCAGATGACGACCGACCTGCGCGGCGGCGATCGGAGCCGCTTCGACGTCCTCAACATCGACGTCAACTGGACCTCGGAGTTCGCGGCGGCCGGCTGGATCCGCCCGCTGCCCCCGGGCCGCTTCCCGCTGAAGAGCTTTCTGCCCCCGGTCGTGGACACGGCGACCTACGACGGACGCCTGTACGCGGTCCCGTACGTCACGAACGCCGGACTTCTCCTCTATCGCAAGGACGTCCTCGCCAAGGAGGGCGTCCCGCCACCGCGCACCTGGGCCGAGCTGGAGCACGACGCGAAGGCCATCGCGCCGAAGTACCACCTCGACGGCTATGCGGGCCAGTTCCTGCTCTACGAGGGCCTCACCGTCAACGCGGCCGAGGCCGTGTACTCGGCGGGCGGCAGCATCCTCGGCGACGAGGGCACCCGGGTCACCGTCGACTCGGCCGCCGCCCGTGAGGGTATCGGCTTCCTCGCCCGCGGCATCCGCGAGGGCTGGATCCCGAAGGCGGCGCTGACCTGGAAGGAGGAGGAGTCCAAGCAGGCCTTCCAGGACGGCGGGCTGCTCTTCCTGCGCAACTGGCCCTACGCCTACGCCGTCGCCTCCGCCAAGGGCTCCAAGGTCGCCGGCAGGATCGGTGCCGTACCGCTGCCCGGGCCCGACGGGCCGGGGACGAGCGTCCTCGGCGGCTCCAACCTCGCGGTCAACTCCCGTGCCCGGCACCCCGATTCCGCCGCGCGCCTGATCGCCTACCTCACCAGCGCGCAGGTCCAGCGCCGGGTGCTCGTCCAGGGCGCGTTGCCGCCCGTACGCGCCGCGCTGTACCAGGATCCCGCGCTGATCCGGCAGTTCCCCTATCTGCCGACCCTGCGCACCGCCGTGCTCACCGCCGCACTGCGTCCCAAGAGTGCGCACTACGACCAGGTCAGCCTGGTGGTGCAGGCGGTGGTGTACGGCGTGCTGACCGGGCGGGAGACGCCCGAGCAGGCCGTGCGACGGCTGGCGCGCGAACTCGACGCCATCGCCCGTCGATAGCTCCCCGGAAGCCTCCCACTAGTTACTTGTTAAGTAACGCGGACGTCTCATCTGTTCTCAGGATGCACATATAAGTCCGTATTTGTAACCCCAACTGCTCGGTAGCTTCTGTTCTTTTCGTTGACACCCTTGTGAGATGCCTACCTAACATGCATGCATGTTGAGTAAGTACGGCTGGTGGCGTGACGCGGTGATCTACCAGGTCTACGTCCGCAGCTTTCTGGACAGCACCGGTGACGGCATCGGCGATCTCGCCGGGGTTCGCGCGGGGCTGCCGTATCTGAAGAAGCTCGGCGTCGACGGCATCTGGCTGAGTCCGTTCTACCCGTCACCGCAGCACGACCACGGCTACGACGTGGCCGACTACCGCGGTGTCGACCCGCTCTTCGGCGACCTCGCCGAGTTCGACCTGCTGATGGCGGCCGCCCACCGGCTCGGCATCAAGGTGCTCCTCGACATCGTCCCCAACCACTGCTCCAGCGAGCACCCCTGGTTCCGCGAGGCCCTGGACAGCGCACCCGGCAGCCCGGCCCGCGCCCGCTTCCACTTCGCCGACGGTCGTGGCCCGGACGGCGCCGAGCCGCCCAACAACTGGCACGCGATGTTCGGCGGCCCCGCCTGGACCAGGGTCGGCGACGGCCAGTGGTACCTGCACATGTTCACGCCCGAACAGCCCGACTGGAACTGGCGCGACCCCGAGATCCCCGCCGAGTTCGACCGGACCCTGCGCTTCTGGCTCGACCGGGGCGTGGACGGCTTCCGCATCGACGTCTCCGCCGGCCTTTTCAAGCACCCCGAACTGCCCGACTCCGACGACCCCGAGGCCGACGCCCGTACCCGCGACTCGGTCAACCCGCTCGCCTGGAACCAGCCCGAGGTGCACGGCATATGGCGGCGCTGGCGCGCGATATGCGAGGAGTACCGCGAACGCGACGGCCGCGAACGCCTCCTCGTCGGCGAGGTCTCCGTGCCCACCGCCCGCGAACACGCCCTCTACGTCCGCCCGGACGAACTCCACCAGGCCTTCTTCTTCGACCTGCTCAGCGCCCCCTGGGACGCCGACGCCTTCCGCAAGGTCATCTCCGAGGCCATGCAGGACATCGCCGGCACCGGCTCCACGGTCACCTGGGTCCTCAACAACCACGACCAGGTCCGCACCGTCACCCGCTACGGCGAACCCGCTCCGCAGGGCAGCGGCCTCGGCGCCGCCCGCGCCCGCGCCGCCGCGCTGCTGATGCTGGCGCTGCCCGGAGCCGCGTACATCTACCAGGGCGAGGAACTCGGCCTGCCCGAGGTCGTCGACCTGCCCGACGACGTGCTCACCGACCCGATCTTCCGCCGTACCGGCAGCCGCGCCCGCATCCGCGACGGCTGCCGGGTGCCGCTGCCCTGGTCCGGGCAGGCCTCGCCGTTCGGCTTCACCTCCGGTGCGGAGGGCGCCCGGCCCTGGCTGCCGCAGCCCGACTACTTCGCCGAGTACGCCACCGACCGCGCCCTCGCCGACACCCGTTCCTTCTGGCACCTGTACCGCGACGGCCTCCAACTGCGGCAGTCCCTGCCCCAGTTGGGCGAGGGATCGCTGAGCTGGCTGGACACCCCGCCCGGCGTCCTCGCCTTCGCCCGCGGTGACGACCTCGTCTGCGCCGTCAACTTCAGCACGGCCCCCACCCCCGCGCCGGTCTCCGGCACCCCCCTGCTGTCCAGCGGCCCCTGCCCGCCCGGCGTCCTGCCCGGCTCCACGGCGGCCTGGTGGCTGAACGACCTCTGACACCCGCCCCGGTGAACTCCTCGAAGGGACATCGACGATGATGCGACGACGTACGACCCTGCTCACCAGCTGCACAGCCCTCGCCCTCGCGCTCGGCGCCACCGCCTGTGGTGGCGGACCGGTCTCGGCCGGCGGCGGTGACAAGTCGCTCAGCGGCCAGACCGTCACCGTGGCCGGCGTCTGGTCCGGAGCTGAGCAGAAGAACTTCCAGAAGGTGCTGGACGCGTTCACCGCGAAGACCGGCGCCAGGACCCAGTTCGTGTCCACCGGCGACAACGTCTCCACCGTCGTCGGCAGCAAGATCGAGGGCGGCAACGCCCCCGACGTCGTGATGGTCCCGCAGGTCGGCGTCCTCCAGCAGTTCGCGAACAAGGGCTGGCTCAAGCCGCTGTCGCCGACCGCCCAGCAGACCATCGATGCCGACTACGCGCCCGTGTGGCGGAAGTACGGCAGCGTCGACGGCACCCTGTACGGCCTCTACTTCAAGGCCGCCCACAAGTCCACCGTCTGGTACAGCCCCGGCGCGCTCGCCCAGGCCGGGGTCAAGCCGCCGACGACGTACGACGAGATGCTGAAGGCCGGGCACACCGTCTCCGACTCCGGGCTCGCCGCCTTCTCCGTCGCCGGTGAGGACGGCTGGACCCTCACCGACTGGTTCGAGAACATCTACCTCTCCCAGGCCGGACCCCAGAAGTACGACGCCCTCGCCGTCCACAAGCTCAAGTGGACCGACCCCTCCGTCGTGAAGGGGCTCACCACCCTCGGCAAGCTGTTCAAGGACAAGCAGCTCATCGCGGGAGGCCAGAAGGAGGCCTTGAACACCGACTTCCCCGGCTCGGTGGAGAAGGTGTTCGGACCCAAGCCCGAGGCCGGCATGGTCTACGAGGGCGACTTCGTGGCGGGCGTCGCCCACGACCAGTTCGGGAAGACCATCGGCAAGGACGCGAACTTCTTCCCCTTCCCGGCGGTCGACGGCGGCACGGCACCCGTGGTCAGCGGCGGTGACGCGGCGGTCGTCCTCAAGGACGGCAAGAACGCCACGGCCGGCATGAAGCTCCTGGAGTACCTGGCCACCCCCGAGGCGGCGGCCGTCTGGGCGAAAGCGGGCGGCTTCCTGTCCCCGAACAAGAAGCTCGACTTCTCGGCGTACGGCGACGACGTCACCCGGGCCACCGCCAAGTCCCTTGTCGACGCGGGCGATTCGGTCCGCTTCGACATGTCCGACCAGGCGCCCGCCGCCTTCGGCGGCACCAAGGGCGCGGGGGAGTGGAAGCTCCTCCAGGACTTCCTGCGCGACCCGTCGGACCCCAAGGGCACCGCGGACCGGCTCGAAGCCGCGGCGGCCAAGGCCTACCGGAACTGAGCGGCAGCACATCATGACCGCCACCACTCTCGTGAAACAGCAGGCGGGCCCGCGGGCCGCCGGCGTGGCGCGCGGGCGCCGCGGCCGGCGGCGCGCCCGGCTGATCGCCCTGCTCTTCGTCTTCCCGGCGCTGCTCCTGCTCGGCGCGCTCGTCGTCTACCCGGTGCTGTTCTCCGTCGGCCGCAGCTTCTTCGACGCCTCCGGCACCCGGTTCGTCGGCGCCGGCAACTACGCCGAGATGTTCCGCGACCCGGCCACCCTGAAGGCCATCCGCAACACGGCCATCTGGGTCGTCGTGGCCCCGGCCCTGCTGACCGGGCTCGGCCTGATCCTGGCCGTGCTCGTGGAGAAGGTCCGCTGGGCCACCGCCTTCAAGCTGCTGCTCTTCATGCCGATGGCGGTGTCCTTCCTCGCCGCCGGCATCATCTTCCGCCTCGCCTACGACGAGGACCCGAACAAGGGCGTGCTGAACGCGGCCGTCGTCTCCGTCCACGACGCCTTCCAGGGGACGTCGGCGTACCCGACGGCCCGCGGGCGTGCGGGCCTGCTGACCCAGGACCGGGACGGCTCGTACCGTACGACCGCCTCCACCGGCCACGTGGTGACGCTCCCGATGGTCGGCGTCCTGCCGGGGGACCTGCCGAAGAACGCCTCACCCGCGTACCAGGCGGCCGCGCAGAAGGCCGCTCCCGGTGAACTGAGCGGAGTGGTCTACCTGGACTTCACCCCCGGCGGGGGCGGCCGTCCGGGCAAGGTCGACCCGAAGGAGAGCGGCCTGCCCGGGATGACGGTCAAGGCGGTGCGCGACGGCAGGACGGTCGCCGGCGCCACGACCGCCGCCGACGGATCCTTCCGCTTCTCCGGGCTGCGCGCGGGCTCGTACACGGTGAAGCTACCGGAGTCCAACTTCGCCCAGCCCTACCAGGGCGTCTCCTGGCTCGGCCCGGCCCTCGTCACACCGGCGATCATCGGTGCGTACCTGTGGATCTGGACCGGCTTCGCGATGGTGCTGATCGGCGCGGGGCTCTCCACCCTGCCTCGGGACACACTGGAGGCGGCCCGGATGGACGGCGCCAACGAGTGGCAGATCTTCCGCCGGATCACCGTCCCGCTGCTGGCCCCCGTGCTGACGGTTGTCTTCGTGACCCTGGTGATCAACGTGATGAAGGTCTTCGACCTCGTCTACATCATCGCGCCCGGACCGGTGCAGGAGGATGCCACCGTCCTCGCGACCCAGATGTGGCTCGTGTCCTTCGGCGGCGGCAACAACCAGGGTCTCGGCAGCGCCCTGGGCGTCCTGCTCCTGCTTCTGGTCATCCCCGCGATGGTCTTCAACGTCCGCCGTTTCCGCAACAGTCAACGATGAGGAGTCAGCGATGAACGCGATCAGGAGGGGGCTCGGCAACGGGCTGGTCCAGGCCTTCCTGGTGGTGATCGGCCTGGTCTGGCTGACACCGCTGGCGGGACTGTTCGTGTCCTCGCTGCGGTCGTCCCAGGACACCGCGAAGGGCGGCTGGTGGACGGCCCTGACGAGTCCCGGCAGGCTGTCCTTCGACAACTACTCGGCGCTGCTGAAGAACTCCGGCATGTCCCAGGCCTTCTGGAACACGGTGCTGATCTCGGTGCCGGCGACCACGCTCGTCGTCGTCATCGCCGCGCTCGCCGGATACGCCTTCGCCTGGCTGGACTTCCCGCTCAGGGAGCCGCTCTTCCTGCTGGTGGTGGCCCTGTTGGTGGTGCCGGTGCAGATCGGCCTGCTGCCGGTGGCCAAACTCTTCGGCACGCTGGGCCTGTTCGGCACGATCCCTGGAGTCGTCCTCTTCCACGTCGCCTACGGCCTGCCCTTCGCGGTGTTCCTGCTGCGCAACTACTTCGCGGAGATGCCGAAGGAGATGCTGGAGGCGGCGCGGATGGACGGCGGAAGCGAGTGGCGCATCTTCACCCGGCTGGTGCTGCCGGTCGGGCGTCCGGCGATCGCCTCGCTAGCGATCTTCCAGTTCCTGTGGGTCTGGAACGACATGCTGGTCGCCCTGCTCTTCGCCGACAGCTCCTCTCAGCCGCTGACCGTGGAACTCCAGTCCCAGATCCGCCAGTTCGGCAGCAACATCGACGTCCTGGCCCCGGGCGCGTTCCTGTCCCTGATCGTGCCGGTGGTGGTGTTCTTCGCCTTCCAGCGGCATTTTGTGCAGGGCGTGATGGCGGGCTCGGTCAAGTGACCGAGCCCGCTGGGCTCACGGCGACGACGGCGGATACAGCGACCGAGGCAGCTGCGAAGCCGCCGCGGCGTCCAGCAGCCACAGCGTGCGCTGTCTGCCGTACGCGCCCGCCGCCGGGGCCTGGATCTCGCCCGCGCCCGACAGGGCGATGGCGGCGGCCTCCGCCTTGTCCTCGCCGGCCGCGAGCAGCCACACCTCGCGGGCCGCGCGGATCGCGGGCAGGGTCAGGCTGATCCGGGTCGGCGGCGGCTTGGGCGCGCCGTGCACGCCGACCACCGTGCGCTCGGTCTCCCGTACGGCCGGCAGCTCCGGGAAGAGCGAGGCCACATGGGTGTCCGGGCCGACGCCCAGCATGAGCACGTCGAAGGTGGGCACCGAGCCGTGGTTCTCCGGCCCGGACGCCTTCGCCAGCGCCGCCGCGTACGCCTCGGCCGCCGCGTCGACGTCCGTACCGTACGGGCCGTCGGAGGCGGGCATGGCGTGCACGCGCTCCGGGTCCAGGGGGACGGAGTCCAGCAGGGCCTCGCGGGCCTGCGTGACATTGCGCTCGGGGTCGCCCTCGGGGAGGTAGCGCTCGTCGCCCCACCACAGGTCGAGGCGGCCCCAGTCGATGGCGTCCCGCGCGGGCGCCGCCGCGAGCGCGGCCAGCAGGCCGTTGCCGTTGCGGCCGCCGGTGAGGACCACGGACGCGCTGCCCCGGGAGGCCTGCGCGTCCACGATCTTCGTGATGAGGCGGGCCGCGGCGGCCTGCGCCATCAGCTCCTTGTCGCGGTGGACGACCAGCTGCGGGGTGCTCACTTCGCCGCCGCCTTCCGTGCCGGAGCCTTCTTGGCGGTCTTGGCCGCCGCCTTCTTCGTGGGCGCCTTGGCCGCTTCCTCCACCGGCTCCGGCACGGCCACCGCGGGTTCCGGAACCGTGTTCAGCCGCTCCACGCCGTAGCGCAGTGCCGACGCGTAGGTGTCGTCCGGGTCGAGCCGGCGCAGCTCCTCCGCGATCAGCTCGGCGGTCTCCCGCCGCTTCAGCGCCACCGCGCGGGCCGGCTGGCCCTCGATGGACAGCGTGGCCAGCGAGCCGTCCGCGCGGTCCAGGACGATCGGGCCGCAGGTGGTGTCGATGCGGACGGCCGTCAGACCCGGGCCGGACGACAGAGAGCGCCTGACGGGGACGTCCAGCCGGTCCGCGAGCCACATCGCCAGCAGCTCACAGCTCGGGTTGAACTCCTCGCCCTCCACCTCGACGCCGCTCACCTCGCAGGTGACCTGGTCCAGGGCCGCCGCGAGCATCGAACGCCACGGCGTGATCCGGGTCCAGGACAGGTCGGTGTCACCGGGCGTGTAGGCCTCGGCGCGGGCCGACAGCTCCCGCACCGGCTGCTCGGCGGCATGGGTGTCGGTGACCCGGCGCTGGGCGAGCGCGCCCAGCGGGTCCTTCGCCGGGTCCACCGGGGCGTTCACCGGCCACCACACCACGACCGGGGCGTCCGGCAGCAGCAGCGGCAGCACCACCGAGTCGGCGTGGTCGACGACCTCGCCGTGGAGCCGCAGCACGACCGTCTCGCCGGTGCCCGCGTCCGCGCCCACCCGCACCTCGGCGTCCAGCCGGGACGTCGTACGGTCGCGCGGGGTGCGCGAGACGCGCTTGATGACCACCAGCGTGCGCGAAGGGTGCTCGCGCGAGGCGTCGTTGGCCGCCTTCAGGGCGTCGTAGGCGTTCTCCTCGTCGGTGACGATGACGAGGGTCAGGACCATGCCCACGGCCGGGGTACCGATGGCCCGGCGGCCCTGGACGAGCGCCTTGTTGATGTCGCCGGAGGTGGTGTCGGTCAGGTCTATCTTCATGGCCGGCGCCAGCTCCGTCCGTCTCGTGCGAGCATCTCGTCCGCCTCGGCGGGGCCCCACGTGCCCGAACCGTACTGCGCGGGCCTGCCGTGCTTGTCCCAGTACTCCTCGATCGGGTCGAGGATCTTCCAGGACAGCTCGACCTCCTCCGTGCGCGGGAAGAGGTTGGCATCGCCCAGCAGCACGTCCAGGATGAGCCGCTCGTACGCCTCCGGGCTGGACTCCGTGAAGGACTCGCCGTAGGCGAAGTCCATGGAGACGTCCCGGATCTCCATCGAGGTGCCCGGCACCTTGGAACCGAAGCGCACGGTGACGCCCTCGTCGGGCTGGACGCGGATGACGATCGCGTTCTGGCCCAGCTCCTCCGTGGCCGTCGTGTCGAAGGGGGAGTGCGGGGCCCGCTGGAAGACGACCGCGATCTCCGTCACCCGCCGGCCGAGGCGCTTGCCGGTGCGCAGATAGAAGGGGACGCCCGCCCAGCGGCGGTTGTCGATCTCCAGTTTGATCGCGGCGTAGGTGTCGGTCTTCGACTTGCCGTCGATGCCGTCCTCTTCGAGGTAGCCGATGACCTTCTCGCCACCCTGCCAGCCGGCCGCGTACTGCCCGCGTACGGTCGAGGCGCCCAGGTCCTTCGGCAGCCGTACGGCGCCGAGCACCTTCTCCTTCTCCGCGGCCAGCGCGGACGCGTCGAAGGAGGCGGGCTCCTCCATGGCCGTGAGGGCCATGAGCTGGAGCAGGTGGTTCTGGATGACGTCACGGGCGGCGCCGATGCCGTCGTAGTAGCCGGCGCGGCCGCCGATGCCGATGTCCTCGGCCATGGTGATCTGCACATGGTCCACGAAGGACCGGTTCCAGATCGGCTCGAACATGGTGTTGGCGAAGCGCAGCGCCAGGATGTTCTGGACGGTCTCCTTGCCGAGGTAGTGGTCGATCCGGAACACCTGGTCCGGCTCGAACACCTCGTGCACGACCTTGTTCAGCTCCTCGGCCGACTTCAGGTCGTGTCCGAACGGCTTCTCGATGACCGCGCGCCGCCAGGAACCGCCCGACTGCTCGGCCAGCCCGTGCTTCTTCAGCTGCTGGATGACGACGGGGAAGGAGCGCGGCGGCACCGACAGATAGAAGGCGAAGTTGCCGCCCGTGCCCTGGGCCTTGTCCAGCTCCTCGATGGTGGCGCGCAGCCGCTCGAACGCGTCGTCGTCGTCGAAGGTGCCCTGGACGAAGCGCATCCCCTGGATGAGCTGCTGCCAGACCTCCTCACGGAACGGCGTACGGGCGTGCGCCTTGACGGCGTCGTGGACCTCCTGGGCGAAGTCCTCGTTCTCCCATTCGCGGCGGGCGAAGCCCACCAGCGAGAAGCCCGGCGGCAGCAGACCCCGGTTGGCGAGGTCGTACACCGCGGGCATCAGCTTCTTGCGCGACAGGTCGCCCGTGACGCCGAAGATGACCAGACCCGACGGCCCCGCGATACGCGGGAGCCGTCGGTCGGCCGGGTCACGAAGCGGGTTGGCTCCGGAACCGACAAGGGGTGACAAATCAGCCCTCCGAGGGGGTGAGGCGCTTGAGTTCCGCCTCGGTCGACTTCAGCAGGTCGTTCCAGGACGCCGCGAACTTCTCGACGCCCTCGTCCTCCAGTACCTGGACCACGTCGTCGTACGAGATCCCGAGCTTCTCGACCGCGTCGAGGTCGGCGCGGGCCTGCTCGTAGGTACCGGTGATGGTGTCGCCGGTGATCTCGCCGTGGTCCTCGGTGGCCTCCAGGGTGGCCTCCGGCATGGTGTTGACCGTGTTCGGCGCGACCAGGTCGGTGACGTACATCGTGTCCTGGTACGCCGGGTCCTTCACACCGGTCGACGCCCACAGCGGACGCTGCTTGTTGGCGCCCGCGCTCTCCAGCGCCGTCCAGCGGTCGGAGGAGAAGACCTCCTCGTACGCCTGGTAGGCGAGGCGCGCGTTGGCGATGGCGGCCTTGCCGCGCAGCGCCTTGGCCTCGTCGGTGCCGAGGGCGTCCAGGCGCTTGTCGATCTCGGTGTCCACGCGGGACACGAAGAACGACGCCACGGAACGGATGAGCGACAGGTCCAGGCCCCGCTCCTTCGCCTTCTCCAGACCGGAGAGGTAGGCGTCCATGACGGCCCGGTACCGCTCCAGGGAGAAGATCAGCGTGACGTTGACGCTGATGCCGAGGCCGATGACCTCGGTGATCGCCGGCAGACCCGCCTGGGTGGCCGGGATCTTGATCAGGGTGTTGGGGCGGTCCACCAGCCAGGCCAGCTGCTTGGCCTCGGCGACGGTGGCCCTGGTGTTGTGGGCGAGGCGCGGGTCGACCTCGATCGACACCCGGCCGTCCTGGCCCCCGGTGGCGTCGAAGACGGGGCGCAGGATGTCGGCGGCGTCGCGGACGTCCGCCGTGGTGATCATGCGGATGGCCTCTTCGACGGTGACCTTGCGGGCGGCGAGGTCGGCGACCTGCTGCTCGTAGCCGTCGCCGCCGCTGATCGCCTTCTGGAAGATCGTCGGGTTGGTGGTGACGCCCACGACGTGCTGCTGGTCGATCAGCTCGGCGAGGTTGCCGGACGTGATCCGCTTGCGCGACAGGTCGTCCAGCCAGATCGCGACGCCTTCGTCGGAGAGGCGCTTGAGTGCGTCTGTCATGGAATTACATCTCCTACGTGTCGTATATGAGCGTCAGCGCTGGGCGGCGGCGATGGATTCCCGGGCCTTGGCGGCCACGTTCTCAGGCGTGAAACCGAATTCGCGGAAGAGCACCTTGCCGTCCGCGGAAGCACCGAAGTGCTCCAGGGAAACGATGCGGCCGGCGTCCCCGACGTACTTGTGCCAGGTCAGTCCGATACCCGCCTCGACCGCGACCCGGGCCTTGACCGACGGCGGGAGCACGGAGTCCCGGTACCCCTGGTCCTGCTCCTCGAACCACTCCACGGACGGCATCGACACGACCCGCGTCGGGACGCCCTCCGCCTGGAGCTGCTCACGCGCCTCGACGGCCACGTGCACCTCGGAACCGGTGGCGATCAGGATCACCTGCGGTTCGCCGCCCTCGGCCTCGAACAGCACGTAACCGCCGCGCGCGGCATCCTCGTTGGGCTCGTACGTCGGCACGCCCTGGCGGGTGAGGGCGAAGCCGTGCGGCTGGCCCTTGCCGAACTCCTTGGTGTAGCGCTTGAGGATCTCGCGCCAGGCGATCGCGGTCTCGTTGGCGTCGGCCGGGCGGACGATGTTCAGGCCCGGGATGGCGCGCAGCGAGGCCAGGTGCTCGACCGGCTGGTGGGTCGGGCCGTCCTCGCCGAGGCCGATGGAGTCGTGCGTCCACACGAACGTCACCGGCAGGTGCATCAGGGCCGACAGGCGCACCGCGTTACGCATGTAGTCGGAGAAGACGAGGAACGTGCCGCCGTAGACACGGGTGTGGCCGTGCAGGGCGATGCCGTTCATCTCGGCGCCCATGGAGTGCTCACGGATGCCGAAGTGGATGGTGCGGCCGTAGGGGTTGGCCTCCGGCAGCGGGTTGCCCTCGGGCAGGAAGGAGCTGTCCTTGTCGATGGTCGTGTTGTTCGACCCGGCGAGGTCGGCCGAACCGCCCCACAGCTCCGGGATGACCGCGCCGAGCGCCTGCAGCACCTTGCCGGAGGCGGCACGCGTCGCGACACCCTTGCCCGGCTCGAAGACCGGGAGCTTCTCCTCCCAGCCGGCGGGCAGCTCGCCCTTGCTGATGCGGTCGAACTCGGCGGCGCGCTCGGCGTTCTCGTCGCGCCACACCTGGAGGGACTTCTCCCACTCGGCCTTGGCCTGCGCGCCGCGCTCCAGCGCCTTGCGGGTGTGGGCGATGACCTCGTCGGCGACCTCGAAGGTCTGCTCCGGGTCGAAGCCGAGGACGCGCTTGGTGGCCGCGACCTCCTCGTCGCCCAGCGCCGAGCCGTGCGCGGCCTCGGTGTTCTGCGCGTTCGGGGCCGGCCAGGCGATGATCGAGCGCATCGCGATGAACGACGGCTTGTCCGTGACGGCCTTGGCCTTCTGGACGGCGTCGTAGATGGCGGCCGGGTCCAGGTCGCCGTTGTCCTGGGCCTCGACGCGCTGCACATGCCAGCCGTAGGCCTCGTAGCGCTTGACGGTGTCCTCGGAGACGGCCGTCTCGGTGTCGCCCTCGATCGAGATGTGGTTGTCGTCCCAGAGCAGGATCAGGTTGCCGAGTTTCTGGTGGCCGGCCAGCGAGGACGCCTCGGCGGAGATGCCCTCCTGGAGGCAGCCGTCACCGGCGATGCAGTACACGAAGTGGTCGAAGGGCGACTCGCCCTGCGGGGCCTGTGGGTCGAACAGACCGCGCTCGTAGCGGGCGGCCATCGCCATGCCCACCGCGTTGGCGACACCCTGGCCCAGCGGGCCGGTCGTGGTCTCCACGCCCTTGGTGTGCCCGTACTCCGGGTGGCCGGGGGTCTTCGAACCCCACGTCCGGAAGGCCTTCAGGTCGTCCAGCTCCAGGCCGAAGCCGGCCAGGTACAGCTGGGTGTAGAGGGTCAGGGACGAGTGACCGGCGGACAGCACGAAGCGGTCGCGTCCGACCCAGTCGGGGTCGGCGGGGTCGTGCCGCATCACCTTCTGGAAGAGGGTGTAGGCGGCCGGAGCCAGGCTCATCGCCGTACCGGGATGGCCGTTGCCGACCTTCTGTACGGCGTCGGCGGCCAGGACACGGGCGGTGTCCACGGCCCGCTGGTCCAGGTCGGTCCACTCAAGGTCTGTGGTGGTCGGCTTGGTGCTCACCCTGGGTCAGGGCTCCTCTCCACATGTCGGTCGGCCGGTCTTCGGGGCACGTGCCCACCCGGCCGCCGGCGTGCCTGTGCCCGCCGGCCGCTGCCGAGCCTACCCCCGTAAGGACGTGCGTTTTTTCGAGTGTTTCCAGACTGCCGGGACTTCGCGCGATCCGCCTCCCGACTGGCCGACATGGCATTTGGCACATGAATACGGAGGCGGTCATGTGAGCGCTCAATCGAGGGGTGGGTCATCTCTTATGGGGGTCCTCCAGGGGTCCTCCGGCGGTCCTCGTCCGGGGGCCCGCCAACACGACCCCACCCCCGCGAAGGCCGGGGTATGGGCAACGTCTAAAGTGGCGTGGTACGCGCGAGCCTTTACCGGGACTTCACACGGGGAGGCTTGCTGGGATGTCTCTGTCAGGGGTGTGCGTGACGGCCGTCGAATCACGTCCAGCGGGCGTGCTGGGTGGTGCGAGCCAGGGCCCGGTTCACCGGCCGTTCGGGGCCCGTGTCAAGGCGTTCGTGGCTCTGACCAAGCCGCGGATCATCGAGCTGCTGCTCATCACCACCGTTCCGGTGATGTTCCTGGCGCAGAAGGGCGTGCCGGACCTGAAACTGGTCCTGCTGACCTGCGTCGGCGGCTACCTCTCGGCGGGCGGCGCCAACGCGCTGAACATGTACATCGACCGGGACATCGACGCCCTGATGGACCGCACCTCGCAGCGGCCCCTCGTCACCGGCATGGTCAGCCCGCGCGAGTGCCTGGCCTTCGGCATCACCCTCGCGGTCGTCTCGACGCTGCTGTTCGGTCTCACCGTCAACTGGCTGAGCGCCTGGCTCTCCCTCGGAGCACTCCTCTTCTACGTCGTCGTCTACACGATGATCCTCAAGCGGCGCACGTCGCAGAACATCGTGTGGGGCGGCATCGCCGGCTGCCTGCCGGTGCTGATCGGCTGGTCCTCGGTCACGAACTCGATGTCCTGGGCGCCGGTCATCCTCTTCCTCGTCATGTTCTTCTGGACCCCGCCGCACTACTGGCCGCTGTCCATGAAGGTCAAGGAGGACTACGCGCGCGTGGGCGTGCCGATGCTCCCGGTCATCGCCTCCAACAAGGTCGTCGCCCGGCAGATCGTCATCTACAGCTGGGTGATGGTCGCGGTCTCCCTGCTCCTCACCCCGCTCGGCTACACCGGCTGGTTCTACACGGTGGTCGCCCTCGCGGCCGGCGGCTTCTGGCTCTGGGAGGCGCACGGCCTGCAGAACCGGGCCAAGGCCGAGGTGACCGGTGCGAAGCTGAAGGAGATGCGGCTCTTCCACTGGTCGATCACCTACGTGTCGATCCTCTTCGTCGCGGTCGCCGTGGACCCGTTCCTGCACTGACACCCGTCGGGCGTACGTCACAGGGGCCTGCTCTCGCCAGTCGATCTACTCGTGGGTAGCATCCTGACCATGGCAGACACGCAGCAGGTTGACCCGAAGGCCGAGCGCAAGGCGGCCAAGCTGGCCCACCAGATCAGCGCCTTCGCCAAGGCACACGGCGGCGCCGAGGGCCAGGTGGCCTACATCGGCGAACGCGGCGCCCGCATCGTCCTGGTCGGCGAGGACGGCGGCTGGGGCGACCTCGTCGCCCCGACGTACGCCATCGCCGAGCAGGCGGTGCAGAAGTCCGGGATCACGGTCCACGAGTCCTTCGACGGCGAGTTCGCTGCGAAGGTGAAGACGGGCACGTACGAGTGGAAGCGGATGGCGGGCATTCAGCTGGGCGGCTGACGGTCGAGCAGCCAACCCCCCTGAGCTGAACCGCGACCTCGAACCCTGTTCACCCGTTAGGACGTGTAAGGCAGCACGCGTCCTCACGGGGAGCCCCGGATGATCGAAACGCCGTCCCTCGTGGATCAGTACTGTCACGGCGTACTGCGGACGGAATTGGGCCTCGGCACCTTCGAGGCTCAACTGGCGCGTACCGAGGGACCCCCGGCCCCCGGTACGACCCTCTTCGACACGCAAACGGGCTTCGCCGTACGGCGCTGGTGCCCACCGCTCCTGGGACTGGAGCCCCACTGCCCGCCCGCCCGTTATCTGGCCCGCCGCCGTGAACTGGGCGTCCTGGAAGCGGGCCGCAGGCTGCTGCGGGGCAGCGGTATCACCAGCTACCTCGTCGACACCGGCCTGCCCGGTGACCTCACCGGCCCCGCCGAGCTGGCCTCCGCCGGTTCCGCCGAGGCCCACGAGATCGTCCGGCTGGAGCTGCTCGCGGAGCAGGTCGCCGACACCTCCGGCACCGTCGAGTCCTTCCTCGCCAACCTCGCCGAGTCCGTGCACGGCGCCGCCGCGAACGCCGTCGCCTTCACCTCCGTCGCCAGGCTCCGGCACGGCCTCGCCCTCACCCCCGAGCCGCCGGGGCCGGGGGAGGTGCGGGGCGCGGCGGGCCGCTGGCTGGCCGGGCGCAGGGTCGGCGGGGCGCTCTCCGACCCCGTGCTGCTACGGCACCTGCTGTGGATCGCCGTCGCCTCCGGACTCCCCCTCCAACTGCACGCGGGACTCGGCGAGCCCGGCTCCCGCATCGACCGTACGGACCCGGTGCTGCTCACCGACTTCGTGCGGGCCACGGCCGGCCTCGGCACCGATCTGATCCTGCTGCACGGCTATCCGTACCACCGGCACGCCGCCCATCTGGCCGGTGTCTTCGCGCACGTCTACACCGACTCCGGCGCCGCGCTCGTCCGTACCGGGGCCCGGGCCGCCACCGTCCTCGCCGAGATCATGGAGCTGGCCCCCTTCGGTAAGATCCTCTTCTCCACCGGCGCCCATGGCCTGCCCGAGCTGCACGTGGTCGGGGCCCGGCTGTTCCGCGAGGCACTGGCCCGGGTCCTGGGCGGCTGGGTCGCCGACGGGGCATGGTCCCTGGAGGACGCCCAGCGGGTGGCCCGGCTGGTCGCGGCGGACAACGCGCGCCGGGTGTACGGACTGCGGTGAACCGACCAGACTGAGCGGATGCCGACGGACACCGAATCCCTGCTCGCCCGCTTCCTGACCGACCTGACGCCGCTTCGTCCCTCAGCCGTGTGGGCCCATGGCTCCCTGGCCGGCGGCGACTACCAGGAGGGCCGCAGCGACCTGGACCTCATCGCCGTACTGCCGGGCCCGGTGACCCTCACGACCGTACGCCGGGTGGTGGCGTCACACCGGCGCCTGCGCGGCGATCCGCTCGCCGCCAAGCTGCACTGCAGCTATCTGACCCCCGCCACCCTGGACGACCCGGACCGGTCCCACCTCACCTGGGCGCACCGCCATGTGCTGCGCCGTCCGGTCACCCCCGTCACCCGGCGCGAGCTGCACGACTTCGGCCGGGTGCTGCACGGTGAGGCACCGGCCGGGCTGCTGCCGCCGGTGCCCGAGCGGCAGCTGCGCGCCTTCGTGGTACGCGACCAGCGCGACTTCTGGCGGCCCAACGTCGACAAGGCCCGGCTGTGGAAGCAGGACATCTGGGTCGACGCGGGCCTGCTGACCTTCGCCCGCGCCACGGTGACCCTGCGGGACGGCCGGCTGATCTCGAAACGGGAGGCCCTGGCCGAGCTTCCGACCCTCGGCGCCCCTGTCGAGGTGGTCGAGGACATCACCCGGCGGCGTTACGACAAGGGCCCCGCCCTGGCCACCGGGAACTGGGTCAACCGTCGCGCGGAGCTGACCCGGGCGTACCTGGGCCCGGCGATCGACACGCTGGTCACCACCTACGGGTGACTCACGCGCGCGTGCCCACCGTCACCTCGGACGAGGGGCCGGGCAGGTCCACGGTGGCCTCCGAGCGCTCGCGGAGCGACAGCAGGACGCGCAGGACGCCGATCCACACCAGGCACGAGCCGAACATGTGCAGGCCCACCAGCAGCTCGGGCAGGTGGGTGAAGTACTGCACGTATCCGATCACACCCTGGCCGAGCAGGATCAGGAACAGATCGCGCGTGCGCGCGAGCGGCCCCTTCGGCGCGTCCACCGCCTTCAGCACGAACCACAGCGCGAACGTCAGTGTCACCACGATCCAGGCGAGCACCGCGTGCAGCTTGGCCACCGTCTCCCAGTCGATGGGGATCCGCTTGACCTCGCTGGAGTCCCCCGCGTGCGGCCCGGCTCCGGTCACCACCGTGCCGACCGCGATGAGCAGCAGGGACGCGGCCACCAGGAACCACACCAGCTGCTGCACGGCCTTGCCGACCAGCGGCCGGGGCGCGCCGTCGCCCTCGCGGGTGCGCTGCCACATCACCGCGGCGACGGTGGTCAGGGCCGTCGCCAGCAGGAAGTGGGCCGCGACGGTGTACGGGTTGAGGCCCACGAGCACGACGATCCCGCCGAGGATCGCGTTGCCCATCACCAGCCAGAACTGCGCCCAGCCCAGCCGGGTCAGGCTGCGCCGGTACGGCTTCTCGGAGCGGGCGGCGATGATCGCCCAGCCGACAGCGGCGCACAGCACGTACGTCAGCATCCGGTTACCGAACTCGATCGCGCTGTGGTAGGTCAGCGCGTTCGTCGGCGTCAGCGAGCCGTCGGTGCACTCGGGCCAGGTCGGGCAGCCGAGACCGGAGCCGGTCAGGCGTACGGCGCCGCCGGTGACGACGATGACCACCGACATCACGAGCGCGGCGAGGGCCGCCCGCTGGACCGTCCGGGGGGAGGGGGTCCAGCGTTCGGCGATGAAGGCGAGCGGGTTGCGCACGGCCGCTGCGGCGTCGGCGGGATTCAGCTTGGGCACGCGCACCATCGTAGGCCGCCGCTTGTGCACGCTTTCACGAGGGTCCATCGTGGCGGCTCACTCCCAGCGGAAGAGCTTCCCCGCCGCCGCGAGCCCGGCGACCGCCCACACGGCGAGGATCCCCAGGTCACCCCACGGCATGCCGGCCCCGTGCTGGAGCACGCTGCGCAGGCCGTCCGACAGCGCGGAGATCGGCAGCAGCCCGAGCACGTCCTGCCCGGCGGAGCCGAACTTGTCCAGCGGGACGATGACTCCGCCGCCGACGAGCAGCAGCAGGAAGACCAGGTTGGCGGCGGCCAGGGTCGCCTCCGCCTTCAGGGTGCCCGCCATCAGCAGGCCCAGCCCGCAGAACGCGGCCGTACCGAGGATCAGCAGGAGCAGGACGGCTATGGGGTTGCCCTGCGGGTTCCAGCCCAGCGCGAACGCGATCACCGTCAGCAGGATCACCTGGAGGACCTCCGTGACCAGCACGGACGCCGTCTTGGCGGTCATCAGGCCCCAGCGGGGCAGGGGGGAGGACGCCAGGCGCTTCAGGACGCCGTAGCGACGCTCGAAGCCGGTCGCGATGGCCTGCCCGGTGAACGCCGTCGACATCACGGCGAGGGCCAGGATGCCGGGGGCGAGGAAGTCGACCGCCTTGCCCTTGCCCGTGTCCACGATGTCCACGGAGCTGAAGAGCACCAGCAGCAGGGTCGGGATGACGACCGTCAGCAGCAGCTGCTCGCCGTTGCGCAGCAGCATTTTGGTCTCGAGGACCGCCTGGGCGGCGATCATGCGGGGCAGCGGCGCCGCTCCCGGCTTCGGGGCGTACGTACCCGTAGCGGTCGTCATGAACGCAGCTCCTTGCCCGTGAGCTCCAGAAAAACGTCTTCCAGGGTGTGCCGCTCCACCGAGATCCGGTCCGGCATCACCCCGTGCTGGGCGCACCAGGAGGCGACCGTGGCCAGCAGCTGGGGGTCGACCCTGCCGACGACGCGGTAGCTGCCCGGGGTCAGCTCGGCGGCCGTGCAGCCGTCCGGGAGTGCCTTGAGCAGGGAACCGACGTCGAGGCCGGGGCGGCCGGTGAAGCGCAGGGTGTTCTCGGCGCCGCCCTTGCACAGCTCCTCCGGGGAGCCCTGGGCGATGACCCGGCCGCCGTCGATGATCGCCACGTCGTCGGCGAGCTGCTCGGCCTCCTCCATGTAGTGCGTGGTGAGGATCACCGAGACGCCGTCGGCGCGCAGGTCCTTGACCAGGTCCCAGGTGGCCCGGCGGGCCTGCGGGTCGAGGCCGGCGGTCGGCTCGTCCAGGAAGACCAGCTCCGGGCGCCCGACGACGGCCATGGCGAGCGCGAGCCGCTGCTGCTGGCCGCCGGACAGCCGGCGGTACGAGGTCCGGCCGCAGGAGCCGAGCCCGAGCCGCTCGATCAGCGCGTCCACGTCCAGCGGATGTGCGTGCAGCTTCGCCACGTGCCGCAGCATCTCGTCCGCGCGGGCGCCGGAGTACACGCCGCCGGACTGGAGCATGACGCCGATGCGGGGACGCAGCTCGGCGGACTGCCGTACCGGGTCGAGGCCCAGGACGCGCACCGTGCCGGAATCCGGCTTCCGGTACCCCTCGCAGGTCTCGACCGTGGTCGTCTTCCCCGCCCCGTTGGGACCGAGGACGGCGGTCACGCCCGCCTGGGCCACCAGGTCGAGGCCGTCCACCGCGGTTTTCGTGCCGTACCGCTTCATCAGGGCCTGGACCTGGAGCACCGGCTCACTTCGCATGGGTCCAGAGTCTAGGGAGAGGTCGGACCGCTCAGGTGGCCGGGTGCGGGAACTCCTCCTCACGAGGTCGGTGCACCGGCAGCCACCGCTCCGCGTAGGCCACCGCGTCCGCCACCGGGAACAGCCGTACGTCCGCCGCGCCGACCTTGCCGCGCACGACGGGCCGGTCCCGCTCGAAGTCGTGGCCCAGCTCGTCGAACCGATCGGAGGTGATCGAGACCTCGGTCACCGTCTCCCAGCCCCCGCCCGGTGCGGGCCGGCCGACGGCCACGAGCGGCCCGGGTATCCGGTACTCGGCCAGGTGGAAGCTGGTGCAGGCGTCGTAGCCCGCGCCCAGCAGCAGGACCCGGGCGCCGCGCTTCTCCAGCCGGGCCAGCGGGCTGTGCTCGCCGAGCCGGCAGTCGGGCGCGTGACCGTCGGTGATCTCGCGCGCGTGCGGGCCGACGGCCGCGAAGGAGGTCTGCGGGTGGGCGCTGCGCAGCGCTCCGGGCCAGGTCCGCACGGTCTCAGGGATCACGCCGACCCCGCGCGTGGGCGTGATCCGGGGGTCGTACGGCGGCATGGTGGCCCGGATCCGGTCCCACCACTCCTCGGGCACCGGCGGGTTTCCCCACACGGCCGGATCGGACAGGTCGCCGGACTGGGCCGGGACGACGAGCGTGCCGTCCGGACCGAGGGCGTCGAGGAGCCCCTGGACGACGGCGACCGCGCCTCCGTTGACCCAGCCGAGCGCGCTGAGCGAGGAGTGCACGAGGAGGATCTCGCCGGACTCCGCACCGAGCAGACGCAGCTGCGCGGCGAGTGTGTCCCGGGTGACAAGTGGGCCGGTCGGAGGGGGTGTGGGCATGGTTCCGGAGTCTTCCCGACGGGCCCGCGCGGCGCCACCGAATTGGCCGTGACGGGGTGCCCGGATGATCGATCAAAGATCGTTTCCGCAGGTCGGATTAGGTATGCCTAAGTGACGCAGGGCACCGCCCGGTGATCCGGAGGGCGCTTGTCAGGCTCCGCGGAATTACGCAACAATGGCGTTGTGAAAAACGTCGGCGAGGCTCGGGAGACCCCCCTGGGGGCCCCTCAGGAGGAGCTCGCGACCGGTGAGCGTTCCACACGCAACCGCGTCGCGCGATCCATCCTGGACCACGGCCCGTCGACCGTCGCCGAGCTGGCCGGCCGGCTGGGACTGACCCAGGCCGCCGTCCGGCGCCACCTGGACGCCCTGGTGGCCGACGACGTCGTGGAGGCACGCGAGCAGCGGGTGTACGGCACGCGCACGCGTGGCCGCCCCGCCAAGGTCTTCGCGCTCACCGACTGCGGCCGGGACGCCTTCGACCAGTCGTACGACAAGCTCGCCGCCGACGCGCTGCGCTGGATCGCCGAGCAGGGCGGTGGCCCCGAGGCGGTCGCCGCGTTCGCCCGCGCGCGGATCACCGCCCAGGCGAGCGCCTACCGCAAGGCGATCGAGGCGGTCACGCCGGACAAGCGCGCCGAAGCACTGGCCAAGGCCCTGAGCCTGGACGGGTACGCTGCTACGGCGCGCAGCGCACCGGTCGGCGAACAGCTGTGCCAGCACCACTGCCCGGTCGCCCATGTCGCGGAGCAGTTCCCGCAGCTGTGCGAGGCGGAGACGGAGATCTTCGCCGAGCTGCTGGGGACCCACGTCCAGCGACTGGCGACCATCGCGCACGGCGACGGCGTCTGCACGACGTTCATTCCCAAGATTTCCACTGACGCACCTGCAAGCACGGCCGGGAGGAACCCCGCATGACTCTCCCCACGGAGACTGCCCACCCTGAGCTCGAGGGCCTGGGCAAGTACGAATACGGCTGGGCCGACTCCGACGAGGCCGGCGCCTCTGCCAAGCGCGGTCTCAGTGAGGAGGTCGTCCGGGACATCTCCGCCAAGAAGAGCGAGCCGGAGTGGATGACCAAGCTCCGCCTGAAGGGTCTGCGCCTCTTCGACAAGAAGCCCATGCCGAACTGGGGCTCGGACCTGTCGGGCATCGACTTCGACAACATCAAGTACTTCGTGCGCTCCACGGAGAAGCAGGCGGAGTCCTGGGAGGACCTGCCCGAGGACATCAAGAACACCTACGACAAGCTGGGCATCCCGGAGGCCGAGAAGCAGCGCCTGGTCGCCGGCGTCGCCGCCCAGTACGAGTCGGAGGTCGTCTACCACCAGATCCGCGAGGACCTGGAGGAGCAGGGCGTCATCTTCCTCGACACCGACACCGCGCTGAAGGAGCACCCGGAGCTCTTCAAGGAGTACTTCGGGACCGTCATCCCCGTCGGTGACAACAAGTTCGCCTCGCTGAACACCGCCGTGTGGTCGGGCGGCTCGTTCATCTACGTCCCGCCGGGCGTCCACGTGGAGATCCCGCTCCAGGCCTACTTCCGCATCAACACGGAGAACATGGGCCAGTTCGAGCGGACCCTGATCATCGTCGACGAGGGTGCCTACGTGCACTACGTCGAGGGTTGTACGGCCCCGATCTACAAGTCGGACTCGCTGCACTCCGCGGTCGTCGAGATCATCGTCAAGAAGAACGCCCGCTGCCGCTACACGACCATCCAGAACTGGTCGAACAACGTCTACAACCTGGTCACCAAGCGCGCCGTGGCCTACGAGGGCGCGACCATGGAGTGGATCGACGGCAACATCGGCTCCAAGGTGACGATGAAGTACCCCGCCGTCTACCTGATGGGCGAGCACGCCAAGGGCGAGACCCTCTCCATCGCCTTCGCCGGCGAGGGCCAGCACCAGGACGCCGGCTCCAAGATGGTCCACATGGCGCCGAACACCTCGTCCAACATCGTCTCCAAGTCGGTGGCGCGCGGTGGCGGCCGTACCTCCTACCGCGGCCTGGTCGAGATCGGCGAGGGTGCCCACGGCTCGAAGTCGAACGTGCTGTGCGACGCGCTGCTCGTCGACACCATCTCCCGCTCCGACACGTACCCCTACGTCGACGTCCGCGAGGACGACGTGTCCATGGGCCACGAGGCGACCGTCTCCAAGGTCTCCGAGGACCAGCTCTTCTACCTGATGAGCCGCGGCCTCTCCGAGTTCGAGGCGATGGCGATGATCGTGCGCGGCTTCGTCGAGCCGATCGCCAAGGAACTGCCGATGGAGTACGCCCTCGAGCTCAACCGGCTGATCGAGCTCCAGATGGAAGGCGCGGTCGGCTAAGCGCCCACCGCCGGTCCCATCAAGCCACTCACGTAAGAAAGCGAGCAGACCGACAGCCATGGCTGAGGCTCAGAACATCCCCGTGGGCTCGACCACCGCGGGCCAGATCGCGGTGGCCGCCGAGTCGACCGTCGCCACGCGCATGAGCGCGCCCCCGTCCTTCGACGTCGCGGACTTCCCGGTCCCGCACGGCCGCGAGGAGGAGTGGCGGTTCACCCCGCTGGAGCGCCTGCGCGGGCTGCACGACGGCACCGCCGTCGCGGGCGGCGGGGGCGTGAAGGTCACCGTCGAGGCCCCCGAGGGCGTCACCGTCGAGACCGTCGGCCGCGACGACGCCCGCATCGGCAGGGCCGGCACCCCGGTGGACCGCGTGGCCGCCCAGGCGTACTCGGCCTTCGAGCAGGCCGGCGTGGTCACCGTCCCCAAGGAGACGGTGCTCACCGAGCCGATCCGCATCGCCGTGCACGGCGAGGGCGGGGTCGCCTTCGGCCACCAGGTGATCGAGCTGGGAGCCTTCGCCGAGGCCGTCGTCGTCATCGACCACACCGGTGACGCGGTGCTCGCCGCCAACGTCGACTACGTCCTGGGCGACGGCGCCAAGCTGACCGTCGTCTCCGTCCAGGACTGGGACGACAAGGCCGTCCACGTGGGCCAGCACAACGCGCTGGTCGGCCGGGACGCCACCTTCAAGTCCTTCGTGGTCACCTTCGGCGGCGACCTCGTACGCCTGCACCCGCGCGTCGAGTACGCAGGCCCCGGCGGCGAGGCCGAGCTGTTCGGCCTGTACTTCACCGACGCCGGGCAGCACCAGGAGCACCGCCTGCTGGTCACCCACAACACCCCGCACTGCAAGTCGAACGTCGCCTACAAGGGCGCGCTCCAGGGCGACGACGCGCACGCGGTCTGGATCGGTGACGTCCTCATCGAGGCCAAGGCCGAGGGCACGGACACCTACGAGATGAACCGCAACCTGGTCCTCACGGACGGCGCGCGCGTCGACTCGGTGCCGAACCTGGAGATCGAGACCGGCGAGATCGTCGGCGCCGGCCACGCCTCCGCCACCGGCCGCTTCGACGACGAGCAGCTCTTCTACCTGATGGCCCGCGGCATCCCGGAGCACGAGGCCCGCCGCCTCGTGGTCCGCGGCTTCTTCGCCGAGCTGGTCCAGCAGATCGGTGTCACCGACATCGAGGAGCGCCTGCTCGCCAAGATCGAGGAGGAGCTGGAGGCGTCGGTCGCATGACCAGCACCTTCGTACGCGTCTGCGGGCTCAGCGAGCTGGAGGAGGACACCCCGAAGCGGGTGGAACTCGAGGGCACGCCGGTCTCGGTCGTGAAGACCGAGGGCGAGGTCTTCGCGATCTACGACATCTGCTCCCACGCGAACGTCTCGCTCTCCGAGGGCGAGGTGGAGGACTGTCAGATCGAGTGCTGGCTGCACGGCTCCAGCTTCGACCTCCGCACCGGCAAGCCATCCGGCCTCCCGGCCACGCGCCCCGTCCCCGTATACCCCGTAAAGATCGAAGGGGACGACGTGCTCGTCTCCCTCACCCAGGAGTCCTGAGGCACCCATGGCAACGCTTGAAATCCGAGACCTGCACGTCACCGTCGAGGCCGACAACGCCACGAAGGAGATCCTCAAGGGCGTCGACCTCACCGTGAAGCAGGGCGAGACGCACGCCATCATGGGCCCCAACGGCTCCGGCAAGTCGACCCTCGCCTACTCGCTCGCGGGTCACCCGAAGTACACGATCACCGAGGGCACCGTGCTGCTCGACGGCGAGGACGTCCTGGAGATGTCCGTCGACGAGCGCGCCCGCGCGGGCCTGTTCCTGGCGATGCAGTACCCGGTCGAGGTCCCCGGCGTCTCGGTCTCCAACTTCCTGCGCACCTCCGCCACCGCCGTCCGCGGCGAGGCCCCCAAGCTGCGCACCTGGGTGAAGGAGGTCAAGGAGGCCATGGAGCGCCTCAACATGGACCCGTCCTTCGCCGAGCGCAACGTCAACGAGGGCTTCTCCGGCGGTGAGAAGAAGCGCCACGAGATCCTTCAGCTGGAGCTGCTCAAGCCCAAGGTCGCGATCCTCGACGAGACGGACTCCGGTCTGGACGTCGACGCGCTCCGCATCGTCTCCGAGGGCGTCAACCGCGTCCGCGAGACCGGCGAGGTCGGCACCCTGCTGATCACGCACTACACGCGCATCCTGCGCTACATCAAGCCCGACTTCGTCCACGTCTTCTCCGCCGGCCGGATCGTGGAGTCCGGCGGCGCCGAGCTCGCCGACAAGCTGGAGGACGAGGGCTACGAGGCATACACGAAGGGTGGCGCATCCGCGTGACACAGCTGCCGGGCCTCCTCGACACCGAGGCGATCCGCAAGGACTTCCCCGTACTGGACCGCGTGGTCCACGACGGCAAGAAGCTCGTGTACCTGGACAACGCGGCGACCTCGCAGAAGCCGCGCCAGGTACTGGACGCCCTGAGCGAGTACTACGAGCGCTACAACGCCAACGTCCACCGCGGTGTGCATGTGCTCGCCGAGGAGGCCACGGCGCTGTACGAGGGCGCGCGCGACAAGGTCGCCGAGTTCATCAACGCGCCGAGCCGCGACGAGGTGATCTTCACCAAGAACGCCTCCGAGTCGCTGAACCTCGTGGCGAACATGCTGGGCTGGGCCGAGGAGCCCTACCGGGTGGACCACGAGACCGAGATCGTCATCACGGAGATGGAGCACCACTCCAACATCGTGCCGTGGCAGCTGCTCGCGCAGCGCACGGGCGCGAAGCTGAAGTGGTTCGGCCTCACCGACGACGGCCGGCTCGACCTGTCCAACATCGACGAGATCATCACCGAGAAGACGAAGATCGTCTCCTTCGTGCTGGTGTCGAACATCCTGGGCACGGTCAACCCGGTCGAGGCGATAGTGCGCCGCGCCCAGGAGGTCGGCGCGCTGGTCTGCGTCGACGCCTCCCAGGCCGCCCCCCACATGCCGCTGGACGTGCAGGCCCTGCAGGCCGACTTCGTGGCCTTCACCGGCCACAAGATGTGCGGCCCGACCGGCATCGGCGTCCTGTGGGGCCGCCAGGAGCTGCTGGAGGACCTGCCTCCGTTCCTGGGCGGCGGCGAGATGATCGAGACCGTCTCGATGCACTCCTCCACCTACGCCCCGGCACCCCACAAGTTCGAGGCGGGCACGCCCCCGATCGCCCAGGCGGTGGGTCTCGGCGCGGCGATCGACTACCTCAACTCCATCGGCATGGAGAAGATCCTCGCCCACGAGCACGCGCTGACCGAGTACGCGGTCCAGCGTCTGCAGAAGGTCCCGGACCTGAGGATCATCGGCCCGACCACGGCCGAGGACCGGGGCGCGGCGATCTCCTTCACGCTCGGCGACATCCACCCGCACGACGTGGGCCAGGTCCTCGACGAGCAGGGCATCGCGGTCCGCGTCGGCCACCACTGCGCGCGTCCCGTCTGCCTGCGCTACGGAATTCCTGCGACCACGCGAGCGTCGTTCTATCTGTACTCCACGCCGGCCGAGATCGACGCACTGGTCGAGGGGCTGGAGCACGTACGGAACTTCTTCGGCTGAGGGGCGTGCTGAAAAGGTGAAGCTGGACTCGATGTACCAGGAAGTCATCCTGGACCACTACAAGAACCCGCACGGGCGTGGTCTGCGGGATGGCGACGCCGAGGTGCACCATGTGAACCCGACGTGCGGCGACGAGATCACCCTTCGCGTGAGGTACGACGGCACGACGATCACGGACGTCTCGTACGAGGGGCAGGGCTGCTCGATCAGTCAGGCGAGCGCCTCCGTACTGAACGAACTCCTCGTCGGCAAGGAGCTGGCCGAGGCGCAGAAGATCCAGGAGACCTTCCTGGAGCTGATGCAGTCCAAGGGAAAGATCGAGCCCGACGACGCCATGGAGGAGGTCCTGGAGGACGCGGTCGCGTTCGCCGGAGTCTCCAAGTACCCCGCGCGGGTCAAGTGCGCCCTCCTGAGCTGGATGGCGTGGAAGGACGCGACGGCCCAGGCGCTGGGTGGCGCCGAAGCCGAAAGGAAGACCGCATGAGCGACACCGTCGAGATGAAGCCGGCCTCGGAGGAGGAACTCCGCGAGGCCCTGATGGACGTGGTGGACCCCGAGCTGGGCATCGACGTCGTCAACCTCGGCCTGATCTACGGCATCCACATCGACGAGTCCAACATCGCGACCGTCGACATGACCCTGACCTCGGCGGCCTGCCCGCTGACCGACGTCATCGAGGACCAGGCCAAGTCCGCCACGGACGGCCTCGTCAGCGAACTGCGCATCAACTGGGTCTGGATGCCCCCGTGGGGCCCCGACAAGATCACGGACGACGGCCGCGAGCAGCTGAGGGCGCTCGGGTTCAACGTCTGACCGCACCGCGTGCGTGAAGCGGCGGCACCCTCGGGGTGCCGCCGCTTTGTCGTGCCCAGATGTCTTCCTGTGCTCAGCCCAGCCCGTCCACCAGCAGGAACGCCGAGTCCGCGCGGTACAGGTCGGTGTTCTCGTAAGGGGCCAGCTTCAGCTGGAAGTTCTGGTGGCGCAGGAAGCGGCCGGGGTAGTTGACCGACTCCAGCATGGTCGCTCCGGGGTAGGCGGAGGGCCGGGGGCAGAAGGTGGCGTCCTGGCGGAACAGGGGTGTGCCGTCGTCGGGTTCGTCACGCAGGAGGAAGCTCCGGTGGCGGAGGTAGCCGCCGTCGGCCGTGGCGAAGGAGTAACAGCCGCTGTTCGCCAGGCCCTTGACGACGGTGAACGTCGCGGCCTGGCGGTTGCCGGGTGAGGTGACCGAGTCGAGCCGGACGAAGTCGCCGCTGATGTGCCAGTAGCGGTCCGGGTAGTTGACGGACTGGACGGAGGTCCCCGCTTCCTTCGGGGGCTCCGGAATGGGTGAACTCCCTTTGTTCGTTGATGACTTGGACGGTGCCGACGCCGGATGCGGTCCGGCCGAGGCAGAGGCCGTCGTCGTCTCCGGGGTCATCGACGTCATGGCGCTGCTGCCCTTCGAGGGGGCGCTCGTATGCGTCGAGGGAGAGGCGAAGGACAGCAGGCCGGGGCCGGCCGCCGTCGGGGCGCCGTTCGTCGCCGGGACGGCCTCCGACTTCGGGTCCTCGCCCTGCAGGGCTATCGCGGTGACGCAGACGGCGACGGCCGCGAGCGCCAGCGCGCCGGCCAGCCAGAGTCTTCGGGTGCCGGGGGTCCGGGAGGCGTCGGCCGTCCAGCCGTTCTCCCAGGGTTGGGGGGTGTGGTCGGGCATGGGCCCGCACATTAGTGGCCGGACGGTGTGCAGTGAGCGGTTTCTGTGAAAGTGAAACTTTTTCGTCGCCGAAGCCGCGTTGTGTACGCTCGTACACATGGGATATCTCTTGCTCGCCGGCGCCATAGCCGCCGAGGTCGCCGCGACGACGGCGATGAAGTACAGCGCGGGTTTCAGCCGGCTCGGACCCTCGCTCGTGACGACGCTGGGCTACGTCGTCTCCTTCGCGCTGCTCGCCCAGACGCTGAAGACCGTGCAGATCGGCACCGCGTACGCGATCTGGTCCGGCGTGGGCACCGCGGCCATCGCCGCCCTCGGGCTGCTGCTGTTCGGGGAGGGGCTGAGCGTCACCAAGGTCGCCGGGATCCTGCTGATCATCGGGGGAGTCGTGGTGCTGAACCTGGGCGGGGCGAGCCACTGATGGCCCGGCGCTACGACCCCGAGCGGCGGCAGCGGATCATCGACGCCGCGATCCGCGTGGTCGGCCGGGACGGCATCGCCGGGCTGAGCCACCGCTCCGTCGCCGCCGAGGCGGACGTACCGCTCGGCTCCACGACGTACCACTTCGCCACCCTCGAAGAGCTGATGGTCGCCGCACTGCGGCAGGCGAACGAGGGCTTCGGCCGGATGCTCGCCGAGCGGCTGCCGGAGGGCGGCCAGGGTGATCTCGCCGCCGAACTGGCCGCCGAACTCGGTGCGTGGCTGGGCGGCGAGCGCACCGGCGTGGAGCTGGAGTACGAGCTGTATCTGGCCGCGCTGCGCCGCCCCGCGCTGCGCCCCGTCGCCGCCGAGTGGACCGAGGACGCGGCCGCGCTGCTGGCCCGGCGCACGGACCCGGTCACGGCCCGGGCGCTGCTCGCGCTCATGGACGGCATCTGTCTGCAGGTGCTGCTCACGGGCGGTTCGTACGACGAGGAGTACGCGCGCGCCGCACTCGCCCGGCTGATCCCCTGAAGCCGTGCCCGGCACGTGAGACGCCCCGGCACCGGTTCGCCTCCACGACCCCGCTCACGTTAGGTTTTGGTACATGACCGACTCTGCTTCCCGCACCACCGGCGCCGTCGCCGCCGGCCTCGCCACGATCGCCGCCGACGGCACCGTTCTCGACACCTGGTTCCCGGCCCCCCAGCTGGTCGAGCAGCCCGGCCCGGCCGGCACCGAGCGGCTGACCGCCGAGCGGGCGGCGGAGCTGCTGGGAGAGGGCGCGACCAAGGCGGTCGGCCCGGACGCCCGCCGGGGTGTCGAGGGGGTCGCGGTCCGCACGGTCATCTCCTCGCTGGATGAGAAGCCGATCGACGCGCACGACGTCTACCTGCGTCTGCACCTGCTCTCGCACCGCCTGGTCAAGCCGCACGGCCAGAGCCTGGACGGCATCTTCGGCCACCTCGCCAACGTCGCCTGGACCTCGCTCGGCCCGGTCGCCGTGGACGACATCGAGAAGGTGCGCCTCAACGCCCGCGCCGAGGGCCTGCACCTGCAGGTCACCTCGATCGACAAGTTCCCGCGCATGACGGACTACGTCGCCCCCAAGGGCGTCCGCATCGCCGACGCCGACCGGGTCCGTCTCGGCGCGCACCTGGCCGAGGGCACCACGGTCATGCACGAGGGCTTCGTCAACTTCAACGCCGGCACGCTCGGCACGTCGATGGTCGAGGGCCGCATCTCCGCCGGTGTCGTCGTCGGCGACGGCTCCGACATCGGCGGCGGCGCCTCCACCATGGGCACGCTGTCCGGCGGCGGCAACGTGATCATCTCCATCGGTGAGCGCTGCCTGATCGGCGCCGAGGCGGGCGTGGGCATCGCGCTCGGCGACGAGTGCGTGGTCGAGGCCGGCCTGTACGTCACCGCGGGCACCCGGATCACCATGCCCGACGGCCAGATCGTCAAGGCCCGCGAGCTGAACGGCGCCTCCAACATCCTCTTCCGCCGCAACTCGGTCACCGGCACGGTCGAGGCCCGCCCGAACAACGCGGTCTGGGGCGGCCTGAACGACATCCTGCACAGCCACAACTGATCATGGGTGGCCGTGACCTGCGGCCGCCTTGTCGATCAACGCTCTGATCTGCTGCCGAGCTGTCGGCACCGGTTGGCGTCGGTCATCGTCGAGCGCCCTTCCACGGCCCCAGGACGGCCCGGGAGGGCGCTCGTGCACGACCACTGCACGAGGAGTTCGCTCGGGGTGCTCTGCGTCGGCCGGCGCAAACTCATCCCCGGCTGTCGACTCACCCGTCCGGACCTGTCGGACTGCGCAGGCGGTGCGGTCGGCATGACGCTGGAAGCCGAGCCCGCGGGACGGCCGGAGAGGCAACCCGGGCCCCCGGTCGAGCCGATCAGTGGCCGGGTTCCCGCGCAGGGCTGCACCGGGGGCGCTTCCATGCTGCCCATCCTCCAGGAGCGTGACTATGGCCCGGAACCGCTGTCTGATTCTGAGCTCGCCGTCCGAAGTCTGGCGCCTGCTGTCCGACGGCCACCGCTACGGGGAGTGGGTGACAGGAACCCAGCAGGTCCTCGCCGCGGACCCGCATTGGCCAGACGTAGGCGCCCGACTGAAAGTCCGCGTCGGCGCCGGTCCTCTGACCCTCGACGACACCTGCGTCGTCCGCATCTCCGAACCGCGACACCGTCTGGAACTGGAAGCGAAGGCAGATCCCTTCGGCGCAGCTCGCATCGCTATGAAGTTGACCCCCTGGGGCGAGCACACCCTCTTCACCCTGGATTGGCACGCCCTCCGGGGCCCCGGCACCCGGATGCACGGACTCCCCGTGGACTACTTCGTCAGGGTCCGCAACGGCATGATGCTGACGAAGCTGGCTCGGATCGCGGTGCGCGAGCATGACGCGAGAGTGTGAGGCACCTTGGTCATGCGGGCAGCCCGGCCACGAACTTCCGCAACGCCGTGAAGTCGCCCTCGCGCAGACCGATTCTCGGGTTCACGTGATGCAGCAGGGCGGGGCCGGAGTGACGGTCCGCGACATACGCGCTGTCGGCCGGGCTCTGTTCGTCGTCCACCCAGGCGAACGGCCGCCCCTCGGCGTACGCCACGATCGCCTCCGTCTTCCAGTGGACGCCGTCCGGCCGTTCGGCGAACAGACCGGTGCCGAATTCGACGTACGGCAGATCGGCGGGCAGCCCGACGACCGGCGAGATCCAGACGTTGGCCTCCTCCATCCAGCTCGTCGCCCACACCAGCTCGTACCCGAGCCGCAGCAGCGCCGGGCCGTGCTCCGGATTCAGCCAGACCCGCAGGGGGCGCCGATAGGCGCAGGGCACCCGGATCGTCGTGTACCCCTCGGGCCGGCGCTCCGGCTGCGCCGCGTACGGGTTGAGGGGGCCGTCGACATCCAGGAACAGCAGGGGGCGGCTCACGGGGACACCGTACGGCAGGGCGGTCCGGCCCACCGGAATTTTTCAGCGGGCCGCCGTCAGCTCCTGGTACCGCGCCAGCAGCCCGTCGGCCGCCTCCTGGCCTGCGGGCAGGAGAGGCGCGCGCACCGGGCCCGCGGGCAGTCCGAGGCGGTTCAGGAGGGCCTTGGCGGTGACCGTGCCCGGCAGGCCCGCGTTCATCATCGCCTCGATCAACGGCGTGGCACGCAGCTGGAGTTCGCGGGCGCGGGCGGTGTCGGCCGCGTCGTAGGCGTCCAGGATCGACGTGATGTGGCCGGGGACGACGTTCGCGACCGTGCTCACACAGCCCGCCGCGCCGACCGCGTACAACGCGAGCACATGCTCGTCGCAGCCCGCGTAGTACGCCAACTCCGTGTGTGCCAGCACCTTCTGCGTGCCGAGGAAGTCGTAGGAGCAGTCCTTGACCGCCACGATCCGCGGGTGTTCGGCGAGCCGGATCATCGTGTCCGGCTCGATCCGGGTGCCGGTGCGGCCCGGGATGTCGTAGAGCATCAGGGGCAGGCCGCTCGCGTCGGCGACCTGCCGGAAGTGCGCCTCCACCGCCTCCTGCGGGGGACGGCTGTAGTACGGCGTCACCACCAGCACCCCGTCGGCACCCGCCTTCTCGGCCGCGAGCGCCAGCTCGACGGTGTGCCGGGTGTCGGCGCTGCCCACGCCCGCGACCAGGGACACCCCGTCGCCGACCGCCTCCCGGACGGCCGCGACCAGCTCCGCCTTCTCCGCGTCCGTGGTGGTCGGCGACTCACCCGTCGTGCCGTTCAGCACCAGGCCGTCGCAGCCCTGCGCCACCAGCCGCGCCGCCAGGCTGCGGGCGCCGTCCGGATCGAGGGCGCCCGCCTCGGTGAACGGCGTGATCATCGCGCAGAGGGAGCGGCCGAAGGGAGAAGAGGGCTTGCGTGTCGTCGTCATACGGGTAGTCTCGGCAGCGCGACGGTGAAGCTCTACTTAATTCTTCTAAGAGATATTGATAAGCAGCACTAATGAGTTGGGTCGACGGCCGAAGGCCCTGTGTCCAACTCGGCCCCTCATGGGTCACTATGGCCGAAGGGTCACCGACGTCACTCATGGGAGGCACCATGAAGCTCGGCAAGGCACTGGCCACCGGAGTCGCCGAGGAGCGGCCGCTCGGCCGCGAAGAGGCCGTCCGGGAAGAGGACATCGCGCTCCGCGAGGACACCGTCACCGTCGAACCGGCCGAGCCGGCCCGCGAAGAGGCCCCGGCCGCCCGATGAGACTGCGGCTCCCGGCGGAACGCCCGACGGAGCCGCCGACCGGATACAAGATCGCCCACCCGGTGCTGTCCCAGGACGGCACCCGGGCCGGGTTCACCGGAGTGTCGCTCGGCGGCGCGCTGCCGTACGGCGTGCTCGACGACGCCTCCTGCGTCTACGGCCGACGGCACCGCCCGCCCGCGCGGCTGTGCGACTGTGGTTTCCACTGCGTCCACGACCGCACGGCCGCCGAGGCCATGCTCTGCACCGCCGAGCACCGGGACGCCGTGCTGCTCGAGGTCTGCGTGCTCGGCGCCTACATCCGTTTCGAGCGCGGGTTCCGCTATGCCCGCCAGCGGGTGCGCACCGCCACCGCCGGCCCCTGTGCCTGCGGCGCCACCGCCGTTGCGCTCGCCGACGCCGGCTGGGGCCGCTCCGGCTGGCGCGCCCTCGTCCCCGTCTGTGCCGGCTGCGTGCGCGGCCGTACGTCCGTCTCGCTCGCCGACTTCGCACGGCTGGCCGGGGAGGGGCTGCGGGTGCTGGCCCGCGGTGGCGGTCCCGGGCTGCCGGCGTCCGGCGCGGAGCTGGGCGTGCCCGAACTCGTCGCCGAGGCTGCGCTGTTGCAAGCGCGCCTCGACTGGTTCCAGAGCCAGCTGGCCCGCCTCGGCGAACGGGGGGACAAGGGCCAGCCACCGAAAACTTGATCCGTCTGGACAAAAAAAGTTTTCGGTGCGAGGGTGGGCGCATGCTGGACGTGACCGTGATCGAGGACCCCGAGGCGGCGGCTGTGTCGCTGGACCCCATACGGGCCCGGCTGCTCGCCGAGCTGGCCGCCGAGCCCGCGTCGGCGGCGATGCTGGCCGGCAAGGTCGGACTGCCCCGGCAGAAGGTGAACTACCACCTCAAGGCGCTGGAGCGGCACGGCCTGGTCGAGCTGGCCGGAGAGCGCCGCAAGGGCAATGTCACCGAGCGGCTGATGCGCGCGACCGCCGCGTCGTACGTCATCTCGCCGGCCGCCCTGCCCGCCGTACAGCCGGACCCGGACCGCTTCCGCGACCAGCTCTCCGCGCGCTGGCTGCTCGCGCTCGGCGCCCGCCTGGTGCGGGACGTCGGCGCGCTGATCACCGGTGCCACGAAGGCCCGGCAGCGGCTGGCGACCTACGCCCTGGACGGCGAGGTCCGCTTCGCCTCCGCCGCCGACCGTGCGGCCTTCGTCCAGGAGCTGACGGCGGGCGTGAGCGCCCTCATCCGCAAGTACGACGCCCCCGACGCCGAGGGCGGCCGGGACCACCGGATCGTCGTCGCCCTCCATCCCACCGTCAAGGACCCCGCGGTCACGGACCAGCCCCCCATAGAAAGCTGAGCAGGAGCCCCACCATGTCCAAGGAATTCGAGATCGTCCGCGAGTTCGAGGTCGACGTGCCGCCCGAGCAGGTGTGGGACGCGGTCATCAACGCGTCCGGTGCCTACCTGTGGCCGATGGACCCGCCGGAGCCGCGGGTGGGCGGTTCGGGACCCTTCGGGTCGACGGTCACCGCCTGGGACCCGCCCCACCGCTACACCAACCGCAGCGAGGACGTCGGCTTCCCCACCCAGACCGTCAACCAGCTCGACTACACCATCGAGCCACGCGACGAGAGCCGCCGCGCCTGGGTGCGCTATGTCCACAGCGGCATCTTCACCGACGACTGGAACAACCAGTACGACGGCGCGAGCAAGCACACCAACTTCTATCTGCACACCCTGTGCGAGTACCTCACCCACTTCGCGCCCCGCCCGGTCACCTTCGCCCAGTTGGAGGGGCCCAAGGCCTCGCAGACCACGGAGGCGCTCGCCGCCGTCGGCCACGCCCTCGGCCTGCCGGACGACGCGGCCGCGGGGGCGAAGGTCAGCGCGCAGGGACCCGGCGGGCGGACCCTGGACGCCGTACTCGACTACCGGAACCCGTACTTCATCGGGCTGCGCACCGACCACGCGCTCATCCGCTTCTTCGGGCGCGGCCACTGGGGCGCCCCGCTCGGCATCAGCGTGCACGACTTTGCGCCGGACGCCGACGCCGAGGCGAACGAGAGCGCGTGGCAGGCCTGGCTGAACGGGGTGTTCAGCCAGGCGTGACCATCCTGATCAGGGACGGAACCGCAGCACCTGCGGGTCGTGGTCGCTGATCTGGTCGTTGAACTCGGCGTTGATGTGCACGCTGTCGTACTCGGAGTCGCAGCCGCGCCGGATCGCCGGGCTGATCAGGATCTGGTCCAGGACCTGCTCGTTGCCCTGGTAGTCGTAGGTGTAACGCTCGCTCCTCGGCAGCGACTTGATCGCCGACCACAGCTCGCCGTCACCCTCGAGGATCTTCGCGGTGCCGGAGAACTCGAAGTCGTTCATGTCGCCGAGCGCGACGACGTTCGCGTTCTTCTGGACCTTCAGGATGTCCTTGACGAACGCGTTCACCTCGGTCGCCTGCGCGTGGCGCTGGATCTCCGAGCTGCGCGTCGGCGGCTGGTACTGCGAGGTCAGGCCCTGGTCGCCGCCCTTGGAGATCAGGTGGTTGGCGATGACGAAGACGGTTTTGCCACGGAAGACGAACTGACCGACCAGCGGCTTGCGGCTGTCCTTCCAGGCCGCGTTCGCCGGGTCGATGCGGCCCGGCGAGACCGTCAGCTCGGCCTTGCCGTTCTCCTTGGTGACGCCGGCCGCCGTGGTCGAGTCGCCGCCCGCGCGGTCCACGAAGGACACCCGCTCCGGGTTGAACAGGAACACCTGGCGGATGTTGCCGCCGGGCTGGCCGCCGTCCTGGTCGTTGACCGGGTTGATGGAGCGCCAGTCGTACTTCGGGCCGCCTGCTGCGACGATCGCGTCGATCAGCTTGTTCACGGTGACGCTCGCGTCGACCGTGCCGTCGTCCGTGACGCCGTTGTCGTCCTGGATCTCCTCCAGGGACACGATGTCCGGCGACTGGAGGTTGTTCACGATCGCGGCGGCGTGCGCGTCGAACGTGCTGTCCGACGGGTCGAGGTTCTGGACGTTGTACGTCGCCATCGCCAGTTCGCGGCCCGACTGCTTGCGCGTGGTCTCGCGCTCCAGGCCGCCGCTCTTCAGCGTGCCGAGCCGGCTCGCGACCAGGGTGTAGCCGCCGAACTGGTTGAAGTCCAGCGGGCCGGTGGTGGTGCCGGCGAGGGTGTCGCCGACGTTTGCCTTCGGGAAGTCGGCGGTCGAGCCCAGCGACTGGATCTGGAGTCGGCCGGTGTTCTGGGAGTCGTAGGAGCCGTAGACCGTGCCGCCCCGGCGGTTGCGGTGCTCCCACGGCTTCGCCGTGACCCACAGCTCGCTGTACGGGTCGGTCGCGGTGACCACGCGGACGTCCTTGACCTCGACGTTCATGCCCTCCAGGGACTCGTAGTAGTCCAGGGCGTACGTGTCGGGGTCGAGGGTCAGGCCGTTGACGGAGCCGCCGGCGGCGGTGTCACCCTCCGGCGCGTACGCGTCCGGTACGGAGTTCTCGTCGATGACGACCGGTGCCGGGACCTGGTTGCCCGTGGAGACGGTGGTGACCGTCGGCTTGGTGATCTCCGTGACCGACTGGTTGCCGGAGGAGGCGCCGCCCGGGACGTACTCGGAGACCGTGCCGGTCACCGTCACCGAGTCGCCGACCGCGACCTTCGGCATGGAGCCGGTGAAGACGAAGACGCCCTCGCTGGTGCGCGGGTCGTCGTCCGGGTTCGGGTCCTGTATCCAGAAGCCTCTGGAGGAGCCGTACGTGCGCGTGGCCGTGACGATGCCGGGCACGTCCGTCACCTTCTGGCCGGCGTACGGCGAGATCCGGGTCGTGCCCTGGATGTCGTGGATGCGCACCGAGTCGGCGTGCGCGGGCGAGGTGAGGACGACGGTGGACGCCGCGCTGCAGACGGCGGCGACGGTGAGCGCGGCGAGGCGCGCGGAAGACCTGCTCGGCAAGGGATCCCTCCGGGGACATGACTTAAGTGCCGGGACGAGGTGGTACGGGAGCGTGGGGGGCTCGTAGCCCTCCGTGATGCACGTAGAGCCGAGTGAACAGTTGTCCCCCGAACTTCTACGCGCGTCAATCTCTTATCTGCGTAAGGGAGTTGTCAAGGTTTCGGCCATGTACGGCGGCCGACGGGGAGATGAACCGGGTGGCATGGGTGGAAATCCGTCTAGGCTGAGCGGCTGAGCCCGTTCACGGTCCGAGGAGAACCAGCCGATGTCAGACAGCTCCCCCCTGCCGCCCGTACGGCTGCACCCCGAAGCGGAGCTGGCACGCGCCGCGCTGTCCACGCCGTTGCTCTCCCGCGCCGCCCGCCTCGCCCGCTGGGCCGGACCCGAGACCCGCGTGGACGCCGGCGGCGGCCTGCTCGAGGGGCAGCTTCCGGCCGCCGTCGAACTGCTCGGACTGGCCGGCGACGACGCCGCCGCGTACGCGAGCGAGGCCTGGCGGGTCGCCGTGGACTCCGGCCTGGTCGAGATCACCGACGAGGAGGACGGCACGGTCCGCACGGGCGAGGAGCTGAAGCTGCTCACCGGTGGTTCCCCGCACGACGTGCTCACGGTGTGGCTCGCCGCGCTGGACACCGTCCTCGCCGACGCCGCCGTACCCGACCTGGACGACCTGGTCGACGCGCTGGACGCGGGCGGCGAGGTCGATTTCTCGTCACTCGACTGGGACCCCGAGACCGAGGCCGATTTCCTCGACGGCGTCCTCGGCAACCTCTACCTGCTGACCGTGAGTGAGGACGGCCCCGGCGACGCCCCCGTCCCGCTGCCCGCCCTCGCCGCCTCGATGATCGTCCCCGACGGCATGGGCGAGCCCACCAACGACGTCCTGGAGCAGGTCTCCGACGCGATGATGCGGCTGGACGACCAGTTCCGGACGCTGGAGCCGATCGGGCTGGTGGAGTACCAGCCGGTCGACGAGGCGCTGATGGCCGACGCCGACGAGGAACCGTCGGCGCTGGTGGACGACACCGACGTCACCCGCTACGGCATGGTCCGGCTCACCCCGCTCGGCGTGTACGGGCTGCGGGCGCGGCTGCTGGACGCCGGGTTCGAGGCGCCGGCCGTCGGTGAACTCGCCGACAAGGGCGCGGACGTCCTGCTCGACGGCACGGCCGGCTTCGGGCCCTCCGCGGCCCAGGACGAGACCGAGCGGTGGCTGGCGCGCCGCGAACCGCTCGGCGCGGCACGGGAGTTGCTCGTCGCGGCGCGCGGCGCGGACGAGGGTGCGCCGCTACGGCGGCTGCGCTGCCAGCAGGCCCTGTCGCTGATCGGCGGGGAGGCCGAGCCCGCGCTGCGCGAGGTGCTGGACGATCCCGAGCTGGGCGGCCTCGCCCGGGTGTGGCTGACCGAGCAGGGCGCCACCGGGGTGCCGGCGCCGTCCGAGGAGATGGTGTTCTGGCTGACCATCGACACCGTCGCCGCGCAACTCGCGGCCGAGGGCGACTCCGAGGAACTGCACGCGCTGGTGGAGGGGCTGGCCGCGCAGCACAGCGAGTTCTTCGCCGCGGCCTGGCGGGTGGGGCATCCGGCCACCGCCGATGTGCTGGAGGCGATGGGGCGGCTGCATCCGGACAAGAGGGTGGCGAAGGCGGCGCGGAAGGCCGCCTTCAAGGCGCGGTCGCAGCGGGGGAGTTGAGAACGACAGGAAAAACCCTTGGGCTTGACTGGCACTGGCGGGCAGCGTCGGCGCGCTCGCCACCGCCCCGGGCGCCCTCGCCGCCACGGACGACGTCGAGCCCACGGACGGCGAGTCGGCCCACGGCCACCACCACGCGGTCGGCTACGGCCCCCTGATCGCCGACCCGGACGGCATCCTCGCCCTGCCCGAGGGCTTCACCTACCGGGTCATCACCTACAGCGGCAGAACCAAGCTGGAGTCGGGCGAGTTCACCCCGTCCCACCACGACGGCACCGCCACCTTCGCCGGCCCCCGCGGCACCACCCTCCTCGTCAACAACCACGGGCTGAAGGGCCCGCGCGCCAACTGGACGCACCCGGTGCCGCTCACCGAGGGCCTCGTCTACGACCCCGCCGCCTCCGGTGGCTGCACGGTGGTCGAGGTCTGCCGCGACCACGTCGCCATTGGGGTCTCCCCTGCTCGAACGTAGTTGAGAGCTTGGGGAAGGGTCGGCATCGCGGGCACCTCCACCAACTGCGCGGCTTCCGCCACGGCCGCGGCAAGCTGCGCACCCTCGCCGACGACGCCGGCGTCCTCCAGGCCTTCACGTGCTTCGACTCCGGCGGCATGTTCGTCGACGACCTCTCCCGTGCCACGAAGACCGGCACGGTCTACGGCGTCGACTGGGCGGACGTCCCCGACCGCGACGCCAAGTCCGTCCCGGTGCGCAAGCAGTTCACCACTGGCCAGATCACCCGCGCCCGCAAGCTCGAGGGCATGTGGTGGGGCGACGGCGGCGCCTACATCGTCTCCTCCTGCGCCCGCGAGGAGAGCCCGGTCCAGCACGACGGCCAGGTCTGGTTCTACGACCCCAAGCGCCGCACCCTCACCCTCAAGGTGCTCCTCGGCGTGAACCCGGACCCGGCCGAGGACGGCACCTTCGACGGCCCGGACAACATCACCGTCTCCCCGTACGGCGGCCTCGTCATCGCCGAGGACGGCGAGGGCGTCCAGCACCTCTTCGGCGCCACCGAGAGCGGCCGCACCTACCCGATCGCCCGCAACGAACTGAACATCGGCACCGAAGAAGCGCCGGAGTACGGCGAGTTCACCGGCGTCACCTTCTCACCCGACGGCAGGACCCTGTACGCCAACATCCAGACCCCGGGCATCATGCTCGCCATCACCGGGCCGTGGAAGCGGCAGAAGCGGTAATTAATTCATTCGCTCGGACCGCGGCCGTCCTCCTAGAGTGATCCACGTCCAGGTGCGACAGGCAGGACCTACTTCCGCTCATAACGGGGAGGTCGCGGGTTCGAGTCCCGCCGCCGGTACAACAGGCCGGTGTAGCTCAGGGGTCAGAGCACCAACACGTCGGTTCCGCCGATCTCGATCTCTGGACACCGAAAAACTTCACGCACCTCCCGGTGCGGGGGCAGCGGCTACTTCCCTTTCCAGGAATGCACAACAGCCGCAGCCCAGTTGATCTCGGGAGGCGTGGCGCATGGTGGGTGTCCGGTGCGCAGGCAGCGGATACTTCAGGGACCTGGTCCGTAAGGGTGCGGGTTCGAATCCCGTCATCGGCCCAGGGCCGGTGTGGCGGAACGGAAGACGCGCCAGGCGTTAGTCCCGTCGCCGACTCCCGACCTCGGACACCCTCCTTCTGCCACGCCTCCCACCGAAATCCGAAAGACAGCGAATTCGGGGGGAATTCATCATGGCGCGATTCAATACGCGTGCCGTCAAGGCACAGGTGAAGTCGGCGGTCACGTCGACAGGCCGGGTCCTGCGGACCTACGAGGGTGGCCGGGGACAGGAGCGCGAGCCGCGCTCCGAGCTTTTCCTGCTCGCGGTATCCCACTTTCTCACGGGCACCTTCTACGAGAATGCCAAGGACCGCGACGACCGCTTCACCCGCCTGGTCCGCGACCTCGCCGTCAGCGACCCGGACTGGACGGCCGGCCTGCTGCGCTGGCTGCGCGGTGAGGGCAACATGCGGACGGCGTCGATCGTGGGCGCCGCCGAGTACGTGCACGCCCGGCTGACGGCCGGCGCGACCGACGGCCCCTCGAACCGGCAGGTCGTGGACTCCGTACTGCAGCGCCCGGACGAGCCGGGCGAACTGCTCGCGTACTGGACGTCGACGTACGGCCGCGCGATCCCCAAGCCGGTCAAGCGGGGCGTCGCCGACGCGGTACGACGGCTCTACCACGCCAGGTCGCTGCTGAAGTACGACACCGCGTCCAGGGGCTACCGCTTCGGCGACATCCTCAACCTGGTGCACGCGGCGCCGGACCCGGACAAGCCGTGGCAGGGCGAGCTGTTCCGGTACGCGCTCGACCGGCGGCACAACCCGGACACGGCCGTACCGCCCGCGTCGCTGCCGCTGCTCACCGCGCACCGCGAGCTGATGGCGCTGCCCGTCGAACAGCGGCGAGCGGTCGTCACGGCACCGGGCGGCGCCGAGCGGCTGGCGGCGGCCGGGATCACCTGGGAGGCGCTGGCCGGCTGGCTCCAGGGCCCGATGGACAAGGCGGCCTGGGAGGCGGTGATTCCGTCCATGGGCACCATGGCGCTCGTCCGCAACCTGCGCAACTTCGACGAGGCCGGAGTATCGGACGAGGTCGCCGCGCAGGTCGCGGCGCGGATCAGCGACCCGGTGGAGGTCGCGCGCTCGCGGCAGTTCCCCTTCCGCTACCTCGCCGCGTACCAGCACGCGCCGTCGCTGCGCTGGTCCTACCCGCTGGAGCAGGCGCTCGGTCACTCGCTGGCCAACGTGCCCGCGCTGCCGGGTCGGACGCTGGTGCTCGTCGACCGGTCGGGCTCGATGTTCTGGTCGCCGGCCTCCGAGCGCTCCCGGCTCACCCGGGCCGACGCGGCGGCGGTCTTCGGCACGGCACTCGCGCTGCGGGCGGCGGACGCCGACCTGGTGGAGTTCGGTACGACGAGCAAGGCGGTGGCGTTCCGCAAGGGCGAGTCGGTGCTGAAGATCCTGGACCGCTTCGGCGACCTGGGCGGCACCGACACCACCGAGGCGGTGCGCCGGCACTACAAGAAGCACGACCGGGTGCTGATCGTCACCGACGAGCAGTACACCTCGAACCGGAACGGCGGCCCGACCGCCCAGATCCCGGCCCACGTGCCCGTCTACACCTGGAACCTGGAGGGCTACCGGGCGGGCCACGGCCCGTCGGGCACGGGGAACAGGCACACCTTCGGCGGCCTTTCGGACGCGGCGTTCCGGATGGTGTCGCTGCTCGAGTCCGCCCGGGACGCGCAGTGGCCGTGGCAGGCCTGAGCGGCGTCCCGTGATGAGCGTGGCCCGCATTTCCACGGGGGATGCGGGACACACCTCTTCCCCCATGGGCCACTGATATCTAACATTTCAGTTGTGGAGGCGATACGACCCGTTCCCCGCACCCTGCTCCGCGACCGTGCCTACGCCGCGATCCGGGACGCCATCGTGGCCGGGGAGATCGAACCCGGCGCGGTGGTGCGCGACGCCGACCTCGCCGAGCAGCTCGGGCTGTCCCGGGCGCCCGTACGCGAGGCGTTCTCCCGGCTGGTGGACGAGGGCCTGCTGGAGAGCAAGCCGCAGAGCTACACCCGGGTCACCCCGCTCGTCGCCGCCGATGTCCGGGACGCGGCGGCCGTCGTCGGCGCAATGCACGAGCTGGTCGCCCGGACCGCCGTACCCCGGCTACGGGACGCGGACTTCGAGGAGATGCGCGCGGCCAACGGCCGGTTCGCCGCCGCCGTACGCGCCGGTGAGGTGGACGAGGCCCTGCACGCCGACGACGCCCTGCACGACGTGCTGGTCCGGGCGGCCGGCAATCGCGCGGCCGCCGCCACCGTCGCCCGCTACACCCCGCTCATCCGCCGCCTGGAGCGGCGGCGCTTCGGCGAGGGCGGCTCGTGCCGCTCGGCCGGACTGCACGAGCGGCTGATCGAGGCCTGCGCCGACGGTGATGTGGACGGGGCGGTCCGCGTCACGGAGGAGATCTGGCGCACGCTCACCGACCTGGCCGACCCCGACTGATCCCCCTCGCGTCTCTGGAGGTCCCGTGTCCCTGCCCGCGTCCCTGGCGTCGTACGACCGTTACCCCCTTCTCTTCGGCCCCTCCCCGGTGCACCCCCTGGAGCGTCTCACCGCGCATCTCGGCGGTGCCGCCCTGTGGGCCAAGCGGGAGGACTGCAACTCCGGTGTCGCGTACGGCGGGAACAAGACCCGGAAGCTGGAGTACCTGGTCGCCGACGCCCTCGCGCAGGGCTGTGACACGCTCGTGTCAATAGGCGGGGTGCAGTCCAACCACACCCGCCAGGTGGCCGCCGTCGCCGCTCGCGCGGGCCTCACGTGTGTGCTGGTCCAGGAGAGTTGGGTCGACTGGCCGGACTCCGTGTACGACAAGGTCGGCAACATCCTGATCAGCCGGCTCGCCGGCGCCGACGTACGGCTGGTGAGGGCCGGGTTCGGAATCGGGTTCAAGGACAGCTGGGAGCAGGCGCTGCGGGACGTCGAGACGGCGGGCGGGAAGCCGTACGCCATCCCGGCCGGTGCCTCCGACCATCCGCTCGGCGGCCTCGGCTTCGCCCGCTGGGCCTGCGAAGTCGCCGAACAGGAGCGGGAATCGGGTGTCTTCTTCGACACCGTGATCGTCTGCTCGGTGACCGGTTCGACCCAGGCGGGCATGGTCGCCGGGTTCCGCGCCCTGGAGGAGGCGGGCGGGCGGCGGCGCCGGGTCATCGGCATCGACGCGTCCGCCAAGCCCGCCGCCACGCGGGAGCAGATCGCGCGGATCGCCGGGAACACCGGTCGGCTCATCGGTGTGGAGAAGGAGTTGACCGAGGCCGACGTCGAGCTGGACGAGCGGTACCACGCGGGGACGTACGGCATCCCCGACGAGTCCACCCTGGAGGCGATGCGGCTGGCCGCGCGTACCGAGGGAATGGTCACCGACCCCGTGTACGAGGGGAAGTCGATGGCCGGGATGATCGACCTCGTCCGGCGAGGGGAGATCGGCCGCGACTCCACCGTGCTCTACGCCCACCTCGGCGGCCAGCCGGCGCTGAACGCGTACAGCGCGCTGTTCTAGACGGATCGGCGGCGGCCGGTGAGCATCGTCGCCGCCACGGCGAGCGCGGCCACGGAGAGCAGTGCGCCGACGCCGAAGGCCCGGGCGGAGCCGTGGACGAGGACGGCGTCCGGTGCCCCGGTGGTGTGCCGGGTCGCCGTGCCGTACACCGTGACCAGGACGGACAGGCCGACCGTGCCGCCGAGCCACTGGAGGGTCTGGAGCAGACCGGAGGCCGCGCCCGCCTCCCGGGGCTCGACGGCGGCGAGGATCGTCGCGTTCAGCGGCATGAAGCTCAGCCCGGTGCCGAGGCCCAACAGCAGCAGCGGGCCGAGCAGTCCGGTGACGTACCCGTCCCCGGCCCCGAGCCGCCAGAGCCAGCCGGTGGCCAGCACGACCAGGGTCATGCCGGTCAGCAGTACCGGCTTCACCCCGAAGCGGGCCAGCAGCCGGGGCACCAGTCGTACGGCCGTGAACATCACCAGCGTCATGGGCAGGAAGGCGAAGCCCGCGCGCAACGGGCTGTAGTGCAGGGCCTGTTGGCAGACCAGGGTGAGGAAGTAGAAGGCGCCGAACATGCCGGCGGGCAGCACCAGAATGCTCGCGTAGCCCCCGGCCCGGTTGCGGTCGGCGAGCAGGCGCAGCGGCATGACCGGCTGGCCGGCCCGGGACTCGACCAGGACGAAGCCGGCCAGCAGGGCGGCGGCCGCGCTGAAGCCGAGCTGGGCCCGGGTGTCGCTCCAGCCGGACTCGGAGACCCGGATGAACGCGTACACCAGCGAGGTCGTCCCGGCGGTTCCGGTCAGCGCGCCCGCCAGGTCGAACCGGCCCGCGTGGCGCGGGGTCTCGGTGACGAAGCGGGGCAGGGCGAGGGCAAGCGCCACGCCGATCGGTACGTTGATGAGCAGGGCCCAGCGCCAGGAGGCCCAGGAGGTGAGCATGCCGCCGAGGACGAGGCCGACCGAGCCGCCGATGCCGGCCATGGCCGAGTAGACGCTCAGGGCATGGTGCCGACGGGGGCCGTCGGGGAAGTTGGTGGTGATCAGGGCGAGCGTGCTGGGGGCGATCGGGGCGGCGCCGAGACCCTGGAGCGCGCGGGCCGCGAGCAGCCAGCCGCCGTCGGCGGCGAGACCGCCGAGCAGGGAGGACAGCGCGAACAGCAGGACGCCGATGGTCAGGGTGCGGCGGCGGCCGAGGATGTCGCCGACACGCCCGCCGAGCAGCAGCAGACCGCCGAAGGCGAGGGTGTAGGCGTTGAGGACCCAGGACAGGCCGGTCCGGCTGAAGTGCAGCCCCTGCTGGATGTCCGGCAGGGCTACGTTGACGACGGTGGAGTCGACGCCGACCATCAGGTAGGCGGTGACGATGACGAGGAGGGTGGTGCCGAGCCTCGCGGGTGGCGAGGGCGCGGTGGACGCGGTGGTGGCGGACGGTACGGACGGGGTGGACATGGCGGTCTCCCGGTCTGGGCGTCCCCGGGCGCGCGGCGGTGCGCGGGCAGGGGTGAGCTGCCCACGGAGTACGACGACGGTAAGCGGGGACTGTCTCCGTTTAGTCCTCGGTAAAATACGGAGAGAGTCCCCGGTTTGGCAAGGAGTAACTGGATGACGCAGGTCAGGCCCATGCGCGCGGACGCTCGGCGCAACTACGAGCGGTTGCTGAAGGTGGCGGCGGAGGCCTTCGCCGAGCATGGGGAGAACGCGTCACTCGACGACATCGCCAAGCGGGCGGGCGTCGGCTCCGGCACGCTCTACCGGCACTTCCCGACGCGGCAGGCGCTGCTGGAGGCCGCGTACGTGGACCGCATCGCGGCGCTGGGGACGCGGGCGGACGAGCTGGCGGCGGAACTGCCGCCGGGCGAGGCGCTGATGGAGTGGCTGTACGAGCTGTGCGTCGGCACGATCCAGGTGCGCGGGCTGAAGGCGCTGCTGGGGTCGGCGGTCACGGACGGAGGCTCGGCGGCGATGACGGCGTGCGGGACGACCGTGCGGAGCGCGGCGGGCCGGCTGATCGAGGCGGCACGAGCGGAGGGGTTCCTGCGGGCCGACCTGGAGCCCATCGAGCTGCTTCGGCTGGCTCATGGGGTGGCTACGGCGTCGGAGTTGGCGGATGGGAAGGGCGCGCAGATCCGCCGGTATCTGGCGTTGCTGACGGAGGGGCTGCGGCCGGGCGGGGAGACGTGAGAACCCGGCGCCCCCTGACGGACGGGGGCGCCGCAGGCTGTCGCAGGACCCTCTACAGCGCCCGCGCCCCCGGTTCCACCATGTTCCGCACCGTGCGTGCCTTCACGAAGTCGCCCAGCGCGGTCATGTCCCACTCGCCGGAGAACTGGCGGATGAGCTTGGCCATCATGACGCCCGTCTGGGGCTCGGCATGGGTGAGGTCGAAGCGGACCAGTTCCTCGTCGGTGGCGGCGTCCACCAGGCGGCAGTAGGCCTTGGCGACGTCCGTGAACTTCTGGCCGGAGAAGGAGTTCACCGTGAAGACCAGGCCGGTGACCTCCTGGGGGATGCGGCCGAGGTCGACCACGATCACCTCGTCGTCGCCCGCGCCCTCACCGGTGAGGTTGTCCCCGGAGTGCTTGATCGCGCCGTTCAGGATGGTCAGCTTGCCGAAGTAGCAGCTGTCGACATGGTTGCGCTGCGGGCCGTAGGCGATGACGGAGGCGTCCAGGTCGATGTCCGCGCCACGGAACGCCGGCTCCCAGCCGAGGCCCATCTTGACCTGGGAGAGCAGCGGGCGGCCGGCCTTGACCAGGGACACGGTCTGGTTCTTCTGCAGGCTGACCCGGCCCTTGTCCAGGTTCACCTTCCCCGCACCGGGAACGGGAGCCGGGGGAGCCGGAGGAGCTTGCGGGACCGGCGGGGCCACCGGCTGCTGCGGCGGAGCCGCCGGTGCCGTGGCCGGTTCCTCCACCGTCACCCCGAAGTCCGTCGCGATGCCCGCCAGCCCGTCGGCGTACCCCTGGCCCACCGCTCGGGCCTTCCACTGGCCGTTCCGCCGATAGATCTCGACGATCACCAGGGCCGTCTCGGCACCGAGCTGCGGGGGCGTGAACGTGGCGATCACGCTGTTGTCGTCCGCGCCACGAATCGTGGCCGTCGGCTCGATGCCCTGGAAGGTCTGGCCCTGGGCGTCCGGACTGGCGGTGACGACGATCTTCTCGATGCCGGGCGGTACGGCCGCCGTGTCGACGGTGATCGCGTCAGGGGCCGTACCGCCGCCCGAGCGGTAGGTCACGCCCGGGCCGCTCGGCTGGTTGTAGAAGATGAAGTCGTCGTCGGAACGCACCTTGCCGTCGCCCGTGAGCAGCAGGCCCGATACGTCGAGCCGCACCGGGGCGGCGACGTCCACCGTCACGCGAGTGGTGGGCAGCGGGATGTTCGAGCCGGGGGTCATAGCTGTCATGCCGGGTGAACGAGCAAGGGCGCTTTACCGTTCCCTTAAACTTCTACGGCACCACGACGATCTTCCGCCCCACCCCCGCCGCGAACTGCTCCAGCGCCTGCGGGTACCGCTCCAGCGGGATCCGGTCGCTGATGAAGACCTGCGGATCCAGCACCCCGTTCGCGAACAGCTCCGCCGCCCGCTCGAAGCTGTGCAGCACCGCCATGGACCCGGTGATCGTAATCTCCTGGTTGTAGATCCGGTACGGGTCGATCGTCACGCGTGTCGCGTAGTCCGCCACCCCGAACTGCAGGAACGTGCCCGCCTTCGCGACCCGGTCCAGGCCGTCCTGGATCGCGGCCGCGTTGCCGGTCGCGTCCACCACCAGGTCCCAGCCCTGCGGGCGGTCCAACTCGTCCGCGCTGCCCGCCGCCCCCGAGACGCCGAGCCGTCGGGCCGTCTCCAGCCGGGCCGGGTTCACGTCCACCACGTCCACGCTCGCCGCGCCGGTCCGCTTGGCCAGCTCCAGCATCATCAGGCCCATGGTCCCGGAGCCGTAGATCAGGACGTGGGAGCCGAGGCGGGACCGCAGGACGTCGTAGCCGCGGACCGCGCAGGACAGCGGTTCCACCAGGGCCGCGTCCTCGGTGCGTACGTGCTCGGGCAGCTTCACGCAGTTCGCCACGGGCGCCACCGCGTACTGTGCCGCTCCGCCGGCCGTCGTCACACCGATCGCGGCCCAGCGCTCGCACAGGTTGTTGTGTCCGGTACGGCAGTAACGGCACTCGTAGCAGTACAGCGAGGGGTCCACCGCCACCCGGTCGCCGATCGCGAGCTCGGTGACCTGGGTGCCGACCCCGACCACCTCGCCCGCGAACTCGTGTCCGGGGACGATGGGCAGCTTGGGCGCGAACTCGCCCTGGAGGATGTGCAGATCGGTGCCGCACAGGCCGCAGGCGGCCACGTCCACGACGACCTCGCGCGGGCCCGGTGCCGGGTCGGGCACCTCGGTGACGACGGCGCGGCCCACGGACTCGATGACGGCGGCCTTCATTTCACGGCTCCCAATGACAGGCCCTGGACCAGCTTGTCCTGGGCGGCGAACCCCGCGGCGAGCACCGGCAGGGAGATGACGAGCGACGCGGCGCACACCTTGGCCAGGAACAGGCCCTGGCTGGTGATGAAGCCGGTCAGGAAGACGGGGGCGGTCTCGGCGACCACGCCCGTCAGGACTCGGGCGAACAGCAGCTCGTTCCAGCTGAAGATGAAGCAGATCAACGCCGTCGCCGCGATGCCGGGCAGGGCGATCGGCGCGACCACGCGCGCGAGGATCGTCGGGAGCCTGGCGCCGTCCACTCTCGCCGCCTCGATGACGGCCACCGGCACCTCGGCGAGGAAGGACTGCATCATCCACACCGCGATCGGCAGGTTCATGGAGGTGTAGAGGATGACCAGGAGCCATATGTTGTCGAGCATCCCGGTGTTCTTGGCGAACAGGTAGATCGGCAGCAGGCCCGCGACGGCCGGCAGCATCTTCGTGGACAGGAAGAAGAACAGCACGTCCGTCCACTTCTTCACCGGCCGGATCGACAGCGCGTACGCCGCCGGAAGGGCCAGCAGCAGGACGCAGACGGTGGAGACCACGGACGCCACCGTGGAGTTGACCAGCGCGGGCCACGGGCTCGCCCCGCCGCCGCTGCCGAAGAACTCGCGGTAGCCGTCGAGCGTCAACGACGCCGTGAGGGACGGCGGGTTGGTCGCCGCGTCGGACTCCGAGTGGAACGACGTCAGCGCCATCCACGCGATCGGCAGGAAGAACACGATCCCGGCCAGCCAGGCCACGAGGCCCAGCCCGTTGTGGCGCAGTACGGCACTCAGTCCGTTCCGGCGCGGTACGGCGGTCATGCGCGGGACACCTCCTCGCGGAACAGGGACGACACCACGCGCAGCGCGAAGGTGGCGATGATGATCGAGCCGATGACGACCAGGACGCCGGCGGCCGAGGCGAGGCCGTTCTCGTGGGCCTGGTAGAAGCTCTGGTAGACGGTGTAGGGGAGGTTCGCCGTCCCCAGACCCCCGGAGGTGATCGTGAAGACAGCGTCGAAGTTCTGGACGATGTAGATCGAGCCGAGCAGGGCGCCGAGTTCGAGGTAGCGCCGCAGGTGGGGGAGGGTGAGGTGGCGGAAGATCTGCCAGTCGTTCGCGCCGTCGACCCGCGCGGCCTCGATCTGCTGCTGGTCCCGGCTCTGCAGCCCGGCGAGCAGGATCAGCATCATGAACGGCGTCCACTGCCACACCAGGGAGGCCTCGACCGCGAGCAGCGGGGTGTTCGAGATCCAGTCGGGCTGTGGGCCGCCCACATAGTGCAACAACCCATTCAGCAAGCCGTATTCAGGGTTGTAGAGCACATGTTTCCAGAGCAGGGCCGCGGCCACCGGCACGATCAGGAAGGGGGCGATGAGCAGGGTGCGCACGATGCCCCGGCCGCGGAACCTCCGGTCCAGCAGCAGTGCGAGCGCCAGCCCGAGGACCAGGCTGGCCACCACCACCGCCACGGTGAGTAGCACGGTCGTCCACACCGAGTGGCGCAGGTCGGCGTCGGTGAGTACCTGGCGGTAGTTGTCGAGGCCGGTGAAGTGGCGGGCCTTGGGGTAGAGGGCGTTCCAGTCGAAGAAGGAGATCACCAGCGTGGCCACGAACGGCAGCTGGGTGACCGCGATCATGAAGACGAGGGCCGGCAGCAGCGGGGCCCGGGTGGCCCAGGCGCGCAGCCGGGCCGAGGGCTGCTTCAAGGCCCGTGCGGGGGTGGCCGTGAGAGGGGCCGTGGTCGTCGCTGTCATCGTCCCTCGTACTCCTTGGAGATCTTCTCGGCGAGAGCCTGCGACGTGTTCAGGGCCGAGCCGACGGACTGGCGTCCGGCGATGGCCGCGCTGATCTCCTGGGAGACCTTGGTGCCGAGGTCGGTGAACTCGGGGATGCCGACGAACTGGATGCCGGGCGCGGGCCGTGGCTGCACGCCCGGGTCGTTCGGGCGGGCGCTCTCGATGGCCTCCTTGGTCATCTCCTGGAAGGCGGCGGCCGACGTGCGGTAGTCGGCGTTCTGGTACGTCGACGCCCGCTTGCCCGCGGGCACGTTCGGCCAGCCACTGGTCTGGCCGACCAGCTGCTCATAGCCCTTGCTCGACGCCCAGGAGATGAACTTCCAGGCCTTGTCGGGGTTGCGGGAGGCCTTCTGGATGCCCCAGGCCCAGGTGTAGAGCCAGCCGGAGGACCGGGTCCTCTCGACCGGGGCGGGCGCGTAGGCGAGCTTGCCCCTGACCGGTGAGTCCGTCGCCTCCAGCAGTCCGGCCGCACTGGTGGCGTCGTACCACATGGCGACCTTGCCCTGGGTCATGTCGTTCAGGCACTCGGCGAAGCCGGACTGGGCGGCGCCGGACTCGCCGTGCGCACGGACCAGATCGACATAGAACTTTGTCGCCTTCTCGAACTCCGGCGAGTCCAGACGCGCCGTCCACTTCTTGTCGAACCAGGTGCCGCCGAAGGTGTTCACCACGGTGGTCAGCGGCGCCATCAGCTCGCCCCAGCCGGGCAGGCCGCGCAGACAGACGCCCTTCATCCCGGGCTGCGCGCCGTCCACCCGGGCGGCCAGGTCGGCGACCTGCTGCCAGGTGGGGTGGGCCGGCATGGTCAGGCCCTTCGCCGCGAACACGTCCTTGCGGTACATCAGGAACGACGACTCGCCGTAGAAGGGCTGCCCGTAGAGCCTGCCGTCGGCGGCGGTCAGCGACTGCCGCATCGGCGCGAGGACGTCCTGCTCGTCGTACGACGGGTCCTTCGCGACGTACGAGTTCATCTCGTGCAGCCAGCCGTTGCGGGCGTAGATCGGTATCTCGTAGTTGGACAGGGTGGCCACGTCGTACTGGCCGGCCTGGTTGGCGAAGTCCTGGCTGATCTTGTCGCGGACGTCGTTCTCGGGCAGGACCGTGAAGTTGACCTTGATGCCGGTCTCTTTGGTGAAGTGGGCGGCGGTGAGCTTCTGGAGCTCGGTCATCTGGGGGTTGTTGACCATCAGCACGTTGATGGCGTCGCCGCCGGAACCGGACCCGCCCGCGCCGACCCAGCAGCCGGAGAGCAGCGGGGCGAGCAGCGTCCCTGCGGCGGCCATGGCGAGCGTGGCTCGCGGCCTCCGTCGGCTCTGGGTTCGCATGGATCGCTCCTGGATTAATGGGGATATAAAGGGCACTTCATGGCGTGGATGTGCCGCGTGTGCGCGTGAGTTGACTTTTTTGGACCGAGTGAGTTGGTTTTTCAGACCCGGATGACCTGCGGGCCCAGCAGGGAGTAGCGGTGGGCTTCTGAGGCCGGCAGCAGGGTGCTCGTCACGATCGCCTCCAGCGCGCCGACCTCGGCGAACCGGCAGAAGCTGACCGCGCCGAACTTGGTGTGCACGCCCGCGAACACGGTCCGCCGGGCGGCCCGTATCGCCTGTGCCTTGACCTCGCTGACGGCTGGGTCGGGCGTGGTCAGACCGTGTTCGCGGGAGATGCCGTTGGCGCCGATGTAGGCGAGGTCGATGACGAATCCGGCGAGCATCTTCGTCGTCCAGTGGTCGACGGTGGCCAGCGTGCCGGCCCGGACCCGGCCGCCGAGCAGCAGCACCGACATGTTCTCGGCCTCCGCCAGGGCGCCCGCGACCGGCAGGGAGGCGGTGACCACGGTCAGTGGCCGGTCGGTGGGCAGGGCCTCCGCGATCAGCTGCGGGGTGAAGCCCTCGTCCACGAAGACCGTCTCGGCGTCCCCGAGCAGCTCGGCCGCGGCGGCCGCGATCCGGCGCTTCTCGGGTACATGGCTGGTGGCGCGGAAGGCGAGCGTCGTCTCGAAGCCGGCGCTCTCCACCGGATAGGCGCCGCCGTGCGTACGGCGGACCAGGCCGTGGTTCTCCAGGGCGCGCAGATCGCGCCGGATCGTCTCCTTGGCCACGCCCAGCTCGGCCGCGAGCGCGGTGACGTCGACCTGCCCGGTGGCGCGCGCCGCCCGCACGATCTCGCGCTGGCGCTCTTCGGCCGTCCTCGTGCTCATCTCGTCACCACCTTCCCGCTGTGCTCCATGGCCTGCCCGTTCGGGCTCATGGGGGAAGTTCTACAGCGGGTGCGCGGGACTGACCAGGCCTGTTGCGGGCCCGATACTGCCCGCTTGGGCCCGTTCACCCAGGGCGGTGCCCGGCGCGGACCTGCGAGGCCGTGGCCGGCGGGGTGAGAGCGGGCGGTCCGGATGCCCGAACACGACGGCGGGCGGGCCCGTTCGGTGCCCGCCCGCGCGCGTGAGCGACTGTTTTCCGCCGCCCGGAGCCTTCGCCGGGGTCAGTGCGGCCAGATCGGCGGGTCGCTCACGAAGTGCCCGCCCAGGTGGCTGTGCGCCGGGTTCCCCGGGTCCAGCTCGCCCTGCTCGGCGATCAGCTTCTCGGCGTACGGCTCGGAGTCGTCCTGCGGCTCGTAGCCGAGCGCCCGCGCGGTGGTCAGGTCCCACCACAGGCGGGTGTTGGCGGAGGAGCCGTAGACGACCGTGTGGCCGACCTCCTCGGCGGTCAGGGCCGCGTGGAAGAGGCGGGCGCCGTCGGCCGGGCTCATCCACACCGAGAGCATGCGCACGCTGGTCGGCTCCGGGAAGCACGAGCCGATGCGCACCGAGACGGTCTCCAGGCCGTGCTTGTCCCAGTAGAGCTGGGCGAGGTCCTCGCCGAAGGACTTGGACAGGCCGTAGAAGGTGTCCGGGCGGCGCGGGGTGTCGATCGGGATCAGCGGCTCACCCGCGCGCGGGGCCGGGGCGAAGCCGACGGCGTGGTTGGAGGAGGCGAAGACGATCCGGGGCACGCCCTCCTGGCGGGCGGCCTCGTACAGGTTGTACGTGCCCTCGATGTTCGACTTCAGGATCTTCTCGAACGGGGCTTCGAGCGAGATGCCCGCGAGGTGGAGGATCGCGTCCACGCCGCGTACCGCCTCGCGCACCGCCGCCGTGTCGCCGAGGTCGGCGGTGATCGCGTCCGGCGCGCCCTCGACCGGACGCACGTCGAACAGGCGCAGCGTGTAGCCGTACTCCGGCAGCAGGGACCGCATCAGAGTGCCGAGCCCGCCGGCGGCGCCGGTGAGCAGAACGGTGCGGGGAGCGGGCATCCTCGGTCCTCCTTGTGGCCAGTATTCACATACGTGGACAAGCTAGAGAGTTTCGCCGTGCACCGTCAAGTGTCCCGTGATCTCGGTGAATTCGCTTCGGGGTTGCGAGTTTGCCTGCTTGACCTGCCCCAAGGGGGCCCCTTAGCGTGGTCGCGTTCAGAAATGTAGACGTTAATCAGAAACATGCACTGGTGTGCCTCAAGACCGGTGTGTCTCAAGGGAGAGCCCGTGACGCCAGCCCCTCTCACCGAACGGCTCAGCGATCCGCGCGGACCGCTCTTCTTCCCCGTCACGGCCTACGGCCAGGACGGCGCCCTCGACCTCGACGCCTACCGCACCCATGTGCGCCAGGGCGTCGAGGCCGGTGCCGCCGCCGTGTTCGCCTGTTGCGGCACCGGAGAGTTCCACGCGCTGCTGCCGGAGGAGTTCCAGGACTGCGTCCGGGCGGCCGTGGAGGCGGCCGGGGGGCGCGTGCCGGTGGTCGCGGGTGCCGGATACGGCACCGCGCTCGCCGTCCGCTACGCGTGCCTGGCCGAGGAGGCGGGCGCCGACGGACTGCTCGCCATGCCGCCGTACCTCGTCCAGGCCGGCCAGGAGGGCCTGCTGCGCCACTACCGCGAGGTCACCGCCGCCACGGCCCTCCCGGTCATCGTCTACCAGCGCGACAACGCCGTCTTCACCCCGCACACGGTGGTCGAACTCGCCCGCACCGACGGCATCGTCGGCCTCAAGGACGGCCTCGGCGACCTCGACCTCATGCAGCGCATCGTCAGCGCCGTGCGCACCGAGGCCCCCGGGGACTTCCTGTACTTCAACGGCCTGCCCACCGCCGAGCAGACCCAGCTCGCCTACCAGGCCCTCGGCATCACCCTGTACTCCTCGGCCGTCTTCTGCTTCGCCCCCGAGATCGCCCTCGCCTACCACCGCGCCCTGAACACGGGCGACACGGCCACGGTCCGGCGCCTCCTGGACGGTTTCTACCGCCCGTTCGTGGAACTGCGCGCCCAGGGCCGCGGCTACGCCGTCTCCCTCGTCAAGGCGGGCGTACGGCTGGGCGGCCTGGACGTCGGCGAGGTCCGGCCCCCGCTCCACGAGCCGCCGGAGGAGCACGTCAAGCAGCTCGCCCAGCTGATCGAACGGGGCTACGCGCTGCTGGAGGAGGGCCGGTGAAGACGTCCGCGTTCCTCTACCCCTGGGACGTCACCGGGGACCCCGAGGCCCCCGCGCGCGTGGCCGGGCTCGGCGTGGAGCAGGTGACCCTCGCCGCCGCCTACCACTCCACCCGCGCCCTGACCCCCCGCCACCCCCGCCACCGCATCGTCACCGCCGAGTACGCGGCCGCCCTCTACCCGCCGGGCGAGCGCTGGGCGGGCCGGGGCCTCAGGCCGTACCCGGCCGGCCGCTGGGCCCCGGGCGACGCCTACGGCGAGGCCGCGCAGGCCCTCGCGGCGGCCGGTCCGGAGGTCCACACCTGGGTCGTCCTCGCGCACAACTCCCGCCTGGGCGCCGAACACCCGGACACCTCGGTCGTCAACGCCTACGGCGACCGCTACCCCTGGGCGCCCTGCATCGCCCAGCCCGCCACGCGCGCGTACCTCGTCGACCTGGCCGCCGAGGCCGCCGTACGCCCCGGCGCGCACGGCACCGAGCTGGAGTCCCTCGGCTGGTACGGGCTCCAGCATCTGCACGCCCACGACAAGACCGGCGGGGTCGGTCTCGGGGAGGCCGGGCAGTACCTGATGTCCCTGTGTTTCTGCCCGTCCTGCCGCTCCGGGTACGGCGAACAGGGCCTGGACCCGGACGAGTTGGCGGCCTCCGTGCGGGACGCGCTGGAGCCGCTGTGGCGGGGCGCGGCCGGCGACGAGGGCTGGCCGACGGTCGGCAAGCTGCTCGGCGAGGAGACGGCGGCCCGCACGCGCGCGTGGCGCGAGGAAACCGCCGGCACCCTCCAGGAGGAGGCCGTCGCCGCCGTACGCGCCGCCGCACCGTCCGGCTTCCAGGTCCTGCTGCACGCCGACCCGGTCTCCTACCACTGTGGCGCCAACGCCGGCGTCGACCCCGCCCGCGTCCTCTCCGTCGCCGACGGCGTCGTCGTACCGTGCACCGGCGGTACGGCCCCGCTGGAGCCCTTCGCCGCACACGCCCGAAAGGAGACGGTGCTGGCCGCCCACTTCACCGTGGTCTCCGGCATGGGCGGCAGCCCCGGCACCCTCGCCGACGACGCGGCACGCGCGCGTGCGCGGGGCGCGACGGAACTGCGGCTGTATCACGCCGGATTGGCGTCGGACTCGGATCTGGCGGCGGTGCGCGAGGCGCTGGCGGCGCGCTGACACAGGGAGGCCGCCGTCAGCAGCAGCGCCAGGCCGTAGAGCGGCAACAGCAGCCCGGGGGAGGCCAGTTCGACCAGGCCCGCCCCGACGCCCAGCCCGATGACGTTGGGCGTGAAGACCAGGGTGTTCGCGGTGGCCGTCGCCCGGCCCAGCAGCGGGCCGGGCGTCTGCTGCTGCACGGCGGTGAACGCCGCGACGAGCACGCAGGGCAGCCCGAGACCGCCCACCGCGGAGGAGGCGAGGGCGACCGGGTCCCACGGCACGGCACGGGCGATCACCGAGAGTGCGGTCAGCGCGATCCCCGCCGCCGCGAACCGCCGCGCGCCGAGCCGCCGTAGCGCGGCGCCCGAGACGAGCCCGGCCGTCACCGAACCGGCGCCCTGGACGGCGTAGAGCAGGCCCGTGTACGCGGGGGAGTGGCCGAGGCGGTCGACGACCGCGTACAGCGTGGTGCTGCTCAACGAGGCGAGGAGCATCGTCGTACCGCCCGCCCGGACCAGTGGTCGCAGCTCCGGGTGGCCCCACAGGTGCCGGACGCCCTCCGCGGTCTCCCTCCGCCGGCTGCCGCCGGACCGGGCGGGCCGCTCCTCGCGCACCCGCAGCAGGGCGTACAGCCCGGCGGCGACCGCGAAGGTGCCCGCGTCCAGGCAGGCGACGGCCGGGCCGCCGAAGGCCGTGTACAGACCCGCCCCGGTCAGCGGGGCGACGAGCTTCATGCCTTCGGTGACGGCCATGCGCAGCCCGTTGAAGTCGCCGAGCCGCTCCGGGCCGATCACAGCGGTCACCAGGGCCGACTCGGCCGCGTCATGGACGACCTCGGCGGCGCCGTAGACCAGCAGGACGGTGAAGAGCAGCCACAGGCCGCCCGGGGAGCGCACGGTGCACAGGGTGAGCAGCAGGGCTGCCAGTCCCGCGTTCAGGGCCACCAGCAGGGGCCCCCGCCGCACGCGGTCGGCGATCGTGCCCAGCGCCGGGCCCACCAGGGCGGGGGCCCACATGGCGAGCATGCACAGCGCGGCCAGGCTGTCGGAGCCGGTCAGGTCCCTCACCCACACACCCGATGCCAGAAAGAGCGCGGAGTTGCCGAAGCCCGACACCACCACCGCCGCCAGATACAGCCCCGCGTTGCGGTCGCGCAGCACGCGCGGCAGGGTCCAGGAGGTCGTCATGCCTGGTCATCGTGGGGCTAAGGGGGGTGAGCGTGGATCGGCAAGGTGCCTTATTTCGCCGTGGCAGACCGCTGGCGGCAATCCGTCGGAACGTGTCAGTCGTGCCCCTGGGGCACGGGCGGACGCGCCCCTACCGTCGAGCGCATGCGTTACGTCGCCCCGATCATCATCGGTCTCGTCTACGTCCTGTTGATGTCCCTCATCCCCGAACCCCGCCGGCGCCGCTTCAACGCGGTCATGGTGGCCGGCGCGGGCGCGGCCTACCTCAGTGGCGGCGGCCTCGGCGGCTGGGAGTTCGCGTTCACCGCCCTGTCCACCTACGTCGCCTACAAGGGGCTGGACTCCTGGGCCTGGATCGGTGCCGGCTGGCTGCTGCACACGGCCTGGGACGTCGTGCACCACCTCAAGGGCCACCCGATCATCCCGTTCGCCCACGACTCCTCGTTCGGCTGCGCGCTGTGCGACCCGGTGATCGCGGTGTGGTGCCTGGGCGGCGGGCGGTCGCCGTGGACAAGACGGCGTGGGACCGATGAGTCTTCCGGAGCCCGCCGGTCTGCCCTTCGTACAGGTAGCGCGACCCTGAAGGAGTGAGACAGGAATGACCACGCTGGACCTCGGACCGCAGACCAGGATCGTGGCGCGGCTCGCCGAAGCCGTGACCGACGAGCGGCTGACCGGCCCGACACCCTGCCCTGACCTGGCGGTACGGAATCTGCTGGGCCATCTGCTGGGGCTGTCCGTCGCCTTCCGCGACGCGGCCCGCAAGGATCTCGGCCCCACGACCGACACCAGCCCGGCCGTCGCCGCCTCGGACATCGGGCCCGGCTGGCGCGAGGAACTGCCCAAGGTGCTGGACGATCTGGCCGACGCCTGGCGGTCCCCGGCCGCGTGGACCGGGGACACCCGGGCCGGTGGCGTGGACCTGCCCGCCGCGGTCGCGGGTGCCGTCGTCGCCGACGAGCTGGTCATCCACGGGTGGGATCTGGCTCGCGCCACCGGGCAGGAGTACGTCCCTGATCCTGCTGCGTTGGGGGCGGCGCTCACGTTCTTGCGTGCCGCGGCCGACGATCCGAATCGGGGGAGCGGGCTGTTCGGGCCGGTCGTTCCGGTGCCGGAGTCCGCGACGTTGCTGGACCGGGCGATCGGTTTGAGCGGGCGGGATCCGAAGTGGCGTCCGGTGCTGGGGTAGAGGCTTCCCGCCGTAGGGGTGCTGACCGCTTCCGGCTGCGGGTGCGTCGTGGCTGGTCGCGCCCACGCGGCGGAGCCGCATGTCGACACAGCCCAGCGCCCCTGAGGGAGTTGCCGCGCCCCTCGTTCACAAGGCGCCGTAATCTTCCCCCATGCCCCTCAGCCTCACCGTCCTCGGCACCGCCTCCCCGCACCCCGGCCCCGGTCGGCCCTGTTCGGGGTATCTGCTGGCCGGGGGCGGGGCCGAGGTGTGGGTGGACGCCGGGGGCGGGTCGTTCGCGGCGTTGCAGCAGCACACGGATCCGGCGCGGCTCACCGCGATCTGGATCTCGCATCTGCACGCCGACCACAGTGCCGATCTGCTCGCCGCGGCGTACGCCTTCGCCTTCGGCGGCATGACCCCGCACGCGCCGGTCCCCGTGTACGCCCCGCAGGACTGCGCCCAGCGGCTGGCCGGCTTCTTCGGGCGGCCGGACGTCGAGTTCCTGAAGGGCGTCTTCGACTTCCGGGCCCTGTACGACGGTCATGACGTCCGGCACTGGAACCTGCGGCTGACCGCCCGTGCCGTCGCCCACGACACCGAGGCCTACGGGCTGCGCGCCGAGTGCCAGGGCAGTGTGTTCGCGTACTCCGGGGACAGCGGGCCGTGCGCCGCGCTCGGCGAACTCGCCTCCCGCGCCGACCTGTTCCTGTGCGAGGCCGACCTCGACGCGCATCGCGAGAGCGAACACGGCGAGCAGGTGCATCTGACGCCCGAGGACGCCGGCCGCATCGCCCATGAGGCGCGGGTGCGGGAGCTGCTCGTCACCCACGTCGGGCCCACGCTCACCCGCGAGTCGGCGACCGCCCGCGCCGCCGCCGTCTCCGGCCGGCCCACCCGCGCCGCCGTCGAGGGCGACGTCCACACCGTCTGAGGCCCAGGCCTCGGCCGCCACAACTTCCTTTGCGGGAAGCATTGACGAAGCACAGGCCCCCTCTTACCTTCAACCGCGTCGTACTTCGTACGTCATATATGAGACGCGATATGTGAGATCCGAGAGGGCCGCATGACCTCTGTGCCCACCCCGATCCCGTCCCGCACGCAGTTCGTGCTGGACGCGATCAAACACCGCATCCTGACCGGGCAGTTGACGCCTGGACAGGCCCTGGTCGAGACCGAGCTGGCCGCGCAGTTCGGGGTGTCCAAGACTCCCGTGCGCGAGGCGCTGAAGACCCTCGCCGGGACGGGGCTGGTCGTGATGAGCCAGTACAAGGGCGTCACGGTGCGCATGGTGGACGCGGACATGGCGCGCGAGGTCTACGACGTGCGGTTGCTGCTGGAGCCCGAGGCGCTGCGAAGGGCCGTGCGGCGCGGTGCCTCCCTCGATGCCGCCCGCGACGCGCTCTCCCGTGCCGACGAGGCCACCGACACCGCGGAACGGTCGCTCGCCAACCGGGAGTTCCACCGCGCCCTCTACCTGCCCTGCGGCAATCCGCTGCTCGGCCGGATGCTGGACGAGGTCCGCGACCAGGCCGCCCTCGTCTCCGCCGTCGCCTGGGCCACCGACCCCTCCTGGGGGCGGGAGGCCGCCGAGCACCGGGAGATCCTGCGGCTCGCGCTCGCCGGCGACGCCGACGGTGCCGCCGGCGCCCTGCACGCCCACATCGGCTCCTTCGTCCAGCGCGCATTCCCCTCGGACACCTTGGACACCTCGGACCCCGAGCCTCCCGCAGAGGAAGGTCTTCAATGAGCAGCGTGACGTTCGAGAGCAGGCGGGCGGCACTGGCCGACGTGGTGGCCATCCCGGTGACGCCCTTCGCCGCGGACGGCTTCGTGGACGGCGGCACCCACCGGGCCCTGCTGCGCCGCCTGCTCGACGCCGGGATCAGGACCCTCACCCCGAACGGCAACACCGGCGAGTTCTACGCCCTCACCCCCGAAGAGCGGCGCCTGGTCACCGAGTTGACCATCGAGGAGACCGGCGACCGCGCGGCGATCCTCGTCGGGGTCGGCCACGATCTGCCCACCGCCGTCGCCTCCGCCCGGCACGCCCGTGACCTCGGCGCCGGGATGGTCATGGTGCACCAGCCCGCGCACCCCTATGTCTCGGCGGCCGGCTGGGTCGACTACCACCGCGCCATCGCCGAGTCCGTGCCCGAGCTGGGTGTGGTGCCGTATCTGCGCGACGCCCGGCTGCCCGGCGCCCGGCTCGCCGAACTGGCCGACCACTGTCCGAACGTCATCGGCGTCAAGTACGCCGTACCGGACGCCTCCCGCTTCGCCGCCTTCGCCCGCGACGCCGGCCTCGACCGCTTCGTCTGGGTCGCGGGTCTCGCCGAGCCGTACGCACCCTCCTACTTCTCGGCGGGCGCCACCGGCTTCACCTCCGGACTCGTGAACGTCGCCCCGGCCGTCTCGCTGAACATGATCGAAGCGCTTCGATCCGGCGACTATCCGGCCGCCATGAAGGTCTGGGAGCAGATCCGCCGCTTCGAGGAACTCCGTGCCGCCCATGGCTCCGCCAACAACGTCACCGTCGTCAAGGAGGCCCTCGCCTCGCTCGGCCTGTGCCGCCGGGACGTCCGCCCGCCGAGCCGGAACCTCCCCGAGGACGAGCGCGCCGAGGTCGCCGCCATCGCCGCCGGGTGGTCCATGTGAACGCGCCCCGCAAGCGCCCCGAAGAGCTCAGAAGCCACCAGTGGTACGGCACCGACGGACTGCGCTCCTTCAGTCATCGGGCCCGTACCCGCCAGCTCGGCTATCTGCCCGAGGAGCACCTCGGCAAGCCGGTCATCGCCGTCCTCAACACCTGGTCCGACATCAATCCCTGCCATGTGCATCTGCGGGACCGGGCGCAGGCCGTCAAGCGCGGGGTGTGGCAGGCCGGGGGCTTCCCGCTCGAGTTCCCGGTCTCCACGCTCAGCGAGACCTTCCAGAAGCCGACCCCCATGCTCTACCGCAACCTGCTCGCGATGGAGACCGAGGAACTGCTGCGGTCGTACCCCGTCGACGGCGCGGTGCTCATGGGCGGTTGCGACAAGTCGACCCCCGCGCTGCTCATGGGGGCGGCGAGCGTCGGCCTCCCCGCCGTCTTCGTGCCGGCCGGGCCCATGCTCCCCGGACACTGGCGGGGCGAGGTCCTCGGCTCCGGCACCGACATGTGGAAGTACTGGGACGACAAGCGGGCCGGCCTCATCGGCGACTGCGAGACGGCCGAGCTGGAGAGCGGCCTGGCCCGCTCGCCGGGCCACTGCATGACCATGGGTACGGCGTCCACGCTGACGGCCGCCGCCGAGGCGCTCGGCGTGACCGTGCCGGGGGCCTCCAGCATCCCGGCGGTGGACTCGGGGCACGACCGGATGGCCGCCAGGGCGGGGATGACGGCCGTCGAACTGGTCCACCGGGACCGGAGACTCTCCGAGATCCTCACCCGTGACGCCTTCGAGGACGCGGTCACCACCGTGCTCGGTCTCGGCGGCTCCACCAACGCCGTGATCCATCTGATCGCCATGGCCGGCCGGGCGGGCGTCCGGCTCACCCTGGACGACTTCGACCGCATCGCGCGTACCGTGCCGGTCCTCGCCAACGTCCGCCCCGGCGGCCGGAAGTACCTCATGGAGGACTTCCACTTCGCCGGCGGCCTGCCCGGTTTCCTCTCCCGGATCCCGGACCTGCTCCACCTGGACCGGCCGACGGTGTCGTACGACACCCTGCGCGAGCAGATCGCGGGCGCCCGGGTGCACCACGACGACGTCATCCGGACCCGGGACAACCCGGTCGCGAGCGAGGGCGGGGTCGCCGTGCTGCGCGGCAACCTCTGCCCGGACGGCGCGGTCATCAAGCACATCGCCGCCGAGCGGCAGCTGCTCAAGCACACCGGCCCGGCCGTCGTCTTCGACGACTACAGGACCATGCAGCGCACCATCGACGACCCCGCGCTCGGCATCACCGCCGACAGTGTGCTGGTGCTGCGGGGCGCCGGGCCCAAGGGCGGCCCTGGCATGCCCGAGTACGGCATGCTCCCCATCCCGGACCACCTGCTGAAGCAGGGCGTGCGGGACATGGTGCGGATCTCCGACGCCCGGATGAGCGGCACGAGTTACGGCGCCTGCGTGCTGCACGTGGCCCCGGAGTCGTACGTCGGCGGGCCCCTGGCGCTGGTGCGCACCGGGGATCTCATCACCCTGGACGTCGAGGCCCGCAGCCTCCATCTCCACGTGGACGACGCGGAGTTGGCGCGCCGCAGGGCCGAGTGGACTCCGCCGCCCGCCCGGTACGAGCGCGGCTACGGCGCCCTCTACAACGAGCAGATCACCCAGGCCGACACCGGCTGCGACTTCGAGTTCCTCGCCCGGCCGGGCCAGGTGCCGGACCCGTACGCCGGCTGACCCTCGTCTCTCCATCGTCGAAGCGCTTCACCCATATGTATCTAGCAAGCGCTTCCTGTAGAGCCCCACCCGCTGTAAACGTCCACTGCGAACGGAGAACAGTCATGGCCCAAGCCGCAGCCGTGGCGAAACCGCCCGCGCCACCCCGGCGGCGCCGTGCCTCCGCGACCCCGCGCAGGCTGCCGTACCTGCTGATCGCCCCGGCGGCCCTGCTGATGCTGGGCTTCATCGCCTACCCGGTGCTCAGCGTCTTCTACTACAGCCTGCAGAACTACAACCCGACCAAGCCATGGCGGAACGGCTTCGCCGGATTCGGCAACTTCACGCAGATCTTCGCGCACGACCCCCAGTTCTGGGACACGCTGACCTTCAGCGCCAAGTGGGTCGTGGTGGAAGTCGGGTTGCAGCTGCTGTTCGGCCTGACGCTGGCACTCATCGTCAACCAGACCTTCGTCGGGCGGGCGTTGGGCCGCGCGCTGGTCTTCTCCCCGTGGGCCGTCTCCGGCGTGCTGACCTCCGCGATCTGGGTGCTGCTCTACAACTCCCAGACGGGCATCACCCGTTACCTCGCCGACGCGGGGATCGGGTCGTACGGCACCAGCTGGCTCTCGGACACCTCGACGGTCTTTCCGGCGGCGGTCGTCGCCGACCTGTGGCGGGGCGTGCCCTTCTTCGCGATCCTCATCCTCGCCGACCTCCAGTCCGTCTCCAGGGACCTGTACGAGGCCGCCGAGGTCGACGGGGCAAGCAGGCTCAAGCAGTTCTGGCACATCACCCTGCCCCATCTGAAGGACGCCATCGTAGAGCCGACTCATGAGAAGCAGCATCCGCAGAAGCCGGCACGCCGCCACGGCCGTCGCCCTGGGCTCCGTCCTCGCGCTGACCGCGACCGCGTGCGGCGACAACGGCAGCGGCAGCGCGGGGGACAAGGGGAACGAGGGGTCCGGCAAGGGCACGATCACCTTCTGGGACAACAACGGCGGTGTCCGCACGGACATCTGGAAGCAGATCATCGCCGACTTCGAGCAGAAGTACCCGGATATTAAGGTCAACTACGTCGGCATCCCGGCGGCCGGCGCCCAGTCCAAGTACGACACCGCGATCCAGGGCGGCGGGCTGCCCGACGTCGGTGGTGTGGGCACCGCGATGCTCGCCGAGATCGCGGCCCAGAACGCGCTGGAACCCCTGGACTCCCGGCTGTCGAAGAGCACCCTCAACGGAAAGCTGAGCCAGAACCTACTTGACGTCAGCAAGGCGGCCGGCGGCCGCAACACCCTCTACCAGGTGCCCACTTCAGCGAACAACGGCACGCTGTGGTACCGGACGGACCTGTTCAAGAAGGCGGGTCTGGACGCTCCGACCACCTGGTCGAAGTTCTACGCGGCCGCCGACAAGCTGACGGACAAGGGCAAGAACGAGTTCGGCTTCACCATCCGCGGTGGTGCGGGATCGATCGCCCCGGCCCTGGACGCGGTGTACGGCCAGACCGGCATCACCTCGTTCTGGAACGGCGACAAGACCACCGTCAACGACCCCAAGAACGTGGCCGCGCTGGAGAAGTACGTCGCGCTCTACAAGAAGGACACCCCGTCCGCCGACGTCAACAACGACTTCACGAAGATGGTCGCCCAGTGGGACAGCGGCACCATCGGCATGCTGGGCCACAACCTCGGTTCCTACCAGGACCATCTGAAGGCGCTCGGCAAGGACAAGTTCCGGGGCGTTCCGAACCCGACGCAGGACGACGGAACGCGCGTTCAGGTGTCCAACCCGGTGGACGGACTCAGCCTGTTCAAGTCCGGCAAGAACAAGGCGGCCGCCTGGAAGTTCATCGAGTTCGCGGTCTCGGCCGCGGAGAACTCCAAGTTCAACCGGTCGGCGGGGCAGGTGCCGGCCAACACGGACGCGGCGAAGGACGCGTGGATCCAGCAGGCCGAGCCGACCAAGCTGGCGGCCGAGGCGCTCAACGGGGCCAACACGAAGATCGTCCAGCTGCCGTACTACCTGCCCGACTGGAACACCATCTCCAAGTCCGACAACGAGTCCAACTTCCAGAAGCTGCTGCTCGGAAAGCTGAGCGCGAAGCAGTTCCTGGACACGCTCGCCGACCAGCTCGACAAGGCGCAGGCGGACTGGAAGAAGAACCACTGATGTCCCTTACCCGCAGACAGGTGACGGCCGCCGCTCTGGCGGCCGTTCCCCTCACAGGTCGTGCCCCGCGAGGGCAGCGCACCCTCTACATCGCCGGTGATTCGACGGCAGCGCGGAAACACGCCGACGAGGCTCCTGAGACGGGGTGGGGAATGGCCCTCCCCTTCTTCCTCAGGAAGGAGGTGACGGTCGCCAACCGTGCGGTGAACGGCCGGAGTTCGAAGAGCTTCGTCGACGAGGGACGACTGGAGGCGATCCTCTCCGAGATCCGGCGCGGCGACCTCCTTCTCGTCCAGTTCGCGCACAACGACGAGAAGGCCACCGACCCCACCCGCTCCACCGAGCCGTGGACGACGTACCAGCAGTATCTGCGGCTCTACCTCGACGGCGCCCGGGCCCACGGGGCCCGGCCCGTCCTCGCCACCCCGGTCGAGCGCCGCAGATTCGACGCCGACGGCAACGCCGTGCCGACCCACGGCGACTACCCGGCGGCCATGCGCGCGCTCGCGCGGGAGGAGGGCGTCGCGCTGCTCGACATCGAGGCGCTGTCGCTCGCGCTGTGGCAGCGCCTCGGGGTGGAGGAGACGAAGACCTACTTCAACTGGACCGCCACCGAGCAGGACAACACGCACTTCAACCCGCCCGGCGCCATCGCCGTGGCCCGGCTCGTGGCGCAGGAGCTGCTGCGCACCCGGGTGCTGGCGCGGCACGACGTCGTACGGCTGCACGAGGACATCCCGGCGTCCTGGATCACCTGGCCGCCGGCGCCCACTGCCTGACCTTCACAGAGGAGACCCGCACAGTGCGCACACAGAAATGTCATGGACGCGTCATGGCATGGCTCGTGGGCTGCACGGCCCTGGTCCTCGCCGTCACCGGCACCGCCACCGCCTCCGCCCAGCCCGGTCCGCGGACGGGGCTGGACCGGCAGGTGCTGCCGGCGAACGACGGCTGGGCGGCCGACGGCACCGGGACGACCGGCGGGTCCGCCGCCGACTCCGCGCATGTGTACACCGTCAGCACCTGGGACGCGTTCAAGGCGGCCCTCAAGGACGGCGGCACCGCCCCGCGGATCATCAGGGTGAAGGGGACCATCGACACGACACGCGACTGTTCCTCCTTCGCCGTGCCCGGCTACGACTTCGCCACCTACCTCAAGACCTACGACCCGGCGGTGTGGGGCCGTACCAAGAAGCTCGACGGCGAGCCCGCCGACAGCCCCGAGGGCCTGCGCCGCGCCTCCGCGGCCGACCAGGCCGCCTACGTCGAGGCGAACGTCCCCGCCAACACGACGATCGTCGGCATCGGCAAGGACGCCGGGTTCAAGGGCGCCAACCTGGTGATCAAGGGCGTGGACAACGTCATCGTGCGCAACCTGCGCCTCGAGAGCGCCCTCGACTGCTTCCCGCAGTGGGACCCGACCGACACGGCCGTCGGCAACTGGAACTCCGAGTACGACGACGTGACCGTCTACGGCAGCACACACGTGTGGATGGACCACAACACCTTCACCGACGGCGACCACCCCGACAGCTCCCTGCCGTCCTACTACGGCCGGATCTACGAGCAGCACGACGGCGAGATGGACATCGTCAAGGGATCCGACCTCGTCACCGCGTCCTGGAACGTCTTCGAGGACCACGACAAGACGACCCTCATCGGCAACAGCGACGGCGCCGCCACCGCCGCGATCGACCGGGGCCACCTCCGGGTCACCCTGCACCACAACCTGTACCGCAACGTGCTGGAGCGCGCCCCGCGCGTCCGCTTCGGCAAGGTCGACTCCTACGACAACCACTTCGTCGCCGGCGGCAGCGACTACGTCTACAGCTACGGCATCGGCATGGAGTCCCAGATCGTCGCCGAGCACAACGCGTTCACCCTGCCGGACGGGGTGAAGGCGGGCACGATCCTGAAGAAGTGGAAGGAGTCGCCGATCACCGCCGACGACAACTACGTCAACGGTGAGCCGACCGACCTCATCGCCGTGCACAACGCCCAGGTGCCCGGCGAGATCCTCCAGCCGGGCGCCGGCTGGACCCCGACCCTGCGCACGAAGGTGGACCCGGCGCAGGCCGTACCCGGCATCGTCGACCACCAGGCAGGCGCCGGCCACCTGTGCTGAACCGCCGGCCGGGGCGCGCACCCCACCGCCCCGGCCGTCCTCCTCCCGCTTCTCAGAGCCGCACGCACCGCGAAGGAGCATGCCCATGCCCTCGCCCCAACTCCCGCCGGATCCTGTCCGTGGTCCGATCCCGAGAGGCCGGTTCCCTCACGACCTGGCCATGTGGGTACGGCCAGAGGCGACGGGGAGGCCCCGAACCACCACTCTCGTGGAGCGGGGGCCCCGCACTCCCCCAGCTACCGCTGGGGGTGCCCCCAGGCACCGCACCCGGCGTCCCAGATCACACGATCGAGTTGAACCGGCCTTCATGCACGCTTCACGGCGAGCTGTCCTCCCCAACAAACCGCTCACCCATCCGCTCGCTCTGAGCCGGCGAAAGGACCCGCACGTCATGCGTCGTATCAAGAGCACGATCCTCGCCCTCACCGTGGCCGCCGGCGGGCTCGGCCTGCTCGCCGCGCCCGCGCACGCGGCCACGGTGGTGGTCAGCAACTCCACGGACCTGGCGAACGCCGTCAAGAACGCCACCGCAGGCACCGTCATCCAGGTCCGCGGCGGCACCTACCACCCGACGGCCACGCTCCAGTCCACGGCCAACGGCACCTCCTCGTCCCCGGTCACGCTGACGGCGTACGGCTCGGAGACGGTGAAGATAGACGGCTCGTCGCTCCCCTCCGGCTCGTGGATCTTCAAGCTGACGGCCGACTACTGGAACGTCTCGGACATCACGTTCCAGAACGGGCCGAGCCACGCCGTCGTCTGCCAGTCCTGCACCGGGACGTGCTGGAACAACGACAAGACCATCGACAACGGCGACTCCGGCTTCACGCTCACCGGCGACGGCACCGTGAACAACACCGTCAAGAACCTGGACAGTTACGGCAACTACGACGCCGCCACGCACGGGCAGAACGCCGACGGGGTCGCCATCAAGTTCGGCTCGGGCACGGGCAACCTGGTCACCGGGGCCCGGCTCTTCAACAACTCGGACGACGGCATCGACCTGTGGTCCTTCTCCTCGCCGGTGACCATCGAGCACACCTGGTCCTTCGGCAACGGCAAGAACCGCTGGGGCGACAGCGCCTTCGAGGGCAACGGCAACGGCTTCAAACTGGGCGGCAACGGAGTGACGGTCGCCCACGTCGTCAACAACTCGGCCGCCTGGGACAACTCCGGCAACGGCTTCACGGAGAACTCCAACACCGGGTCGATCGTCATCAACCGTACGACGGCCTACGCGAACGCCAAGTGGGGCTACTACTTCGCGACCAGCTCGGCCAAGCTCGGCAAGTACCTGGCCGTTGGCAACGGCAGCGGTCCGGCCGGCAAGGGCTCCAACGTGACGTCGGCCGGCAACAACTGGGACTCGGGCATCGCCACCCCGCCGTTCATCTCCACCGACGCCACCACCGCGTACAACGCCCGCACGTCGGACGGCTCCCTGCCGGACACGACGTTCCTGACGACGGGGAGCACGACGATCGGAGCGACGATGAACTGAGCGACGGGAGTCAGCTCCCGCCGCCCCACTCGGCGCGGAGACCCTGACGTCGCATGGCATGCCCCCGTACGGTGAACCGCACATCGATCAGCGAAAGAGCGTATCGATCGGATAACAGCCCTCGCAGGGTCGGGTGTTATGCGCGTAGACAGTCTCTGACCTGGTACGTCACTCCAATCACCAGATCCGGAGAATTCATGCGGAAGTCCCACAGAGCCGTTGCCCTCGGTGCTGCCTGTGCCCTCGCCGGTGTCGCGCTGTACGGCGCGGGCGCGGCCGGTGCCCGGCAGTCGACGGCGAACTCCACCCACGAGCCCTACAACATCGGGCAGTTGGTGAAGGACATCGACACGTACTACGGCACCGGCCTCGACGGCAACGGTGTCTACCAGGCGTCCCCGGACAGCCCGTACGCCAAGGACCTGGACCGGATCGACGCCGACGCCAAGGCCTACATCGACAAGGCCGCACGCAAGGCGCACCGGCACGGTGAGAAGCCGGCCGTCATGTTCGACATCGACGACACGCTGCTGCTCAGCCTGGACTACGAGAAGCGGTACAACTACACGTTCAGTCCGACCACGTGGAACGACTACGTGAACCGTGCCGACCGGCCGGCCGTCTTCGGCAGCCCCGAGCTGGTCCAGTACGCCGAGTCCAAGGGCGTCGAGGTCTTCTACAACTCCGGTCTCAGCGAAGCCCAGCGCGCCGCCGCCGTCGCCAACCTGAAGAAGGTCGGCGCCGATGTGAACCTCGACGCCGACCACATGTTCCTCAAGGACAAGGCCAACCCGCCGGCCTACCTGAGCGACTGCGCCACCCCGGGCACCTGGACCTGCACGACGGTGCAGTACAAGTCCGGCACCCGCAAGCACATCGAGGACGACCTCGGCTACGAGATCATCGCCAACTTCGGCGACCAGTACTCGGACCTGGACGGCGGTTACGCCGACCGCACGTACAAGATCCCGAACCCGACGTACTTCGTCGGCTGAGCCTAGCCGTACGTCCTGAGCAGCCGCTCGTACTCCGCCCCCGTCACCGGCAGCACCGTGCCGTGGCGGGGGCTCGCCGGCAGCGCGTAGCCCGTGGACTGCGTCCACTTGCCCGAGGCGAGATCGGTGGTCTCGAAGGGCACGTACCCGCGCAGGCCGTACTCGTCGATGAACAGGTACCACTTGTTCTCGGTGTTGGACTTGAAGACGGTCGGCCCCTCACCGCGCTGGATGGCGCCGCTGCCGATGCAGTCCGCGACGAAGTCGTACTTCGTGGCCGTCAGGTCCCGCGACTTCTCGGCGGTGATGAACTTCGAGCACGGCGAGCTGGAGCTCGGATCCCGCTCGTCCTTCGTGAAGCGGTAGTACGTCCCCCTGTCCTTGATCACCGTCGAGTCGATCACCGAGTACCCGGGGTCGTCCCAGACCTTCGGCGCGCTGAAGGTGCGGAAGTCCTTGGTGGTCGCGTACATCATGCGGTTGTACGTCGAGCCGGTGTGGTCGGGGTCGTCGGCCGCGTACAGCTTCGACGCCCAGAAGACGACGTACTCGTGCAGCCGTGAGTCCCAATGGGCCTCCGGCGCCCAGGTGTTGCCCGCGTTGTCCGGTGCGACCTTCACCAGCCGCTGGTCGGTCCAGTGCACCAGGTCGGTGGACTCCCGGATCATCACCGACTTGCTGCCGTGCCGCTGGACGTAGTCCCAGCTGCCGCTGCTGTTCTGATACATCATCAGGTCGGTCGCGATCAGGAAGAACGTGTCGCCCTTCGGGGAGCGGATCACGAACGGATCGCGCAGGCCCTTCTCCCCGATGGTCGACGACAGCACCGGCTTGCCCCCGTTCAACTCTCGCCAGTGCAACGCGTCGTTGCCCTGGCTGAGGGCGAAGTGGATCTGCTCGCCGTCGGCCAGGCCCTCGCCGGTGAAGTAGACGAATAGATAGCCGGCGTACTTGCTCCGCGCGATGTGCGCGGAGCCCGGCTGGGCGGCCAGCAGGGTGAGAACAAGGGCGAACAGGGGAACCAGCAGATTTCTGAGACGCATGTTTCTGAGACGCATGGCCGTCCTGGGGGATCGTGGGGCTTTCTGTTCAGTGTTGTGCGTTCCGCGCTCTGGGAGTGTGGCCAGCGGGGGACAGTGCGTCAATCGGTGCGTGCGTGATGCGGGCGGCCGAAAGTTTCGGTTGTTTTCGCGCGGGCCCGGCAACCTGTTCCGGCCACGGCGACGACTGGAACCCGTCACACCCCCGCCCCATCCCCGAGGAAAGGAACCACCCGTGCGGCAGAGCACCGGACGCCACCGCAGGACACGCACCCTCTCGATCGCCGCCGCGGTGGCGGTCGCCGCGGGCGCCGGCGGCGTCTACCTCGGCCTGACCGACGGCGGAGCCCAGGCCGCCACGGCCACGGTCACCGTCTCCACCACCGCCCAGCTGGAGTCGGCCGTCAAGAACGCCGGCGCCGGCACCGTCATCCAGGTCCACGGCGGCACGTACTACCCCACGGCCACCCTCAAGTCGACCGCCAGCGGCACGAGTTCGCACCGCATCACGCTCAGGGCCTACGGCACCGAGAAGGTGCGGATCGACGGCTCCAAGCTGCCCGCCGGCTCCTGGCTGGCGGGGATCTACGGCAGCTACTGGACCGTGGAGAACCTCACCTTCCAGAAGTCCCCGGCCCAGGGCTTCGTCGCCACCTCGTCGACCGGCGGCATCTTCAGGAACCTCGTCACCGCGAACAACGGCGACTCCGGCTTCACCCTGCGCGGCGACGACACCGTCGACAACCTCGTCCAGAACCTGGACAGTTACGGCAACTACGACGCCGCGACGCACGGCCAGAACGCCGACGGCATCGCCATCAAGTTCGGCTCCGGCACCGGCAACAAGGTCACCGGAGCGCGCCTGTACAACAATTCCGACGACGGCCTCGACCTGTGGCAGTTCTCCTCGCCGGTCACCATCGAGCACTCCTGGTCCTTCGGCAACGGCAGGAACCGCTGGAACGACTCCGCCTTCCAGGGCAACGGCAACGGCTTCAAGCTGGGCGGCGGCGGAGCCTCGACCGCCCACTTCGTGGGCGACGACGCGGCCTGGGACAACACCCTCAACGGCTTCACCGAGAACTCCAACACCGGCGCGATCGTCCTCAACCGCGACACAGCCTTCGGCAATTCGGCGGCCGGGTTCTTCTTCGAGACGGGGAAGGCCCGGCTGGCCCGCAACCTGGCCGTGGGCGACAAGGGCGGCCCGGCCAAGCTGGGTTCACACACCGTGTCGGCCGGCAACAACTGGGACAGCGGGGTGAGCACGCCCGCTTTCAGGTCGACGGACGCGAGTTCCGTGTACGGGGCGCGTGGCGCGGACGGTTCCTTGCCGGCCACGACGTTTCTGACGACAGGGTCCGGCACCATTGGAGCGACCATGAACTGAGTCGCGGTTCAACTGTGTGGCGCGAAGCCGCCCTTCACCGCGTACGGCTTGCCGTCTGCGGTGCCCGTGATGGTGTAGCTGTCGTTCTTCGCGTCCCGGCCGCCGCGATCGTGGTTGTACTGCCCCGCGAACACCCACTGGCCCGCCGGGACCGTACGGCCGTCCTTGAGGGTCCAGGTGTAGACGAGGAAGCCGTCCCGCTCTTCCACGGTCTGTGTGAAGTCCGTCTCCGGCAGGGAGCGCCAGGCGCCCGTCGAGGACACTCCGCCGGTCTGGGCGACCTTCAACTCGACGGTGAGGGAGGTCAGTTGCTTCGAGTTCTTCAGGGTCAGGTTGCTCTGCGCCCAGAAGTCGTTGCTGTGCGGGTCGACCGAGCCGTCCGACCACAGGGGACCGTCCTGCTCGCCGTGGGCCACGGGCGGCTGTACGGAGGATTCCGGCGTGCGGGACGGTGAGGAACTCGGTGCGTGCGTCGAGTGCGTGACGCCCGCGCTGGGTGCCGGGTCGCTGGAGCCGGACGGTGCCGGTGGGCGCGAGGTCGCGGACGGCGACGGGGTCGGGGACACCGCCACCGTCTGTTGCGCGGGAGGCTTGTCCTTCACCGCGGACGCCACCGCGTACCCGCCGACGGCGAGCACTCCGGCCACCGCCGCCGTGGCGCCGACCACCCGGGCCCAGCCGAGGACCAGCGGGCGCGTGGCCCGGTGGCCGGAACGGGAGGAGCCGGAGGAACGGGAAGGCGCGGCCATGCCGCGTTCCACGCGGGCCAGGATGCGCGCGCGGTCGGGTTCGTGGGCCCCGGCCGCCTCGTGCAGCCGGGCGCGCAGCTCGTCGTGCACGTCCTGCTGCCTCATCGGTTCCTTCCTCCGCTCTCGCCGCCCCGGGCCGCCATCGCCGCGTGCATCCGCCGCGGATCGCCCTGGGAGCCGAGCAATCTTTGCAGCTCGGCCATGCCCTTGGACGTCTGGCTCTTAACCGTACCTACCGACACCCCGAGCGCGAGCGCGGTGTCCTTCTCCGAGAGGTCGAACGCGTGCCGCAGCACCACACACGCCCGTTTGCGGAACGGCAGTCTGCGCAGCGCCTCCTGGACGTCCACCACACCGGCCACGTCCGGGTTCTCGGTCTTCTCCTCGCGGTGCGACCAGAACAGCGCGATCCGGCGCCGTTCGCGCACCGCGCTGCGGATCCGGGTGCGGGCCAGGTTGGCGACCACGCCCCGCGCGTACGCCACCGGATGGTCGGCGGCGCGCACCCGGTCCCAGCGGTGCCACAGTGCCAGCAGCGCGTCCGCCGCCAGGTCGTCGGCGGCGTCCGACTCACCGGTCAACAGATAGGCCAGTCGGGAGAGTTCGGCGTAGTGACGTTCGAAGAAGGCATGGAACTCCACGGAGGCGGCGTCGTCGACGACTGTGCCCACGGGTGACCTCTTCTCGGTGCGGCGACTGCACGTGTCTGCTGTGAGTGTCATGCGAATGACATGCGGGGGTCCGGAGGAGACCCGGACGGAGATCCGGAGCGTAGCAGTGATCGTTCTGTGTACGTCGTACGGGGGGTCGGACACCGTATGGTCCACCGAACCGCATTCCGTAACACGGAGAAAACCTGAATCAGGTTGAACGAGGGAACAATCCAGCCAGCATCCGCACACCGCCCATCAGGCAACGAGGAGTTGGACCATGTCCGCACCACGGAACGGCGTCGACCGTTTCTTCAGCATCTCCGCACGTGGTTCCACGTTCGGCCGGGAGATACGCGGCGGTTTCGCCACGTTCTTCACCATGGCCTACATCCTTGTCCTGAATCCGATCATCCTGGGCAGTGCCAAGGACAAGTACCAGCACACCCTCGACACCGGCCAACTCGTCACCGCCACCGCGCTGGTGGCCTGTGTGATGACGATCATCATGGGCGTCGGCGGCAACCTCCCGCTCGCCATCGCCGCCGGCCTCGGCCTGAACGCCGTCGTCGCCTTCCAGCTCGCCCCGCTGATGAGCTGGTCCGACGCGATGGGCCTCGTCGTCCTCGAGGGCCTGATCATCTGCCTCCTGGTCCTCACGGGACTCCGGGAAGCGATCATGAACGCGATCCCGCAGCAGCTGAAGCAGGCCATCGGCGTCGGCATCGGCCTGTTCATCGCCTTCATCGGCTTCGTCGACGCCGGGTTCGTCAGCCGTATCCCGGACGCCGCGAACACCACCGTGCCCGTGCAGCTCGGCGCCGTCGGACGGCTCACCGGCTGGCCCGTGCTCGTCTTCTGTCTCGGCGTGCTGCTCACCATCGGACTGATCGCCCGGAAGGTGAAGGGCGCGATCCTCATCAGCATCGTGACGATGACCGTCGTCGCGATCATCATCAACGCCGTCGCCGACATCAAGAGCTGGGGCCTGACCACGCCCAAGCTCCCGGACAAGATCGTCGCCGCCCCGGACTTCGGACTGATCGGTCACTTCAGTCTGTTCGGCGGCTTCGGCAAGGCCGGCGTGCTCACCGCCGTCCTGCTCGTCTTCACCCTGATCCTGTCGGACTTCTTCGACGCCATGGGCACGATCGTCGGCATCAGCGCCGAGGCCGGGCTGCTGGACGAGAAGGGGCAGGTGCCCGGCATCGGCCGGGTGCTGTTCATCGACGGCGCCGCCGCCGTCGCCGGCGGTCTCGGCTCCGCCTCCTCCAACACCGCCTACATCGAGTCGGCGGCCGGCGTCGGCGAGGGTGCCCGCACCGGCCTCGCCAACCTCGTCACCGGCGGCCTGTTCGGCCTCGCCCTCTTCCTCACCCCGCTGCTCACCATCGTCCCGCTCCAGGCGGCGGCGCCCGCGCTGATCGCGGTGGGCTTCCTGATGATGACCCACGTCAAGCACATCGACTGGGACCGGTACGAGATCGCCGTCCCGGCGTTCCTCACCATCGCCGCGATGCCGTTCACCTACTCCATCACCGACGGGATCGGGGCGGGCTTCCTGTCCTACGTCCTCATCAAGACCGTCCTGGGCAAGGCCAAGGAGGTCAACTGGCTGTTGTGGGGCGTGTCGGCGCTGTTCCTGGTGTACTTCGCCATCGATCCGGTGGAGCAGCTGCTCGGGGTGAAGTAGCGCCTCAGCTCTTCAGCGCCGCCTGCATCATCGCCTTGGCCACCGGTGCCGCCAGCCCGTTACCGCTGACCTCCGACCGCGCCGCGTCCGACTGCTCGACCATCACCGCCACGGCCACCTCCTTGCCGGTGCTGTCGGACTTTCCGAACGACGTGAACCAGGCGTACGGAGTCTTGCTGTTGTTCTCGCCGTGCTGGGCGGTGCCGGTCTTGCCGCCGACGGTGGCGCCGTCGATCAGGGCGTTCGTGCCGGTGCCGTCCTTGACGACCGTCTCCATCGCCGACTGGAGCTGCTCGGCGGTGGAGGAGCTGAGGATCTGCTTGCCACCGGCGTCGGAGTCGTAGTCCTTCAGCACATCGCCACCGCTGTCGGTGATCTGCGACACCATGTGCGGCGAGACCAGCTTGCCGCCGTTGGCTATAGCCGCGGACACCATGGCCATCTGGAGCGGGGTCGCGGTGACGTCGAACTGGCCGATGCCGGACAGCGCGGTCTGCGCCTTGTCCATGCCCGACGGGTACACACTGGCGTAGGCCCGCACCGGCACGTCCTGCGCGTCGTCGTTGAAACCGAACTTGTCGGCCATCGCCTTCACCTTGTCCTGACCGAGGTCGACGGCCATCTTGCCGAAGACGTTGTTGCAGGAGTACCGCAGGGCGGTGCGGATCGAGGCGTTCTTGCAGGGCGCCGACCGGTTCTCGTTCGTCAGCGGACGCACCGTGCCCGGCAGGGTGTACGGGTCGGGGCTGTCGGTCGGCTCGGCCACGTTCTTGTAGAGCCCGTCCTCCAGCGCGGCCGCCGCCACGACCAGCTTGAACGTCGACCCCGGCGGCAGCGGCTGACGCAGCGCGCGGTTGGTCAGCGGCTTGTCCTTGTCGGCGCCCAGCCGCTTCCAGGCCGCACCGGCCGTGTTGACGTCGGTGAGCGACGAGGGGTCGTACGACGGCGTCGACACCACGGCGAGGATCTTTCCGGTCTTCGGGTCGATCGCGACGGCCGCGCCCTTCTTGCCACCGAGGGCCTGGTAGGCGGCCTTCTGCACCGCCGGGTCGATCGTCGTGAGCACGTTGCCCGGGTCGGCGCGCTCGCCGGTGAGCGTGTCCAGGACGGTCTTCAGCTTGGTGTCCGTGCCGTTGAGCAGGTCCTTGTAGACGCCCTCCAGCTGGGTGGGGGCATAGGCCTGCGAGGCGTAGCCCGTCACCGCCGCGTAGAGCTCGCCGTTCGTGTACGTCCGCTTGTACGCGAGGTCGCTCCCCTTGGTCCGAGTGGATCCGGTGATCGCGTTTCCGGCCACGATGATGTTCCCGAGCGGCCGCGAGTACGTCTCGATCGCGCCTCGCCGGTTGTCGTTGTCGTCCGCGAGGGCCTGGCCGTCGTAGAACTGCACCCAGGTCGCCCTGACCAGCAGAGCGAGCACGAGCAGCAGCGCGAAGACGGACGCCCGCCTGATCGTCTTGTTCATCCCGCTCCGAAGACGATCGGGACGGGGCCGATCGTTCCCGTACGCCCCGTTTTCTCATCGCGCGTTCAGGAACCGCCTCACTGCGCGTTCAGGAAACCGGCCTCGTACGCGGCGATCACCGCCTGGGTGCGGTCCCGGGTGCCCGTCTTGGCCAGCACCGCCGCCACGTGCGACTTCACGGTGGCGGGGCCGACGTCCATGCGCCGGGCTGTCTCGGCGTTGGTGAGGCCCGCGGCCATGTGCCGCAGCACCTCGCTCTCGCGCCCCGTGAGCCTGCTCACCCACGCCGGGGGAGCGGGCGCCCGGCGTGCGTGCCCCGCCGCGAGGGCCCGTACGGCCGACGGGAACAGCAGGCTGTCGGTGCGCGCGACCAGCCGTACCGCCTGCACCAGGGTGTCGGCGTCGGACCGCTTCAGCAGAAAGCCGGCGGCACCGGCGCGCAGGGCGTCGTACACATAGGAGTCGTTCTCGAAGGTGGTCACGACCACGATCCGCGGCGGCTCCGCCATGGTGGCGACGATCTGCTCGGTGGCCCGGATGCCGTCGACCTCCGGCATGCGGACGTCCATGAGCACGACGTCGGGCCGCAGTTCCCGGACCGCCGACACGGCCTCGGCGCCGGTCGTCGCCTCGCCGGCCACCTCCAGGCCCGGCTCGGCGGAGAGGATGGCGCGCAGGGCGGTGCGGACCATGCGCTCGTCGTCGGCGAGGACGATCCGGATCGAAGGCTGGGTCATACCGGTCCTTCCAGGGGCAGTCGTACGTGCAGACGCCAGATGTCCTCCGCCGGGCCCGCCTGCGCCGTGCCGCCCAGCAGTCGCACCCGGTCGGCGATGCCCCGCAGACCGTGACCGCCGCCGGGGCGGGGAGCCGGGGCCGCGCCCAGGGGGTTCTCGACGGTGATCTCCAGGTGCCCTGCGGCGGTGCCGATGCGGACGGCGACCGGCGCGCCGGCGTGTTTCAGGGCGTTGCTCAGGCCCTCCTGCACGATCCGGTACGCCTCTCGGGAGACCAGCGGCGGCAGTGCGGCGGGGTCGGTGTCGACGGCGGCCGTCACGGGCTGCCCGGCGGCCCGGGTCCGGCGCAGCAGCCCGGCCAGGTCGGTCGCGAGGGTCGGCGCGGGCGCGGTGCCCGGCGCGTCCCCGTCCCGCAACACGCCCAGCACGGCGTCGAGTTCACCGACCGTGCGCCGGGTGGTCTCCTCGATCGCGGCGAGCGCCTCGCGGACGAACTCGGGGTCGGTGTCGAGGAGCCGGCGGGCCGCACTCGCCTGGAGGGTGACGGCGCTCAGCGCATGGCCGACGGAGTCGTGCAGCTCGCGGGCGAGCCGGTTGCGCACGGCGAGGTCGGCGGCGCGGGCCTCGGCAGCCGCCAGCCGGTCCTGAGGCGTGGGCCCCAGCAGCGCGGGCGCCCAGCGGGCCAGCAGGGCCCCGCAGCCGGCGGCGCACGCGGCGAGCGCGAGCAGCGTGGCCAGGCCCGCGACCGGGGACAGCGCCAACGCCCAGCCGTGGTCGAGGACTTCGGGCAGGGCGAGCGGGGAGTGACGCAGCCCGGCGAACAGGGGCAGGACGATCAGCACCACCGCGAACGGCGGCACGGCCAGCGACATCCCCGCGATGATCCCGCCGAGGCCGAGATGCAGCGTGAACCAGGCCGCCGTGCACACCCGTTCGGCACGGGTGCGGGCCGGGCCGTGGGCGAGAGCCTCCGCGTCGATCCCGCACAGGGACCGCACCGCGGCCGACTCCAGCGGCCGGGTCAGCGGGAACAGCGAGGTGACGGCGGCGATCGGCAACCCGACCGCGAACGAGCCGAGTTGCAGGGGCAGTGAGCCGAAGACGTCGTCCACGCCGGTGAGCGGACCGACGACCAGCGAGCCGAGCAGGACGTACGGCATGGCGAGCGCGCCGCCCAGGATCAGATGGATCCACCGGCGCCGCGCCCGCCCGCCGAAGAGCGGCCTCAACATCTCTGTCACTGCGGGGCTTTGCGGGACCGCTCCGCGAGGAAGCGGGCGATGAGGGTCGCCACGAGCACGCCGGTGATCATCTGCCCAGCGTAGGTGAGGCCGGTCAGCGTCGTCGGCCGTCCACCCGACACCAGCGTGGCCAGCGACATCCAGCCACCCCAGCAGGCCACGGCCCCGGAGCCGGTCCAGGCCAGCGCCAGTGGCACCGCCACCGGCAGCGCACGGCCGCGACGGAAGGCGAGCTGCCAGGCACCGGTGACGGCCGCGACGAGGAAGAGGAGGTACACGCACTGCAGGGACCGGTCGCCGCTGCCGTCCGGGCTCGCCGCACCACAGGCCCGCAGCAGCCGTACCACGCCCGGGAACAGCGCGAGCAGCGCCGCCGTCACGGCCGTCAGCCGCTGCGCCCCCGCCGGGCCCGCGACCGGCAGCTCCCGCACCCGCCCCCGCCACAGGTGCCCCCAGCGCTCGCGGGCGTACCCGGTGAACAGCGCGCCCAGCGCCAGCCCCTGCACGATGAACCCGCTGTACACCACCCCGAAGACCCAGTCGGCCAGGAAGGGTTTGTCGTCGCTGTGGCCGCCTCCGCCGCCGTGCAGGACGAGTTGCAGCGGGAAGCCCACCATGATGGGGGCGAGGAGACCCACGGCGAGCCACATCGGCACCGTCAGCAGCCAGGCCGGCACCCGCCGCCCCCACGGTCGGGTGAGCAGCAGTGCCAGCACCACGACGGCCGCGTCCATCAGGACGGTGAGGCCGTTGGCGGCGATCATGGTCAGCCGGTGCTTCAGCAGCGGGCTGCCGTCCGGGATGCCGAGGTGACTCCCGGCGATCCAGGCGAGCTTGAGGGACAGATAGGGCAGGCAGGCGGCGGTGGCCACGAGGCGGAGCGAGCGGCGCCGGACGGAGACACCGACAGCGGCAGGGGCCGTTGAGATCGTCATGGCTCCACGCTCCCGCGCGGCCGGGGGTGTTCACCTCCTGCGGCCCGACGATCCGTCTCCGCCGTGCGGGGGAGGGGCTCAGGCGTCCAGGACGAGGACGACCTCCTCGATCTCCCGGCCCCGTCCGTTCGCATACCCGCGGGCGCGGGCCGTCTCGCGGAAGCCGCACTTGTCCAGCACCCGCAGCGAGGCGGCGTTGTCGGCCGCCGCCCGCGCGTACAGCGGGCGTTCGGGCACCTCGGCGAGCAGGGCCCGCAGGGCCGCCGTGGCGACACCGCGCCCCCAGTACACGCGGTCGATCCAGTACGTCACCTCGCGCTCGCCCGGCTCCCCGTAGACCGCGGCGCTGCCCACCACCCGCCCGTCGGCGAGCACCGTGCGCGGCACGTCACGGGAGGCGCGGATGCGTTTCCACTGGGCGTCGAAGGCATCCCGGTCGGCCGGATCCGGCGGGCCGAACGCGGCCATGCGGAGCGCCTCCGGGTCCGTCATCTGCCGGAAGAACAGCGGCAGATCACTGTCCTGAACGACACGCAGCGCGATCTCCATGGGCTCGAGCCTACGACGGTACGGCGCCCGGGCTCACGACCGCCCGCGCTCAGAGCCTGCGCGTCGCCAGCGTCAGCCGGTCGCGGGCGTCGAACAGGGCGTCCTTGATCATCTGCTCGTGGGCGGGGGTGAGCCGGGCCACCGGCACCGAGCAGCTGATCGCGTCCCGGGCCGGGGTGCGGTACGGGATCGCCACGCCGAAGCAGCGCAGGCCCAGCGTGTTCTCCTCGCGGTCGACCGCGAAGCCCTGCTCCCGCACCTGGCGCAGCTCATCGATGAGCTTCTCGCGGTCGGTGATCGTGTGCTCGGTGAGGGCCGGGAGGGTCTCCGGGAGCAGCTTGCGGACCTGCTCGTCGGTGTAGGTGGCGAGGATCGCCTTGCCGAGGGAGGTGGAGTGCGCGGGCAGCCGGCGCCCGACCCGGGTGAAGGGGCGCAGATAGTGCTGGGACTGGCGAGTGGCCAGATAGACCACGTTCGTACCGTCGAGCCGCGCCAGGTGGATCGTCTCCGTGGTGTCGTCCGACAGCCGGTCCAGCGTCGGGCGGGCCGCCGCCACCACCTCGTCGCCGTCGATGTACGACGTGCCGACCAGCAGCGCCCGCACCCCGATGCCGTACCGCGTGCCCGTCGCGTCCGTCTCCACCCAGCCCAGCTCCACGAGCGTGCGCAGCAGCATGTACAGGCTGGACTTGGGGTACCCCACGGCCTCCTGCACGGCCGCGAGGGAGTGCATACCGGGCCGGCCGGCGAAGTACTCGAGCAGCTCAACGGTCCGTACCGCGGACTTGACCTGCGCCCCGCCCCCTGTCTCGCCTGCCGACATCGCCCTTGACCCCTTCGTTCGACGGGAAATAGTCTCCAACAGCATATTCATCATCAGAGACGGCGTTCAGTATATCGAACGACCCTGGTGAATGGACCAGATATACGTGGAGGGACCCGCGGTGGCAGCAGCACCAGTCTGGAGTGTCGACCCCCGTACCGGGAAGCAGCGTGAACAGGTTGCGGTGGAGGCCACAGCCCAGGAGGTCGACGCCGTGGTCCGCGCCGCGCACGCGGCGCGCGGCTCCCTGGCCGACCGCGCCGTCCGCTCGGCCTTCCTGCGCACCGCCGCCGAGCAGTTGGAGGCCGCGAAGGACGGGCTCGTCGAGACCGCCGACGCCGAGACCGCCCTCGGCCCGGTCCGGCTGACCGGCGAACTCGCCCGCACCTGCTACCAGCTGCGGGCCTTCGCCGACATCGTCGACGAGGGCGCCTTCCTCGACGTCATCATCAACCACCCCGACGACACCGCGACCCCGCCCGTCCCGGACCTGCGCCGTTACAAGGTCCCGCTCGGTGTCGTCGCCGTCTACTCCGCGTCCAACTTCCCCTTCGCCTTCTCCGTCGCCGGCGGTGACACCGCGAGCGCGCTCGCCGCGGGCTGCCCGGTCGTCGTCAAGGCCCACCCCGACCACCCGGCCCTGTCCGAGCTGGTCGCCAAGGTGCTGCGCCGGGCCGCCGCCGAGCACGGCATCCCCGAGGCCGTCGTCGGCCTCGTGCACGGCTTCGAGGCGGGCGTCGAGCTGATCAGGCACCCGCGGGTCACCGCCGCGGGCTTCACCGGGTCGATCCGGGGCGGGCGCGCGCTGTTCGACGCGGCCGCCGCGCGTCCGGTGCCGATCCCGTTCCACGGCGAACTCGGCTCGCTGAACCCGGTCCTGGTGACCGAGGCGGCCGCCGCCGAGCGGGCGGAGGCGATCGGCTCCGGGCTCGCCGGGTCCATGACGCTCGGCGTCGGCCAGTTCTGTGTGAAGCCCGGCCTGGTGCTCGTGCCGTCCGGCGCGGGCGGCGACCAGGTGGTGAAGTCCCTCGCCGCCGCCGTCAGCGACACCGAGGCGGGGGTCCTGCTCGACCACCGCATGCGCGACAACTTCGTCGCCGGGGTCCAGGAGCGGGCCCGCCTGGCGGACGTCGACTCGCCCGTCACACCGGGCGCGGGCGGCGAGCACACGGTCAGCGCGGGGGTCCTCACGGTGCCGGCGGAGAAGCTGACCGAGGAGGGGGCGTACGACCTGCTGCTCGAGGAGTGCTTCGGGCCGGTCACCGTCGTGGCCCGCTACTCCTCCGAGGAGGAGGCGGCCACGGTCCTGTCCCGGCTGCCGGGCAACCTCACCGCGACCGTTCAGGTGTCCGCCGAGGAGGCCGCCGGGGAGGGCCGGGGACCGGAGCTTCTCGCCGAGCTGACTCCGCTGGCCGGCCGTGTGGTCGTGAACGCGTGGCCCACGGGCGTCGCGGTGGCTCCCGCCCAGCATCACGGCGGGCCGTACCCGGCGACGACCTCCACGTCGACCTCCGTGGGCGGTACGGCCATCGAGCGGTGGCTGCGGCCGGTCGCGTACCAGAACGCGCCCACCGCTCTGCTGCCGGCGGAACTCCGGGACGAGAATCCGCTGGGGCTGCCTCGGCGGTTCAACGGGGTTCTGGAGCGGTGACGACCAAGGCCTAGGTCGGTTTCAAAGGCCCCTGCCAGAATCGGACGATGGACTTGGAACTCCCCGAACTCCCTTTCCCCCTCCGTACGTACGGCCCCGAAGGGCACTGGTCCTACGAGGACGGCGTACTGTCCGGATGGGCCGGGCCCCGGCAGGACCGGTTTGTCACGCCGACCGGTGAGGCCCTCGATCCGGCCTCCGACGCGCCGCGGCTGCTGGGGGCGCCCGAGGGGGACTTCCAGTTGATCGCCCGGGTGACCGTGGGGTTCCGGGCGGCCTTCGACGCCGGCGTGCTGTACGTGCACGTCGGCGAGCGGGCCTGGGCCAAGCTGTGCCTGGAGTACTCCCCGGCCGTGCCCACCGTCTGCACGGTGGTCACCCGGGGACACTCCGACGACGCCAACTCCTTCACGGTGGACGGGAGTTCGGTGTGGCTGCGGGTCAGCCGGACCGGGCGGGCCTTCGCCTTCCACGCCTCCCGGGACGGCGAGAGATGGACCTTCGTCCGGCTGTTCACCCTGGGCGACGAGAAGGAGACCGGTGACGCGCTGGTCGGCTTCATGAGTCAGTCGCCGATGGGGGAGGGGTGTGTGGTGACGTACGACCACCTCGCCTTCAAGCCCGGCTGGCCGGACGACCTCCGAGACGGAAGCTGAGCAGCAGGGTCGGCACGAACAGGGCCGCGCCCAGCACCAGACTCGCCCGCATCCCGGTGGCGGAGCCGCCGTTCACCAGCGCGCCGAACACCGCGATCCCGAGTCCGCCGGCCACCTGCCGCGCCGCGTTGAGCACCCCGGCCGCCAGCCCCGCCCGCTCGGCCGGTACGGCGTCCATCATCACGGCGGTCAGCGGCGGGACGGTCAGCGCGCAGCCGAGGGCCATCGGGATCAGCAGGACGGCCACCACGACGGAGGGCGTGCCCGGGCCGACCGCCAGCAGACCCAGCAGTCCGGCCACGGCCAGCGCCTGACCGATCAGCATCGGCAGGCGCGGGCCGTAGCGGCCGGCCAGCTTGCCGGACAGCACGTTGGTCACCCCGATCAGCCCGGACATCGGCAGGAACAGCAACCCGGCGTACAGCGCCGAACGGCCCTGCACCCGCTGGAAGAAGAGCGAGAAGAGGAACACCACGCCGTAGAAGGCCACGCTGCACGCCGCCCCCGCCGCCACGGCCACCCGCACCGCCCGGTCCCGGAACAGACCGAGCGGCACGACCGGGTGCGGCCGGCGTGACTCGATCCGGAGGAACAGGGCGGCTGCCACCACCGCCACGACACCGGCCGCGATGCCCGTCGTACCGCCCTCGATGACCGCGACGGTGACGGCGGTCAGGGTGATCACGGCCGTCAGCTGGCCGGGCAGGTCCAGGGGTGCGGGCCTGCGCTCGGAGCGCGGTGCGCGCAGCAGCAGGAGCAGGGCGGCCACGCCCAGGGGCAGGTTGATGAAGAAGATGCCCCGCCAGTCCCAGGCGATGGTCAGCGCGCCGCCCGCCACCGGGCCCAGCGCCAACGCGACCGAGCCGCCGGCCCCCCACAGCGCCACCGCCCTGGCGCGCCGCGCCGGGTCGGGGTACGCCTGCCGCACCAGGGACAGCGACGCGGGCAGGACGACGGCGGCCGCCACACCCTGCACCACGCGTGCGCCGATCAGAACGGGAAGCGTCGGTGCCAGACCGCAGGCCGCCGAGGCGAGGGTGAAGACGCCGATGCCGAGGGCGTACGCCCGGCTCGCCCCGGCCCGGTCCGCGAAGGCGCCGGTGGAGAGCATCAGGGAGGCGAAGGCCAGCGTGTAGGCGTCCACCACCCACTGGAGCCCGGACATGCCGCCGCCGAGCGCGGAGCCGATCGAGGGGAGGGCCACGGTGACCACGGACGCGTCGAGGGTGATCAGCGCGAAGCCCAGGACGGCGGCGGTCAGGGCGAGGGCGGGAGCCGGGGTCTTCTGTGGCAACTCGCCTGCTATGGAGGCGAGTTGGGGTTCGGAGCGGGTCTGCTTGGTTGGCATGACTCCATGCTGCTGATCTCGTCCGGCCTACAGTAGTGGCCTGAATGCCATGCACCCGGAGGTTCTGGCCATGCTGCGTGTCGCGGTCGTCGCGTCCCCGCCCGTGTCGATGTTCAACCTCGCCATCCCCGAACTGCTCTTCAACAAGGTCGAGATCGACGGCCGGCCCGGCTACGAGGTGGTGATCTGCGCGCCCGACCCCGGCTCCGTGCCCACCACCGGCACGCTCGGCCTGCACGTTCCGCACGGCCTGGAGGTGATGCGGGCGGCGGACACCGTGATCGTGGCGGGTACCGGCGAGCCCTTCTCGCCCCATCCGCGCGTGCTGGACGCACTGCGCGAGGCCGCCGACGCGGGCGTGCGCATCGCCTCCCTCTGCACCGGCGCCTTCTCGCTCGCCCAGGCCGGGCTGCTCAAGGGCCGCAAGGCCACCACCTACTGGGCGCACGCCGACGAGCTGCGCCGCCGGCACCCCGACATCGAGGTCCAGGGCGACGTCCTCTACGCCCAGGACGGCCAGTTCCTCACCTCCTCCGGCTACGCCGCCGGCATCGACCTGTGCCTGCACGTCATCCGCACCGACTACGGCGCCGCCGTCGCCAACACCGTCGCGCGGCTCGCCCTGGTCGCCCCGGTCCGCCCCGGCGGCCAGACCCAGTTCATCCAGACCCCGCTGCCGCCCGAGCGCGGCACCGTCTGCGCCGACACCCGCGGCTGGGCCATGCGCAACCTGGACAAGCCGCTCACCCTCACCGACCTGGCCCGGCACGCGGGTGTCTCGGTGCGCACCCTCACCCGCCGCTTCCACGCGGAGAGCGGCGTCAGCCCCTTGCAATGGCTCCTCCACCAGCGCATCGAACGGGCCAAGGAACTCCTGGAGACCACCACCCTCCCCATGGACCAGGTCGCCACCGCCTGCGGCCTCGGCACCGCCGACTCCCTCCGCACCCACCTGACCCGCCGCACCGGCCTGACCCCGAGCGCGTACCGGGCCCAGTTCAGCCGCCATGGAACCGGCGCGGGAGCGGTCACGTCCTCGTTGGCATGATCAGTGACCGCGTGAAGGGCAGCCGCGTGATCCGCACCGCCCTGCCCGCCGAGGCCGAGACCATTGCCGCGCTGCACCAGCGGGCCCGCTCGACGTACTACCCCGACGGCCTCCCGGACGACGGCATCGACTGGGTCGCCGCCTGGCGCGGCGCCGTCGAGCGGCCCGACGGGCAGGTGCTGTGCGTGGTGGAAGGGGGCGTGATCACCGGCATGGCCTCCTTCCGGGCCCCGGACAACGGCCCGGCCGACACGGTCAAGCTCTTCCAGTTCCACGTCGACCCTGACCACTGGCGCTCAGGGATCGGTACGTCCCTGCACGCGGCCTGTGTGGAGCAATGGCGGGCCGACGGCAAGCGGGCGGCCGTTCTCGACGTGCACGTGGACAACCGGCGTGCCCAGGCCTTCTACGCCCGCCAGGGCTGGATCCCGGACCCGGAGAACCCGCCCGCCGAGGGTGACCATCACCTGTTCCTGCGCTTCTTCGTGCCCGGGGAATGAACCGGGCTGTTTGAACGTTCACGTACCGGGTGGAGAGGGTCTCCGCCTGCGTACGAGCTGGAGAAGAGCCGAGAGCATGCGTGTCGAGATCTGGACGGATATCGCCTGTCCCTGGTGCTATGTCGGAAAGGCCCGTTTCGACAAGGCGCTCGCTGCCTTCCCGCACCGCGACGAGGTCGAGGTGGTGCACCGGTCCTTCGAGCTGGACCCCGGCCGGGCCAAGGGTGACGTGCAGCCGGTGATCAGCATGCTCACCAAGAAGTACGGCATGAGTGAGGCACAGGCCGAGGCCGGTGAGGACAACCTGGGTGCCCAGGCCGCCGCCGAGGGCCTGGACTACCGCACCCGGGGCCGCGACCACGGCAACACCTTCGACATGCACCGCCTCCTGCACTTCGCCAAGGAGCAGGGCAGGCAGGACGAGCTGATCCAGATCCTGTACCGGGCGAACTTCGCCGAGGAGCGGTCCGTCTTCACCGAGGGCGACGAGCGGATCGTCGAACTGGCCGTCGAGGCCGGGCTGGACGCGGAGGCCGTGCGGGCCGTGCTCGCCGACCCCTCCCGCTACGCCGACGACGTCCGCGCCGACGAGCGCGAGGCCGCGCAGCTCGGCGCGAACGGTGTGCCGTTCTTCGTGCTCGACCGCACGTACGGCGTCTCCGGCGCCCAGCCCGCCGAGGTCTTCACCCAGGCGCTCAGCCAGGCCTGGGGCGAGCGGTCCCCGCTGAAGCTGGTCGAGCAGGGGGATCAAGAGGACGCGGCGGCGTGTGGCCCGGACGGGTGCGCGGTGCCGCAGCAGGGCTGAAGCCGCAGGTCGGCGCGGATGTATAAGGCTTCCTAAGCGAATCCACGTAAACATTCGCAATGGACGGCGGGTTCCCCGGGCCGCAGAGTGGACCCATGGAGACCTTCGAGAGCCTCGTCCGCGCCGAGTTCCACCCGAAGAACACCTATCTGAACACCGCGAGCAGCGGCCTGCTGCCCGCCCGTACCGTCACCGCCCTGCACGAGGCCGTCGCGATCCGGGCCGAGGGCCGTGCCCTGGACCCCCTGTTCGAGGACGTCGAGATCGCCCGCGCCGCGTTCGCCCGGCTCGCCGGAGTGCCGGTGACCCGGGTGGCGGCGGGCGCCTCCGTCGCCTCCCAGACCGGCCTGGTCGCCGCCTCGCTGCCCGCCGGCGCCGAAGTCCTCACCGCCGAGGACGACTTCACCTCCGTGATCAACCCCTTCTACACGCGGGGCGACCTCAAGGTCCGTGCCGTACCGCTGGAGCGGCTCGCCGAGTCCGTGCGGCCCGGCACCGCGCTCGTCGCGGTGAGCGCGGCCCAGTCCGCCGACGGGCGGATCGCCGACCTGCCCGCCCTGCGCGAGGCCGCGCGTACCCACGGCGCCCGTACCTACGTCGACTTCTCCCAGGCGGCCGGCTGGCTCCCCATGGACGCCGACGCCTACGACTTCACCGTCTCCACCACCTTCAAGTGGCTGCTCGGCCCGCACGGCGCCGCGTTCCTCGTCGTACCGGAGGACTTCGGGGAATTGACCCCGCTGCTCGCGGGCTGGGTCGCCGCCGAGAAGCCGTGGGACAGCTGCTACGGCCCGGTGGCCGAACTCGCCCACTCGGCACGGCGGTTCGACGTCAGCCCCGGCCTGTTCACCTACACCGGTGTGCGCCACTCCCTCGCCCTGATCGAGGAGTTGGGCGTGACCGCCGTACAGGCCCATGACCTGGCCCTGGCCGACCGGTTCCGCACCGGCCTCGCCGTCCTCGGCCACGAGGCGCTGCCCGCTCCGGGCTCGGCGATCGTCTCCGTCCCCGGACTGGGCGAGAGGCAGGGCGAGTTGAGCCGCGCCGGTATCGAGGTCTCCAACCGCGCCGGCAACCTGCGTGCCTCCTTCCACCTCTACAACACGCCCGCGGACGTGGACCGGCTGCTGGACGTACTCGCCGGCTGACGACATGACCGGGCCGGGTCCTCCCGTCCCACACAGGAGGCCCCGGCCCGGGGTTCGCGTACGGCTACTTCACCGGGGTGAAGTCCCGGGCGCCGATGAACTCGGGCCGTCGTACCGGCGCCGCGAACGGCTCCACCGCCGCGTTCTCCACGCTGTTGAACACGATGAAGACATTGCTGCGCGGGAACGGGGTGATATTGTCCCCGCTTCCGTGCATGCAGTTGCAGTCGAACCAGGTCGCCGAGCCGGCCCTGCCTGTGAAGAGCCTGATGCCGTACTCGCCGGCCATCTTGGTCAGCGCCTCGTCGGACGGCGTGCCCGCGTCCTGCATCTGGAGGGACTTCTTGTAGTTGTCCTCGGGCGTGGCGCCGGCGCAGCCCAGGAACGTCCGGTGCGAGCCGGGCATGATCATGAGCCCGCCGTTGGTGTCGTAGTTCTCGGTCAGCGCGATCGAGACGGACACCGTGCGCATGTTCGGCAGGCCGTCCTCGGCGTGCCAGGTCTCGAAGTCCGAGTGCCAGTAGAACCCGCTCGCCCCGAAGCCCGGCTTGACGTTGATCCGGGACTGGTGGACGTACACGTCAGAGCCGAGGATCTGCCGGGCCCGGCCGACCACGCGCGGATCCCGCACCAGGTTCGCGAACACCTTGCTGATCCGGTGGACTTCGAAGACCGAGCGGATCTCCTGCGACGTCGACTCCACGATGGAGCGCTCGTCGGTGCGGATCGCCGGGTCGGTGACCAGCCGGTCCAGCTCCTGCCGGTACACCTCGACCTCGTCGGGGCTGATCAGCTGGTCGATCGCGAGGAAGCCGTCACGCTCGTACGACTGGAGGTCGGCGGTCGGGATCGGGCCGGGCGTGTCCGGGGAGCCCCAGACGACTGGGTCCTGGCGGGGGACGGTCACCTCGGCGGCGCCACGGCTGGGGTACAGATCGGTGAGCGTGGTCATGAGATCTCACACCTCCTCGGGCTCGGTGAGCAGCGGATAGACGCCGTTCTCGTCGTGGTCCTCCCGTCCGGTCACCGGCGGGTTGAACACGCAGATGCAGTGGAAGTCCTCCTTCACCCGCAGTGTGTGCCGCTCATGGCCGTCGAGGAGGTACATGGTGCCGGGCGTGATCGTGTACGACGTCCCGGTCTCGTGGTCGGTCAGTTCGGCCTCGCCCCGGGTGCAGACGACGGCCTCGACGTGGTTGGCGTACCACATCGACGTCTCGGTCCCGGCGTACAGGATGGTCTCGTGCAGGGAGAAGCCGACCCGCTCCTTGGCGAGGACGATCCGCTTGCTCTCCCAGGTGCCGGACTTCGCCTTGACGTGCCGGTCGGTGCCTTCGATGTCCTTGAACGATCGGACGATCACGGTGTCGCTCTTCCTCCTAGGTCTGCCGGTCAGACGGTTTCGCGGACGGCGCGGGCGAGGATCCGCAGGCCCTCGTCCAGCTCGTCCGGGGTGATGGTGAGGGCCGGCAGCAGCTTGACGACCTCGCCCTCCGGGCCGGACGTCTCGATGAGCAGCCCGAGTTCGAAGGCCCGCCTGGCGATCCGCGCGGCCCGCGCCTTGTCGTGGAACTCCAGGCCCCACACCAGGCCGCGCCCGCGGTACTCCCTGATGTCGGCGAGGTTCTCCTCGGTGATGGAGATCAGCGCCTGCTCGACCTGCTCGCCCCGGGCGCGGGTCTGCTTCTCCATCGCCGAGCCGTCGGCCCAGTACGTCTCCAGCGCGGCGGTGGCGGTCACGAACGCGGGGTTGTTGCCGCGGAAGGTGCCGTTGTGCTCGCCGGGCTCCCACAGGTCCAGCTCGGGCCTGAACAGGCACAGCGACATCGGCAGCCCGTAGCCGCTGATCGACTTGGACACGGTGACGATGTCGGGCACGATCCCCGACTCCTCGAAGGAGAAGAAGGCACCGGTCCGCCCGCACCCCATCTGGATGTCGTCGACGATCAGCAGCATGTCCTGCCGCTCGCACAATTCCTTGAGCGCGCGCAGCCATTCGGGCCGGGCCACGTTGATGCCGCCCTCGCCCTGCACGGTCTCCACGATCACCGCGGCGGGCTTGTTGAGCCCGGAGCCCTGGTCCTGCAGCAGCCGCTCGAACCACAGGAAGTCCGGGACCGTGCCGTCGAAGTAGTTGTCGAACGGCATCGGCGTGCCGTGCACCAGCGGGATGCCGGCGCCGGCCCGCTTGAAGGCGTTGCCGGTGACGGCGAGGGAGCCCAGGGACATCCCGTGGAAGGCGTTCGTGAACGACACGATCGCCTCCCGGCCCTTGACCTTCCGGGCCAGCTTCAGCGCCGACTCCACGGCGTTGGTGCCGGTCGGCCCCGGGAACATGACCTTGTACGGCAGGTCGCGCGGGCGCAGCACCAGGTCCTGGAAGGTCTGCAGGAACGACCGTTTGGCCGTGGTCGACATGTCCAGGCCGTGGGTGACTCCGTCGCGGTCCAGATAGTCGATCAACGCCCGTTTGAGTACGGGGTTGTTGTGGCCGTAGTTGAGTGAGCCGGCCCCGGCGAAGAAGTCGAGGTACACATGACCGTCCTCGTCGTACATCCGGCTGCCCTGCGCGCGGTCGAAGACCGTGGGCCAGCCGCGGCAGTAGCTGCGCACCTCGGACTCGAGTGTCTCGAAGACGCTGAGGTCGGGCTGGGTGATGGTCACGGTGAATCGCTCCTCAGTGCGAGGTGAAGGGGGTCAACGGGCCGATGCGGTAGAGGACTTCGGGGTCGTGCGCGCCGTCCGGGAACAGTTCGGCGGGAAACAGCACCGCACGTTCGAGGTGCGCTCCGTGCCGGGCGGCGAACGAGGTGAACAGCCGCTCGGAGGCCGTGTTGCCGGGGGTGATGGTGGTCTCGACGTCGGTGATGCCGCGCTCGGCGACCAGGCGCCCGGCCAGCCCGTCCAGCAGCGCGGCGGCGATGCCGAGGCCCCGGTGGCCGCAGTCGACGGCCACCTGCCAGACGAGCAGTGTGTGCGGGCGGTCGGGCCGCACGTAGCCGGTGACGAAACCGACCGGCTCCCCGTCCGCACCGCGCGCCACCGCCGAGGTGCCGGCGAAGTCCCGGCACCACAGCAGATAGCTGTACGAGGAGTTCAGGTCGAGGGTTTTCGACTCCTTGGCGAGACGCCAGAGCGCGGCTCCGTCGGTCACCGTCGGCTGGTCGACGATCAGGTCTGCGGGTGCGGCAGTCATGCGGAATGAATTTAGCGAGGTGAATTCAGAAATGCACGGGCGGGGTGATCGCTATGGACGCTGCGGGTTGCGGTATGTCCGGAATGTACGGGTACAAATCGGTACAAATATACCGGGCTGTGGAGTGTGTCACAGCCCGGAAATCTGATGGAAAACTCCCCCGTTTAGTGCCGCGAAAAGCGGGCAGAAGAATACGGGAAGCTATCGTCGGTGAATGTGGCGGAAATGGTGAAGTTATTGTTTTGAATTATCACGCGCCGGTGGTGCCGTCGATACGCTCGCGCAGAATATCGGCGTGACCGTTGTGCCGGGCGTACTCCTCGACGAGATGGATCAGCACCCAGCGCACACTCACCTCAACACCGGCCAGCGGCTCGTCGACGATCCGCCCGGTGTCCTCCAGGTCGCGCTCGGCGAGCAGCTCCCGGCCGCGCGCGACCTCCGCCCGCCACACGGCCAGGGCCTCCGCCAGGCCACGCTCCGGGTCGAGGGCGTACCCCGTCTCCTCCTCGAACACGGGCGGCACGTCCAGCCCGCCCAGCACCCGCTGGAACCAGTTCCGTTCGACCTCCGCGAGGTGCTGGACGAGCCCGAGCAGGGTCAGCGCCGACGGCTCGGCCGAGGCCAGCCGCACCTGTGCGTCGTCCAGCCCCCGGCACTTCAGTTCCAGCGTGGCCCGGTGGAAGTCCAGCCAGCTTTCCAGCATGGGGCGTTCGGGACCGGTCATCGCGGGGATGGGACGTCCGTCGGGGAGGGTGTGGGGTGTCTGGGGTGTGGTCATGGGCGGCAGCATGGCACGCGGGTACGACAACGCCCGGCGCTCCGGCCGACGCGGTGCGTTTCCTCCGTAACCCTGCGCAGGGGGATGAACGGGCCTTACTGTGCAGGGGAGATCAGGGGGACCCGGGAGGGCGGACGGGGATGCTGGAGCAGGCGTGGACGGCGCTGGCCGCCGCGGGCGGAGCCGCCGTGGTGCGGGCCGCGGGGACGGACGCGTGGACCGGGCTGGGGGAGGCGGTGGCCCGCTGGTTCGCCCGAGGTGACGCACAGCGCGAGCGGGCGGAACGCACACGCCTGGACCAGACCGCCGGTGCACTGCGATCCGCGGATGATGCGGAGCGGGTGCGCATCCGTGAGGAGGCCGCCTGGCAGGCCCGTATCGAGGCCCTGCTGGAGGGCCTGGACCACATCGAACGGGTGCGGGCCGTCGAGGAGTTGCGCGCTGTGCTGGCCGAGCACGACCGTCCCGGCACGGCAACGGCCGACGGTTCGATCGCGGTGGGAGCCGGTCACGGAGGCGGGCGCGTCGGCCGCCCTTCGGTGCCGGTTCCGTCCCGGGGCTGACCGGACCGGCCACCGCAAGCCCAGCCCTGCCCACCGCCGACACCGGCGCGCCGAAGACGCTCGCGCTGCCCGCCGGGCACGCCGCGATGGTCGCCGTACCGGGTCCCGCGACATCTCCTGTCGTCCGGCCGCCGGCGCAGCCGAGCGTCCTCGGGAACTGGGAGCCCGTGGCCGACGCCGATCTGCTCGGCCTCGGTGTGCACCGCGCCCGTGCCGGAGACGGCGAGGGCGACGGTGACGGATCGGCGCTGCCGCCCTACATCCCGCGCGACGTGGACGCCCAGGTGCGGGCCGAGCTGCGGGCGGCCGCCGAGTCCGGCGGATTCGTGCTGCTCACCGGAGACTCGACCGCCGGCAAGAGTCGCACGGCCCTCGAAGCGGCGCGGGCCGTCCTCCCGGGACATCTCCTGCTCGCCCCGCCGTGGGACGCCGATCTGCGCCTCCTGCGCCGGGCGCCCGGGGAACCGGCATACGACCGGCACGTCCTGTGGCTCGACGATCTGCATTACTACCTGCGGCCGGGCGGCCTCGATCCGACCCTGCTGACGTCGCTGACCAGAGACCGCCTGGTGATCCTCGCGACCCTGCGCGACGAGCGCTACGACAGGCTGCGGGACGCGGCCGACGACGTCTCCGGCGAGGGCGGCCCCGGCCATATGGCGGCCGAGACCGGACTGCGCGTCCTGAACCTGGTGGAACCGGTCGTCGTACGACGGCTGTGGAGCACTGCCGAACTGGCCCGGGTCGCCCAGGCCGACGACAGCCGGCTGCACGAGGCCCACGTCCGGCACGGCATCCACGGCATCGCCGAATACCTGGCGGCCGGACCGGAACTCCTGGCCGTGTGGCGCAGGGCCGAGCGGTCCACCGCCAGGGGCGGCCATCCGCGAGCCGCCGCACTCGTCGCGGCCGCCGTGGACCTCGCTCGCGTGGGCATGATCGGCGATCTGCCGGCGGCCCTGCTGAACGAGGCGCACCACCACCATCTGAAGGCCCTGGGCGGCGCGGCACTGCGCCCGGAGTCCTATGACGACGCCGTCACCTGGGCCTCCCAGGTCCGCTACGGCGTCGCCAGTCTGCTGATGGAAGGCGAGGAGGAAGGCACCAAGCGCCCCTTCGACTACCTCGTCGACTCGGTGGCCCGCGACCCCGACGCACCGCACGTACCGGAGTCGGTGTGGCTGGCCGCCCTGAAGTACGCCGACGACCGGACGCGCCCGATCGTCGCCCAGGTGGCTTCGATCAGCGGGCGGTGGGCGATCGCCGAACAGGGATGGCGCCCCCTCGCCGAGGCCGGTGACGAGGAAGCGATCGTCAACTACACCTCCGCCGTGCTGTTCCAGCGAATGGATCCGGCCGAGGTCGAACCGCTGCTGCGCCCCGTCGCCGAGGCCGGGCACCCGGTCGCCCAGCTCAATCTCGCAGGCGTCCTGAAAATGCGGGGTGCGGACGAGGAAGCCGCGCGGTGGTGGTCGAAGGCGGCGGAGGCCGGAGTGGTCGTCGCGGCCTTCAGCCTCTACACGCACTGCCGTGCCCGGGGTGATGACGAACGGGCCGAGACCTGGTTGCGCCGTGCCGCGGAGGGCGGCTACGCCACGGCGATGGCCACGTTGGCAGCGCTCCTGCACACGCGTGGCGAGGAGGCCGAGGCCGAGCCGTGGTGGCAGGCGGCGGCCACGGCCGGGGACACCGAGGCGATGTACGTCCACGGACACCAGCTGCGGCTGCGCGGTGACGACGGGGCCGAGCCGTGGCTGCGCCGTGCCGCTGAACGAGGCCACGTCCGGGCCGCCGAGATCCTGGGCCGTGCCGCCGACGAGCGCGGCGACCTCACCCAGGCCGAAACCTGGTGGCGTGCCGCCGCCGAGGCCGCAGACGCAGAGGCCGCCAACCAGCTCGGTGTGCTCCTCAGCAGACGGGGCGACCGGGCCGAGGGTGCCACCTGGTACGCGAAGGCGGCAGAGAGCGGCCATGAGGTGGCCATGTTCAACCTGGCCGCATGGCTGTCCGACGAAGGCGACGTCGAAGCGGCCAAGAAGTGGTACCGGCGTTCGGGCGAAGCGGGCAACGCTCAGGCCTTCACCAACCTCGGAGCCCTGCTGGGGGACGAGGACGACACGGCGGGCGCGGAGGCCGCGTGGCGCCGGGCCGCGGAAGCCGGTGACACGACCGGCTGCCTCAACCTGATCGACCTGCTGATCTGCGACGGACGCGCCGACGAGGCACAGCCGCTGCTGCTGGGACTGCTCGACGACGCCGACGACATGGATGAGATCACGACGTTCGCCGTGGCGGTCCAGAGCTGGGGCAGACCGCACGTGACCGAGGCGATCCTGCGCTGGGCCGCCGAGACCGGCCGCATCGACGCCACCCACAACCTCGGTTCGCACTACTACACCCAGGGAATGCCGGCGGAGGCGGAACACTGGTGGCGCGTCTCCGCCCCCGAGTTCGCCGCCTCCGCCTACAACCTCGGCATCCTGCTCTCCGAACGCGGTGACGTGGAGGAGGCTGCCTCCTGGTGGCGCAGGGCCGCCGAGCGAGGACACCGGCAGGCGAGCCTGGCGCTCGCCGACCGGCTCCTCGAATCCGGCCGCCCGGAGGAGGCGGAGGGCAGGCTGCGCGAGCTGGCCGGCGAGTTTCCCGCGGCCGCCTTCGCGCTGGGCCTGCTGCTCCTCGACAGGCCCGACGGCCGCACCGAGGCCGAGTACTGGTGGCAGCAGGCCGCGGAACAGGCGGACGCGGACACGGCCTTCCGCTGGGCGTCCTACATCGTCGAGCGCGGTGACGAGGAGAGGGACGAGGAGAGGGACAGGGAGAAGGTGGAGTTCTGGTGCCGCAAGGCCGCCGAGGCAGGCCACCCGCGCGCAGCCCTCAACCTCGGTGGCCTGCTGGCCGGGCGCGGGCAGCTGACGGAGGCGGAGTCCTGGCTGGCCGAGGCCGTGCGCCGAGGGCTTGACGACGCGGCCCAACCCCTCGCCGCGGTAAGGGAGTTCCTGGCCTCCCCGCCGAGTTCCTGAGCGCTACCGCCCCTGCCCCCAGACCGCCGCGACGGCCCCCCGGGCGGCCTCCAGGTCCACGGCCAGGCCGTGCTGGGCGAGTGCTCCGCCCAGGGCCGCGAGCGATCCCTGGACCGCCCCCGGCGTGGCGTCCGCCCCGTAGTGGTTGACCCGGATCATCTCCTTGGCCAGCGCGCCCCCGCCCGCCGCCAGCGGCAGCGCGGGGTCGCCCGCCAGGGCCCGCGCCACCAGCTCCGAGGCCACCACTCCCGACGGCACCCGGAGCGTCGTGGCCACCGGCGCGGCGTCCTTCTCGTCGTACACGTACGGCTCCAGGCCCCCGCCCAGCGCCACCGCACCCGCCCGCGACGCCAGCGCGGCGCTGCGGTGCCGGGCCATCACCGTGTCCAGCCCCGCCGACCCGATCCGCGCCAGGCACGCCTCCAGCGCCAGCATCTCCAGCTGCGCCGGAGCGTGCGGCAACGCCCTGCGGCCGGCGTCGAGCCAGCGCTCCTTCCAGTCCAGCAGGGACAGGTAGGAGCGGCGCGGCGCGTTCGGGTTGGCCGCCATCCGGGCCCAGGCGCGCTCGCTCACCGAGATCGCCGACACGCCCGCCGGGCCGCCCATCGCCTTCTGCGCCCCGATCACGCACAGGTCCACGCCCCACGCGTCCGGCAGCACCGGCTCCGCGCCCACGGAGGCCACCGCGTCCAGGTAGAAGAGCGCGCCGTGCCGCCGTACCACCTCGCCGATCTCCGCGACCGGGTTGGTGTTGCCGGTCGCCGCCTCCGCGTGGACGAGGGACACGAAGTCGATCTCGGGGTGCTCGGCGAACGCCTCCTCGATCTGCTCGGCCGTGACCGCCGTGTGGAAGGGGACGGAGATGTCGTGCACGGTCGCGCCACAGGCGCGCAGCCAGTCGCCGAAGGTCTGCCCGTAGGGGCCGGTGATGACGTTCAGGGCCACCGTGCCCGGACCGGCCGCCGCGCGGATCGCGCCCTCCAGCGGGAGCAGCGCCTCACCCTGGGTGATCAGCACGTCCTGCCGGGTGTCCAGCAGCCGGGCCACCCCGTCCTCGATCGCGGCGAAGCGCTCGGCACTCAGCGGGGGCAGGTCGAGGAAGGGGTGGGTCACGGCTCTTCTCTCTTCGTTCGGCGGTTGGTTCCAGGCGTCGACTCCCTCGATCTTAGGTGCAACGGCTCCGTAACCATGGGTTTGATTTGAGAGACTCAAACACATCCTTATAATCGGAAGCCACAGTTCCCCCACAGAGAAGATTCCCCCCATGAAAACGTTCTTCGGACGCCGGACCCGCCTCCTGGCCGTCACCACCGCGACCGCCGGGCTGGTACTCGTGGCCGCCGGCTGCTCCTCGAACGGCGGGGGGAGCGGTGCCACCGTCAAGGGGGTCCACATCGTCAAGGCCGGTCAGCTGACCACCTGCACCCACCTGCCGTACCCGCCGTTCCAGTCGGAGATCAACGGCAAGGTGCAGGGCTTCGACGTCTCCCTGATCGACCTCGTCGCCAAGAACCTCGGCGTCAAGCAGCAGATCGTCGACACCCCGTTCGAGAACTTCAAGACCGGCGCCTTCCTGAACTCCGGCCAGTGCGACCTGGCCGCCGCGGGCATGACGATCACGCCCGAGCGCAAGAAGAACGTCGACTTCTCCGACCCGTACTTCGAGGCCACCCAGGCCGTCCTCGTCGACAAGAACAGCGGGATCAACTCGCTCGCCGACGTCAAGGCCAAGGGCAAGAAGCTCGGCGCCCAGGCGCAGACCACCGGCGAGGACTACGTCAAGTCCAAGGGCTACGACCCGATCTCCTTCGAGTCCTCCGACGCGGTCCTCAACGGCCTGCGCACCGGACAGGTCCAGGCCGTCGTCATCGACTACCCGGTCGTCCAGGGCTGGCTGAAGGACAAGGCCAACGCCGCCACGTTCAAGGTCGTCGACAACCTCAAGACCGGCGAGCAGTACGGCTTCACGGTCAAGAAGGGCAACACGGCGCTGCGCGAGGCCATCAACAAGGCCCTCAAGGACGCCAAGGCCGACGGCACCTACAAGAAGATCTACGAGCAGTGGATCGGGCCCTACAACGCCTCCGTCGCCTCGCCCGCCGCCTCATGACCGATACGGACGTACGACTCCAGCCGAAGAAGAAGGGGCTGACGCGACGTCAGAAGCGCCGTCTGTCCCGGGGCCTCCAGTACGTCGTGTTCGTCGCCGCCGTGATCGCCATAGCGGTCACGGCGGACTGGGGGCGGCTGCAGAACCAGTTCGCCCAGGGCGGCATCGCCCGGCAGATGTGGCCCGACGTCATCACGCTGGCGCTGAAGAACACCGTCCTGTACACCGTGTCCGGCTTCGTCCTCGGACTGGCGCTCGGCCTGGTCATCGCGCTGATGCGGCTGTCCTCCGTGGGCCCGTACCGCTGGGTGGCCGGCATCTACATCGAGGTCTTCCGCGGCCTGCCCGCCCTGCTGATCTTCGTCTTCATCGCGGTCGCCGTCCCGCTGGCCTTCCCGGGCACGGAGATCCCCGGCGGCACCTACGGCAAGGGCGCCCTCGGCCTCGGACTCATCGGCGCCGCCTACATGGCGGAGACGTTCCGCGCCGGCATCCAGGCGGTGCCCAGGGGGCAGATGGAGGCGGCCCGTTCGCTGGGCTTCTCGCCGGCCAGGGCCATGATCTCCATCATCATCCCGCAGGCCTTCCGGATCATCCTCCCGCCGCTCACCAACGAGCTGATCATGCTCTTCAAGGACTCCTCCCTGGTGCTGCTGCTCGGTGTGACCCTGGAGGAGCGCGAACTGTCCAAGTTCGGCCGGGACCTGGCCAGTACGACCGCCAACTCCACGCCGATCCTGGTCGCGGGCCTGTGCTACCTGCTGGTCACCATCCCGCTCGGCTTCGTCGCCCGCCATCTGGAGGCCAGGGCCCAGGAGGAGATCAAGTGACCCGCCCCGAGATCCGCGTCCGGGACCTGCACAAGTCCTTCGGCGGCAACCAGGTGCTCAAGGGCATCGACCTGGAGATCGACCAGGGCGAGGTCGTCTGCGTGATCGGCCCCTCCGGCTCCGGCAAGTCCACGCTGCTGCGCTGCGTCAACCTGCTGGAGGAGCCCACCAAGGGCCAGGTCTTCGTCGGCGGCACCGAGATCACCGACCCCGACGTCGACATCGACGCCGTACGCCGCCGTATCGGCATGGTCTTCCAGCAGTTCAACCTCTTCCCGCACCTCGACGTCACCGCGAACCTCACGCTGCCCCAGCGCCGGGTCCTCGGGCGGGACAAGGCGCAGGCCGCGCGGATCGCCGCCGAGAACCTGGCCCGCGTCGGCCTGTCCGAGAAGGCGGACGCCTACCCGTCCTCCCTCTCCGGCGGCCAGCAGCAGCGCGTGGCCATCGCCCGGGCCCTCGCCATGGGCCCCGAGGTGATGCTCTTCGACGAGCCGACCTCCGCGCTCGACCCCGAGCTGGTCGGCGACGTCCTCGCGGTGATGCGCCGGCTCGCCCAGGAGGGCATGACCATGATGGTCGTCACCCACGAGATGACCTTCGCCCGCGAGGTCGCCGACCGGGTCGTCTTCATGGACGGCGGCGTGATCGTCGAGGACGGCAGCCCCGAGCAGGTCATCGGAAACCCCCGGCACGAGCGCACCCGGCACTTCCTCTCCCGGCTGCTCGACCCGGCGATGGCCGAGGTGGAGGAGGAGACCTCGGACCAGGTGGGCACGTCCGAGCAGTAGCTCATTAAGGTGCAGTACATGAGCGATGGCGCCGTGCTGCACGTGAAGGGGCGGGTCCTGGTCGGGCCCGAGGACGTCCGCGACGAGCTGTGGGTGGTCGGGGGCCGGGTGTCGTACGACCGTCCCGCCGGCGCCCGGGACGTCACCACCGTCGAGGGCTGGGCGCTGCCCGGCCTGGTCGACGCGCACTGCCACGTGGGCCTCGACGCACACGGCCCGGTCGACGCCGACACCGCCGAGAAGCAGGCGCGCACCGACCGGGAGGCGGGCGCCCTGCTGCTGCGGGACGCCGGCTCGCCCTCCGACACCCGCTGGATCGACGACCGCGCCGACCTCCCGAAGATCATCCGGGCCGGCCGGCACATCGCCCGCACCCGCCGCTACATCCGCAACTACGCGTGGGAGATCGAACCGGAGGACCTGGTCGCCTACGTCGCCCAGGAGGCGAAGCGTGGCGACGGCTGGGTCAAGCTCGTCGGCGACTGGATCGACCGCGACCTCGGCGACCTGTCCGCCTGCTGGCCGCGCGAGGCCGTCGAGGCGGGGATCGCGGAGGCCCACCGGCTCGGCGCCCGCGTCACCGCGCACTGCTTCGCGACCGACTCCCTGCGCGACCTGGTCGAGTCGGGCATCGACTGCGTCGAGCACGCCACGGGTCTCACGGACGACCTGATCCCGCTCTTCGCCGAGCGGGGCGTCGCGATCGTCCCCACCCTCGTCAACATCGCCACCTTCCCGCGGCTCGCGGACGGCGGCGAGAGCAGGTTCCCGCGCTGGTCCGCGCACATGCGCCGGCTGCACGAACGCCGTTACGACACCGTGCGCGGCGCCTACGACGCCGGGATCCCCGTCTACGTCGGCACGGACGCCGGCGGCTCACTGGCCCACGGCCTGGTCGGCGCCGAGGTCGCCGAGCTGGTCACCGCCGGCATCCCGCCCGTGGCCGCCCTGTCGGCGACGACCTGGGGCGCCCGCGCCTGGCTCGGCCGACCCGGCCTCGAGGAGGGCGCACCGGCCGACCTGGTGGTGTACGAGAGCGATCCGCGCGCCGACGTACGGGTGCTGGCGGCGCCACGCCGGGTGGTGCTCAACGGGCACGTTGTGGAGTAAGGGAACGCGTGTGCTTCACGATTCGAAGAGGTGTGCCGATTCTCCCCGAATGAGTGAAGTAACCGAGGATCGCTGACCGTTCACCCGTAGTGAGTACAAGGTTGACGGGTCCCAAGCATGTTCCCTCTGGGGGTCCCACCACCTTGAACAGCAACAACTTCCGCATGCCCGCGCGCCGTCTCGCCGCCGCGGCGACGGTCACCGCCCTCGCCGCGGCGCCCGCGGTCCTGGGCACGAGCGCCGCGCACGCGACCGGTGACCACGGTCGCGCCTCCGCCGTCGTGCTCCGCACCGGGCTCGACGTGTCCCTGCTCAACAAGACCGTCGACGTCCCGCTCACGGTCTCCCTCAACGAGGTCCAGGCACCGCAGAGCGCCGACAGGACCGCGCTGTCCGCCCGGCTCGACGGCGTGGCCGGCGGCAAGCCGTTCACCGTCCTCGGCGCGGACGTCGCCTCGGCGAAGGCCACGGTGACCGCGCAACGCGCCGAGGGCTCGGTCCGGCTCGCCCACGCCCGGCTGCACGTCCCCGGACTGCCCCTGCTGTCCCTGATCGAGGCCGACACGGTCACCGCGAAGGCCACCTGCGAGGCCGGCAAGGCGCCGGTCGCCTCCGCGAACGTCCTCGGTGCCGTCACGGTCCTCGGCAAGCGCGTCACGCTCACGGCCGGCGGCCCGACCGAGGTGAAGGTGCCCGGCGTCGGCGAGGTCCGCCTCGACCTCGCCCGGCACAGCACCACGACCCGCACGGCCGCCGCCACCGCGCTCGAACTCAAGGTCTCCGTCGACCCGTTGAAGCTCAACGTGGCCGACGTCGAGGGCACGGTCACCCTCGCCCAGGCGACCTGCGAGTCCCCGACGGCCCCGCCCGGCGGCCGGCCGGTGCAGAGCCACGACCCGGCCGCGGGCACGACGTCCCAGGACGCCCCCGCCACGTCCGACCCCGCCTCCGGCACGAAGCCCCAGGGAGGCGTGTCGAAGGCCGGCCTCGCCGAGACCGGCGGCAGCTCGGCGACCCCGTACCTCGCGGGCGGCGCGCTGGCGCTGCTGCTGGTCGGCGGCGGAGCGGTGGTGGTGGCCCGGCGCCGCAGGAGCTGACCCCACGCGCCCGTCGGCCGCTCCCCGCCCGATGCTCACGCCGGGTAGGGAGCGGCCTCCCGGCCCGCCCGCAGCGTGGCCGACCACCAGGACAGCTGGTCGAGCAGTGTCTTGGCGTAGCCGGAGGCCTGCTCGTCCAGCGGACGGCCGTCCTGCCAGGCGGTGAAGTAGTTCGGGAAGGACAGCCCGTCCCGGATGGTCACCGCGTGCAGCTCGGTGAGCACGTTCTCCAGGTGCAGCACCGCGTGCCGGCCGCCGGCCGCGCCGCCGTAGCTGACGAAGGCGACCGGCTTGGCCGTCCACTGGGTGAAGTGCCAGTCGATCGCGGCCTTCAGGGAGGCGGGGTAGCTGTGGTTGTACTCGGGCGTGACGACGATGAACGCGTCGGCCTCCTCCAGCGCCGAGGTCAGCCGGGCCATCCCGGCCGGTCGCGGGTAGGCGTCGCCCGCGAACTTCGGCGACTCGGCGGGCAGTGCCAACGGGATGTCGATGTCGGCGAGTTCGAGGACGTCGACCTCGAACCCTCCATGTGTACGGGCCTGTTCGGCCACCCAGGACCCGACGACCGGTCCGAACCGGCCCTCCCGGACGCTTCCGACGATGATCAGCAGCTTGTGTGTGTTCTCCATGCCCACCACGATCAGGCGTCCGGCGCCGGACAACCAGGCCGTGCTCAGGCTGGCCCCCGCAGGGCCACGCTGAGCCCTCCGCGATGGTCACAGGGCGACCTATCCTCACCTCATGGGTACACCACTGGGGGACTTCGTCCGGGCCAAACGGGACAGCATCCAGCCGGAGACACTGGGACTTCCGGAGCGCGGCCGCCGCCGCTCGCCGGGCCTGCGCCGACTGGACCTTGCCGCACGGGCCGGGATCAGCGTCGAGTACCTGACCCGTATCGAGCAGGGCCGCGACCGCAACCCCTCGGTGTCCGTGCTCAACACCCTCGCCGACGCCCTCAGCCTCGACGCCGCCGAGCGCGGCCATCTGCGCTACCTCGCGAAGATCACCGGCGGCGCCTGCCCCTCCCACACCCGGCCGGCCCCGCCCCGCCGGGACGTCCGCCCCGCCCTGCTCCGGACGCTCCGCCTGCTGGAGCCGGGCATCGCCGTCGTGACCAACCGCCTCGGCGACATCCTCGCCCGCACCAGCGGCTACGAACTGCTGACGGAGGGCACGGGCCTCCTCGACGCCGCCGACCCGAACCTGACCCGGTACGTCTTCACCGACCCGCGCGCCCGCACCTTCTTCGCCGACTGGCACGAGGTCGCCGACGAACAGGCCTTCGACCTCTGGCTCGGCCCCTCCATCGAGAACGCGGAGTGGCTCAGCACGGAACTGGCCCCGGTGGCGGGCCCGGAGTTCACCAGCCGGCTGAACCTCCATGTGGTGCCGCAGCGCGGGGTGCTCCGCCTGCGCCACCCGTCGGGACCCGAACTCCGGCTCACCCGCGAGACGTTGGACGCCACGGCGGATGCGCAGCAGCTCGTCGTCCACCTGCCGGCGGACGAGGCGACGGCGGAGGTGATGGCGGGGCTCCGGGCACGGACGAGGGGTGGGCTCAGGGCGATCTCGTGACGGAGCCCTGGCTACCCGAGTGCGACGGACAGAGCCGAGAGGAACCCGTTCACCGTCCCCCGGTCCCGCACAGCCACTCGTACCCAGTCCACGCCGAGCCCCGGAAACGTGTCACCCCGCCGCACGGCGTAGCCGAGCTCGCGCAACCGTCGTCGTACCCCGGCCGCCCCCGGCACACGGACCAGCACGAACGGCCCCGCCGCCGGACCGGCCACCGAGACACCCCGGTCGGCGAAAGAGGCGAGCCCGGCCACCAGATGGGCCCGGTCCGCCGCGATGCGATGCGCCGCATGCCCCGCCTCCGCCAGCGCCCACGGCGTGACACATGCCTCGGCGGCGGCCAGGGCGGGTGTCGACACCGGCCACAGCGGCTGGGCCGACTCCAGCGACGCGATGATCTCCGGCGCGGCCAGCACGTACCCGATCCGCAGCCCGGCCAGCCCCCATGTCTTGGTCAGGCTGCGCAGCACCACCAGACCCGGTACGTCCGTCCGCCCGGCCAGCGCCTCCCGCTCACCCGGCACCGCGTCCATGAACGCCTCGTCGACCACCAAAGTCCGCCCGGGTCGGGCCAGCTGGGCGATCGAGCCCGCCGGATGCAGCACGGACGTCGGATTGGTCGGATTCCCGATCACCACCAGGTCGGCGTCCTCCGGCACGGCCGACGGATCCAGCCGGAACCCGTCCGCCTCCCGCAGCAGCACCCGGTCCACGGTGTGCCCCGCGTCCCGCAGCGCGGCCTCCGGCTCGGTGAACTGCGGGTGTACGACGACGGGTTGCCGTACCTTCAGGGCGCGCGCCAGCAGCACGAACGCCTCCGCCGCCCCGGCCGTCAGCAGTGCCCGCTCCACCGGCAGCCCGTGCCGCGCCGCCACCGCCGCCCGCGCGGCCCGCCCGTCCGGGTAGGCCGCGAGCGAGCCCAGCGACTCGGCGATCCGCTCCCGCAGCCAGACCGGGGGAGTGTCCGCGCGCACGTTGACGGCGAGGTCGACCAGCGCGGCCCCGTCGTCCCGCACCTCGGCATCACCGTGATGCCGCAGATCGTGCCCGGTGGCCCCGGTGTCCTCAGTGCGCATGGCTGTGCGTGTGCCCCCCGTGATGGTGATGCCCGTGGCCGTGGTGGTGCCCGTCGTCGTCCGGGTGGAAGTGCGGCTGCTGCGGCAGCCCCACCTTGTCCTCGAAGCCCGGCAGCGCGATCCGGTACACGCACGAGTCGCAGTTCATCCGCAGATCACCCCTGACCGCCTCCTCGTACCGCTCCATCACCAGATCGAGCAGCTCCGGCTCGGGCCCGATGACCTCGGCGGAGCGCACCTCGACCTCCGGGTGCGCGGCCGCCCAGCCCTCGGTCTGCTGCCGCACCCGGTCCGGCAGGATCCCGGTGAACAGGAAGTAGGGCAGGACGACGATCCGCCGCGCCCCCAGCCGCACGCACCGGTCCAGCCCGCTCGGCACGTCCGGCGCCGCCAGCGACACGAACGCCGTCTCCACACCGGCGTACCCACGGCCCTCCCACAGCAGCCGCGCCGCCTTGTACACCTCGGCGTTGGCGTCCGGGTCGGTGGACCCGCGCCCGACCAGCAGCACGGTCACATCGGCCCGGTCCTCGGGGCTCCTTCCGGAGGAGCCCAGCGCCTCGTCCAGCCGCCGCTCGAGCACGCCCAGCAGCGCCGGGTGCGGGCCCAGCGGACGGCCGTAGGTGTACGAGATCCCCGGGTGCCGTTCCTTCTCGCGGGCCAGCGCCGCCGGGATGTCCCCCTTGGCGTGTCCGGCGGACACCAGCATCAGCGGCACCGCCGCGAACCGTCGCACACCCCGCTCGACCAGCTCGCTGACGGCGTCGCCGAGCGGCGGCGGGGACAGCTCGATGAAGCCGCCCGCGACGGGCAGTTCGGGGTGGCGGCGGCCCAACTCCCGTACGAAGTCGCGGAACGCCTCGGCTCCGGCCTCGTCCCGGGTGCCGTGGCCGGCGATGAGCAGGGCGGGCGGCGGGGTGGTCACTGGATCTCCTCGGATGAAGTGGGGTGGTACAGCAGGGCGTTGAGTGCGGCGGCGGCCACCGCCGACCCGCCCTTCTCGGACACGTTGCTCACGGCGGGCAGCCCGCTCTCGCGCAACGCGGCCTTGGACTCGGCCGCCCCGACGAAGCCGACGGGCAGCCCGATGACGAGCGCGGGGGAGGCGTCCAGGGTGAGCAGTTCCTCCAGGGCGGTCGGCGCACAGCCGATCACCCACAGGGCCCCGGGGCCGACCTGTTCGTAGGCGAGCCGGATCGCGTGGGCCGAACGGGTCAGCCCAGGGCCGGACGTGGCGTCCCTGAGCCGGCACACGGTCTCCCGCCGGGTGATCCCGGCCGCGACCATCTCCACGTCCACGACGACCGGCGCCCCGGCGTGCAGCGCGGCATGCGCCTTCACCAGGTCGTCCTCGTCGGTCACGAGGTCGGTCGCGTACTCCAGGTCGGCGGCGGAGTGGATGACCCGCTCCACCACCGCCCGGGTCAGCGGCGGGAAGTGCGAGGTGTCCAGCCGGGCGCGCAGCCGCCGGAAGGACTCCTGCTCGATGGGATGGACGATCCTGTTCACCGGGCCTCCTCGGCGGCGTTCTGCCAGCGGTAGCCGCGCGGGGTCACCATGCGTCCGGCGATGATCCGGGTCGCGGTGTTGCCCACGGTCACGACCGTCATCATGTCGACCGTCGCCGGGTCGAGCGCACCGAGGGTGGTCACCCGGCTCGACTCGTCCGGCCGGGACGCGTTGCGTACGACCCCGACGGGCGTCGTCGGCTCCCGGTGCCCGGCGAGGATCGCGAGGGCCTTGGGCAGCTGCCAGTCGCGGCCCCGCGAGCGCGGGTTGTAGAAGGTGACGACGAGGTCCGCCTCGGCCGCCGCCCGCACCCGCCGCTCGATGACCTCCCACGGCGTGTGCAGGTCGGACAGGCTGATGGACACGTGGTCGTGGCCCAGCGGCGCGCCCAGGATCGCCCCGGCGGCCAGTGCGGCCGTCACCCCGGGCACCCCGACCACGTCGATGTCGTCGGACGCCTCGGCCAGCGCCGGGGACGCCATCGCGTACACACCGACGTCCCCGCTGCCGATCAGCGCCACCGCGTGCCCGCGCCGGGCCTCCGCGACCGCCGTACGCGCCCGCTCCTCCTCCGCGCCGAGCCCCGACTCCAGCACCCGCGTTCCCGGCCGCAGCAGGTCGCGGATCTGGTCGACGTACTGGTCGAGCCCCACCAGCACGGAAGCGCGCCGGAGTTCGGCCGTGGCACGCGGGGTGAGCAGATCCCGGGCGCCGGGTCCGAGCCCGACCACCGCGAGCCGCCCGCGCCCCGGACGCCGTACGACGGCACAGGTCGCCATGGCGGGCTGCCCGTCAGCCCGCACGGACTTCCGCTTGGGTACGAGGAGTTCACCACCCCGGACCAGGGCGGCGGCCTCCGCCACGGACGGCGTGCCGACGGCCGCGAGCGGCGCGTCGGAGGGGTTCGGCACCTCGACGCCCGCCAGCTCCTGCGCCGGGTACGTCACCAGGGGCACGCCCAGCCGCTCGGCGGCCGCCACGATGCCCGGCTCCTCCGACTTGGCGTCCACGGTGGCCAGTTCGGCGACGGACTTCACCGAGAGCCCCGCCTGAGCGAGCACCTCCTCGACCAGTCCGAGCACCTCCTCCACCGGCGCCCCCCTGGACGCGCCGACCCCGACCACCAGCGACGGCGGCCTGAGCAGCACCTCGCGCTCGCCCGGCTCGACGGCCCGATCGGTCAGCCGGACGGTGTACGCCCCCTGTGCCGAGACCGGCAGCGGCGGCAGCGGCCACGCCACCTCGGCCTCCAGCGCGACCGGTTCGCCGTCCAGCAGCGCGCGCGAGACCGCGGCCACCGAACCCTCGTACGGCAGCCCGAGCGTGTCCAGCCCCGCCAGCCCGACGGAGTCCGTCGCCGTCGTCACCACCGGCTCGGCGCCCAGCAACTCACCCACTTCCCCGGCGAGTTCGTTGGCACCGCCGCCGTGCCCGCCGACCAGCGACACCGCGTACCGGCCGCCCTCGTCCACGCACACCACGCCCGGGTCCGCCGTCTTGTCGCCGAGCAGCGGCGCGAGCAGCCGTACGGTCGCCCCCGTCGCCAGGAAGCACACCAGCTGCTCGCACTCCGCGAACGCGGCCCGTACCACCTCCCCGACGGGACCCTCGTACACCCGCGTCCGCTCCGGCCACGCCGCGGCCAGCCGGTCCCGCGCCGCCGCCCCCGCCGCGGTGGCGGAAATGAGGCCGATCACTGAGCAACTCCTTCGTTAGACACGGGGGTTCGCACGCCCCAGAGCAGAAACACAGGATTGGTCGCCGCGAGCCGGGTCACGTCCCCCGGCAGCGGCGCCAGTCGCGACGACTGCAACAGCACCCCGTCGCAGGTGAACCCGGCGGCCGTGAGCGCCTCGCGCGCCGCCGGCACCCGGTCGAGCGCGGCCATGGCGACGACGACCGTCCGCCGCGCCCGCCGCGCACAGGCGCCGACGATGGCGGGCAGGTCACCGCCCCCGCCGCCGACGAACACCGCGTCGGGATCGTCGAGCCCGTCCAGGGCCTCGGGCGCCGAGCCGTGCACCACATCCACGTCGACGTCATGGGCGCGGGCGTTGGCCCGGACGCGCTCCACCCCGTCCGCCGCCTTCTCCACGGCGACGACGGCCGCGCCGAGCCGGGCACACTCCACCGCGACCGAGCCCGACCCGGCGCCCACGTCCCACACCAGGTCACCGAGACGCGGCCCCAGTCGAGCGAGGGCCAGCGCGCGCACCTCGAACTTGGTGATCATCGAGTCCCGGTGCGCGAACTCGCCCTCGTCCAGCGCCCATCGGGCAGGTGACGCCGGAACTCCGGCCACCGTACGCACCGCGCCGAGCGCCCGCGTCTCGTCCAGGCACAGCACCACGCTCACCGCCGTACCCCAGTCCCGGGCCGCCGCCTCGGCGGGCGTCACCCGCTCCACGTGCTCGCGTGCCGGATCGCCGAGCGCGCTCGCCACGACCAGCACCCGGTACTCACCCAGGGCCGCCCCCAGTTCGGCGGGTCCGGCGCCCGGCCCGGTCAGCACGGCCACCTTCGGCCGCGCCCGGCAGACGTTCACCGCCGTCCGCAGATCCCGGCCGTGCGCGCTGACCACGACCGCGTCGTCCCAGGGCAGCCCGATCCGCGCGAACGCCGTCGCCACCGAGGAGACACCCGGCCGTACGTCCAGCAGCCCGGCCCCGAACCGCTCCGCCAGCGCCCGCACGATCCCGAAGAACCCGGGGTCCCCGGAGGCCAGCACGAGCACCGGCAGCTCCTTGCCGACGTACTCGGCGATCGTGTCCAGCGCGGGCGCCAGCGGCCCGAGGACGACCCGCTCGGCCGCCTCCGGCAGCCGCGGCCGTACGGCGTCCAGGTGCCGCCGCCCGCCGACGACGAGCGCGGCCCCCGCGAGGACGTCCTCGGGCACCGGCGCACCGGTCCCCGTGCCGACGACCGTGATCAACTGCTCGCCCCCCGCTCGCGCAGGGTCCGCCGGGCCTCCGGGTCGGCCTTGCGGTAGCCGTGGAAGTGACCCGGGTGGTACAGGTGCGAACGCGTGCCGTGGGCGTCCAGCGCCGGGCCGACCAGGAAGAGCGTGTGCTTCCAGAGCTTGTGCTCCTTGACCGTCTCCTCCAGCGTGCCGATCGTGCACCTCGCGACCAGTTCCTCCGGCCAGGTGGCCTGGTAGGCGACGACCACCGGGGTGTCCGTCGGGTAGCCGCCCTCCAGCAGCTCGCGCACCAGCTGGCCGCTGCGCGCGGCGGAGAGGAAGATCGCCATCGTCGTACCGTGCCGGGCGAACTCCCGTACCTCCTCCCCGGGCGGCATCGGCGTCTTGCCGCCCCCCAGCCGGGTGAGGACCACGGACTGCGCGACCTCGGGGATGGTCAGTTCGCGCTGCGCGAGGGCGGCCACGGCCGAGAAGGACGAGACGCCCGGTACGACCTCGGTGGCGATCCCGATCTCCGCGCACCGGTCCAGCTGCTCCTGCGTGCCGCCCCACAGCGCCGGGTCGCCGGAGTGGATCCGGGCCACCTTCAGGCCCTCGGCGTGGGCGCGCCGGTAGACGGCGACGACGTCCTCCAGGGACATGGCCGCCGAGTCCAGGATCTCCGCCTCCTCGCGCGCGTGCTCGAGGACCTCCGCCTGGACCAGGCTGGCCGCCCAGATCACCACGTCCGCGTCCCCGATCGCGCGCGCGGCGCGGAACGTCAGCAGATCGGCGGCGCCGGGGCCGGCACCGACGAACGTCACCTTGCCGGTGGGGGCAGTGGTGGTGGCATCGATGGTGGCATCGGCCATGGGAAAGGTCCTCTCGTACGGAAAACACACAGCAGGAGCAGTGAAATGTCAGAGTGTGGGGCGATAGGGGAGGCGCCGGATGTGCGCGAAGGCGCCTCCATCGGATAGCAAGTCCCTATGGCGGTCTTCGTCGCGCTCGGCGCGTTCCTGATGACGCTGGCCGGCGGCTGGACGGCTCAGCGTGTGACCGACCGTCGGCACCTGGTCCTGGGCCTGGCCGGCGGTCTGATGCTGGGTGTGGTCGGCCTGGACCTGCTGCCGGAGGCGCTGCACGCCGCCGACCGCGAGATCTTCGGCGTACCCGCCGCCCTGCTGCTCTTCGTGGCCGGCTTCCTGCTGGCCCATCTGGTCGAACGCACCCTGGCCGCCCGCCAGGCCGCCCACGGAGGCGCCGAGGGCCACAGCCACCGGGCGCCCGAGGTGGGCCTGGCGGCGGCCGGCGCGATGGTGGGGCACAGCGCCATGGACGGCGTGGCGATCGGCGCCGCCTTCCAGGTGGGCGGTGGCATGGGCGCGGCCGTCGCGCTCGCCGTGATCGCGCACGACTTCGCCGACGGCTTCAACACCTTCACCATCACCAGCCTGTACGGCAACGCCCGCCGCCGGGCCGTGGCGATGCTGGTGGCCGACGCCTGCGCACCGGTGCTGGGCGCGCTGTCGACGGCCTTCCTCCACATCCCCGAACCGGTGCTCGGCGGCTATCTGGGCCTCTTCGGCGGCGCACTGCTCTATCTCGCCGCCGCCGAGATCCTCCCCGAGGCCCACCACGAGCACCCCGCCCGCTCCACCCTGCTGTGCACGGTGGCGGGCGCGGCCTTCATCTGGCTGGTGGTCGGCATCTCCGGCGGCTGACCAGGCCGCCGTACGGGTCACCCCGAGGGGGCGGGTCACAGCTTCCCGCCCCGTCCGCCGTCCCGGCGCGGCGGCGCGATCAGCGTGGAGAGGTACGGCAGCGGCTCCCCGCCCAGCTCGGCGGCCGGCCGCACGGACTCCTCCGGCAGGCCCAGCGCCGCCCCCCACACGGCGTCCGCCAGCCGCCCGGTCTCCGCGAGCGCCTCGGCGACCTCGGCGGCCCGCCGCCCGAACTTGTACGCCACCACCGTCCCCGGCCCGGCCAGCGCGTCCTTGAGCACGGCGGACCCGGCCGTGACCGGTACGAGGGTCAGCGGCTCGGTGCCCTCGGTCAGCACGGCACCGGACCGGGCGGCGAGGTCCTGCATGGCGGTGATCCCGGGCACGGTCTCCACGACCACGTCCGGCAGCAGCTCCGCGATGGTCTGCGCGAGGTACGTGAACGTCGAGTACACGTTGGGATCGCCGATGGTGGCGAAGGCGACGGACGCGTGCCGCTTCAGCAGCCCGGCGACCCTGTCACCCGCCGCGTCCCAGGCGGCCTCCCGGCGCGCCCGGTCGGTCCGCTCGTTCAGCGCGAACACCACCCGGACGACCTTCTCCCGGGGCACGTAGTGCAACACGGTCGCCTCGGCCCGCCCCCGCTCACCGGTGTCCATGACGGGTACGACGACCACATCGGCGGCCCGCAGCGCGTTGACCCCCTTGACGGTCACCAGCTCCGGATCACCGGGACCGACCCCGACACCGATCAGCCTGCTGCTCATGACGTCCGGCACCTCTCCACGAACCGACGGGCGACACCGGGCTCGGACGCCCAGTGCGTGTGCAGATAACTCGCGTGCACGCCCTGCTGTACGAAACCTTCCACCCGCCGCGCGGGCGCCCGCACCCCCCAGGCGGGAGCCGCCCCGGCGCCGGGCTCCACGACCGTGCGATGAAACTCGTGCCCCCGCATCCGCGTCCCGGCGACGGCCAGCACACTGTCCCCGACGGCAACGGCGTCCCGATAGCCGAGGGTGAGCCGCTCCGTCATCCGCGCGGTGGCATCCAGCACCCCGCACATGGGCTGCCCGTCCAACTCCCGGCACAGATAGAGCAGTCCGGCACATTCGGCGGCCACGGGCGCGCCGCGCTCCGCGAGTCCGGCGACGGCCTTCCGCAACGTCTCGTTGGCGGACAGCTCACCGGCGTACACCTCGGGAAAACCGCCACCGATGACCAACCCGGCCGTTCCTTCGGGCAGTTGCTCGTCATGGAGGGGGTCGAAGACGACGGCTTCGGCACCGGCGGCGGTGAGGAGTTCGGTGTGCTCGGCGTAGGAGAAGGTGAAGGCGGGGCCACCGGCGACGGCGACGACGGGCGCTCGCTCCTCCGTCGTGGTGACAGGCGGTTCCCAAGGAGCACAGGACAACGCTCCCGCGCCCCGGGCCAGTCCCAGCAGAGCGTCGAGATCGCAGCCTTGCCCGACCTGAGCGGACATCGCCGCCACCGCGTCCACGGCATCGGTCCGTCGTTCGGCAACAGGTACCAGCCCAAGATGCCGCGAGGGTGTATCCACCTGGGCCACCCGCCGCAGCACACCCAGAACCGGCACACCGGCCGAGTCCAGCGCCTCCCGCAGCAACTCCTCATGCCGGTCGGACCCGACCTTGTTGAGGATCACACCCCCGACCCGCACCTCCGGATCCCAGGACGCGAACCCGTGCACCAGCGCCGCCACCGACCGCGACTGCGACGACGCGTCGACCACCAGCACCACCGGCGCCCGCAACAGCTTGGCGACATGGGCCGTGGAGGCCAGCTCACCTTCCCCCGCCGCCCCGTCGTACAGCCCCATCACACCCTCGACCACGGCCAGATCGCACCCGCGCGCCCCGTGCAGGAACAGCGGAGCGATCAGCTCCGGCCCGCACAGGTACGCGTCCAGGTTCCGCCCGGCCCGCCCGGTCGCGAGCGCGTGGTACCCGGGGTCGATGTAGTCCGGTCCGACCTTGTGCGGGGACACGGCGAGCCCCCGCGCGGCGAACGCGGCCATCAGCCCCGTGGCCACGGTGGTCTTGCCGCTGCCCGAGGAGGGCGCGGCGATGACCAGCCGTGGCACCGACGACATCACCACTCGATGCCCTTCTGGCCCTTCTGCCCCACATCCATGGGGTGCTTGACCTTGGACATGTCGGTGACCAGGTCGGCGAAGTCCACCAGCTTCTCCGGCGCGTTCCGCCCGGTGATGACGACGTGCTGGGTGCCCGGCCGGTCCCGCAGCACGGAGATCACCTCATCGGTGTCCACCCACCCCCAGTGCATCGGGTAGGCGAACTCGTCCAGCACGTACAGCCGGTACGTCTCGGCGGCCAGATCCCGCTTGACCTGCTCCCAGCCCTCCCGGGCCTTCTCCTCGTTGCTGAAGTTGTCCCCCTGAAGATCGCGCTGCACCCACGACCAGCCCTCGCCCATCTTGTGCCAGTCGACGGTGCCGCCCTCGCCGGAGGCACCGAGCACGCGCAGCGCGTTCTCCTCGCCGACCTTCCACTTCGCCGACTTGACGAACTGGAACACCCCGATCGGCCACCCCTGGTTCCAGGCGCGCAGCGCGAGCCCGAACGCGGCGGTCGACTTGCCCTTGCCGATCCCGGTGTGCACGACGACGAGCGGACGATTACGGCGCTGACGCGTCGTCAAACCGTCATCCGGCACCACACTTGGCTGTCCCTGCGGCATTAAGCGGCCCTCCTCGACGTCCCCTGCACATCCCTCACGAGCCCGGCGATCGAATCCGCCCGCAGCTCGTCCAGCGTGACGGCCGTACCGCCCAGCTCACCCGCGAGCTGCCCGGCCAGCCCCAGCCGCACCGGCCCCGACTCGCAGTCCACGACCACCGAGGCGACCCCCTCGGCCGCGAACAGCCGAGCCGCCCGCCCCGCGAGCGCCACCGGCTCAGGCCCGCCCGTGGCCCGCCCATCGGTCACCACGACGACCAGCGCCCGCCGCGCCGGATCCCGCAGCCGCTCCACCCGCAGCACCTCGTGCGCCTTGAGCAGCCCGGCCGCCAGCGGCGTACGGCCACCCGTCGGCAGCGACTCCAGCCGTACGGCGGCGGCATCGACGGACGACGTCGGCGGCAGCGCGACATCGGCACCGGCCCCCCGGAAGGTCACCAGCCCCACCTTGTCCCGCCGCTGATAGGCGTCGAGCAGCAGTGACAGCACCGCACCCTTCACGGCGCTCATCCGCTGCCGCGCCGCCATCGAGCCGGAGGCGTCCACGACGAACAGCACGAGGTTGCCCTCGCGCCCCTCCCGGGTCGCCTGCCGCAGATCGTCCCGGCGGATCACCAGCCCCGGCCCGGACCGGCCCCGCGCCCGCTGGTGCGGGGCGGCGGCCTGCACGGTCGCGGCCAGATGCAGCTTGGTCAGCGTCCCCTGGGGCCGCCGGGACCCGGTGGTCCGCCCGTGCTCGGTCCGCGCCCGCGAGCGCCGCCCGGCGGCACCCTCGCCGATCCCGGGCACGCTCAGCACCTTGGTCCGGAACGGCTCGGCGGCCCGTACGGCCGACTGCTCCCGCCCACCGGACGCCTGCGGCTCCCCGCCCTCACCGGCCTCGGGCCGCGCGGCGGCGTCCCCGTCGCCCTGGGGGCCGGAGCCGGGCGCGGGCTGCCCACCGCCGCCACCGGGACCGTCGGGGTCGGGGTCCTCGTCGCCCTGGGAGTCGTCCCCGGAGAACTGCTCCAGCGTCTCGTCCAGCTTGTCCTCGTCCAGACCCGGAGCGTCGAACGGGTTACGGCGCCTGCGGTGCGGCAGCGCGAGCAGCGCCGCCTGCCGCACGTCCTCGGCGAGCACGTCCGTCCGCCCGGCCCACGCGGCCAGCGCGGTCGCCGTACGCGCCATCACGATGTCGGCCCGCATGCCGTCCACCTCGAAGGCCGCACAGGTCGCCGCGATCTGCCGCAGCGCACCTTCGCCCAGCCGCACCTGCGGCAGCAACTCCCGTGCGGCCACGATCCGTTGGCGAACGACGGCCTCCTCGCCCGCCCACGTCGCGGCGAACCCGCCCGGATCGTCGTCGTACGCCAGCCGGCGCCGTACGACCTCCACCCGCTGGTCGGGCTCCCGCGAGGCGGCCACCTCGACGGTGAGCCCGAACCGGTCCAGCAACTGCGGCCGCAGCTCGCCCTCTTCGGGGTTCATGGTGCCGACGAGCAGGAAGCGCGCCGCGTGCCGCACGGAGACGCCCTCGCGCTCCACGTACGAGGCACCCATCGCCGCCGCGTCCAGCAGCAGGTCGACCAGGTGGTCGTGGAGGAGGTTGACCTCGTCGACGTAGAGGATGCCCCGGTGCGCGTCGGCCAGCAGACCCGGCTCGAACGCCTTCACACCCTCGGCGAGCGCCTGCTCGATGTCCAGCGCGCCGACCAGCCGGTCCTCGGAGGCGCCGACGGGCAGTTCGACCATCCGCGCCGGACGTGTCGTACCGGATGCCGCCTCGTGCGGACCGTCGGGACACCCGGGGTCCGGTGACCCGGGGGCGCACGAGAAGCGGCAGCCGGGCACGACGGCGACCTCCGGCAGCAACGCCGAAAGAGCCCGCACCGCCGTCGACTTGGCCGTGCCCTTCTCGCCGCGCACCAGCACACCGCCGACGGCGGGGCTGACCGCGTTCAGCAGCAGCGCGAGCCGCAGATCGTCCTGACCGACAACAGCCGTGAAAGGAAAGGGAGTCGTCACTGGTCGTCGCCCTCCAAGTCGCCTTCCAGCTCCAGGTAGGTGGCGCGCAGCCGCTCCAGCGTGTCCGCGTCCGGCTCGGCCCACAGCCCCCGGTCCGCCGCCTCCAGCAGCCGTTCGGTGATGCCGCGCAGCGCCCACGGGTTGGACTGCTTCATGAAGTCCCGGTTCTCCGGGTCGAAGACGTACTCCGCGCTGAGTTTCTCGTACATCCAGTCGTCGACGACCCCGGCCGTGGCGTCGTACCCGAAGAGGTAGTCGACGGTCGCCGCCATCTCGAAGGCGCCCTTGTAGCCGTGCCGGCGCATGGCGGCCATCCAGCGCGGGTTGACCACCCGGGCACGGAAGACGCGGTGCGTCTCCTCGCCCAGCGTGCGGGTCTTCACCTGGTCCGGTACGGCGGAATCACCCACGTAGGCCTCGGGGTTGACGCCCGTGAGGTGCCGGACCATCGCGACCATGCCGCCGTGGTACTGGAAGTAGTCGTCGGCGTCGACCAGGTCGTGCTCGCGGGTGTCGACGTTCTTCGCCGCCACCGCGATCCGCTTGAACGCGGTCTCCATGTCCCCGCGCGCCGCCCGCCCGTCGAGCCCGCGCCCGTAGGCGTAACCGCCCCAGACCGCGTACACCTCGGCGAGGTCGGCGTCGGAGCGCCAGTTGCGGGCGTCGATCAGCGGCAGCAGACCCGCGCCGTACGCGCCCGGCTTGGAGCCGAAGATACGGGCCGTGGCGCGCCGCCGGTCGCCGTGCTCGGCCGCGTCCTTCTCCACATGGGCCCGGACGTAGTTGGACTCGGCGGACTCGTCCAGCTCGGCCACCGTCCGCACCGCGTCATCGATCAGCCCGACCACATGCGGGAACGCGTCCCGGAAGAAGCCGGAGATACGGACCGTGACGTCGATGCGCGGCCGCCCCAGCTCCGCCAGGGGCACGATCTCGAAGCCCGTCACCCGGCGTGAGGCGTCGTCCCACACCGGACGGCAGCCCAGCAGCGCCAGGATCTCGGCGATGTCGTCACCCTGGGTGCGCATCGCGGACGTGCCCCAGACCGTCAGGCCGACCGACTTCGGGTACTCCCCGGTGTCCTGCAGATACCGTTGCACGAGCGAGTCGGCGAGCGACTGCCCGACCTCCCAACTCAGCCTGGACGGAATCGCCTTGGGGTCGACCGAGTAGAAGTTCCGGCCGGTCGGCAGGACGTTCACCAGGCCTCGGGTCGGCGAACCCGAGGGGCCCGCCGGGACGTAACCGCCGTCCAGCGCCCGCAGGATGTGCCCGATCTCGTCCGTGGTCCGCGCGAGCCGGGGTACGACCTCATCGCAGGCGAATTCCAACACCGCTACGGCGTCCGGGAGTTCGGTTCGCAGCGCGTCCCGCAGGACGGTCGGTACGGCCGTTCGCTCCCACGCCCGTTCCTCCATGCCCTCGGCGATCCGTCGGCACAGCTGCTCCAGCAGGTCGATCGCGTCGGCGGCCGTACGGGAGGGACCCTTGACCAGGTCCGTCAGCTCGACCGGAACCTTCACCGGCGCGCCCGGCTCGGTCAGCAACTCCTTCTCGACCAGCCCGAAATGAGCGGCGAGGCAGGCCCTCAGCCCCGGCAGCGCGTTCGCCCGGCCGCCCCACACCTGGGACGCCCGCAGCACGGCCAGCACCAGGTTCACGCGCGGCTCGCCGACCGGACCGCCGCCCAGAACGTGTAGCCCGTCGCGGATCTGCACGTCCTTGATCTCGCACAGATAGCCGTCGATGTGCATGACGAACTCGTCGAAGTCGTCGTCGCCCGGCTGCTCGTCCACATGCAGGTCGTGGTGGAGTTCGGCCGCCTTGACCAGCGTCCAGATCTGGGCGCGCACCGCCGGGGCCTTCGTCGGGTCCAGGTCGGAGACGAGCGCGTACTCGTCGAGGAGCTGTTCCAGCTTGGCCAGGTCGCCGTAGGTGTCGGCGCGCGCCATCGGCGGTACCAGGTGGTCGACCACCGTGGCGTGCCCGCGCCGCTTGGCCTGGGTGCCCTCGCCGGGGTCGTTCACGATGAACGGGTAGATGAGGGGGAGGTCACCGAGGACCGCGTCCGGCGCGCAACCGCCGGACAGCCCCAGCCCCTTGCCCGGCAGCCACTCCATCGTGCCGTGCTTGCCCATGTGCACGATCGCGTCCGCGCCGAAGCTGTTCTCCAGCCAGCGGTAGGCGGCCATGTAGTGGTGCGACGGCGGCATGTCGGGGTCGTGGTAGATCGCGATCGGGTTCTCCCCGAAGCCGCGCGGCGGCTGGATCATCACCACGACGTTCCCGAACTGGAGGGAGGCGAGGACGATGTCGTCGCCGTCGACGTACAGGCTGCCCGGCGGCTCGCCCCACGCCTCCAGCATCGCGTCCCGCAGCCTCGGGTCGAGCTTGTCGAACCACGCCCGGTAGTCCGCCAGCGGCACCCGGGCGGGCGCGGCCGCCAGCTGCTCCTCCGTGAGCCACTCGACGTCGTGGCCGCCGGCCGCGATCAGCCGATGGATCAACTCATCACCCTCGGAGGGGTATTCGGTAAGCCCGTACCCGGCGTCCCGCAGTGCGTCGAGCACCCGTACCGCCGACGCGGGCGTGTCCAGGCCGACCGCGTTGCCGACGCGGGAGTGCTTGGTCGGGTACGCGGTGAAGACCAGCGCGATCTTCTTCTCCGCGTTCGGCTTGTGCTTCAACTGCGCGTGCCGTACGGCGATTCCGGCGACCCGGTGCGCCCGCTCGGGGTCGGCGACGTACACCGGGACCTCGTCCGTGCCCTGCTCCTTGAAGGAGAAGGGCACGGTGATCAGTCGGCCGTCGAACTCCGGGATCGCGACCTGCATCGCGGCGTCCATGGGGGACAGGGCGGCGTCCGACTCGTCCCAGGTCTGCTTCGACGAGGTGAGGCAAAGTCCTTGCAGGACGGGGATGTCGAGGTCGGCGAGCGCGCCGATGTCCCACGCCTCCTCGTCGCCGCCCGCCGAGGCCTGGGAGGCGTGCGTGCCGCCGGCCGCGAGCACGGTGGCGACCAGCGCGTCGGCCCGGCCCAGCAGCTCGTACAGCCCGGCGTCCGCACCGCGCAGCGAACCGCAGTACACGGGAAGGGCGTTGGCGCCCCGCGCCTCGATCGCGTCGCACAGGGTGTCCACGAAGGCGGTGTTGCCGCTCAGCTCGTGCGCCCGGTAGAAGAGCACGCCCACGGTCGGCCGGCCGTCCCGTACTTCACAGGAGCCGTGGACGCCGTACGCCGGCATCGCGCGCGGCTCCTCGAAACCCTCACCGGTCAGCAGCACGGTGTCCGACAGGAACCGGGACAGCTCCAGCAGGTTCGCCGGGCCGCCCTCGACCAGGTACCGCAGCGCCTCCGCCACCACACCGGCGGGCACCGACGACTCGGCCATCAGCTCCGCGTCCGGCACGGCCTCGCCGCCCAGCAGCACGGTCGGGATGCCGGACGCCTTCAACGCGGCCAGCCCGTCCTCCCAGGCGCGCTTGCCGCCCAGCAGCCGCACGACGGCCAGGTCAGCGCCCTGAACGAGGCCCGGCAGTTCGGCGGCGACGTCCACCCGGGTCGGATTGCCGATGCGGTAGTCCGCGCCGGAGGCCCGCGCCGCCAGCAGATCCGTGTCGGCGGTGGACAACAACAACACTGTGCTCATGCGGGCGCTCCCGGTGGGATGAAAGGCAGTCCTTGCGGCGCGCCCGACTCGATGAGCCGCCAGAGCGCGTCCGTGTCCGCGTGCTGTTCGATCAGGTCGCCGAGCCGGTCGAGCTGCTCCTCGCGCAGCGCGGCGAAGGAGGTGTCCGGCGCGGGCACGAAGCGGCGGCCCGCGGCGGCGGCCACCTCGCGCAGGAAGGCCCGCCGGAAGCCGTCCGACTCCAGCGAGCCGTGCCAGTGGGTGCCCCAGGTCTGCCCGACCCGGCAGCCGTCCAGGAAGGGGACTCCGCCGTCGACTTCGGCGACGCCGTGATGGATCTCGTACCCCTCGACCCGCTCGCCGAGCGCCTCGCCGGCCGGCCGGGTCAGGGTCTTCTCACGGGCGAACCGCACCCGTACCGGCAGCACCCCGAGCCCGGGGACCGCACCGGCGCGCGACTCGACCTCGTCCTCGATGTGCTCACCGAGGATCTGGAAACCGCCGCAGACACCGAGAACGGGCCGGCCTTCCGAGGCCCTTCTGACGAGCGCGTCGGCCAGCCCCCGCTCCCGCAGCCACTCCAGTGCCCGCACGGTCCCGCGCGTGCCCGGTACGACGACCAGGTCCGCGTCGGCCAGCTCCTCCGGGCGGTCCACGAACCGCACCACGACACCCGGTTCGGCGGCGAGGGCGTCCACGTCGGTGAAGTTGGACATCAGCGGGATCGCGCACACGGCGACCCGCAGCACGTCCTCGCCGACCGGCGGAGCCACGGCGGACTCGCGGACAGCCCCGCGCAGCGACACATGAAGCCCGTCCTCCTCGTCGATGCCGAGCCCGTGCCGGAACGGCAGTACGCCGTAGGTACGCCGCCCGGTGAGACCCCGGAGCATCTCCAACCCCGGCTCCAGCAGCGAGACATCGCCCCGGAACCTGTTCACCAGGAACCCGGCGATCAGCTCCTGGTCCTCGGGCGAGAGCAGGGCGACGGTGCCGAAGAAGGAGGCGAAGACGCCCCCGCGGTCGATGTCTCCCACCACCAGCACGGGCAGCCGCGCGTTGCGGGCGATCCCCATGTTCACGATGTCCGTGCGCCGCAGGTTGATCTCCGCCGGCGACCCGGCCCCCTCACAGATCACCGCGTCATACGTGCCCCGCAACTCGGCCAGGCAGTCCAGCACGGTGCCGAGCAGCTTCTGCTGACGCCCGCCGTGGTAGCCGCGCGCGCTCAGTTCGCCCACCGGCTTGCCCAGCAGCACCACCTGGCTGCTCTGCTCGCCGCCGGGCTTGAGCAGCACGGGGTTCATCAGAGCGGTCGGCTCGACCCGGCAGGCCTGGGCCTGCATGGCCTGGGCCCGGCCGATCTCCGCGCCCTCCCGGGTCACGAAGGAGTTGAGCGACATGTTCTGCGCCTTGAACGGCGCGACCTTCACGCCCTGGCGCACCAGCCACCGGCAGATCCCGGCCGTCACGACGCTCTTGCCGGCGTCGGAGGTGGTGCCGGCGACGAGGAGTCCCCCGTTCACTTCCCACGTCCCTTCAGACCCTTGACGCTTGTGACGAGGAGGCGCGCGGCGACCGTGGTGCCGAGCGCGAGCAGGCCGACGCGGCGGGAGAGCCGTACGGCCCGGTCGATGTCGGTGACCCGGACCGCCCGGCCGGTGTCCCCGCCCAGGACGGGCCGGTGCTCGACGCGGCCGCCGTACGAGAGCGTCCCGCCCAGGCGCACGCCGAGCGCGCCCGCGAACGAGGCCTCCACGGGCCCGGCGTTGGGGCTCGGATGCTTGCGGGCGTCCGTCCGCCAGGCGCGCAGGGCACCGCGCGGGTCGGGTCCGGCCACGGCGGCGAGTACGGCGGTCAGCCGGGCCCCCGGCCAGCCGGCCACGTCGTCGAGGCGGGCGGAGGCCCAGCCGTAGCGCCGGTAGCGGGGGGATGTGTGACCCACCATCGCGTCCAGGGTGTTGACCGCCCGGAACCCGAGCAGCCCCGGCACCCCGGCCACCGCACCCCACACCAGCGCGCCCACCACGGCGTCGGAGGTGTTCTCGGCGACGGACTCGACCACGGCCCGGGCGATCCCGTCGGCGTCCAGCGCCTGCGGGTCCCGGCCGCACAGATGCGGCAGCCGCTCCCGGGCCGCCTCGACGTCCCCGCGCTCCAAGGCCTGCCCGATCGTGCGGGCCTCGCGCGCGAGCGATGTGCCGCCGACGACCGACCAGACGGCGGCGGCGGTCAGCGCGGCGGAGGCGGCGGGGGAGGGGCGTACGGCGCGTGCGGCGACCGTGCCGAGTGCGACGGCGCCACCCGCGCACACCACGGTGTGCAGCGTGCCCCAGCCGCGGTGGTCGCGCCACAACGCGCCTTCCACGGCCGTGGCCGCCCGCCCGAACACGGCGACCGGATGCCCGCGGCGCGGATCGCCGAGGAGCAGATCACCGAGAAGGCCGGCGGCGGCGCCGTACGCGTAGGAGCGATCGGCACCCATGGGCTCAGCCGGCCGTGGGTACAGGAGCGGGCCTGGTACGGGTCCTTCGGCAGCCGGGCATGGCGATCGATGTCCTCACTCAGGGTGTCCGCGCCCTGGTTCGACGAGATTCGGCGGTGAGAGTTCCTGGCTCCCGGGGGTTCTTCCCCGGTGACAGTGGCGGGACCGCGCCGGATTCGCACCGACTTCCTCTCCTGCCGCCGTACATGGCCTGGGCAGTCCACCACGCGCCCGGAACGGCCGTCAACTTGCCGTTGACCTGCAGGGGGAGAGTGTGCCGATCCCCACATCGCGGGGCGCCCGTGACCTCTGGGTATGGCGAAGGCTCCCCTCTGTCCAGGAGAGAGGGGAGCCTTCGTGGTGCCGGGTTCGTGGCGCTCGGTCAGACCTTGGCCACGATCAGGTAGATGCCGTACGCCACCGCCGCCGCGCAGGCCGCGAAGCAGACGTAGGCGCCGGTGACGGCGAGGGCCGCGGAGTCGCCCTGGGCCGCCGCCTTCTCGCGCCGGGCCAGGCCGTTGACGCCGAGGGTGAACAGGGCCACCAGGCCCACCGTGACCGCGAGGCTGACGCCGAAGACGGAGCCGATGGCCGACCAGTCGATCTTCATGATGCTTCCTTGGGTAACCGGATGGCCGGGGTCAGACGGTGGCGGCCGGCGGAGTGGCCGAGGTGGCCGGGGCCGCGGGTTCGGCGGCGGCCGGGGAGGGGATGGTGGCCGTCAGGTCCTCGCCGATCGTGCCCGCCGGGGGCGGGGTGACGGCGGCGATGGCGGTGGTCACCACACCGGCCGGCTCCTCGGTCTCCGCCACGACGTTGGTGTGGTCGACGACCTCGCGGCGGGAGAGCTTCCAGATCGTGGCGCTCGCGGCGACCAGGAAGACGGCGACGACGGCGGTGCCCCAGTCACCGAGGTCCGTGACGGACTCGGCGCCCGCGCCGACCAGCGCGGCGGCCGGGAGGGTGAGGAGCCAGGCGACGACCATGCGGGTCGCGGTGGACCAGCGGACCACACCGCCCTTGCGGCCGAGGCCGGTACCCATCACCGCGCCGGAGACGACGTGCGTGGTGGAGAGCGAGAAGCCCAGGTGGGAGGAGGCCAGGATGGCGGTCGCGGCACTGGTCTGGGCGGCGAAGCCCTGGCGCGGCTCCAGGTCGGTCAGGCCCGTGCCCATGGTGCGGATGATGCGCCAGCCGCCGATGTAGGTGCCGAGCGCGATGGCCAGGCCCGCGGAGAGGATCACCCAGGTGGGAGGGTTCGAGCCCGGGGCGATGGAGCCGCCCGCGATCAGCGCGAGGGTGATGATGCCCATCGTCTTCTGGGCGTCGTTGGTGCCGTGGGCGAGGGAGACCAGGCCGGCGGAGGCGATCTGGCCGGCGCGGTAGCCCTTGCGGGTGGCCTCGCCCTCGTTCTTGCCGCCGATGCCGTAGGACAGGCGGGTGGACAGCATGGCCGCCAGACCCGCGACGAGCGGCGCGGCGACCGCCGGGAGCAGCACCTTGGTCACCAGCACGTCGCCGTGCACGGCACCGAAGCCGGCGGAGGCGACCGTGGCGCCGATCAGGCCGCCCATCAGGGCGTGCGAGGAACTCGACGGCAGGCCCACCAGCCAGGTCAGCAGGTTCCAGAGGATCGCGCCGACCAGGGCGGCGAAGATGACCTCGGGACGGATCCCCTTCTCGTCGACGAGACCCTTGGAGATCGTTTTCGCGACCTCCACGGAGAGGAAGGCGCCCACCAGGTTCAGGGCGGCCGACATGGCAACTGCGATCTTGGGCTTCAGGGCGCCTGTCGAGATGGTGGTGGCCATCGCGTTGGCGGTGTCGTGGAAACCGTTCGTGAAATCAAACGCGAGTGCGGTCACCACCACAATCGCGAGGATCAGCGAGAAGCTTTCCATTTACCCAGGCATTCGTTCGAGGTCATTGGCTGGACGAACGTAGGCAACCTGGATGAACGGAAGGTGAACTGAGACGGGCGTGGCGGTGTCTGAAGGGAGGGGGTGGGGTTCCGCTTGCCACTGTGTGTCGCCCGCGACCCAGGCGCCCCTTGGCTATCGGCCGCGCGCGAAGGTCCGCAGCCGGTCGGCCGACCCGTTGAAGAGATTCTGGTCACCCGGCAGCGTGCCCTCGGTGCCGTACTGCCAGAACGTCCAGTACCGCCAGCCGCCCGGCAGTGTCCCCGGGCCCGAGGTACCGTGCCGGGCGATCCACAGCGCGTGGCTGGAGGAGAACGCGCGGCTGTTGCCGGTGCAGAGCTTCCACCACTGGGTCGTCGTGTAGATCACCGGACGCCGCCCGGTCTCTTCCTTCACCTCGTCGCTGAAGTCCCGGATCCAGCGGACCATCATCGCCTTGCTCAGCCCGTAGCACTTCTGCTTCTTGCTGTACGGGTTGTACTCGATGTCGAGCGCGGGCGGCAGCGTCCAGCCGTCCGCCTGCCAGTCGCCGCCGTCGTGCACGAAGAACTGGGCCTGCGCGGCGCCGGAGGACTGGTCCGGCAGTGCGAAGTGGTACGCGCCCCGGAGCAGACCCGCCTCGCGTGCGCCGTTGTACTGCTCGTCGAAGTAGGGGTTGCGGTAGTCGGTCGCCTCGGTCGCCTTGACATAGACGAACCGCGCGCCGGTCTTCCTGGCGGACGCCCAGTCGACGTGCTCCTGATGCGAGGAGACGTCGTGCCCCCGGGGCCGGCTTTTGACCAGCGCCGGCGGCCCGGCCGCCGCGGCCGCGGGCGCCGCGAGGGCGAGCGCCGCCGAGGCCGCCGCGAGGACACCGGCGCGGCGACGGAAAAGAGTGCGTTCACTGGCCATGCGTCTCCCCGGGTCGGCGGACGAGCGGTCGTCCGACGGGCAAGAGGGATCATTCAAGGCCCGGCGATCACCGAATCAGCGCCACTTTCCGGCGATTCGCCCCGACTTCCGCCCGTTCGGCGGCTTCAGGGGCTTATGGGGCGGGGAGTGGGGCTGTGGTGGCCGGCTCCGATGGCTGGGGGCTTCGGGGGCTTCGGGGGCTTCGGTGGCTGCGCGGCTCGGAAGGCTCGGCGGCTTGGGGGCACGCCTTCCACGCACAACTGCTGGCCGGAAGCGACCGCCCACCCCTTTCCCGGCGGCCCCGGCTGGCAGGATCGCGGCATGGCTGAACAACGGCGGAACGTGGAGCGGGGACGGGTGACGGAGGGGCAGGGGGAGGGGCGGGCGTCGGAGGAGGAGGGGCGGGGGCCAATGGAGCAGGGGCGGGCTTCGGCAGAGCAGGGACGGGTGGCGGCGGGGCAGGGTCGGATCTCGATGGGAGAGGGAGGGGCGGCGGTGGAACAGGATCGGGCGTGGGTGGAGCTGGTCGCGGTGGCGCGGCGGACCGTCGCCGACGGGCTGGTGGTCGGCACCTCCGGCAACGTCTCGGTGCGCGTCGGGGACGTCGTGCTGGTCACCCCGTCGGGCGTCCCCTACGACCGGCTCACCCCGGACGACCTCACCGGCGTCGACCTCACCGGCCACCAGGTGCTCGGCACCCTGGTGCCGACCAGCGAGCTGCCCATGCACCTCGCCGTCTACCGCACGACCGACGCCCGCGCGATCGTCCACACCCACGCCGTACACGCGACGGCGGTCTCCACGCTCGTGCCCGAGCTGCCGCTGGTCCACTACATGGCCGCCGCCCTCGGCGGCCCCGTCCGGGTCGCCCCCTACGCCCCCTACGGCACCGACGAACTGGCCGAGAACATGCTCCGCGCCCTGGAGGGCCGCTCCGGCTGCCTGTTGCAGAACCACGGCACGATCACCTACGGCACCACCCTCGACCAGGCCTACGACCGCACCGCCCAGCTGGAGTGGATGTGCCGCCTGTGGCTGACGGCCTCCTCCGTACCGGGCCTGACCCCGTCCCTGCTGACGGAGACGCAGCTGGCGGAGGTGGGGGAGCGGTTGCGCGGGTACGGCCAACGGAAGTGACCCGCGCCACGCGGCCTGCGATCCACCACAACGGCGCCCAGCCACAACGCACGTACTGCTCAGCGGTGCCGACCCACCCTCCCCACGCCCCGACGGCTCGGCCCCGCCCACCCTCTCCGCTGGCCCACGGCCGCAACCCCCACGACACTGGACAGGTGCGCCCAGTCAGAGCGACCGCCACCGCAGTCACCGCTGTGCTCGCCGCCGGCGCGGCATCCGTCGCCGCCGGGCGGCTCGCCAGCGATGCCGCGCTGAAGGCGCCCGCAGGCCGCCCGCTGCCCACCGAACCCCGCCTCACCGTGCACGGCACGGCGGCCGGCCGCATCACGCTGACCCGCGATCTGGCCTCGCTGCGCCCCGGCACCTACGGCCTCGCCGGCAACGGCGCGCACGCGGTCGTCGGCCTCGTCCTGGACGCGGCGGAGCACAGCGCCGACACCGTCGTACGCCGCCTGGAACGCGTCACGCACGGCACCCTCACCCCCGGCGACCCGGTGTGGCTCACCCCGAACCTGTACGTCGGCAATCCGGACGCCGCCCTCGGCCTCGACCACGCCGACGTCGACGTACCCGGCGAACTCGGCAACCTGCCCGCCTGGTTCGTACCCGGGGCCCGGGACACCTGGGTGATCGCCGTACACGGCCTCGGCACCACCCGGGAACAGGCCATGAACCTCATGGCCCCCCTGCATTCCCGCCGGGTCCCGGTCCTCGCGCTCGCCTACCGCGGCGACCTCGGCGCCCCCCGCCCGCCGGACGGACTGAACCACCTCGGCGAGACCGAGTGGCGGGACGTGGACGCGGCGATCCGCTACGCCGTCCGCTACGGCGCCCGCCGCGTCGTCCTGCTCGGCTGGTCCACCGGCGCCACCATGGCCCTGCGCGCCGCCGAGCACTCCGCGGTGCGCGAGCGCATCGCCGGGCTCGTCCTCGACTCGCCGGTGCTGAGCTGGGAGGCCACGCTGCGCGCCCTCGCCCGGGCCCGGCACACCCCGCAGCCGCTGCTGCCGCTCGCTGTGCGGGCCGCGCAGGGCAGGACCGGCCTGTACGCCGACCGGGCCGCGCGGCCCACCGACCCCGACCTGCTCACCGTACCGACCCTGATCTTCCACGGCCCGGACGACGAGGTCGCCCCCTGGGAGTACTCCCGCCACCTCGCCACCCGCCGCCCGGACCTGGTCGCCCTGCACACCGTGGCACGAGCCCCGCACGGCGCGATGTGGAACGCCGACCCGCAGGAGTACCAGGAGCGCCTACGCCGCTTCATGACCCCCCTGGTGTGAAACACCCCCTGACCCCCGACCCGAGGGGCCACCACCACAAGCCCACCCCGGCCCCCGGCGACCCTGACATCTGGGCAACCCCCCCCGCCCCCGGAGCGGCAGCCACCGATCCCCCCGGCCTCCGGCCACCCTCATCCCGGCCACCCCTGGCCTCTGGCCATCCCCGCCCCCGGCGACCCCTGACCGTCTGGCCACCCCCGGCCCCCGGAGCGGTAGCCACCGATCTCCCCGGCCTCCGGCCACCCTCACCCTCTGGTCGCCCCCTCCCGGTCCTCGGTCGCCCCGGGTCCTCGGCCGCCCCTGGCCCCCGGCCATCCCCGGCCCCCGATCACCCCGTCCTCCGGCCACCCCCGGCACCCAGCCCCCCGAGCCCCGGCGTGGCAGGGCCACCCCCGGCCCCAGCTACCCCCGCCTCCACCATGGCGCCCGACCCATCACCCCGGTCCCAGTCATTCCGTTTAAGGCCGTACGACTGGCCTGATCGGTACTCCTCGCCCCGTGCCTGACCCCGTGTGTTGGCCAGCCCCGTCGCCCGCCGTGACATTCCGTTTGGGTTTTCGGACCGTCAACCGGAAGACTGCACCCGTGACGTCCCGTATCCCGCGCGACTCCAGGCTTCGACTCGTCCGACCGCGACCCCTGGCCGCCGCCCCCAGAGCTGTGAACCAGCGGCGCCCGCAGCGCCCCTCACCCCGGCCGCCGGAGGGCACCCCCGCCCCGGCCGAACTGGCCAGAATGGCGCGCACCGGCCTCGCGGGCGCGGTCCGCGTCGCCCGCTGGGCCGACGCCGTCCTCGGCCCCGGCAGCGCCGGCGCCACCGCCGACGGCAAGGCCACCCTCTCCGACCCGACCGCCGAACGCGCCGCCGCCGACCTCGGCCTGAGCGCCGCTCAGGTCCGCGCCGACTGGGACACCGCCCGCCTCGCCGGACTCGTCGAGGTGCACGGCGACAGCGCGCGCCCCGGCTGGCGGCTGCGCGCCTGGGACCGCGACGACAGCGCCGTACTGCGCGGCTGGGTCGCCCTCTTCGACGCCTGGTCGCTCGCCTCCCCCGAACCGGAGGAGCACGAGGCGGCCGCGGTCGCCGAGGTCGTCTCGGCCATGCCCCAGGTGCTCTCCTTCCTCCAGCTGTCCGCCGGGCCCGTCCCCGTCGAGCAGCTCCTCGACCTGCTCCAGCAGCGGGTCACCGAACTGCGCACCGAGCGCTGCGAGATCTCCTACGAGCCCGGCACCGAGCTAGCCGCCGGCGCCCCGGGAGATCCCGCCCCGGCCGGAGACACCCCGCTCGAACCCCTCCTCGACTGGGCGCTGCGGGCCCTCGCCGCCGTCGGCGCCCTGACCTACGGCGACGCTCAGGCCACCCTCACCCCGCTGGGCAGCTGGGCGGTGTGGGTCAAGCTGGAGCAGATCTGTGTGGCCGCGCAGAGCCCCGCCGGCAACATCGAGCAGTCCGCCGAGGACATGCTCCGCGGCTGCGCCCAGCTCCGCCCCAACGCGGCCCGCGCCGAGTACCGCGCCTGGCTCGCCGCCCGGCCCGTCGGCGTCGCCGTCACCCGGCTGATCGACGCCGCCCGGGGCGAGGACGCCCTGCTGCGCGGCCTGGCCTTCGAGGCGCTGCGCGTCGTCGGTGCCCCCGCCGAGCCCGACGTACGGGCCGTCGCGGACGAGTCGGCGCTACGGCCGTACGCCCTGCTGTGGCTCGCCGAGCACGACGGAGTCGACCCGGAGGACGCCCACGAGGTCCTCACCCGTCAGGAGGCGACCTGGCTCTGGGTGGACACCGCCGCCGCCGTCGCCGACCACGGCGAGGCGCCGATGCTGGTCCGGCATCTGGAATCCGCGGTGCAGCCCACCGTCCCCCAGCTGCTCGACGAGGTCCGCGCCGTCGGCCACCCGCGCACCGTGCAGGTCCTGGTCGCGCTCGCCGCCGCACACCCCGACCCGGCCCTCGCCAAGGCCGTGCGCCGGGCCGCCTTCCAGGTGCACACCGGCGGCTGACGGCTGCCCGCCGGCAGCCGAGCGGCGCGTGGCGGGCTCAGATGCCGGTCTCGCCGATCTCGGGGGCGTACGTCCCGAAGCTCCAGATGTTGCCCTCGAGGTCCCGGGCCATGTAGTCCCGCCCGCCGTAGTCCTGGTCCGTCGGGGGCATCAGGATCTCCACGCCGTGCTCCAGGGCCCGCTCGTGGTGGGCGTCCACGTCGTCCACGACGACGTACACCCCGGCGGGTCCGGCGTCCTTCATCGCCGCGTCGAAACGGCCGCCGCGGCCCTTGGAGCCGATCATCACCGCGCCGTGGCCCTGGACCAGCTCGGCGTGCATCACCGTGCCGTCCTCCGTCTCGTACAGCGACAGCTCCGTGAAGCCGAGGGCCTCCGTCAGCTGTCTGATCGCCGCCTGCGCGTCCGCGTACAGCAGCGAGGGATAGATGCTCGGCCGTCCACCACCCATGCCTGCCATGCCGATCACTCCTTCGTACGCCGGTTCTGTGACGCCTTGCCCAGTCTGGCAGCCACCACTGACAACGCCCCGGACAACGCCTCGGTGGCGGGTCCGAACGCGCGGGCGTGGGACGGATGTGACATAGGACGGATGTAGTACGGACGCAGGAAAACCGCTTGCACGGTCCCGTTAGACTTCTTCCATGGCCATTCTCCTCGCGCATTAGACGGCGGGAACGCCCTCAGCCGACCACCCGCCCCTTCCTGTACGTCCTGGAGTCTGTCCGTGATCTCCGCCTCCGGTATCGAGCTGCGCGCCGGTGCGCGCGTCCTCATCGAGAACGCCACCTTCCGTGTCGCCAAGGGTGACCGCATCGGCCTGGTCGGCCGTAACGGCGCCGGCAAGACCACCCTCACCAAGTGCCTGGCCGGCGAGGGCATCCCGGCCGCCGGCCAGATCGCCCGCTCCGGCGAGGTCGGCTACCTCCCGCAGGACCCCCGTACCGGCGACCTCGACGTCCTCGCCCGCGACCGGATCCTGTCCGCGCGCGGCCTCGACGTCCTGATCCGCAAGATGCGCGAGAACGAGCAGCGCATCGCCACCGGCCAGGGCGGCACCCGCGAGAAGGCCCTCAAGCAGTACGAGCGCCAGGAGACCGAGTTCCTCACCAAGGGCGGGTACGCCGCCGAGGCCGAGGCCGCCACCATCGCCGCCGCGCTCAACCTGCCCGACCGCGTCCTCGGCCAGCCGCTGCACACCCTCTCCGGTGGTCAGCGCCGCCGTATCGAGCTGGCCCGGATCCTGTTCTCCGACGCGGACACGCTGCTCCTCGACGAGCCGACCAACCACCTCGACGCGGACTCGATCGTCTGGCTGCGCGACTACCTGAAGACCTACCGCGGCGGCTTCATCGTCATCAGCCACGACGTCGACCTGGTCGAGACGGTCGTCAACAAGGTCTTCTACCTGGACGCGAACCGCTCCCAGATCGACGTCTACAACATGGGCTGGAAGCTCTACCAGCAGCAGCGCGAGGCCGACGAGAAGCGCCGCAAGCGCGAGCGCGCCAACGCCGAGAAGAAGGCCGCCGCCCTCAACGCCCAGGCCGACAAGATGCGCGCCAAGGCCACCAAGACGGTCGCCGCGCAGAACATGGCCCGCCGGGCCGACAAGCTCCTCTCCGGTCTCGAGGCCGTCCGCCAGTCCGACAAGGTCGCCAAGCTCCGCTTCCCCGAGCCCGCGCCCTGTGGCAGGACCCCGCTGACGGCCGAGGGCCTGTCGAAGTCGTACGGCTCGCTGGAGATCTTCACCGACGTCGACCTCGCCATCGACAAGGGCTCCCGGGTCGTCATCCTCGGCCTCAACGGCGCCGGCAAGACGACTCTGCTGCGCCTCCTCGGCGGCGTCGAGAAGCCCGACACCGGCGAGGTCGTCCCGGGCCACGGCCTCAAGCTCGGCTACTACGCCCAGGAGCACGAGACCCTGGACCCCGACCGCACGGTCCTGGAGAACATGCGCTCGGCCGCCCCCGACATGGACCTCGTCGAGGTCCGCAAGGTGCTCGGCTCGTTCCTGTTCTCCGGCGACGACGTCGACAAGCCCGCCGGCGTCCTCTCCGGCGGCGAGAAGACCCGTCTCGCCCTGGCGACCCTGGTGGTCTCCTCGGCGAACGTGCTCCTGCTCGACGAGCCGACCAACAACCTCGACCCCGCGAGCCGCGAGGAGATCCTCGGCGCGCTGCGCACCTACAAGGGCGCGGTCGTCCTCGTCACGCACGACGAGGGAGCCGTCGAGGCGCTCCAGCCGGAGCGGATCATCCTGCTGCCGGACGGCGTCGAGGACCTCTGGGGCTCCGACTACGCGGACCTCGTCGCCCTGGCGTGATCCACTGCGTATGGATCATTCGGCCGATCCGTGATCCATCATCTGTGTGAGATCTCCTCGTATCGACGTGTGTCGTACACCGATTTCGCGGCCGATCCCTTCGCTGCCAAGGGATCGGCCGTCTCGTGTCTCTGACCTGGCACTTCGCGAATCCACCCGTTCGGCCCCATGGACACCGCCCGGTGGAATACCGAATTCCGCTTGTGGGGGTGCGCTCCTGTCGTCACAACGATGTCTCACCGACCTTGCCGAATGGGTGGCCATCACGCCCGAGAGGGGTGATCATGAGGAGACCAGAGCGCACTTCCCATGAGGAGGCACGGGTGGCCGAGACTCTGAAGAAGGGCAGCCGGGTGACCGGCGCCGCGCGCGACAAGCTCGCGGCAGACCTGAAGAAGAAGTACGACTCCGGTGCGAGCATCCGGGCGCTGGCCGAGGAGACCGGCCGCTCGTATGGCTTCGTACACCGGATGCTCAGCGAGTCGGGCGTCACGCTTCGTGGGCGTGGCGGAGCGACCCGGGGCAAGAAGGCCGCATCGTCCTGACCCCGGGCGGCCCATCGGCTTCGATGGTGGCCACCCGGTCGGCGGACTGATCGGCCGGGTGGTTACTGTGCAGTCACTTAAGCGTGCCCAGCATGCCTGACTGACCGCACACATCGGAGGCGCCCCATGGCTTCGCCCGACCAGGACCTCGCTCCTGTTCTCGACAAGGACGGCGTACGGCTCACCGTCGACGACGCGCTCGCCACGGTGACGCTGGCCAACCCGGCCAAGCGCAACGCGCAGAGCCCCGCTCTGTGGCGGGCGCTCACCGAGGCCGGCCGGCTGCTGCCGGGCTCCGTCCGTGTCGTCGTGCTGCGCGGCGAGGGCAGGTCCTTCTCCGCGGGGCTGGACCGGCAGATGTTCACCCCGGAGGGGATCCCGGGCGAGCCGACCTTCATCGATCTCGCGCGCCGGGACGACGCAGGGCTCGACGCGAGCATCGCCGAGTTCCAGGAGGCGTTCACCTGGTGGCGGCGCAATGACATCGTGTCCATCGCCGCCGTCCAGGGGCATGCCATCGGGGCCGGCTTCCAGCTCGCGCTCGCGTGCGACCTGCGAGTCGTCGCGGACGACGTGCAGTTCGCCATGCGCGAGACCAGCCTCGGCCTCGTCCCCGACCTGACCGGCACGCACCCGCTGGTCGGTCTCGTCGGGTACGCCCGCGCGCTGGAGATCTGCGCCACCGGACGGTTCGTCGGCGCGCAGGAGGCGGTGGCGTCCGGGCTGGCCAACCTCGCCGTGCCCGGCGACCAACTGGACGAGGCGGCACGGGACTTGGCCGCGGCGCTGGTGGCTGCGCCGCGGGATGCGGTGGTGGAGACGAAGGCGTTGCTGCGCGGTGCGGTGGATCGTACGTACGACGAGCAGCGGGCCGCCGAGCGTGCTGCGCAGACTCGGCGACTTCGGGACCTGGCCGGCGTGGGCGAATGAGCCGTTAGCCGGCCACAGCGACGAGAACGTCAACCGACCGCCGTCACCAGCACCGCCACCGTCGGCCTGTCCTCCAGCGCCTCTCGTACGGTCGTGCGGACCCGCCGGGCCACCTCGACGGTCCGGTGGTCCGCGCTGGTCGTCAGCTCCACGCGCGCGTGCCGGTGCGGCAGTGCCGTCGTACCGGCCGTGCGCTCCTCCAGGCGTACCCCGCGCCCGAGGGAGGCGGTCAGCCCCGTCACCCCCGGCACGGACAGCGCGGCCTCGGCGGCCCGCGTCTCGTCCGGGTCCGTGGGGTCCTGAGCCGGTGCCGGTCGTGGCGTACGTACCTCTCGGGGCGGTTCCGCCGTGTCCAGCAGGTCGGTCACCCGGAGGTCCACCTCCGTGACCGCGAGGCCGAGTTGGCGCGTCGCGGCCGTGGCCAGCGCGTGCCGCAGGCGGGACGCCACGGTCGGCAGGGGTTCGGCGGCCGTCGCCGCGAAGTCGGCCGTCAGACGGAGCGCGCCCGCAGGGAGGGCGCCCGGCGGGGGCGGTACGACGGGCTCGTGCACGTCCTCCGGGTCGGCGAGCCCGATCCGCAGCGCGCCCAGCCGCACCCCGGGCACCCCGTCCGCCGCCGCGCGCTCCAGTACGGCCGCGGCCGCCTCCTCCGTGATCCACGCGCCGTCGCGCGGGCCGCCGAGCGGCAGCAGCCGGCCGAGCCCCAGTTGATGCCGCACGGCCCACCCGTCGCCCACCACCGCCCTATGCGAAGGCGCTGCGCGCCGCCCCCTTTTCCCAGTCCACCGGTCCGCCGTCATTCCACCAGCCTGCCGTATCCCCGGTGTGCGGGCGGGGAACCATGCGTACGGTGGTCGGGAGACGACGACCGAAAGGGACGTACGGCGATGACCGACATGACGACGACCCCAGAGGGCGAGCACGAGCCGCAGGTGGCGACCCGCAAGGCCACCCGGCGTGGCGGCGGCGACCCGGCGGCCCGCGGGCGGACGACCATCGCCGACGGTGTCGTGGAGAAGATCGCCGGACTCGCGGCCCGGGACGTGGTCGGCGTGCACACCATGGGCAGCGGGCTGGCCCGTACCTTCGGCGCCGTGCGCGACCGGGTGCCGGGCGGCTCCAAGTCGGTGACGCGGGGCGTCAAGGCCGAGGTCGGCGAGGTGCAGACCGCGCTCGACCTGGAGATCGTCGTGGACTACGGCGTCTCGATCGCCGACGTCGCCCGCGCCGTGCGCGAGAACGTGATCGCCGCCGTGGAACGCATGACCAGCCTCGAGGTCGTGGAGGTCAACATCGCGGTGAGCGACGTCAAGCTGCCCGACGAAGAGGACGAGGAGCCCGAGCCCCGCATCCAGTGATCCGCACGCTGAGGAGTTGAGGAGCGTCGCATGAGCATGGCCGTGGTCGGCATGATCGCCGGGATGGCGCTGGGCTTCGCCGGGTACTTCGGCGGGTTCGGCGCGTTCCTGCTGGTGGCGGCGCTGGGGGCGATCGGGTTCGTCGTCGGCCGCCTCGCGGAGGGCGACCTGGAACTGGGGGACTTCTTCCACACCCGCGACGACCGGCGAGACCGGCGGAGGTGACCGGCGGTGAGCGCCGAGCCCGGCGTGGTGCGCCCGCGCCCACTCCTCGCGCCGCCCGGTGAGCGCGGCGCCCTGCGGATCGCCGACCGGGTCGTGGCGAAGATCGCCGCACAGGCCGCCCGCGAGGCGCTGCCGCCCCTGCCCGCCGACGCGGCCGCCCCCCACGCCACGGTCGTCGTCCTCTCCCACTCTCGGCTTCGCTCGAGCGGGGGGACCCCCGCTGAAGCAGCCCGCATCCGTGTGTACCTCGAACTCGGCTACCCCTGCGACATCGGCGCCCACAGCGCGGCCGTGCGTCGTCAAGTCGCCGAGCGGGTAAGCGCGTTGGTGGACATGGCGGTGCCCGAGGTCGCCGTACAGATCGAACGGCTGCATCCGGCATCCGCACCGGCACCCGGCACGGTCCACGGGAGAGCGTGATGAGCGAGCCGCCGACGACCACCCCGACCCTCGACAAGCCCCCGCCCGCCGCCCCGGCCGCACCCAGGGGCAGCCGCCGCTTCTGGTCGCCGCGCCGCGTCCCGGCCGCCGTCGTCGCCGTCCTGCTCGTGGCCGGCGCCGGCCTGCTGCTGTACGACATCGCCGCCGTCCGCGCCCACCGCCCGGCGATGCACTGGCGCCGCGCGCTGGCCCGGCAACTGGCCGAACGGCAGCTGGACGACACCTGGGTGCTGGCCGGCGCGGCTGTCGCCGTCGCCCTCGGCCTGTGGCTGATCGTCCTCGCGGTCACCCCCGGCCAGCGGGCTCTGCTGCCCATGCGGCGCCCGCACCCCGACGTCCGGGCCGCGCTGCGGCGCGAGGCGGCGGCACTGCTGCTGCGCGACCGGGCCCTGGACGTGTCCGGGGTCCGCTCGGTACGGGTGCGGATGCGCCGGACGAAGGCCGACGTCCGCGCCGTCTCGCACTTCCGTGACCTGGACGACGTACGCGCCGATCTGGCCCTCACGCTGAACGACGCGATCCGGGGCCTCGGCCTGGACCGGCCGCCCACGCTGTCGCTGCGGGTCGCGCGGCCCGGACGGAAGGGGTGAGGGCGATGCGCGCGGGCCGTCTCAACCGTGTCCTGCTGGCCCTCGTCGGCCTGCTCCTGCTCGTGCTCGGCGGTGCGGTGCTGGCCGTCGGCCTGGGCGCGCCGGTGCCCTCCTGGTGGCCCCACACGAGCCCGCACGACGCCCTGCTCAGCCGGGCCGAGCGCACTCGCTGGCGGCACGCCGACTGGTGGTGGCCGGCCGTCCTGGCCACCTTGGCGGTCGTCGTCCTGGTGGCGCTGTGGTGGCTGACGGCGGACCTGCGCCGCCGCCGGCTCGGCGAGATCCTCGTCGACACCGGCGACGGCGGGTCCGCCCTCCTGCGCGGCAGGGCCCTGGAACTGGCGCTGGCCCAGGACGCCGTCCAGCAGGAGGGCGTGGCTCACACCGAGGTCCTCCTCCGCGGCCGCCGCACAGCACCCACGGCGAGGATCTGGCTCCAACTGGAGCCCCACGTGGACCCGGCGCGGGCCCTGGACGACTTCACCGCCCAGGCGCTGACCCGGGCACGCGAGTCGGCGAGGCTGGAGTCCCTTCCGGCGGAGGTACGCCTACGGGCGGTCAAGCACCATGCGGAAAGGGTCACTTGACGACCGTCAGAACCCGTGCCGCATCCCGCCGTCCACCGGCACCATGATCCCCGTCAGATAGGAAGCCGCCGGGGACAGCAGGAACGCCGCGACCCGACCGAACTCCTCCGGCGACCCGTACCTCCGCAACGGAATCCGGGACTCGTTCGCAGCCCGGGTGGCCTCAGGATCGGCGGACAGCCCGTCCAGCTCGCGCACGCGATCCGTGTCGATACGCGACGGCAGCAGCCCGAGCACCCGGATCCCCCGCGGCCCCAGCTCGTCGGCGAGCGACTTGGCGAACCCGGCCAGCCCCGGCCGCAGCCCGTTGGAAACGGTCAGCCCGGGGATCGGCTCGTGCACCGACGCCGACAGCACGAACCCGATGACGCCGCCCGGCTCCAGCTCCGCCGCTGCCGCCCGCGCGAGCCGCACCGCGCCGAGGAACACCGACTCGAACGCGTTCCGCCACTGCTCGTCGGTGTTGTCCGCGACGAACCCGGGCGGCGGCCCGCCCACGCTCACCAGCACGCCGTGGAAGCCGCCGAAGTGCTCACGAGCGGCCGCGATCAGCCGCTCGGGAGCCCCGGCGTCGGAGTTGTCCACGGCCACGCCCAGCGCGTTCGGGCCCAGTTCGGCCGCGGCGTCGGCGACCCGCTTCTCGTCCCGGCCGCTGATCACGACCTTCGCCCCGTCCGCGACGAGCTCCCGCGCGGCGGCGTTGCCCAGCCCGCGCGTCGCCCCGGTGACGACGTACACCCGGTCCTTCAGTGCAAGATCCATGCCCCCTATCCTGCCCGGTCGCTCCCGAAGAGCGTGAGGGCGGTGTTCACCAGGGCGATATGGCTGAAGGCCTGCGGGTAGTTCCCCACCTGGCGGCCCAGCCCGGGGTCGTACTCCTCCGCCAGCAGCCCCACGTCGTTGACCAGACCCACCAGCCGCTCGAACAGCTCCCGGGCCGCCTTCTCCCGGCCCGTCAGATGCAGGGCGTCCGCGAGCCAGAACGAGCAGGCGAGGAAGGTGCCCTCGCCGCCCGGCATGCCGTCGACGCCGACCGCGTCGGTGTCGTAACGGCGTACGAAGCCGCCGTGGCCCAGGTCCTCGCGGATCGCGTCGACCGTGCCGATGACGCGCGGGTCGTCGGGCGGCAGGAAGCCGACCCGGGGGATCAGCAGCAGGGCGGCGTCCAGTTCGCGCGAGCCGTAGTACTGGGTGAAGGTCCTGCGCCGGGGGTCGTAGCCCTGCTCGCACACCTCCTGGTGCACCTCGTCGCGCATCGCCCGCCAGGCGTCCTCGTCGCCCTCCAGCTCAGGGTGCTCCTCCAGCGTCCGTACGGCGCGGTCGGCGGCCACCCACACCATCACCTTCGAGTGCACGAACTGGCGCCGGCCGCCGCGCACCTCCCACAGGCCCTCGTCGGGCTGCCGCCAGGACGACTGCAGGAACGTCATCAGCGAGCGCTGGATGGCCCACATGTGCGGCTTGGTGGGCAGGCCCGCGCCGCGCGCGACGTACAGCGAGTCCAGGACCTCGCCGTACACGTCCAGCTGGAGCTGGCCGACGGCGCCGTTGCCGATGCGTACGGGCGCGGAGTCCGCGTAGCCGGGCAGCCAGGGCAGCTCCCACTCCGGCAGCCGGCGCTCACCGGCCAGGCCGTACATGATCTGCAGGTCCGCCGGATCGCCGGCGACCGCGCGCAGCAGCCAGTCGCGCCAGGCCTCGGCCTCCTTGTGGTAGCCGGCGTGCAGCAGGGCGCCGAGGGTGAGGGTGGAGTCGCGCAGCCAGCAGTAGCGGTAGTCCCAGTTGCGCACCCCGCCCAGCTCCTCGGGCAGCGAGGTGGTGGCCGCGGCGACGATCCCGCCCGTCGGGGCGTAGGTGAGGGCCTTGAGCGTGATCAGGGAGCGTACGACGGTGTCCCGGTACGGCCCGTCGTAGCGGCAGCGGGAGGCCCAGCGCCGCCAGTCCCGGACGCTGGTGCTCAGCGCCTCGTAGGGGTCGACGAGAGGGGGGCGCGGCTCGTGCGAGGGGTGCCAGGTCAGCACGAACGCGACCCGCTGGCCCTCGGTGACGGTGAACTCGGAGTGGGTGCCGAGGTCCTTGCCCCACATGTCCACGTGCGGCTCGGTGCGCAGCCACACCGAGTCGGGTCCGGCGACGGCGACCCGGTGGCCGTCGGAGCGGCGCATCCAGGGAACGATCGAGCCGTAGTCGAAGCGCAGCCGCAGGGTGCTGCGGACGGTGACGCGCCCGCTGACGCCCTCCACGATGCGTACGACGTCGGGGGCGCGGTCGCGCTGCGGCATCAGGTCGGTGACGCGCAGCGTGCCCTCGTCGGTCTCCCACTCGGTGTCGAGGACGAGGGTGCCGGGCCGGTAGGCGCGACGGGTGCACCCACCGGCCCCCTTCGGCCCGATCCGCCAGTAGCCGTGGTCCTCGTCGCCCAGCAGCTTCGCGAAGCAGGCGCCGGAGTCGAAGCGGGGCAGGCACAGCCAGTCGATCGAGCCGTCGCGGCCGACCAGGGCCGCCGTCTGTTCGTCCCCGATGAGGGCGTAGTCCTCGATGCGCGCGTTCACGGGATGCGGCTTCCCGGCGGGCCGGGGGGCCAATCAGGTGGTGCGCCGGGGGAGTGACGTGCCCCTCCCGCACGCCCCGGATCACACGGTGGCCGGTTCCGTCTCCTCGGGCTTCTCCGGCGTCTCCGGGCTGTCCGGCTTCTCCGGCGTCGCCGTTGCGGCCTCGGCCGCCGCGGCCTCCTCGCGGTCGCGGATCTCGCGCCGGACCAGGAACCACCAGCCGACCGGGACGGCCGCGGCGAACAGCCACCACTGGATCATGTACGCGTAGTTCAGCGGGGCGTCCTCGCTGCCCGGGTCGGAGATCTGCTCCGGGGAGTCGGTCTGGGGCCCCGTCTGCTCGATGTAACCGCCGAGCACCCGGGCGCCGAGCCGGTGCGCCTCCTCCGTGCTGTTGATCAGCATGATCTGCCGGTCGGGGAGGCCCTTGACGTTCTTGATGCCGCTCGCCGCGGTCGTCTCGTCGGTCATCAGGCGCCCGGTGACGGTGGTCCGGCCGGACGGCGGGGCGGGGATCTTCGGGAAGGCGGTCTGGACGCCGTTCGCGGGGATCCAGCCGCGGTTGACCAGCAGCACCCTGCCGTCGCTGAGGACGAACGGGGTGAGCACGTGGAAGCCGACCTCGCCGTCGGAGTTGGTCCGGCGCCGGACCACGACCTCCCTGGCGGTGTCGAAGGTGCCGGTCGCGGTGACCGTGCGGTACCTCTCCGTGCGGGTCACCGCGTGGCCGGGGGAGGACAGCCGCTCGACCGGGACCGGCTTGGCGTGCAGCGCGGAGGAGACCAGGTTGTTGCGCGCGGTGCGCTCGTCGTACCGGTGCTGCTGCCAGAAGCCGAGCCGGATCATCGTCGGGATCATCGCGATCGCGACGAGCGTGAGGATCACCCACTGGACGGACAAAAGGAAGCGGTAGCGGCGCACCCCACGACGGTACCTCCGCGTCGTGGGGTGCGTTCAGGCGGGTACGGGTACCGGGTCACACCCGGTCGACGATGCCCACCTTCCCCGCTTCGCGGGCGCAGTGGGCGCCACAGTAGAACTTGCCGTCGGCCTCCGCGCCCTGGCCGATGATCGAGACCTTGCAGTGCTCGCAGACCGGTGCCATGCGGTGGATCGCACAGGAGAAGCAGTCGAAGACGTGCACCGCACCCTGGGCGTGGACCTCGAAGGTCATTCCGTAGTCATTGCCGCAAACTTCGCATTTCGCCATGCGCCACAGGGTGAGCCGTCGCCCGGGTGCGGGCGAGCGGCCGCCGGGTGAGTCGTACGGCAATCACCCGTTCGTACGGCCGCGCGTCCCCCTCCGCCCGTACGGTCACTCGTCGGCGGGCTCGACATCGCGCAGCAACTGCCCGAACGCGGCCTCGTCGACCACCGGGGTGCCGAACTGGCGCGCCTTGGCCACCTTGGACGTGCCCGAGTCGGGGTCGTTGGTCACCAGCAGGCTGGTCAGCCGGGAGATGCTGGACGCCACGTGCAGCCCGGCCTCGGTCGCCCGGTCCTCCAGCAGCTCACGGTCGGTGGAGGTGTCCCCGGAGAACGCCACCCGCATGCCCTGTTTGAGGCGTTTGCCGTCTTCGTAGCGGCCGGGGTTGGGATGGGGGCAGGCGGGCCGCTTCCGGGACGGACGCCAACTGCTCGGCCGGTAACCGCCGTACCCACCGGAGGGCTGCCGGGGCACGGGCCGGTCCGACCACTCCGTCAGCGGCCGGCACTCCAGCAGCGGCAGCCGTACGCCGCCGGCCGCCGCGGCCCGCAGGCTCGGCCGGAACGCCTCCGCCAGCACGCGCGCGTCGTCCAGCGCGTGGTGCGCCCGCTGCTGTACCACGCCGTAGTGCGCCGCCAGCGACTCCAGCTTGAAGTTGGGCAGCGGCAGGCCCAGCTCCTTCGACAGCGCGATGGTGCACAGCCGCTGACGCACCGGCGCCTCGCGCTGCGCGCGCGCGTACTCCCGCGCGATCATCTGCCAGTCGAAGACGGCGTTGTGCGCGACGAGCACCCGGCCGTCGAGCCGGGCCGCGAACTCCTCGGCGATGTCGGCGAACAGGGGCGCCCCTTCGAGCACCTCGCTCGTCAGACCGTGTATCCACACGGGTCCCGGATCCCGCTCGGGGTTGACCAGCGTGTACCAGTGGTCCTCGACCTCGCCGCGCTCGTCCAGCCGGTACACGGCCGCCGAGATGATCCGGTCGTCCCGGGCCAGGCCGGTGGTCTCCACGTCAACGACCGCGTATCCCTTCGGATACGCGGTCGGCCACTGGGTGGGGGAGGACACTGCGGTCGCACGGTCTTCGAGCATGGTCACTGAGGATACGGGCCACGACTGACACCACACCCCATCGCCCACCGGTCCACCCGCCCCGGTCGGCCGAGAGGCGAGGGTGCGCGAGGCGCGCAGCGGCGACTGTCACGCACGCGCGCGTGCGTACTTGCCCGGTGCTCCTCGGCCGATCGAGTGGCGGCGGGACGCGCCGGTTGACCCGTGCCGTGAAAGCTGGTGTCCGAGCACCCCGAACGGCACTGCGCGGTCACCCTGTTGGAGGAGGCGTCGCCGTGGGTGTGGTGATGTCGGGGTGGCGGCCCCGGGGGTGCGATCCTCCCTGCTGTGACGGAACCAACCCACGACGAGGCCCACGGGGGCGCGCTCGGCTTGCGGCTGAACTGGCTGCGGGCCGCCGTGCTCGGCGCGAACGACGGCATCGTCTCCACCGCGGGCATCGTCGTCGGCGTGGCCGGTGCGACCCAGAGCCGGTCCACCCTGCTCACCGCCGGGCTGGCCGGCCTGCTCGCCGGGTCGATGTCCATGGCGGCCGGCGAGTACGTCTCCGTCTCCACCCAGCGCGACTCCGAGAAGGCCGCGCTGGCCGTGGAGAAACGGGAACTGCGGGAGCAGCCTGAGGCCGAACTGCGGGAGCTGGCCGGTCTGTTGGAGGAGCGCGGGCTGTCCCCCGAGGTGGCCCGGGAGGCCGCCGGACAGCTCACCGCGCGGGACGCGCTGCGGGCGCACGCGCGCGTGGAGCTCGGGATCAACCCGGACGAACTGACCAACCCATGGCACGCGGCCTGGGCCAGCTTCGTGGCCTTCACCGTGGGCGCGCTGCTGCCGCTGCTGGCCATCGTGCTGCCCCCGGCCGCGTGGCGGCTCCCCGTCACCGTCGTCTCCGTCCTCGCCGCCCTCGTCCTCACCGGCTGGACCAGCGCCCGCCTCGGCGCGGCGGACCCCAAGCGCGCGGTTCTGCGCAACGTGGTGGGCGGGGCCCTGGCGATGGCGGTCACCTACGCGGCCGGCCGACTGCTGGGCGCGGCGGGGGCGTGAGGGCGGTCGATCCAGGCGGTCGTCACGTCCAGCGGATCGGCAGCGGCAGCGCCGTGAGCAGGCCCGAGACCGCCACGGCCGCGCCCAGGGCGATCACCTCGGCCCGCGCGGGCACGGCCGCGGTCAGCGGGTCCGGTGCGCGCCGCAGCCGGATCCGGGCCCACAGGGCGAGCAGGGCGACGACGGCGACCAGGACGACCTTGGCCAGCAGGGTGCGTCCGTACGCCGTCGTCGTCAGCTGGTTTAGGATCGTGGCCGCCGGCATCCGCCGCAGCGCACTGCACACGCCCGTCGCGGTGACGGCCGCGAGCAGGACGAGCGCCACGCGCGCGTAACGGCCGAGCAGCGCGGCCCCCGCCGGGTCGCCGCGCCACAGCCGGAGCGTGCGCAGGGCGTACGGCAGACCGCCGGTCCACAGCGCCGCGCACGTCAGGTGCACCAGGGTCAGCGCCGAGCCGGTCAGCGGGCCGTGCTCGGTCGTGGGGTGCGCGCGCAGCGCCTCCGCGACCACCACCGCGGCCAGTGGCCACCCTTGCGCCGCCGGGCGCCGCGAGAGCGCGCACAGGCCCGCCAGCAGAAAGGCGTTGACCTCCAGCAGGGCCAACCTGCCGTCGCGGGAGCCGTACAGGCCGCCGACGTCGATCTGGCCCAGGCTGTGCGGGACCAGATCGCCGGCGGACACCACCGAGGCGAGCGCCAGGGCGGCGACGAAACCGGCCGGGGCGGCGAACGGCGCCCAGCTGCGGGGCCGTTCGGGTGGGGCGCCGGGCAGCCGCCGGGCGAGCCGCCGTACGAACAGCTCGCCCAGCGGCACGCTCAGCGCGGCGAACAGCACCGCGCGCAGCAGCCCGATGCCGCCCACCCCCGGCGCGGCGGCCTCCCCGGTGCCATGCAGTGCCGCCGACGGCCCGAGGAGCGGGATCAGGGCGCCCAGTGCCGTCAGGACGAGGAGGGCAGCGGTCCGGCCGGTGCCGGGCCGGCGGCCGGTGCCGTCCTCGTCGGTCGTCTCGGCGGCCGGTCGTGTCGCGCTCACCCCGCGATCTTCGCCAGTCACCGCAGAACCGGGCAAGTCCTGGAAAACAACTAGCTGTTCGGCATTCCCCGCATACGTACGTTTCCGGCCGCCCGCGCGCTCACCGCCAGCGGGCCGGTGACGACCCCCAGGGCACCGGAGGCGCCGCCCAGCCCTCGGGGCCGCCCGCGAAGGCCACCGGTGGCAGGGCGTGCCGCAGCCGGCCGAGCGGGCCGTCGGTCTCGGCCAGCCAGGCGTCCGGGCCCTCGTACGGCGTGCCGTCGGCCGGAGTCGGCCGGATCCCGTCCGTCAGCCAGTGCGCGGTCCTTGCCAGCGCCAGCCGCACCGACCGGCCGCCACCGTCGTACGACCGCTCGGTCAGCGCCCGCAGGACGGCCGCCGCCAGCAGAAAGCCGGTGCCGTGGTCCAGGGCCTGCGCGGGCAGCGCGCCGGGCTCCTCGGTCGAGCCCTCGGTCACCGCGATGCCGGTCGCGACCTGCACCAGGCTGTCGAAGCCGCGCCGCGCGCCCCAGGGCCCGTACGCGCCCCACGCCGAGACCTGCGCCACGACCAGCCCGGGCCGGCGCGCGATCAGGGCCTCGGGGGAGAGCCCGAACCGGTCCAGGGCGCCCGGCCGGTACCCGGTGACGACGACGTCCGCCGACGCCAGCAGCTCCTCGAAGGTGTCGCGATCGCCGGTGAGGTCGAGCGTCGTCGACCGCTTGCCGAAGCCCGTGTCGGCGTGCTGGTCGGGGAGTTCGGGGAGCCAGGGGGCGTCCACGCGCAGGACGTCCGCGCCCAGCAGGGCGAGGGTGCGGGTGGCCACGGGGCCGGCGAGGACTCTCGTCAGGTCCAGCACGCGCAGCCCGGCGGCGGGCAGCAGGGGGGCGGCGCCGGGGGCGAGCGGGGGGAGCACGCGCGTGTGCGAGGCGTCCAGGCGCTCGCGCTCGACCAGTGGGCGTGCGGTCACCTCGGCGGCCTGCTCGGTGGCCGCCCACTCCTTCGGGGTGCGCAGGGCCACGGCGAGGCCGCCGGCGCCGTAGACCGCCTCCTCGACCGCCAGTGCGGGCCGTTCGGCGAGCAGCGCGGCCGCCTTCGCCGCCGACGCGTCCTGCGGCAGGTCGAGTGCGCCGAGCAACCGGGCGCGGTGGTGCGGGTAGTTGGCGTGGGTGCGCACCCAGCCGTCGGCCGTCCGCCACCACCGCGACAGCGGTGCGAAGACGACCGGGGCCCGCCCGTCGACCAACAGCTGCCGCTCGCTCTGGAAAGCGGCCGCCACGGCGCCGTCGTCGACCCGGACGGCGGGCACCTCGGCGAGCCCGGCCCGGCGGGCCGCCAGCTCGGCGGCGGCCAGCGCGCAGGCGCCGACGCACGCGCGCGCCAGCTGCCGTACGGGAAGGCGTGCCGGAAGCGCGCCCGGCCGCTCGTCCGTCGTCATCCGGGAGAGGAGGGCGGGATCGCCGCCCAGTGTGGTCCACGCGGACGCGATGTCTGTCATGACTACACTATGCATTATTGATTGATCAATATTGATTGAATCAACCTGCGTGGGCAGCCGGGTGGGGCCAGTAGAGGCTCACCTCCTTGCGGACGTCGGACGGCCGCAGCTGCCAGCCCTGCGCCTGCGCCCGCTCGGCGACGTACCGGGCCCCCGCGCCCCGGTAGTCGCGCAGCGGTACCGTCCACTCGCGCGGTACCTCCGGCTTCGGCTTCGCGACCTGCTCGGTCCGGCGGGTGACGGCCTTGTCGACCAGCTGCCGGTAGTAGGCGACGTCTCCCTCATGCCGGACCTCCCGCCAGCCGACGCACCAGCGGGGCAGCGCTGCCCGGGCCGTCAGCCGGTCGAGGAATCGGCCGGCGGCGTTCTCGGCCCGCGTGCTGAACGTCGTGACGATCTCCGCCAGCGACGCGAAGCCCAGAACGAAGCCCCAGATGAACAGGGCCAGCAGCCAGTGCACCGGTCGGTAGGCGACGCTCACCGCGAAGCGCACGACCAGCCATCCGCGGTGCCGCGCCGGCACGGGCTCCCAGGCCGCCGGATCTTCGTACATGTTCATGACCGGATCATGCCGTACGGGTGGGCCCTACCGGGTCACCGCGGCCAGCGCGTCCGCCGTGCCGAAGCCGTAGAAACCGTTGTAGTTCCTCGGCCCCTCGCACACCGCGTCGACCTTGCCGTCACCGTTGATGTCGTACGGGTCCGTGCACGGCGTGGCGTCGGCCTCCGCGTACAGCAGCGCCTTCACCAGGCTTGCCGGAGCATGCGGATGGGTTGACTTGATCAATGCGGCAACGCCCGCGACATGCGGGGTCGCCATCGACGTCCCGGCCATGTAGCCCCACTTGCCGCCCGGCAGCGGACCCAGGATGAGACCGCTCGTCGCCGGGGGCTCCGGCTTCTGGTAGGCGGTCGAGTCGCCGCCCGGCGCGGCGAGGTCGATCACACCGAGGCCGTAGTTGGAGAACGACGACTTCAGGCCCTTCGCACCGGTCGCCGCGACCGTGACGACACCCGGCAACTGGGTCGGTATGTCGTAGCACTTGTGCGGGTCGATCACGCGGCGCGACGGGGTGCCGTCGTCCGGGGAGGACGGGTCGGTGATCGAGCCGGATGCGAGGTCGTAGTGCTCGTTGCCCGCCGCCGCGACGTTGACCGTGCCCTTCTTCTCCGCGTACCGCGAGGCCCGGGTGATGGCGTCCACCAGCGCCTTCTGGTCCGGGTCGTCGGTGCAGTTGAAGTACCACGGGTCGGTGTAATAGCTGTTGTTCGTCACGTCGACGTGGTGCTCGGCCGCCCACACGAAGCCGCAGACCACGGCCTCGGTGTAGAAGAACCCCTGCGGGCCGTAGGCGGCCTTGATGCCGGCCACCTTGACGCCGGGTGCCACGCCCGTGACGCCGACCCCGTTCTTCGCGGCCGCGATCTCGCCCGCCACGTGCGTGCCGTGCGGGCTCTCCGACGCACTCGGCCGCCAGGCGCCGTCCGTCGTGTCGGGCTTGCCGGACACGCAGCTGACGGAGTCCGCGCGGTTGAAGTTGGGCGCGATGTCCGGGTGGGTGTCGTCCACGCCGGTGTCGATGACCGCGACCGTGACGTCCGGGCTGCCCAGTGTCTTCTCGTGCGCCTTGTCCGCCTTGATGGCCGGCAGGTCCCACTGCAGCGGCTCCAGCGGGTCCTGCCCGGCCGTCGCCTTCGCCTCGGCCGCGGCGATCTCCTCGGCGCCGAGCGCCTTCGGGGCGCCCTCGTCGGTGGTGGACCGGGCGGGCAGCGGCGCGTTGCGGGTGGCGCCGGCCGAGTCCACGCCGGGCACCTCGCGGATCTCCTTGGCGAAGTCCGGGTCGGCGGAGTGGACGACGATCACGCCGATCCGGTCGTACGCGATCACCACCGAGCCGCCGGCCTCGGCGATCGCCTGCCGCACATGCGCCGAAACGCCGTGTCCCGGGCGGACGTTGACGACATAGCTCAGGTCGGGGCCGTCGGAGGCCGCGGCCGCCGGCGTACTCTCCACCGCGGACGCGGTGACGTTCGGCAGGAACGCGAGTGCCGTGGCCAGGGCCATCCCGGCCGGGATCGCGAGGGCGCGGCGCAGGCGCGGCTTGGGCGCTGTCATGGGTCGGTTCTCTCCAGTTCGTTCGCGGTACGAGCGTGCCGTGCGGGAAGACCGGGAAGAGGAAAACGCCTGCTCGGGCGCCTACTCCACGGCACGCAGCGCGTTGACGACGCCGAATCCGTAGAAACCGTTGACGCGCTGGCCGCCGACGCAGGTCGCGTCCACGACCCCGTCGCCGTTCCCGTCGTAGGGCTCGCTCGGGCAGCCCGGGTTGTCCGCCTGGGCCTTGAGGAGGGCCATCAGCTGCGCCGGAGTGGCGTGCGGATGCGCCGACTTCAGCAGCGCGGCCACGGCGGCCACGTGCGGCGAGGCCATCGACGTGCCCTGGAGGAAGCCGTACTGGTCGTTCGGCAGGGTGGACAGGATGCGGCCGTTCTTCGACGGGGTGTCCGGGATCTGGTACTTGTCGCCGCCCGGCCCCGCCACGTCGATCACGCCCAGGCCGTAGCTGGAGTAGTACGACTTGGCGCCCTTCACGCCCACCGCGCTCACGGTGACCACACCGGGCAACTGGGTCGGCACGTCGAAGCACTCGTGTGGGTCGACCGTGCGGGTCGTGGCCGTCGAGTCGTCGGGGCTGGAGGTGTCCGTGAGCGCGTCCGCGTCGAGATCGTGGTTGGAGTTGCCCGCCGAGGCCACGTTGAGCGTGCCCTTGCGCTGTGCATACAACTGGGCCCTGTTGACCGCGTCGACGATGGCACGTTGATCGGGATCGTCCATGCAGTTGTACATCCATGGATCAACGTAGTAGCTGTTGTTGGTGATCTGGATGCCGTGGTCCGCGGCGAACACGAACGCGCACACCACGCTCTCCGGGTAGAACAGCGACTTCGCGTCCGGCTGCGCCACCGTGATGCTCGCGACCTTCACCCCCGGCGCCACCCCGGCCACGCCGACGCCGTTGCGGGCCGCGGCTATCTCACCGGCCACATGCGTACCGTGGTAGTGGTCGGCGTCCACCGGGCGCCACGCGCCGTACGTCGTGTCCGCCTTGCCGCTCACGCAGTTCGCCGACTGGGAGGCCGAGAAGTTGGGCGCGATGTCCGGGTGGGTGTCGTCCACGCCCGTGTCGATGACGCCGACGGTCACGTCCGGGCTGCCCGGGTCGATCCGCGCGGCCTTGTCGGCGCCGATCGCCCGCAGGTCCCACTGGTCCGCCTCCAGCGGCTCCTCGCCCGGCGCCGCGCTCTTCGCGAGCCGCGCGGCCTCCGCCTTCGACAGGACCTGCACCGCGCCCTCGTCCGTCGTCCCCGCGGCACTCAGCGGCGCGGTCCGCGTGGCGCCCGCCGAGTCCACCCCGCGCACCGCACGCATCAGCGCACCGAAGTCAGGGTTCGCGGAGTGGACGACGAACACCCCGATCGCGTCGTAACCGGCCACGAGGGAACCGCCGTTGCGGGTGATCTCCCGCCGTACCGACGCGAGCGTGCGGCGGTCGGTCCGGGTGTTGACCACGTACGCGAGGCTCGGGCCGTTCTCCGCCGCCCGCGCCGCCGGTGCCGTGGCGGGCGCTGCCGAGGCCGCCGCCGGCAGGAAACCGAGCGAGGCGGTCAGGGACAGCACGACGGGCACGGCGAGCGCGAGCCGGCGTCTGGAACGCAGATGAACCATGGGATCTCCACATCATCCGGATACGAAACCGCCCGAGACACAGGTGGTGGCGCTCGGGCAGGTACATGACGAGTGGTGCAGGGTGAAGCTATCCCCTTGGCTCACCGATCATCAATGACTTGGCAATGACTCGACAAGACCGCTTGCGGATCAACTCATAGGACTTGAACCGGTCCTCGCGTGGCGCCGTGGACCTTGGGCAGGGAGCACGAGCACGATCGAGCCCCCCGTCGTCATTGGCATCCGCGAACGCGAGGAGACCTTCGTGGCCACCGAGACACCGCCCCCCGCATCGTCGGGGATCCCCCTTCCCTCGACCGAGGAGTTCGCAGAGGTACAGCAGAGCGCGGAGTTCGGTGAACTGCGCCGCGCCCACCGCTCGTTCGCCTTCCCGCTCACCGTCGCCTTCATCGCCTGGTACCTGCTGTACGTCCTGCTCTCCAACTACGCGGACGGCTTCATGGGCACCAAGATCGCCGGCAACATCAACGTCGCCCTCGTCCTGGGCCTCGCCCAGTTCCTCACCACGTTCCTCATCGCCTGGTGGTACGCGCGGCACGCCGCCGCCGAGCTCGACCCCAAGGCGGAGGCCATCAAGTCCCGGATGGAGGGCGGCGCATGAGCCCCGCGATCACGGTGGCCGCCGGTGAGGCGAGCCAGCACCGGCCGCTGATCATCACCCTGTTCGCGGTGTTCGTCGCCGCGACCCTCGCCATCACCGTCTGGGCCGGCCGCCAGACCAAGGACGCCGCCGACTTCTACGCGGGCGGACGCCAGTTCACCGGGTTCCAGAACGGACTCGCCGTCTCCGGCGACTACATGTCCGCCGCGTCCTTCCTCGGCATCGCCGGCGCCATCGCCCTCTTCGGCTACGACGGCTTCCTGTACTCCGTCGGCTTCCTGGTCGCCTGGCTCGTCGCCCTGCTCCTGGTCGCCGAGCCGCTGCGCAACTCCGGCCGCTACACCATGGGCGACGTACTGGCCTACCGCATGCGCCAGCGCCCCGTGCGCACGGCCGCCGGCGTCTCCACGATCGTGGTCTCGATCTTCTACCTGCTGGCCCAGATGGCGGGCGCCGGCGTCCTGGTCTCCCTCCTCCTGGGCATCACCAGCGACGGCGGCAAGATCGGCATCGTCGCCCTGGTCGGCGTCCTGATGATCGTGTACGTCACCATCGGCGGCATGAAGGGCACCACCTGGGTCCAGATGGTCAAAGCGGTCCTGCTGATCCTCGGCGCCCTGCTGCTCACCTTCCTCGTCCTGCTGAAGTTCCACTTCAACATCTCCGATCTGCTCGGCAAGGCAGCCGACAACAGCGCCAAGGGCTCCGCCTTCCTGGAGCCCGGCCTGAAGTACGGCGCCACCGGCACCACCAAGCTGGACTTCCTCTCCCTCGGCCTCGCCCTGGTCCTCGGCACCGCGGGCCTGCCGCACATCCTGATCCGCTTCTACACGGTGCCCACGGCGAAGGCCGCCCGGAAGTCGGTCATCTGGGCCATCGGCCTGATCGGCGCCTTCTACCTGATGACCCTCGCCCTCGGCTTCGGCGCCGCCGCGCTGATCAAGCCGGCCGAGATCATCGCCTCCAACAAGGCGGGCAACACCGCGGCCCCTCTGCTCGCCCTGCACCTGGGCGGCGTCGACTCCAACTGGGGCGCCGTCCTGCTCGCCACGATCTCCGCGGTCGCCTTCGCCACGATCCTCGCGGTCGTCGCGGGCCTGACCCTGGCCTCCTCGTCGTCCTTCGCGCACGACATCTACGCCAACGTCATCAGGAAGGGACAGGCCACCGAGAAGCAGGAGATCGGCGCGGCCCGCTGGGCGACCGTCGGCATCGGCGCGGTGTCGATCGTCCTGGGCGCGCTGGCCCGCGACCTGAACGTGGCCGGCCTGGTCGCCCTGGCCTTCGCGGTCGCCGCCTCCGCGAACCTGCCGACCCTCCTCTACAGCCTGTTCTGGAAGCGGTTCACCACCACCGGCGCCCTGTGGTCGATCTACGGCGGCCTGGTCACCGCGGTCGGCCTGGTGCTGTTCTCGCCGGTGGTCTCCGGCAGCCCGGCCTCGATGTTCCCCGGCGTCGACTTCCACTGGTTCCCGCTGGAGAACCCCGGCATCATCTCCATCCCCGTCGGCTTCCTGCTCGGCGCCGTGGGCACCCTGCTGTCGAAGGAGGTCCCGGACGCGGGCAAGTACGCCGAACTGGAGGTGCGGTCCCTGACCGGCACCGGAGCACACTGACACCAGCGCCGGCACCTTCGTACGACGGCCGCGTCGGCCAGGACTGTAGGGTCCTACGACGCGGCCGCGTCGTACCTCGTCGGATCGGGCCGCTGTCGTTGTCAGTGACGTCACGTAGGCTCGCAGGTAACGGAAGACGAATGCTCCGGGACGAGGGAGGGGGCCCACGTGCTCATCGACACCTACGGCCGAGTGGCCACCGACCTGAGGGTCTCACTGACCGACCGGTGCAATCTGCGTTGCACCTACTGCATGCCCGAGGAAGGCCTGCAGTGGCTGGCCAAGCCCGACCTGCTCACGGACGACGAGATCGTCCGCCTCATCGACATCGCGGTGCGGACGCTCGGCATCGAGGAGGTCCGCTTCACCGGCGGTGAACCCCTGCTGCGCCCGGGCCTGGTCGGCATCGTCGAGCGCGTCGCGGCGCTGACCCCCCGCCCCCAGATGTCGCTGACGACCAACGGCATCGGCCTCAAGCGCACCGCGGCGGCCCTGAAGGCGGCGGGCCTGGACCGGGTCAACGTCTCCCTGGACACCCTCCGCCCGGACATCTTCAAGGTCCTCACCCGCCGCGACCGGCACAAGGACGTCATCGAGGGACTGGAGGCCGCCCACGCGGCGGGCCTCACCCCCGTCAAGATCAACTCGGTGCTGATGCCGGGTCTGAACGACGACGAGGCCCCCGACCTGCTGGCCTGGGCGATCGAGCACGGCTACGAGCAGCGCTTCATCGAGCAGATGCCGCTCGACGCCCAGCACGGCTGGAAGCGTGAGGGCATGGTCACCGCCGGGGACATCCTCGCCTCCCTGGGCACCCGCTTCGACCTCACCCCCGAGGGCGCCGACGAGCGCGGCGCGGCCCCGGCGGAGCGCTGGCTGGTCGACGGCGGCCCGCACCGGGTCGGCGTCATCGCCTCGGTGACCCGCCCGTTCTGCGCGGCCTGCGACCGCACCCGCCTCACGGCCGACGGCCAGATACGCACGTGTCTGTTCGCCACGGAGGAGACGGACCTGCGGGCGGCTCTGCGCTCCGGCGCCCCCGACGAGGAGATCGCCCGCATCTGGAAGCTGGCGATGTGGGGGAAGAAGGCCGGGGCGGGACTGGACGACCCGTCGTTCGTGCAGCCGGACAGGCCGATGTCGGCGATCGGTGGTTAGGCCCCTTCGGGCGCTTCCCAGTCCTCGAACTTCACCACGTCCTTGAGGAACCCCCGCACCCCGAGAAACTGCGAGAGATGCTCGCGGTGCTCCTCGCACGCGAGCCAGGTCTTGCGCCGCTCCGGCGTGTGGACCTTCGGATTGTTCCAGGCCAGCACCCATACGGCGGCGGCACGGCAGCCCTTGGCGGAGCAGATGGGAGTCTCGTCAGTCACGGGTTCGTCTCGCAGAAAGGGACCGGAGGAAAGGGCCGGAAACAAGGCGACGCCGAGCAGCCACGGGGGGAGCTGCCCGGCGTCGGTCCGTCGCTCCGACGGGGGATGCGGAGCGCGTACGCAGTATGTCACGGGTACCCCGTCGCCCGGCACCGGAACTGCACGATTGATCTGAGCTTTTCTTGAGCTTCAGGAGTGGCTCGCATTCCGCTTCTCCTCGGCCTCGGCATCCCCCGGCGCGGACTGCGCCCGCACGTCCTCGGCCCGCGTCTGTGTGATCATCGGCGGCGTGGGCACGCTGACGAACGTCGACGGAAGGGACGGCGGCCGCTCACGGCCCGCGTTGGCGATCACCACGGCGACATAGGGGAGCAGCGCACCGAACACCAGCGCCACGACGGCGACGTACCGCTCGACGTTCCACAGGGCGACCGCGAGGATCACCGACATCGTGCGGACCGTCATCGAGATGACGTACCGCCGCTGCCGGCCCCGCACGTCCTCGGCGAGACCCGTCCGGGCTCCGGTGATCCGGAACACCTGGACGCTGCCGCCGTGCTGCTTCCGCATCCCAATCCCCCATTCGCCCGCATCGGACACTCCCCGGCCCGCACCGTCGTCCCGGCCCGGCGGGGAGCCGGGCGGGGACACGTCCCACGTTACGCCGCGGCCGTGCCACCGACGAGACCGGGTCACCCACTGCCTGCGACAACGCTCCCGAACCGCCCCGCACGGGCGAACCCGACATGCGCTGTACGGCCCATCCGATCACACTGGCCCTAATGCTCACGTCGAGCCGTACCAGGGAGGCAGCCATGGGCTGGTTGTGGGCGATCATCGTGGGATTCGTACTCGGCATCATCGCCAAGGCCGTCATCCCGGGGAAACAGCACAGCCCCCTGTGGCTGACCACCATCTGCGGCATGCTCGGCGCCATCGTGGGCAACGCCGTCGCCCGCGCCGCAGGCGTCGCGGCGACCCGGGGCATCGACTGGACCCGGCACATCTTCCAGCTCGTGGCGGCGATCATCATCGTGGGAGCCGTGGACGCCCTGTACATGGCGACGCTGGGAAAGAAGAAGGCTCAGCGAGCCTGACAACTCGCTGAGCCGTGAAGGGGCGGCGCTACGCCGTAACAACCTCCACCGCGGCAAGGTTCTTCTTCCCTCGCCGCAGCACCAGCCACCGCCCGTCCAGCAGATCCTCGGACGAGGGAACCGCATCCTCGGACGCGACCTTGACGTTGTTCACGTACGCCCCGCCCTCCTTCACCGTCCGCCGCGCAGCGGACTTGCTGGCGACGAGACCGACCTCCGCGAACAGGTCGACCACCGGACCCAGCTCGGTGACCCGCACGTGCGGCACCTCGGACAGCGCCGCGGCCAGCGTCGAACCGTCCAGCTCCGCCAGCTCCCCCTGCCCGAAGAGGGCACGGCTCGCGGCGATCACCGCGGCCGTCTGGCCGGCGCCGTGCACCAGCGTCGTCAACTCCTCGGCGAGCGCCCGCTGCGCCGCGCGGGCCTGCGGCCGCTCCTCGGTCTCCCGCTCCAGCTCCTCGATCTCCTCGCGGGACCTGAAGCTGAAGATGCGCAGGAACTTGGACACGTCCCGGTCGTCGGCGTTGACCCAGAACTGGTAGAACGCGTACGGCGTCGTCATCTCGGGGTCGAGCCACACCGTGCCCGACTCGGTCTTGCCGAACTTGGTGCCGTCCGCCTTGGTGATCAGCGGCGTGCCCAGCGCGTGCACCACGGCGCCCGGCTCGACCCGGTGGATCAGGTCGGTGCCCGAGGTGAGGTTGCCCCACTGGTCGCTGCCGCCGGTCTGCAGCGTGCAGCCGTAGCGCCGGTACAGCTCCAGGAAGTCCATGCCCTGCAGGATCTGGTAGCTGAACTCGGTGTAGCTGATGCCCGCGTCGGAGTTGAGCCGCCGGGAGACGGCCTCCTTGGCGATCATCTTGTTGACCCGGAAGTGCTTGCCGATGTCCCGCAGGAACTCGATGGCCGACAGGCCCTGGGTCCAGTCCAGGTTGTTGACCATCACCGCGGCGTGCGGACCCTCGAAGTCCAGCAGCGGCTCGATCTGCGCGCGCAGCCGCTCCACCCACTGGGCCACGATCTCGGGCGCGTTGAGGGTGCGCTCCGCGGTGGGCTTCGGGTCACCGATCAGACCGGTGGCACCCCCGACCAGGCCCAGCGGGCGGTGGCCCGCCTGCTGGATGCGGCGCATCGTGAGGATCTGCACCAGGTTGCCCAGGTGCAGACTGGGCGCGGTCGGGTCGAAGCCGCAATAGAACGTGACGGGACCGTCCGCGAACGCCTTGCGCAATGCGTCCTCGTCCGTGGAGAGGGCGATGAGCCCACGCCACTTCAGCTCGTCGACGATGTCCGTCACGGTTCTCGTGTCTCCTAGATGATCTTCGGGCAGTCGAGCGACTACCGCCTACGAGGTTATACGCCCTGACTGACAGAGCTCATATTGAAATCGGGGATCCGCAGCGCGGGCATCGCGGCCCGGGTGAAGTAGTCGCTCCACTCCCTGGGCAGCGTCTTCTCGGTGCGCCCGGCCTCCGCGGCCCGCCCCAGCAGGTCCACCGGCGACTCGTTGAACCGGAAGTTGTTCACCTGCCCGATCACCTCGCCGTTCTCCACGAGGTACACGCCGTCCCGGGTCAGACCGGTCAGCAGCAGCGTCGCCGGGTCGACCTCGCGGATGTACCACAGGCAGGTCAGCAGCAGCCCGCGCTCCGTGTCCGCGACCATCTCCTCCAGCGACCGGTCGCCCCCGCCGTCCAGGATCAGATTGCCGAGCGCGGGGGCGACCGGCAGCCCGGTGAGGCCGGCGCTGTGCCGGGTCGTCGTCAGACGCCGCAGCACACCCGCGCCGATCCACTCCGTGGCGTGCGCCGGCAGCCCGTTGTCGAACACCGACTGGTCGCCGCCGGAGGAGTGGGCGACCACGAACGGCGCGCACTCCAGGCCCGGCTCGTTCGGGTCGCTGCGCAGCGACAGCGGCAGCTCGGACAGCTTGTCGCCCACGCGCGTGCCGCCGCCCGGCCTGGAGAACACCGTCCGGCCCTCGGCCGCGTCCCGGCCCGACGCCGACCACAGCTGGTAGATCAGCAGGTCCGCGACCGCAGTCGGCGGCAGCAGCGTCTCGTAGCGGCCCGCGGGCAGCTCCACGCGCCGCTCCGCCCAGCCGAGCCGTACGGCCAGCTCGGCGTCCAGGGCGCCCGGGTCGACGTCCTTGAAGTCCCGCGTGGAACGGCCGGTCCAGGCCGAGCGCAGCCGGTCGGGCGACTTGGCGTTCAGCTCCAGCGTGCCGGTGGGCTGGTCGTGGCGCAGGCGCAGACCCGTGGACGTACCCACATACGTCGACACCAGCTCATGGTTGGCGAAGCCATAAAGCTCCCGCCCGCCCGCACGCGCGCGTGCGAACGCCTCGCCGAGCGCCGGGGCGAAGTCGGCGAACACCGCGGAGGAGGTCTCGGCGGGCCCGTCCACGAAGTCGGGTGACTCCGGCACCCCGCTGACCAGGGGCTGGGCGTCCTCGGCGGGCCCGGCACCGCGCGCGGCCGCCTCGGCGGCCCGCACCAGCGGCTCCAGCTCGTCCGCCGTGACGGCCGACCGGGACACGACACCGGACGCCGTGCCCTCCCTGCCGTCCACGGTCGCGATCACGGTGAGCGTACGGCCGCGCGTCACACCGTTCGTCGTGAGCGCGTTGCCCGCCCAGCGCAGGTTGGCGGTCGAGTGCTCGTCGGCGATGACGACACAGCCGTCGGCCCGCGACAGCGCGAGCGCCTGCTCCACGACCTCGTGCGGCTTGTTGCTACGGGCGCTCATCGACCGGCCTCCTGCGTGGTGTTCAGAATGTTGACGCCCTTGAAGAGGGCCGAGGGGCACCCGTGCGACACGGAGGCCACCTGTCCCGGCTGGGCCTTGCCGCAGTTGAAGGCGCCGCCGAGGACGTAGGTCTGCGGACCGCCCACGGCGGCCATCGACCCCCAGAAGTCGGTCGTGTTCGCCTGGTACGCCACGTCCTTCAGCTGCCCGGTGATCCGCCCGTTCTCGATCCTGAAGAAGCGCTGCCCGGTGAACTGGAAGTTGTACCGCTGCATGTCGATCGACCACGACCGGTCGCCGACCACGTAGATGCCCCGGTCGACGCCCCCGATCAGATCCTCGGTGGACAGCCCCGCGGGATCCGGCCGCAAGGACACATTGGCCATGCGCTGCACCGGCACATGCTCGGGGGAGTCGGCGAACGCGCAGCCGTTGGAGCGGTCGAACCCGGTCAGCCTCGCGATCCTGCGGTCCAGCTGGTAGCCGACCAGCGTGCCGTCCTTCACCAGGTCCCAGGACTGCGCCTCGACGCCCTCGTCGTCGTACCCGATGGTCGCGAGGCCGTGCTCGGCGGTGCGGTCGCCGGTGACGTTCATCAGCTCGGAGCCGTACCGCAGCTTGCCCAGCTGGTCGAAGGTGGCGAAGGAGGTGCCGGCGTACGCGGCCTCGTACCCGAGCGCCCGGTCCAGCTCCGTCGCGTGCCCGATGGACTCGTGGATGGTCAGCCACAGGTTGGACGGGTCGACCACCAGGTCGTACAGGCCCGGCTCCACGCTCGGCGCCCGCATCTTCTCGGCGAGCAGCTCCGGGATCCGCTCCAGTTCGCCGTCCCAGTCCCAGCCGGTGCCCCTCAGATACTCCCAGCCTCGGCCGACGGGCGGCGCGATGGTCCGCATCGAGTCGAACTCGCCGCTCGACTCGTCGACCGACACGGCGGTGAGCTGGGGGTGCAGCCGTACACGCTGTTGCGTCGTCACGGTCCCGGCGGTGTCGGCGTAGAACTTGTTCTCGTGCACGGTGAGCAGCGAGGCGTCCACATGGTCGACACCCTGCGCGGCCAGCAGCCGCGCGCTCCAGTCGGCCAGCAGCCCCGCCTTCTCCTCGTCGGGCACCGAGAAGGGATCGATCTCGTACGACGACACCCACGTCTTGTCGGCGTGCACGGGCTCGTCCGCCAGCTCCACCCGCTCATCGGACCCGGCGGCCTTGATCACCTGGGCGGACAGCTTCGCCATCGCCACCGCCTGCGAGGCGACCTTGGCCGCCGCGTCCAGGGACAGGTCCACCCCGGACGCGAAGCCCCACGTACCGCCGTGCACGACCCGGACCGCGTACCCGAGGTCGGTGGTGTCCGACGATCCGGCGGGCCTGGCGTCCCGCAACCGCCAGGAGGCGCTGCGCACCCGCTCGAACCGGAAGTCCGCGTGCTCGGCCCCCAGCGCACGCGCGCGTGCGAGCGCGGCGTCGGCGAGGGCCCTCAGCGGCAGTGCCAGGAACGACTGATCGATTTCATGAGGCACGGGTGGGATTCCCTTCGCTGCTACCACCTGGTCCGTCCTGCGTGGACCGTCCGAATCGCCGATACGGAAGTCAAACATGTCCCGCACGCTCCGTACATGCGGGTTTTCCCTCGGGCCCTGGCGACATCCGGCCGGGGCCGTCGAGGTACCGCCCGGTTGGTGATCACCGGGGTTCCCCAAGCGCGGTGCGGCTCTTAAGACGGGGCGGACAGGACCCCCACAGGTCCGCTGAAGGCACCTCGGCCGATCTGGACCGCATGGTCACGGACTCACCGAGGAGGTGCGGGACCTCGCGACCAGGGTTCCAGGCGTCCTCCGCTCCCTCGACTGTCCGACGGCCGACTGTAGAAACCCGACAGCGACTCGCATGAGCCACTGTCGGTGCCCACTTCCCCGAGCGCGCGGCGCTACCGATAGGTTTTCGATGAAGCCGCCTGTCATCGACGTGTTCGGGCGGGTCGTACGACGCTTCAGACCGCTATCGAAAGGGTGATCCGTTGAGCCGCTCGGTTCTCGTCACCGGAGGAAACCGGGGCATCGGCCTCGCCATCGCCCGCGCATTCGCCGATGCAGGGGACAAGGTCGCGATCACGTACCGGTCGGGTGAGCCGCCGGCCGGCTTCCTCGCCGTCAAGTGCGACATCACCGACCCGGAGCAGGTGGAGCAGGCCTACAAGGAGATCGAGGACCAGCACGGTCCGGTCGAGATACTGATCGCCAACGCCGGCGTGACCAAGGACCAGCTCCTGATGCGCATGTCCGAGGAGGACTTCACCTCGGTCATCGACACCAACCTCACCGGCACCTTCCGGGTCGTCAAGCGCGCCAACCGCGGCATGCTCCGCGCCAAGAAGGGCCGCGTCGTCCTGATCTCGTCCGTCGTCGGCCTGCTCGGCTCGGCGGGCCAGGCGAACTACGCCGCCTCCAAGGCCGCCCTGGTCGGATTCGCCCGGTCCCTCGCCCGTGAGCTGGGCTCGCGCAACATCACCTTCAACGTCGTCGCGCCCGGCTTCGTCGACACCGACATGACCAAGGTGCTCACCGACGAGCAGCGCGAGAACATCGTGTCTCAGGTGCCGCTCGGCCGTTACGCGCAGCCCGAGGAGATCGCCGCGGCGGTGCGGTTCCTCGCCTCGGACGACGCCTCGTACATCACTGGAGCCGTCATCCCCGTTGACGGCGGACTGGGAATGGGTCACTGATCACCATGAGCGGAATCCTCGAGGGCAAGCGCGTCCTGATCACCGGCGTGCTGATGGAGTCCTCCATCGCCTTCCACGCGGCCAAGCTGGCCCAGGAGCAGGGCGCGGAGATCATCCTGACCGCGTTCCCGCGGCCCACGCTGACCGAGCGCATCGCCAAGAAGCTGCCGAAGCCCACCAAGGTCATCGAGCTGGACGTCACCAACGACGAGCACCTCGGCCGGCTGGCCGACATCGTCGGTGAGGAGCTGGGCGGCCTGGACGGCGTCGTGCACTCCATCGGCTTCGCGCCGCAGGACGCGCTCGGCGGCAACTTCCTCAACACCCCGTTCGAGTCCGTCGCCACCGCCATGCACGTCTCGGCGTACTCCCTGAAGTCGCTGACCATGGCCTGCCTGCCGCTGATGCAGAACGGCGGCTCCGTCGTCGGCCTCACCTTCGACGCGCAGTACGCGTGGCCGCAGTACGACTGGATGGGCCCGGCCAAGGCCGCGCTGGAGGCCACCAGCCGCTACATCGCCCGCGACCTGGGCAAGCAGAACATCCGCTGCAACCTCATCTCCGCGGGCCCGATCGGTTCCATGGCCGCCAAGTCCATCCCGGGCTTCACCGAGCTGGCCGCCGTCTGGGACACCCGCTCCCCGCTGGAGTGGGACCTGAAGGACCCGGAGCCGGCCGGCCGCGGCATCGTCGCCCTGCTGAGCGACTGGTTCCCGAAGACCACCGGCGAGATCATCCACGTCGACGGCGGCCTGCACGCGATCGGCGCGTGACGCTGCCGCTGAGGCACAGCCGACGGCCGAGGCCCGCACCCCTCCGGGGGCGCGGGCCTCGGCCGTGTCGGGGGCGTGCCGGAGGTCGGAGGGGCGCACTAAGGGGGACGGGAGGTGCGGGCCCGGCCTGGGGTCGGCGTGTGTCTGACGTCGGTGCGGAGAGCCCGCGGTCGGCGCCCCCCGCGCCAGCCGCAGCCGGCCGGGGCTGGGCATCGGCGGGTAGCGGGACGGTGGCAGGTACGGGCGGTCGGTGGTGTGCCGTCCGGTGCCGGTCGTTCGTGCTCGGGTGGTGGCGGGGTGAGCGGGCCGGCCGATGTGCCTCTCGCCGTTCCGGGTGTCACCCGTTCGGCTCACCCGCCGGGCGGGCACCCGTTCCAACGGCGCACCCTGGAGTACGCGTTCACCTCACGCGATCCTCCCCAGCCCGGCCGAGGAGGTCCCCTTGTGCGCCTGTCCAGAAGCCTGGTCCCGGTGACCGTGGCCGTGGCCCTCGTGCTCTCCCTGCCGTACGACGCGATGCCCCACGCGCGCGTGGCCGACGGAAAACCGCCCGCGCCCAGCCTCTTCGGCGCCGCCTGCCGGACGACGGTGCACGGCTCCCACGTGGTGGCCTACTGCCACAACCCCTATGTCGACACCGATCGCGTACGCCTGCACATCAAGTGCGCCCGCTGGTGGGACATCGGCACCGACAGCGCACCGGTGGACACCGCGCCCGCCCTGACCGTACGGCTCACGGGCCGGTGCTGGAAGGAGGTCCGCTCGGTCTGGATCAGCCACCAGAAGGTGCGCTGAACCGGCCCGGGCGGCACAGGAACGGATAGCTCGCGGCCTCGGCCGCGGCCGCCTCCGCGTCCCCGGTGCGGATCGCGTCCATCAGCCCTGTGTGATCCATGTACGTCTCCGGGGTCAGCTCCGCCCCGACGTCCGCGCGCAGCCAGTCCCGCAGCACCTCGCCCAGGTCGGCGTACAGCGCCGTCATCACGTCGTTGTGGGAGGCGGCCACGACGGCCAGGTGGAAGGTGGCGTCGGCGGTCACGAAGGCCTCCGCCTCGCCCGTCTCCCAGGCCTCCTCGCGCCGCTCCATGAGCGTGTCCAGCTGCTTGAGGTCCTTCTCGGTGCGCCGCTCGGCGGCCAGCTTCGCCGCGGCCGACTCCAGCGCGGCGCGCAGCTCGGCGATGTGCCGCGGGTCGGCGTCGGCGAACCGGCGGTGCATCACGCCGGCCAGCTCGCTCGTCGCCACCACATAGGTGCCGGAGCCCTGCCGGATGTCCAGCAGACCGTTGTGCGCGAGCGCGCGGACGGCCTCGCGGACCGTGTTGCGGGCGACGCCGAGCTGCTCGACCAGCTCCGGTTCCGTCGGGATACGTGAGCCGACCGGCCACTCGCCGGAGGTGATCTGGTGGCGCAGTGCGGCGATGACCTGCTCGGACAGCGCCGAACGGCGCGGGTGGCTCAGGGGCATGGCACACCTTCGCACGACAGGCCCGGGTCCGGACGTCCCGGGAATGGACAGCCAATCATCCCATCATTCTATGATGGATCGCATGGCCAGTGAGGAGAACCGGACCGCGACCCGGAGCACGCAGACCCGTACGGCTGAGACAGGTACGGCTGAGACCCGTACGGCGCCGACCCGTACGGCGACGTCGGCGACCGAACGCGGCACCGCAGCCGTGGCGGGCACCACGGAGACGACCACCCCCGGCGCGGCCCGCACGCGCGCGTGGGCGACCCGTCTGGTCGTCGTCGGCATCGTGCTGTCCGCACTGAACCTCCGCCCGGCCATCACGAGCCTTGGCGCCCTCCTGGAGGAGGTCCGCGACGGGCTCGGCATGAGCGGCAGCGTGGCCGGTCTGCTCACGTCCGTGCCCCCGCTCTGTTTCGCCGTCTTCGGCGTCACCGCCCCGCGCCTGGCCCGCCGCTTCGGCCCGGCCGCCGTGGTGTGTGCCGGCATGGCCGCCATCACCGCGGGCCTGCTGATACGGCCGTACGTCGGGAGTACGGCGGGCTTCCTGGCCGCCAGCGCCCTCGCCCTCATGGGCATCGCGGTCAGCAACGTGCTCATGCCGGTCATCGTCAAGCGTTGGTTCCCCGACCGTGTCGGCTCCATGACCGGCCTGTACTCGATGGCCCTCGCCATGGGCACCTCGCTGGCCGCCGCGATCACCGTGCCGCTGACCGACGCCCTGGGCGGTGGCTGGCAGCCCGGCCTCGCCGTGTGGGCCGCCCTCGCGGCCGTCGCCGTCCTGCCCTGGCTGCCGCTCGTCCGCGACCGCGGCACCGCGCCCGCCGAGCGGCCGGAGCCGGTCCGCGCGGCCGGGGAACAGCCCGCGCCCCTGCGCATCACCCGCAGCCGTACCGCCTGGGCGCTCGCCGTCTTCTTCGGCCTCCAGGCCACCGCCGCCTACATCACCATGGGCTGGATGGCACAGATCTTCCGGGACGCCGGCGTCCCGGCCGGCACCGCGGGCGTGCTGCTCGCCGTCACCATGGTGATGGGCGTGCCGCTGGCCTTCGTCATCCCGCGCGTCGCCACCCGGCTGCCCCAGCAGGGCCCGATCGCGCTGGTCCTCGGCGTGTGCGGGCTGGCCGGTTACGCCGGCCTGTACCTGGCGCCGGCCGGCGGCGCCTGGGCCTGGGCCGTGCTGCTCGGCATCTCCAACTGCGCCTTCCCGCTGGCCCTGACGATGGTCGGCATGCGTGCCCGCAGCGGTGCGGGTGTGGCCCAGCTGTCCGCGTTCGCGCAGAGCACCGGCTACCTCATCTCCATCCCCGGCCCGCTGCTGGTCGGCGTGCTCTACCAGCAGAGCGGCGGCTGGGGTCTGCCCATCGCCCTCATGGCGGGCCTGATGGTGCCGCAGATCCTGGTCGGCTTCCTGGCGGGCCGCAACCGCATCGTGGAGGACGAGGCGACGGCGCGCTGAGCGGGTCACCCCGACGGCACGCGCGCGGGGGGCGGGTGCGACACTGACGGCATGCAGCCTGTGCTCGACCCGAACCCGCAGAACGGCCAGAGGAAGATGCTGATCGTCTTCGGCTCGTTCTTCGCCATCTTCGCCGTTATCGCCGTCATCGCGATCATCGCCTCCCCCTGAGGGCGGCTCCAGCCGGAGGTCACCTCCCCTGAGGGTCGCCTTCCGGCCACCGACGGGCTCTCTGCCGGCCGTCCCGCCCGGCCGCTGGTGGGGCTAGCCCCCCATCCCTTAGGGGGTAAGGGTCAGGGTCAACTGGGTGGAAGTCCGGATGGGTTGGCGGCCCCCGATTCCGTAGCTTCGAGATGTGACCGCGCACGGCGGTCACGGACCCGCTCGAAGTCCCACGGAGGCGATCATGTCGGCCCGTACCCACTCCCGGCCCCACCCGGCGACCACGGGCGGTGTGGACATCCGGCTGCCCTGGTGGGCCCTCGCCCTGCCGGCGCTCGCGTTCGTCGCGCTGCTGTTGCTGATACTGAACCCGTCGGACGCGCACGCGGCGAGCGGCGACCCCGCGATCACCCAGCTCTTCGAGCGCGCCCGGCAGCTTTTCGCGCGCTGACCCGGAGCCCCCGCGCGCGGTGAATCCGCGTATCAACTCCCTGCGCCACATGGCCTGTTTCATGCGAAGCTGGGGCTCATGAGCACCGCAGAACCTCACAGGATCGTCCTCTTCCGGCATGCGAAAGCCGACTGGCCCCAGGTGTCCGACCACGAGCGTCCCCTCGCCGAGCGCGGACGCATGGACGCCGCCGTCGCCGGACGCAAGCTGGCCGACACCGGTATCGCCTTCGATCTCGCCCTGTGCTCCACCGCGGTCCGGACCCGCGAGACCTGGAAGCTCGCCGTCCACGAACTGACGGAGCGCCCGAGGACCGTCTACGAGGAGCGGATCTACGAGGCCTCGCCCGGCGAGCTGATCGCCGTGCTCAACGAGACCCCGGACGACGTGCGCAACGTGATCCTGATCGGCCACAACCCCGGTGCGCACGGCCTGGCCGGCATCCTCTCCGGAGCGGCCGAGGGCGATGCCCGCGAGCGGATGGAGCGCCGCGGCCTCCCGCCCGCCGGATTCGCCCTGCTGTCCTTCGACGGCCCCTGGAAGAGCCTCGAGCCGGGCGTGGCCACGCTCACGGACTACTGGGCACCCGCCGACTGACCCACCCATACGCGGAAGGGCCCGGCACCTCGCGGCACCGGGCCCTTTTCCGTCCGGGCGGCCGCTGCGTCCGGGCGCGGCCGGAGCGCCTCAGTCCTCGTCGTGCGTGTCGGCCGCCTCGACCTCTTCGCGCGTGATGCCCAGCAGATAGAGCACGGTGTCGAGGAAGGGGAAGTTCACCGCCGTGTGCGCCGCCTTGCGCACCACCGGCTTGGCGTTGAAGGCGACCCCCAGACCGGCCGCGTTCAGCATGTCCAGGTCGTTGGCGCCGTCGCCGATCGCCACCGTCTGCACCAGCGGCACCCCGGCCTCCGCGGCGAACCGGCGCAGCAGCCGCGCCTTGCCCGCCCGGTCCACGATCTCGCCCGTGACCCGGCCGGTGAGCTTGCCGTCGACGATCTCCAGCGTGTTGGCCTGCGCGAAGTCCAGGCCCAACCGCTCCTTCAGATCGTCCGTGACCTGGGTGAAGCCGCCGGAGACGACGCCGACCTGGTAGCCGAGTCGTTTCAGCGTACGGATCAAGGTGCGCGCGCCCGGCGTCAGCCGGACCTCGTTGCGCACCTTCTCCACCACGGAGGCGTCCAGCCCCTTCAGCAGTGCCACGCGCGCGTGCAGCGACTGCTCGAAGTCCAGCTCCCCACGCATCGCCGCCGCCGTCACCTCGGCGACCTGGTCCTCGCAGCCGGCGTGCGCGGCGAAGAGCTCGATGACCTCGTCCTGGATCAGGGTGGAGTCCACGTCCATGACCACCAGCCGCTGGGCGCGCCGGTGCAGACCCGCCGAGACGACCGCGATGTCGACACCCAGTGCCGCCGCGTCGGAGGCCAGGGCGGTGCGCAGCGGCTCGGTCTCCACGCCGGAGATGGCGAACTCCACCGCCGTCACCGGGTACTTGGCGAGCCGGAAGATGCGGTCGATGTTGCCGCCGGTCTTTGCGATCCGGGCGGCCACGGCGGCCGTCGACTCGGCGGTGAGCGGATGGCCGAGCACGGTCACCAGCGAGCGCCCGAGACCGCGCGGACGGTTGTCGCCGTGCCCGGAGATGATCTCCGCCTGCATCTTCATCGACTCGGCCCAGCTGTGCACGGTGGCCCGCAGGTCGCCCTCCAGGCCGGCCGGCGGCTGGGTCACCAGCGCGCACAGCACCAGTCGGCCCCGGGTGACGACCTGCTCGATGTCGACCACGTCGACGAGGTAGGCGGCCAGGGTGTCGAACAGGCCCGCCGTGATGCCCGGCCTGTCCTTGCCGAAGATCTTGACGAGGAGAGTGGGGACCTCGGGGGTCTGTGAAGCGGAGGTCTGCGAAGCGCTCATGGTGTCACCACCGTATCCGGCACCCCGTGCCCTGCGCCGCCGAGGTCCGCCTGACGGACACGGAACAATGGATGTCCGGCCGGTGTCGGGGATCTTGCCATCGGGAGACGGCCTGTTCACCCGGGATCGTGCCCCCGTACAAGGAGCGCAACCAAGGGCGACGGAGTCACCCGTGCCGCTTCGGCTTCCCCGGCGGTGCCGGTGGCGGGGGTGGCGGGGGCGGCGGTGGCCACTCGGTGCCGTCCGGCCGCTGCGCACGCTCACCGGGCCGCGGCGTGGGACGGCGTCGAGGACGCGGGGGAGCGGGGTCGAGCGGCCCGGCGACGGTCGGAGCGCCGTACAGGTCGTGCCCGGCGGCCCTCGACCTGTCGTCCGTCGGCTCCTGGAGGTCTTCCGGTACCCGGAGATAGGGGTTGGTGTCCGGGTTCGGCGGTCGGTACGGCGTACCCGGCGCGTACGGCCCGATGCCGTCGCCGTGTCCGGGGCGCCCGGAGTCCCCGGCACCAGCGCCGCCGTACCCCGAAGCCTCGGCCCCGCCCCCGCGCCCGGGGCCGTACACCTCCTCCTCGCCCCCGGTCCGGTCGGCCGCCACCGCTGCCGACGCTCCGCGAGCCGCCCACACGGCCCCCCACCCCGCCGCCCCCGTGACCCAGGCCAGCAGCGCCCCCGCCGCTCCGGCGCCCGCACCCCACACCGCCCCCAGCAGCAGCCCGGCGCCGAGGTGGCCGTGCAGGACGACACCCGCGCCGAAGGCGTCGAAGCCGAGGACGGACAGGGACGCGGTCACGGAGACGTCGGTCAACCAGGCGAGGAACGGGAGGGCGAGGGCGGTCACGACGCCAAGACGCAGGGCACAGCGAGCGGCCAGGCCGAGGGCGGTGTCGGACGGCCGCGCCTCACGACCGGGTGGGCTGCCGGACGGCGGTACCCCATGGCCGAGGGCGGTGTCGCCCGGCCACCTCACACGGTCGAGGGCGCTGTCAGCCGGCCGTGCCCCCGGCGTGCGTACCGGGCGCCCCTCGCTGCCCAGGCCGCCGTCGGACCGTCGTACCACCGGCGTGCGGACCGCCGTGAGCACGCCCGCCAGCAGCATCGCCAGCGCGGCCGCCACCGCCAGCAGCCACACCCGGCCGTCCAGGCCGGCCAGTCGGCTCAGGGTCACCGGCCGGTCGGAGTTCGTGCCGATGAGCTGATCCAGGGGGTGGGGGAGGACCGTGCGCAGGAGGCCCGTCGCGTGGCCGTCCCAGGGGACGAACAGCCCGAGGGGCAGACCGAGCCAGACGCCGTTCGGAGCGCCGAGCAGGGCCGCGCCGGCGATCCGGCGGGGATGGTCGTCGCCGATCGCCGCGTACGCCGCCGCGGCGAGCCCAGCCGCGACGGCCAGCAGGAGGACGGCGACGAGCGCCGAGACCGCCGGCCGTACCACCCGGTGCACCGCGGACCAGCCCGGCGGCAGCGGGGCGCGACGGGCCGCCAGCAGGGCGATCAGCAGGACCCCGGCGCACCAGCCGAGGCCGCCCAGCAGCGTGGCCGGGGTGTCCACGGTGAAGCCGACGCCGGCCTTGGCGTGGATCAGGCCGCCGATCCGGTGCGGTAAGAGCCCGCTCACGTCCCCGAGGCCGGGCAGGGTCAGTCCGCCGCCTCCCTTGCCGCCCGCGCCCGGCAGTTTGTCCGTGTCGAGCGAGCCGCCGTCGATGGTGACGACGTCGTGCCCGGCCCAGGCGAGACCGCCCAGCATCGCCACGAAGAGCACGACCATCGTGCCCACGCGCGCGAGGAGTTCGGCGGGCGCGATGACAACTCCGGCCGTGCGCAAGGACCGTAGGAAGAACCACGACAACAGCAGGGCGCCGACCAGACTCACCCCGAGTGGCGTGATCTCGATGGCCGTGTGCGCCTCGGCGCCTTTCAGTCCGAAAGCGGACACATCGCCAGACGGTGAGACCGAACCACCCGCCCCGAGCGCCACAACGGCCGCCGTCATGGGGCCCAGTGAGCCCGCCGTGTCCGCCTGGAGCAGATGCAGACCGAGCGCGGCCGTGCCGGCCATCCCGATCAACGCCCAGCTCACCGCCGCGACCGCGGACAACATGGCGTCGACCCACGGCACTTTTCCGGTGCGCCGTGCCGTCCCCGCACGCGTGGCTGAGCTCATGGCAGACCCCCCGATCCCCTCATGGCACCTCATGGCAGATCCCGCCGAACCGCGGCGCGACGGCACGGCAGAGTGTGTCCCCCTCGCCGGGATTACCACTCTCCGGACGGATTTCAACCCCGTCAACGGCGCGAGTTGGAGCGCACAGGTGCATCGGTGACAAGGCCCGGGTTTCGGTCAGGGGGCGGAGCCTGAAATAGTTCCCCCCGATGTTCGACATCCCTAGACTCCCTGTGATGGGGGTAATTCGGGGGACAACTCAGTGGGGCATGGAGTGCCTGAACTCGTTCTGGAATCAAACGGACGGACCTGGACGCTGGATCCGTCCAGGCCGTACACCCTCGGCCGCGATCCGCAGGGTGACATCGTCTTCGACGACGCCAGGGTGTCCTGGCGGCACGCAACGGTCAGCTTCAACGGCCGTAGTTGGGTCATCGAGGACCACGGCAGCACCAACGGCACGTTCGTGCAGGGCCAACGGATCCAGCACATGGAGATCGGCCCGGGCTCGGCGCTGCACCTCGGCAACGCGACCGACGGACCGCGGCTGAATCTGTCCGGTGCCGCGGCCGCGCAGCAGCAGCCCGCGCCGTACGCCGCGCAGGGCGCCGGTGCGCAGGCCGCCGCTCCGGGCTGGGCCCAGCAGGCGCCGCAGCAGGCAGCGGCGGCCCCGCAGGGCGCCGTACCGCAGCAGGCGTCGGCACCGCAACAGGGCGGTTGGCAGCAGCCGCAGGCATCGGCGTTCCCGCAGCAGCAGGCGGGTCCCGCCGAGCAGTACGCGCAGAAGGCGCCCGGTGGTGGTGCGGGGGCGCCGCCGGTCTACGGCGACCGGAGCCCGACCACGTTCCACCAGTTCTCCATCGGCCGTGTGATGCGCATCGGCCGTGCCCTGGAGAACGAGCTGGTCGTCTCCGACCTCCAGGTCTCCCGGCACCACGCCGAGTTCCACTCGACGCCCGACGGGCGCTTCGAGATCCGCGACCTGGGCTCGCACAACGGCACGTACGTCAACGGTCATCCGGTGCCCAAGGGCGGCTCGGTCCAGCTCGGCCCGAACGACATCGTCGGCGTCGGCCACTCCACCTTCCGGATCGTCGGTGACCGGCTCGAGGAGTTCGTCGACACCGGTGAGGTCTCCTTCTCCGCGCGCCATCTGACCGTCACGGTCGACGGCGGCAAGCAGATCCTGAAGGACGTCTCCTTCGGTGTCCCGGAGAAGTCCCTGATCGCGGTCATCGGCCCGTCCGGCTCCGGCAAGTCGACCCTGCTCAAGGCGCTGACCGGCTACCGGCCCGCCAACCAGGGCGAGGTGCTGTACGACAACCGGAACCTGTACAAGCAGTTCGCCGAGCTGCGCCAGCGCATCGGTCTGGTCCCGCAGGACGACATCCTGCACAAGGAGCTGACGGTCAAGAAGGCCCTGAAGTACGCGGCCAAGCTGCGCTTCCCGGCCGACACCACCGCGGCCGAGCGCGACGCCCGCATCGAGGAGGTGCTGCGCGAGCTGAAGCTGGACGTCCACAAGGACAAGAAGGTCACCTCCCTGTCCGGCGGCCAGCGCAAGCGTGTCTCGGTGGCCCTGGAGCTGCTCACCAAGCCGTCGCTGATCTTCCTGGACGAGCCGACCTCCGGCCTCGACCCGGGCATGGACCGCGATGTCATGCAGCTGCTGCGCGGCCTCGCCGACGACGGCCGTACGGTCCTCGTCGTCACCCACTCGGTGGCCGAGCTGGCGATCTGCGACAAGCTCCTGGTGATGGCGCCGGGCGGCTCGGTCGCCTACTTCGGCCCGCCGGAGGAGGCGCTGAACTTCTTCGGCTACGACAGCTGGGCCGACGTCTTCTCCGCCTTCGAGAACTACCGCGACTACGACTGGGCGGGCCGCTGGAAGGGCTCGCAGCACTACCAGATGTACGCGGCGGACATCGACGCGGCCGCTCCGCAGTCCGTACCCGCGCACATGCCTCCGCCGCAGGCCATCAAGCCGCCCAAGCCGCAGGCGTGGGGCTCGCAGCTGATGACCCTGATCCGGCGCTATGTGTCGGTGATCGTCTCCGACAAGGGCTTCCTGGCGCTGACGGTGATCCTGCCGGCGGTGCTCGGCTCGGTCAGCCTCCTGATCGACCACAAGCGGGGCCTGCTGGTCAACGCCGCGATCAACCCGCGCACCGGCGCGCACATCCCGAACGGCACGGCCACCACGGTGCTGCTGATCCTCGCCGTCGGCGCGTGCTTCGCGGGCGCCGCGAACTCGGTCCGTGAGCTGATCAAGGAACGGGTCATCTACGAGCGGGAGCGTGCGACCGGTCTGTCCCGGTCGGCCTACCTGATGTCGAAGGTGGTCGTGCTCGGCGCCGTCACGGTGCTGCAGGGCCTGCTGGTCGGCGTGATCGGCTTCTCCAGCCGCGAGATCCCGGACCAGGGCGTCGTACTCGGCGGCTCGACGCTGTTCGAGCTGTGTGTGCCGATCATGGCGCTCGGCTTCACCTCGATGATGTTCGGCCTGGTGATCTCCTCGCTGGTGAAGACCGCCGAGAAGACCATGCCGCTGCTGGTGATGTTCGCGATCATCCAGGTCGTCTTCACCGGCTGCCTGTTCACCCTGCACGGCACGCTCGGCGTCAACGAGTTCTCGTACCTGATGCCGTCGCGCTGGGCGGTGGCCGCGGCTGGCGCCACGCTGGACTTCAACAACATCGCGCCGAACACCGACAACCCGAGCAGCACCGACCCGCTGTGGAACCACACGGGCGGGGCCTGGACCCTGGACATGGTCGCGCTGATCGCACTCGGTGTGATCTGCGGCTTCTTCGTGGCCCGCTTCCTGCGCCGCCACGAGCCGGAGGTCATGCGCAAGTAGGCACGCGCGCGTGCAGCGAGAACGCCGAAGGGCGGCACTCCCGTGACGGGGTGCCGCCCTTCGGCGTTACGTCGTTACGTCGGAGAGGTCCGCGCCAGGCCTCAGTACGCGCTGTTGACGTTGTCCATCGAGCCGTAGCGGTGCGCCGCGTAGTTGGCGGCGGCGGTGATGTTGGCGACCGGGTCGTAGATGTTCCACGACGTGCCCGCCACGTGGTAGGCGTTGAAGGTGGGCTGGATCACCTGCAGCAGGCCCTTGGACGGGATGCCGTTGACGGCGTTGATGTCCCAGTTGTTGATGGCCATCGGGTTGCCCGAGGACTCCCGGATGATGTTGCGGTGCAGGCCGCTGTAGGAGCCGGGGATGCCCTTGGCCCTCATGATGTCCAGGGACTCGCGGATCCAGCCGTCGAGGTTGTTCGCGTACGTCTTGGTGGCGGCGACCATCTCCATCTGCGGGCGCTGCGCCGAGCGGCTCGCGGCCTCGGCGGCGGCACGGTCCTGGGCGGCCTTCTTCGCGGCGGCCTCGGCGGCGGCCTTCTTCGCGGCCTCGTCGGCGGCCTTCTTCGCCGCGGCCTCGTCGGCGGCCTTCTTCTTCGCGGCGAGGGAGTCGAGCTTGACCGTCTCGGTGGCGAGCTGGTCGGTGACCGTGCCCTTGACGTTCTTCAGCGCCGCGCTGCTCGCGACCTGGGCGGCGGCGGCCGGGGCACCGGTGGTGACGGTCTCGGCGTGGCCCGGGACGGCCGAGAAGGCCAGGGCGGCGGTGCCGAGTGCGACGACGCCGGCGGCGGCGATCTTGCCCTGCTTGGTCAGGGCGCGACTATGAACTCGGGTGAGAACGTGCTTGGGCATATGGACCTCTCGTGAGCGCGGAGGTCGCTCCTGCGTCCGCCGGGAGAATCGGCTCCTCCCGCACGAACGCCGCGGGCCGGTGACCCACGGCGCTGAGCGACGGGAGCAATTCTTAGCTGGCGCAAAATTCCCAGGCAAAGATGTGACGTACGATCCCGGGTAGTGGATCAGGGAAGGGCAAAACGGGACAGACTAGACCGTCTGTCCCGTTCATGTGGGGATGCTTTATCTCCTATGCCCGTTCGTACGTGACGTGGGCCCTATGTGCGGCCTCACATCGGAGACGTAACGGTTTCACCATGAGTTGCCATCGCAACGCTCTGCGTGAGACCCCTCCTCCGGGAGGATGAGATGGACGTCGCCGAACTCGTGCCACAGATAGAGCCCGCGCAGCGCCTCGTCGTAGGCACGGTCGACCGCGGCCCGCCCCGCGACCGCCTCCAGCATCAGCAGATGCGAGGCCTCCGGCTCGTGCAGCCCGGTCAGCAGCCCGTCCACCACCCGCACCCCGCGCTCCGGCGTGACCACCAGATCCGTCCACCCCTCGGCCGCCCGCACCACCCCGTCCGCCCCGGCCGCCGACTCCACGGCCCGCACGGCCGTCGTCCCCACGGCGACCACCCGCCGGTCCCCGGCCCGCACGGCGTTGATCAGCCGAGCCGATGCCTCCGGCACCTGGAACCGCTCCGGATACGGCGGCTCGTGCGCCTCCGCCGACGCCACCCCCGTGTGCAGCGTGACGGGCGCGAACTGCACACCCCGGCTCACCAGCTCCGCCACCAGCGGCGCCGTGAACGGCCGCGCCGCACTCGGCATCTCCGCACTGCCCTGCCCGTCCGCGGACGGCAGCGCGAAGACCGTCTGGTACGCCGACAGTGGCTGGTCCCGCTGCGTATAGGAGTAACGAATCGGCCGCCCGTGCCCCCTCAGTACGTCCCCTACGTCCGCCCCGGCGGCCCGCGCCCACCACAGCCGCTCCCCGCGCGCGCTCAGCGGCTCCTCCAGTACCAGCCGCGCCCCGCCCGGCAGCGACACCGTTGTCCCCGCACACGTGCCCGTACGCGCGCGCGTGGTGCCCCGGCCGTCCGGTTCCCGCAGCTCGACCGCCCACCGTCCGTCGTCGCCGCGCGTGGAGAAATGGACCACCACGCGCGCGTACCCGATCCGCCCGCTCACCGCGGCGGCCCGCGTGGGCGAGGTGTTCACCACCAGCAGATCCCCGGCCCGCAGCAGCCCCGGCAGCTCACGGAACCCGTGATGCGTCACCTCCGTACCGCGCGACACCAGCAGCCGTACGCAGTCCCGGTCCAGTCCCGGCCCCCGCTGCTCGGCCGGCACCCGCGCGGACAGCTCCTCGGGGACCCGGAAGGCGGTCCTCATGGGCGCTCCAGCAGAGCCGAAGCCGCATACCGCCCGCTGACCGGCCGCTCGTCCAGCAGCCGCAGAAACGCCGGTACGACGGCGGCCGGCGCCGGACGCGGGTCGGGGTCGTCGGGTACGGCCGCCGCGTACAGGTCGGTCGCCATGTCCCCGGGGTCCACCGCCCACACCCGCACGGCCGGCTCCTCCACGCCCAGCACCGCCGCGAGCTGGTCCAGGGCCGCCTTCGAGGCGCCGTAGCCGCCCCACGTCCCGTACGCCTCGGCCGCCGCGTCCGAGCTGACCGCGATCACCGTCCCGGCCGACGCCCCACGCAACAGCGGCAGCGCCTCCTGGACCAGCCCCAGCGCTGCCACCACATTCACCTCCAGCGCCCGCCGCAGCCCCTCCACCGGCAGCTCGGCCAGCGGCACCAGCGGCTCGGCGCCCAGCGCGCTCGCATTGCTCACCAGCAGATCGACCCCGCCCAGCCGGCGCGCGGCGGCCACCAGCGCGGCCCGGTGCCCGGCGTCCGTGACATCACCGGGCAGCACCTCCACGCGCGTGCCGTGCCCCGCGAGCGCCTCCGCGGCCTCCTTCAGCGCGGTCGCACCCCGCGCGTCCAGCACCAGATCCCAGCCCCGCGCGGCCAGCCCCTCGGCCAGCGCCCGCCCCAGCCCCTTCGAGGCCCCCGTGATGATCGCCACCGGCATGACTACCGTCCCCTCGTCGTCCACCGCCCGCCGCCGGGCCGTGACCACAACGTAGGAACGGCACCACCCGGGCCGCCTCGGACGCGGGCCGCAAACCGCAGGGGCCCTTCGGCGTACACCGCACGTCCGGGGCCCGGGGACCTACACCGGCGGTCCTACGACCAGCGGACCGGACCCGGGCCGTCACAGGTCCGATCCCCGCTGTCACACCCCGCCGGTACCGTGAGGACATGAGTCAAGGCCCCCGGTCCGGCCTCGCCGCGGTCAGTTCCGCGCTGTTGGCCATGAGCAGGCATCTGGAGGTGCGCGACGTCCTCAAGACGATCGTCGCCTCCGCCCGCGAGCTGCTCGACGCGCAGTACGCCGCCCTCGGTGTCCCCGACGACCACGGCGGCTTCGCCCAGTTCGTGGTCGACGGCGTCAGCGACGCCGAGTGGAAGGCCATCGGCCCGCTGCCCCGCCAGCACGGCATCCTCGCCGCGATGCTGCGCGAAGCCCGCCCCGAGCGCCTCGCCGACGTACGCAAGGACCCCCGCTTCGAGGGCTGGCCCTCCGCCCACCCCGACCTGGTCGACTTCCTCGGCCTGCCCATCCGTGACGGCGACGAGGTCATCGGCGCCCTGTTCCTCGCCAACAAGCTGCATTCTGTGGGGGGACACCCCCCACACCCCCCACACCCCCCGCGCCCCAAGCCGGAGGGAAGTTGCGGCTTCACGGAAGAGGACCAGGAGCTGCTCTCCATCCTCGCCCAGCACGCCGCCATCGCCCTCACCAACGCCCGGCTCTACGAACGCAGCCGCGAGCTGACCATCGCCGAGGAACGCTCCCGCCTCGCCCACGAACTGCACGACGCGGTCAGCCAGAAGCTCTTCTCCCTGCGTCTGACCGCCCAGGCCGCCGCGGCCCTCGTCGACCGCGACCCCGCCCGCGCCAAGGGCGAACTCCACCAGGTCGCCACGCTCGCCGCCGAGGCCGCCGACGAACTGCGCGCCGCCGTCGTGGAGTTGCGCCCCGCCGCCCTCGACGAGGACGGCCTCATCGCCACCCTGCGCACCCAGACCCAGGTCCTCGACCGCGCCCACACCGCGCGCGTGACCTTCACCAGCAACGGCTTCCGCGCCCTGCCCGCCGCCCAGGAGGAAGCCCTGCTCCGGGTCGCCCAGGAGGCCCTGCACAACGCGCTGCGCCACTCCGGCGCCGAACACGTCGCGGTGAGCGTCGACCGGCGCGGCGGCGGAGCCGTGCTGCGCGTCGGCGACGACGGCAGCGGCTTCGACCCGCAGGCCGTCCGCCGCGCGGGACGGCATCTGGGCCTGGTCTCGATGCGGGACCGGGCGAGCGGGGTCGGCGGCACACTGACCGTGGAATCGGTGCCCGGCAAGGGCACCACGATCGAGATGGAGGTCCCCGGTGGCTGACCCGATCAAGGTGCTGCTCGTCGACGACCACCAGGTAGTCCGCCGGGGCCTGCGGACCTTCCTGGAGGTGCAGGACGACATCGAGGTCGTCGGCGAGGCGGCCGACGGCGCCGAGGGAGTCGCCCGCGCCGAGGAACTGCGCCCGGACGTCGTCCTGATGGACGTCAAGATGCCGGGCATGGACGGTATCGACGCCCTGCGCAAGCTCCGCGAACTCGCCAACCCCGCGCGCGTGCTGATCGTCACCAGCTTCACCGAACAGCGCACGGTCGTCCCCGCCCTGCGCGCGGGCGCCGCCGGATACGTCTACAAGGACGTGGACCCCGACGCCCTCGCCGGTGCCATCCGCTCCGTGCACGCCGGCCACATCCTGCTCCAGCCCGAGGTCGCCGACGCCCTGCTCTCCCAGGAGGAGGCAAACTCCGGCCAGGGCAGGGGCGGTTCACTGACCGAGCGGGAGACCGAGGTGCTCGGCCTGATCGCGGACGGCCGCTCCAACCGCGAGATAGCCCGCGCCCTCGTCCTGTCCGAGAAGACCGTCAAGACGCATGTCTCCAACATCCTGATGAAACTCGACCTCGCCGACCGTACCCAGGCCGCGCTGTGGGCCGTACGCCACGGCGTGACCAGCTGAAAGCGCTCCCCGACGCCCTCCCCGCCGCTCACCGCGACCGTCACGTACGGCAACCCTGAGGGTCAGGCTCCGGACTGAGATTCATACCGTCGTGGGAATGTCACCCGGACGGCGCATCCTTCGGCCGGCCCGCCCGTTCTCCAGTGCGTGCCGCGGCGAACCGCCGTGGTGAACGCTTAGGAGGGGTTGGAAAGTGAAGAACCTGAAGAAGGCAGCGGCCGTGACGATGGTGGCCGGTGGCCTCGTGGCCGCCGGTGCGGGCCTGGCCTCCGCCCACGGTGGCGCCCAGGCCGCCGGCGAGGCCCAGGGCTCCCCGGGCGTCGTCTCGGGCAATGTCGCTCAGGTGCCGGTGCACATCCCGGTGAACGTGGTCGGCAACAGCGCGAGCGTCATCGGCGCACTGAACCCGGCCTTCGGCAACCTCGGCGTCAACCAGTGACGTCCCGCCGACACTGACCACAGGCCTCCCGAGTGCACCGGGAGGCCTGTCACGTGTCCGGCGCACGGTACGCGCACCGGCGCCGGGCGCCCGAGCGACCTACCGAGCCCCCCGCTCCCGCTCCTCCACAACGGAGTTGTACGCCGCCACCTGCGCCCGCCGCGCCGTACGCTCGACGGGCCGCAACGCCTCCGCCCGGGCCGCCATCTCGCTGGAACTGACCGCACCCCCGTGCCCGTTCCCGTACGCCAGCGACACCAGCAGCGCCACCCGCCGTGCCAGCTTCAACACCCGCACCGCTCGCGGCGGATATCCCGGCGCCAGCACCTCACGCCCGCGCTCGGCCCGCGCCCGGTACGCGTCGATCGCCGCCTCCGCCACCGGACCCGACCCGGCGACGTCCAGCTTCGACAGCACCTCGGTCGCCTCGCGCAGCGCCTCCGCCAGCTCCCGCTCGGCCTCGCCCAGCGACGGCACGTCGGCGGGTGGCGCCTCCCGTACCGGCAGTACGTGCCAGACCACCTCGGCATGCACATCACCCGCGGGCCCGGCCTCGTGGACCTCCGGCACCAGCCCGAACGCGGCCCCGAAGCAGATCACCGCCTCCTCGGACTCCAGCGCCCGCGCGTTGAACTCCGGCGGGCCGCTCAGCCCCAGCGGATGCCCGGGCGCGGGCAGCGCCACCCGCAGCCCCGTCACCCCCAGCGTGCGCAGCCGCCCCAGCGCGAGCGTGAGCCCGACCGGCGCGGACTCCCCGGGCAGCCCCTCCACCCGGTGCACCGCGTCCTCGCCCACGATGGCGAGTGCGGCGTCATCCGGAGAGACAAGTCCGGCCAAAAGGGCATTTCCCCAAGCGGCGAGGCGTCCTGAACGCGGTTCCGAGAGCATGCCCCCACCCTAAGGACCGGACCGATGGAATGGAGCGGGGCACTCGTGGCGTAGATTTCATAAGGGCCGCGCCCACCGGCACTGCGGCCCGAGCCACAGGCGTACGCGACAGCCGAGACCGGCCACACTGCAAGGGGAGACAACGCGCTCATGAGCGATGTTCTGGAGCTTCAGGACGTATCCGTGATCCGTGAGGGCCGGGCTCTGGTGGACCAGGTCTCCTGGTCGGTGAAGGAGGGCGAGCGCTGGGTCATCCTCGGCCCCAACGGCGCCGGCAAGACCACCCTCCTGAACGTCGCCTCCAGCTACCTCTACCCCAGCAAGGGCACCGCCACCATCCTCGGCGACACCCTCGGCAAGGTCGACGTCTTCGACCTGCGCCCCCGTATCGGCATGGCCGGCATCGCCATGGCCGAGAAGCTGCCCAAGCGCCAGACCGTCCTGGAGACCGTCCTGACCGCCGCCTACGGCATGACGGCCCACTGGCAGGAGGAGTACGACGAGGTCGACGAGCAGCGCGCCCGCGCCTTCCTCGACCGCCTCGGCATGACCGACTACGTGGACCGCCGCTTCGGCACCCTCTCCGAGGGCGAGCGCAAGCGCACCCTCATCGCCCGTGCCCTGATGACCGACCCCGAGCTGCTCCTGCTGGACGAGCCCGCCGCCGGCCTCGACCTCGGCGGCCGTGAGGACCTGGTCCGCCGCCTGGGCCGGCTCGCCCGCGACCCGATCGCCCCCTCGATGATCATGGTGACGCACCACGTCGAGGAGATCGCGCCCGGCTTCACCCACGTCCTCATGATCCGCCAGGGCAAGGTCCTCGCCGCGGGCCCCATCGAGCTGGAGCTCACCTCCCGCAACCTCTCCCTCTGCTTCGGCCTCCCGCTCGTCGTGGAGCAGGTCGGCGACCGCTGGACCGCGCAGGGCCTGCCCCTGTCCTGAGCCCTCCGCGCTTCCCGTTCGCGCCCTGTCCGCCGCCCGACCCCGGCCCTACCATGACCATGTGAACGACATCGACGCATGGGTGTGGTGGCTCGTCGGCGCGGCGGCGCTCGGCATTCCGCTTGTCGTCACCGCGATGCCGGAGTTCGGCATGCTGGCGGTGGGAGCCATCGCGGCCGCCGTCGTCGCCGCACTCGGCTTCAACGGCGTGGTCCAGGTCCTCGCGTTCGTCGCCGTCTCCGTCGCCCTCATCGCCGTCGTCCGGCCCATCGCCGCCCGGCACACCAGACAACGCCCTCAACTCGCCACCGGTATCGACGCGTTGAAGGGCAAGCAGGCCGTCGTACTGGAACGGGTCGACGGCTCCGGCGGCCGCATCAAACTCGCCGGCGAAGTCTGGTCGGCACGCGCCCTGGACACCGGGCGCGTCTACGAAGCAGGCCAGGAGGTGGACGTCGTGGAGATCGAGGGGGCCACCGCCATCGTCATCTGAGCCATCCGGCCCGCGAGTTGGGCGGCAGTCTGTCAGACTCGACCAGCAAGATCTTCAACAGCCATAAGATCTGCCGAAGAGGCGAGGCGGAGAGGGGCACGGGGAGCACGATGGACGCGGTCATCATCGTCCTGGTCATTCTGGTGGTGTTGGTCTTCATCGCCCTGATCAAGACCATCCAGGTCATCCCACAGGCAAGCGCCGCCATCGTCGAGCGCTTCGGCCGCTACACGCGGACCCTGAACGCGGGCCTCAACATCGTGGTCCCGTTCATCGACACCATCCGCAACCGCATCGACCTGCGCGAACAGGTCGTACCGTTCCCGCCCCAGCCGGTGATCACCCAGGACAACCTGGTCGTGAACATCGACACGGTCATCTACTACCAGGTCACGGACGCGCGGGCGGCCACCTACGAGGTCGCCAGCTACATCCAGGCGATCGAGCAGCTCACGGTCACCACGCTCCGGAACATCATCGGCGGCATGGACCTCGAACGCACCCTCACCTCCCGCGAGGAGATCAACGCGGCCCTGCGCGGCGTCCTCGACGAGGCGACGGGCAAGTGGGGCATCCGCGTCAACCGCGTGGAACTCAAGGCCATCGAACCGCCCACCTCCATCCAGGACTCGATGGAGAAGCAGATGCGCGCCGACCGTGACAAGCGCGCCGCGATCCTCACCGCCGAAGGTACGCGCCAGGCCGCCATCCTCACCGCCGAAGGTGAGAAGCAGTCCCAGATCCTGCGCGCCGAAGGCGAGGCCAAGGCCGCCGCCCTGCGCGCCGAGGGCGAGGCCCAGGCCGTCCGCACCGTCTTCGAGGCGATCCACGCCGGCGACCCCGACCAGAAGCTCCTCTCCTACCAGTACCTCCAGATGCTCCCGAAGATCGCCGAGGGCGACGCCAACAAGCTCTGGATCGTCCCCAGCGAAATCGGCGACGCCCTCAAGGGCCTCTCCGGCGCGATGGGCAACTTCGGCACCCTGGGCGGTGGTTCGGGCAACGGTGGCAACTCGATCCCGCCCCAGAACAACGGCACGGACCGCAGGGAGAAGCCGAGCATCGACTGACCCCCATCGGACATGGAGAGGGGCTCACCTTCCTCGGACCGGAAGGTGAGCCCCTCTCCATTGAGCTACGCGGCGGGCTGTGACAGCCACTCCGGAAGCGCCTCGAACTCATCGGCCCCGAGCGCCAGCAACATCGCGTCCTGCGGAGTGGGCTCGAACGGTTGGCGAAGCAACGGCATACCCGCCTGCTCCGGAGTCCGGGCCGCCTTGCGGTGATTGTCCTCCGCGCACGAGGCCACCGTGTTCAGCCACGAGTCGGTGCCACCCTGCGCCCGGGGCACCACGTGGTCCACCGTCGTGGCCCTGCGCCCGCAGTAGGCGCACCGGTGCCGGTCCCGGACCAGCACCCCCCGCCTCGACCACGGAGCTTGTCTTCGGAACGGCACCCGTACGTACCTGCACAGCCTGATCACCCGAGGCGCCGGTATGTCCACATCGGCACCGCGCATCCGCAGCTCGGGATGGGCCTGCTCGACCACGGCCTTGTCCTGCAGCACCAGAACGACGGCTCGGTTCAAGGTCACCGTCGACAGCGGCTCGAAGCTCGCGTTCAGAACCAGCGTGTCACGCATCCAGCCCACCTCCCGTGTGCACCTGCCCACCCCCGGCGGGCTTGGATCAACTCTGGACGGGCGCGCCGAGATGGACAACGCAATAAAAAATGCCCGCCTCCGATCACTTCCAAGACCGGAGGCGGACAAACGTTCAATGAACGCTTGGCTGAATCACGACGTCGCGCTCAGCCCTGCGCGGGGTTCTCGTACTCACCGATGAGCTGCGCACGCGCCAGGGCGTGGAACCGCAGATTGAAGCCGATGACGGCCGGCGAGACGTCGGCGTCCGGGCCGAGCTTCTCCTGGTCCACGGCGTACACCGTGAAGACGTACCGGTGCGGCCCGTCCCCGGGCGGCGGCGCGGCACCGCCGAAGTCCTTCGACCCGTAGTCGTTGCGCACATGCACCGCGCCCTCGGGCAGCCCCTCGAACGTGCCGCCGCCCGCACCCGCCGGCAGCTCCGTCACCGAGGCCGGGATGTCGAACAGGACCCAGTGCCAGAACCCGCTGCCGGTCGGCGCATCCGGGTCGTAGCAGGTCACGGCGAAGCTCTTGGTCTCCGGCGGGAAACCCTCCCAGCGCAGCTGCGGCGAGGTGTTGCCCTTCGCGTGGACCTGAGCGTCCTTGAGCGTCGCACCCTCCTCGATGTCCGCGCTCGTCACCGTGAACGACGGCACGGGCGGATGGAAATCGTGGGGGAGCGGCCGCCGCTTGAGCTCGGTCACCTCGGTACCTCCTGATCGAAGATCTGGAACCAGCAGTCCCCGAGCCTAGAACCAGTTGCGCTTGCTGCCGACCTCGGACAGCCACTGGTTCAGATAAGCCGCCCAGTCGGTCCCCTGCCAGTCGTTCAGACCCACCTGGAAGGACCGGTAGGTGTCCGATCCCTCGCTGAACAGACCCGGCTTCTTGTCCATCTCCAGCACGACGTCCATCGCGTGCGCGTCGGCCACGAAGCTCAGCTCGACCTGGTTCAGGCCCCGGTACTGCGACGGCGGGTGGAACTCGATCTCCTGGTAGAACGGCAGCGTCTGCCGCGTCCCCCGGATGTGCCCGCGCTCCATGTCCGCGTTCTTGAAGCGGAAGCCCAGCTGGATGAAGGCGTCCAGGATCGCCTTCTGCGCCGGCAGCGGGTGTACGTGGATCGGGTCCAGGTCGCCGGAATCCACGGCGCGTGCGATCGCCAGCTCGGTCGTCACCCCGATGTGCATCCCGCGCAGCGCCTGCCCGTCGATCATCGTGACCGGCGTCTCCCAGGGGATCTCGAGCCCGAACGGCACCGCGTGCGCCGCGCCGGCCTGCAGCTCGAAGGCCCCGCCGAGCCGTGCCTTGGTGAACTCGATGTCCTGCTTGTACTCCTGGTCGCCGCTCTCCACCTCGACCTTGGCCTGCAGCCCGACGGACAGCCCCTCGATGTTCTGGTTCACAGACCCGCCCTGGATTCGCACCTCACCCTGGACGACGCCGCCCGGCACCACGTTGACCTCGGTCAGCACGGTCTCCACCGAGGCCCCACCGGCACCGAGACTCGCGAGCAGCTTCTTGAACGCCATTGACTCTCCCTTTACGAACGGACCCTTGACCCCTACAAACGCGCCCCGCCCCTGACCGGTTCCGCCGGCGCCGCGCCCGGTCTCCATTACCCTCGGACGGCATGATCGCGCCCCCGGACCGTACGCCACTGCCCAGAGGGTTCTTCGACCGCCCGGTCCTGGAGGTGGCCCCGGACCTCCTCGGCCGCATCCTGGTCCGTACGACCCCCGACGGCCCGATCGCCGTCCGTCTCACGGAGGTCGAGGCGTACGACGGCCCGAACGACCCCGGCTCCCACGCCTACCGTGGCCGCACCGCCCGCAACGAGGTGATGTACGGCCCGCCCGGTCATGTGTACGTCTACTTCACCTACGGCATGTGGCACTGCATGAACCTCGTCTGCGGTCCCGAGGGCCGGGCGAGCGCCGTCCTGCTGCGCGCCGGCGAGGTCGTCGAGGGCACCGACCTCGCCCGTAAACGTCGACTTTCGGCCCGCAACGACAAGGAACTGGCCAAAGGCCCGGCCCGCCTGGCCACCGCCCTCGAGGTCGATCGCGCCCTGAACGGCACGGACGCGTGCGCGCGCGGCAAGACACCGTTGCGGATGCTGACCGGCACGAAAATCCCCGCTCACCAGGTACGGAACGGTCCTCGCACCGGAGTCGCCGGAGAGGGCGGCAACGGCGATGTCCATCCGTGGCGCTACTGGATCGCTGACGACCCGACAGTCAGCCCCTATCGGGCGCATGTACCGAGGCGTCGCTCAAGTTGACGCGTCCCTGGAAGGTGCGTAATGTATCCCAAGCCGCTGAACCGGGTACGGCAATCGCCAGCAGCCGGAGCGGCCACCCCACTACCTAGCTTCAACCCCTTCGCCGGGGTCGATTTCGGCGCGCCCGCGTGCCCGAAATTCGAACTCGCGAGACTCGATTATGAGTCGCCGAGGAAATGAGCTAACGTAGTGAATGTCGAAAGGCCGACGGGCGAAAGCCCAAAAGCCCGAAGACAACCCGCCGACCGGGAATCAGACGCCGAAAGGATCTGATAGAGTCGGAAACACCGAAGGGAAGCCCGGAGGAAAGCCCGAGAGGGTGAGTACAAAGGAAGCGACCGTTCCTTGAGAACTCAACAGTGTGCCAAAAATCAACGCCAGATATGTTGATACCCCGTCTCCAGCATCTGCTGGGACGAGGTTCCTTTGAAATAACACAGCGAGGACGCTGTGAAC